>JAYRWH010000095.1:0-47650 GCA_041918155.1 Ilumatobacteraceae bacterium | reverse complement strand
CTACCTGCTCGGCTGGTCGCCGGCCTCCACCAACTGGCCGGCCGCGATCGGCGCAGTGCTGCTCGGCACCGCGGCCTTCGCCGGCATCGGCCTCACCATGGCCGGCCGCCTGCGCGGCGAGATCAACCTGGCCGCGCTGAACGGCCTGTACCTCGTGCTGCTGCTCCTCGGTGGCATGGTGATCCCGTTCGCCAAGCTCCCCGGCGCAATCCGCGCCATCGCGCACGGCCTGCCGAGCGGCGCGCTCGCCGACGTGTTGCGCGAGGCGATCGGCGGCAACGGCAGCCAGCCGGGCACGAGCTGGATCGTGCTCGCCGCGTGGGCCGCGGTCACCCCGCTGCTGGCCGCCCGCCTGTTCAGGTGGGACTGAAGCTGCTTTCAGCGGACTTCAGCGTCGGTTCAGGGGTATTCCGGCATGATGGATGCCATGACCATCCTCGATGACCACTTCTTCGACCACGAGCCCGGTCAACCCCCGACCGCAACCGGCACCCTCCCGCCACCTCCGCCGGCGTCGCGCCCCCGCACGGCGCGCTTGGTGGGGGCCGCGGCAGCCTGTGCAGCCCTGTCCGCCACCGTCTCCTACGCCACCGTGAAACTCACCGACGACAGCAACGGCGGCGTCACCTATGTCGCCACCGCACCTGCGGTCTCGGGCGGCAATCCGTCCACAATCGGCGACCTCCACCAGCTCCTTGCGAAAGTGCTGCCCGCGGTGGTGGCGATCGAGGTCTCCACCGGCAGTGGCCCTGATGTCGTCGGGGTGGCCGCCGGCTCGGGTGTCATCATCTCCAACGACGGCCTGCTGCTCACGAACGCCCATGTGGTGCACGCGACCGACGTCACCGGCCAGGCACTCGACAGTCCGGTGTTCACCGTGAAGATGTCCGACGGCACCGTCCGCGCCGCCACGGTGCTCGGCGCCTCCACCGACTACGACGTGGCCCTCATGCAACTCGATGACACGAGCGGGCTGCACCCACTCGCAATGGCCAACGACGCCCAGCTGCGAGTGGGTGACGCGGTGGTGGCCATCGGCAACGCGCTCGATCTGGGCGACTCGCCGACGGTCACCACGGGAATCATCTCGGCGCTGGACCGCACCCTCATCGAGTCGGATACGGTGACGCTCCACGGGCTCATCCAGACCGACGCGGCGATCAACCACGGCAACTCGGGCGGCGCACTCGTGAACGCCGCCGGCGAGCTCGTCGGCATCAACTCCGCCGGCTACAGCGATGCCCAGAACGTCGGCTTCGCGATCTCCGTCGAGACGATCAAGCCAATCCTCGACGATCTCAAGGCCGGCAAGAACGTGGCGGCCACGCCGATCGGTTTCATCGGTGTCACCGTCGTCGACACCCCCTACGGCCTCACCGTCACGACGGTGCAGAGCGGCACGCCGGCGGAAACCGCCGGCATTCAGGCCGGTGACGTGATCATCAACGTGGCCGGCACGACCGTCGCCACCAAGGAGCAACTGCGCTCCGTGCTGCTCACCACCGCACCGGGCACCACCGTGACGATCAGCCTCACCCGCGATGGCAAGCGGCTCGACCTGCAGGTCACCCTCGCCGAGCGCCCGTCCGCTGCCTGAGCGATCAGATCGCCAAACACCCATCCGCCGGCCCGAAGCCGGATCAGATGCCGATGCAGCGTGTCGATCGCTGACCGCAATGGACGAGGGTTACCTTGAGATCTCGGGGTTCCCATCGAGATTCCGAGTCAAACTGCCGGCGTGCGCCGGTAGCTGTTCTCGGTCGCAGATTCCTTGGAGAAGCGGGCGAAGAAGATGAAGCCCATGAGCACCCACATGAAGGTGCTGCCACCGATCTTCATGATCAGGCCGGCGATCTGCTGGTCGTCCATCACTGAGATGCCCCACACGCACGACGGCGAGGTGACAAGCGGATCAACAGATCTCCAGCCCGGGTCTGCCGCGACTTTGGTTGACGGTTGTTGTGTGTTGATCATGCTGCCTCGTGGGTGAAGGCGAGTTCGAATTCGACTGGGGTCAGTTTGCCGAGGCGGCGTTGCCGGCGGCGCCGGTTGTAGGTGTGCTCGACCCAGTGGATGATCGCGTAGCGCAGGTCATCGCGGGTCTTCCAGCGTTGCCGGTCGAGCACGTTCTTCCGCAGCAACGAGTTGAACGATTCCATCGCCGCGTTGTCACCCGCCGCGGCGACGCGACCCATCGACCCGGACAGGCCGGCGGCCTTGAGTACCGCAACGAAATCTCGTGAACGGAATTGCGACCCGCGGTCGGAGTGGACAATGACGGTGTCGACGAACCGGCGGCGGGCGATCGCCGCTCGCAGGGCGTTGACCGCCAACTCGCGGGTCATCCGTTCGCCGATCGAGTAGCCGACGATCCGATTCGAGTACAGGTCCTTGATCAGGCAGCAGTAGAGCTTGCCTTCGCCGGTGGGGTGCTCGGCGATGTCGGTGACCCAGACGGCGTTGGGCCGGTCGGCGGTGAAGTTGCGTTGCACCAGGTCGTCATGCACGGCCGGCCCAGGCGTCTTGCCCGAACCGTGGCGGCCTTTGCGCACCGTGGTCGACCACAGCCGTTGCTGGCGGCACAGCCGCCACACCCGGCGCTCACCGATGGTGTGGCCGGCGAGCTCGAGCTCGTCGGCCAGGAACCGGTAACCGAACTCCGGATCATCGCCGTGCGCGTCGATCAACGCGTTCGTCAGGTGCGCGTCGTCCCAGTCGCGGTCGCTGACCGGTTGCTTGCACCACTTGTAGAACGCCTGCGGTGAGAACCCCAGCACCTCGCAGGTCAACCGCACCGGGATTCCTTCGGCGGCCAGTTCACGGACCAGCGGGTAGCTCATTTTGGGAGGTGGTCGCGGGCGAAGAACGCTGTCGCCCGCCGCAGGATCTCGACTTCCATCTCCAGACGGCGCTTGTCACGTCGCAGCTGCACGACCTCGGACTGCTCCGACGTCGTCAGTCCGTCCTTGATGCCGTCGTCGATGTCGGCCTGGCGCATCCAACGGTTCACGGACTGCTCCGAGATCCCGAAATCCGCGGCGACCTCGGCACGCGTCAACTCGCCCCGACGAGCGACCGTGACCACATCACGCTTGAACTCAGGCGGGAACTTCTTGGGCATGGCATCCATCCTTCCGCAGGGCAACGCCCTACAAATGAGATGTCAACCAAAGTCGCGGCAGACCCGGTGTGGCACGCGTCAGCCCCGGCACCATCTCGTCGTAACCGGTGAGCTGCCCATTCGTGTACGTCCGCGACCGGGTACCACCCGGCAACACCTCGTTCACCACACGCCCATCACTGTCATAGACGTAACTCACCAACGGCACCGGTGGGATCGTCGGGTTCGACTGCGCCCAGTCGTCGATCGCCACCGTGTTGCTGCCTGCCACCTGGGCAAGCGTAAAGCGAACCGTGCCGTTGGTGGTGACGGCAGGGCTGGCAACGTACTCGGCGGTCCAGGCGACCGGTTCCGCAGTGCCCGCAGCCCATGACTTGACCCGAACAGAGGTGCCCGCCACCTGGAACCGCAACCTGGAGGCATCAGTCGGGGCCGGGATCGAAATGGTGCCCAGGATCGTGTTGGCAGTGCCGATCTTGCGGATGACCGTGGCCGTGGATGTGGTCGAATCGATCTCCACGCGGTAGCTCCTCGCGGCCGTGTACTTCGCGTACACGGTGAGCTTGGCCGCGTTCGCAGCATCGGGGCTGGCGAACTGGTACGTGAACGTCACATCGTGGTCCTGGCCGGTGGCAACCTTGGATGCTTCGGTGATCGAGGCTCCAGCAACGTCCGGAACGGCGAGCAGCCCATGTTGCCGACGCAGAAGAGCACGCTCACGTTCGCGACGACCCATGGCCCGAGCACGTCATATGGCCACACCGGCGCGTTCCCGGTGCTCGGCACCGCCCCGACAACCTGCGGCCCGGCAACGTACGGGTAAAGGGCGGTGAGCACACGGGTGGTGTGCGTCGCGATCCGGCTAGTGCTGTCATGAGTGAGCGTGGACGCAGCCACCCTACCCCTGGATCCCCGCTCGCAGGCTCTCCAGCATGTACGTACCTGCGGCACCAAGATCCTCGATCCTCACCACCTCATCGGCGGCAGGATGTGCAACAGCATCCGAGCGATACTGCTCGTCGGCTTTGATCGTGCCAGCCCTATCGCTGTACGACGCCGACCCGCAGATGGCGTAAGGCGTCGTAAGGTCGAGATCCTCCTTGCCGAAGAAGAATCTTACGTACGCATCTTCTGTGTCCGACGGGAACGTGCAGTCCTTCGGCCGACGATCCAAGCTTGGCGCGATCTGCGCCGGCGAGAGATCGATCGCCATCGGGAACAGCGCCTCCGTAGGAATCGAGAGGTAGTGACGATCAGGCATGCCAAGCGGTGCGAGATCCACCCCGAGGTACACCCGACCGGCGTGCGCAAACAGCACCCGTCCGGCCGAACGCGAGTCGGTCACTCGTGTCCAATCAGCCGGTTGATCGATTTCGAAGCGAACCGTGGGACCATCCTCGCCCAACGGACTCAGCACCCACGCCGCCCGCTTCGTGTGCGACGTCGGGTCATCACTCTCGGGATGCGGAAGCTGCGAACTGATCACCCCACCGACCACACCGAGCACCACGACGATCGTGACAACACGACGATGCCGTCGCACCCACTGCCGATGCGGAGATTCACGAGTCCACCAGCCGGAGGCGCTCGCTCTCGTCCACCGATACTTCACCACAGGTCCCACTCCCAGAACTTCAGCCAATCCCAGCTGAACAGTTCCGTGACGCCGGTCTTCCCGTAGATCACGTGCGTCTCACCACCCAGAGGTGACAGGCTGGGGCCAGCGCCGACGTACAGCGACGCGGCGTCTGTGTACACCCACTGTTGTGATTGGTCCGAGTACTGGATTGATCCGCAGATGGCCCCAGCCGCCTCGCCAACACTTCCACCGAAGCAAACGGACCAGCCACGTAGCTTCTCGACATCAGCGTTCGAACTGAATCCGCCAACGCTGGCGCCCAGGCTTGGCGCTCCCGCGCCAGCTCCTACGAAGCCGACAGCGTAAAGGCCGCCGCCGGAGGCTACCAGGCAACCTTGAAGCTCGCCGGCAGCGACGAACGCAACGTCAATGGACCCGCACAAGCCAGCTGTCCAACCACCAGGGTCCTCGGTCAGAAGTCCCTGGGTGATCTCATGCATGAGCCTGCTCGCCTCCTCCATCGACATCGTCGGCTCGTTGGGGTTCGCCTGCTCTCCCGCCCAACTGCCGCTGCTTCCGCCACCACCGCCCACCGCCAGCGGACCTTGGCAGCCCATCGCCGTGCACGTCGTGGGATTGGCGAAGTAGGGGGTGACCGTGACCGGGATGGTGACTCCGAAGCCGTCGTCGTCGATGGTGCTGCGCATGCCGGTGGGGTCGGTGCGGTTGAGTGGGTTGTTGTCGGCGTAGTGATAGCTGGCAGCGATGGTGGTCGTGCCGTTGACGCCTTGGCGGGGGTCGCGGCTGGCGAACCGGGCGATCGACGGCTGATAGCTACGGGCCCGCAGATACAGCTGGTTGTCGATGGTCAGCTCGCCGCGATACCCGAGCCGAGGCTCGAACGTGTTCGTTCCCGACGGTGCACCGAACGCCGTGTACGTGGCGTTGCGGGCCAGGGTGGTGGTACCGGTGGTGGGGATCGCCGAACCCAACACATCGAGACCGATCGGACGTGGCGTGAGACCGGTCGTCGCCGTGGCCCACCCACCCGGACCGCCCGCAAGGTCGGTACTGATCCCGTCCTTGGTCAGCGCGACCAAATCGGGAACCCCGCTGGTGACATCCCAATCGAGTGTCGTCGAAGTCAACGTGGTGGTAGTCGCGTTGACGACGGTGTTGTCGACACTCGCGACCAGACCATCCGGTTCATAGCCGCGGGAGTGCGTCGTGGTCGTCGCCCCGTTGACCCGTACCGCACCCGTGAGCCGCCCTGCGGCGTCATAGCTGTACGCGATGTTGTTCGTCGCCGTGCGATACTCACCGGTCAACCGGCCCACCCCATCCCAGGTGAACCTCGCCGCCCCCGTCAGCGGCGCAGCACACGACGGACTCGCCGGGAGCTTCTTGGTCGTCGTCCAACACAGTTGGCCCGCAGCGTCGTACACATAACTCGTAGCGGCAGCCGTGCCGACTTTCTCCGACGCCCGCCGCCCGAGCGCGTCATAGGTCCACACCGTAGGGTTCCCGGTGCCTGGCACCACCCCGACCAGTTGCGACCCGGCATCGTAGGCGTACACGGTGGTGAGTGCCCCGGTGGTGTCCGTCGCGATCCGGCCAGTCGCGTCATAGGTGAGCGTGGTGGCACGCGTCAGCCCCGGCACCGTCTCGTCGTAACCGGTGAGCTGCCCATTCGTGTACGTCCGCGACCGGGTACCACCCGGCAGCGTCTCGTTCACCACACGCCCATCACTGTCATAGCCGTAACTCACCAACGGCACCGGTGGGATCGTCGGGTTCGACTGCGCCCAGTCGTCGATCGCCACCGTGTTGCTGCCTGCCACCTGGGCAAGCGTAAAGCGCGCGTGCCGCGCGGGGGAGAACCGCACGAGCCGACGACGATCGCAACGCAGGACCGGAGGGCCACAGCACGGCGGCAGTGCGACACTCGGATCAACCGATCGCCAGCCCACCGGGCCGCCACGCGCCGGCAAGAACCCTCGACATTGTGTCTGCGTCGAGCCACGACGAGACAACAACGAAACTCTGCAACGTGACGTTCGAGTTTGAAACCGTGACCACGACCCGATCGTGCATTGGACGACCAGCTTCGTGGAACCGAACCTCAATGTCTGGAAAGTCGTCCAACCTGAACCGGAACTGGCGCGCCAGAGGTCGGTCAAGACCGAAGGGCAAACAAATGGACAAGGTCCGGCGCCTGCAACGTACCAAGCAGAAGTCGCGCAAAGTGAGGTCTGTGAAAAGTGCCGCTGTCAGAAGCGTTCCAATGCCAACGGCAGCTTGCGAGGCAGACGCCGAAAGCGCGCCAAGCGAGTACTTATCTTCTTTCCGAAGCACAAGAAGGAAGAAGACGCCAGCAGCGAGGAGAGGAATCAACGTGGATACCACGCGGGTCGGTCGCAGACGGACCACAGAGACCGTTTGCTGTCGTTCGAGTTGCAGCCTCATGCGTGAAGGTCGAGCCCGTGGTCCCAAAGCCAAGCTGCGATACCCGAGCCTGCAACGCCCCCGAAAAGTCCAAGGACCGGTGAACACACAACAGCGGCCGGACCACACGCAAGTCCAGCCGTTGCCCCGGCCTGCACTCCGATGAGCGCTCCTGTCCACTGGTGAAGCGTTCGCTCTGATGCATCTACGCGACGACACATCCGCATTGAAGACCCTCCGCCTGATCCCGCTCGCCGCCGTCCGAGAACCCGCGATGCGCGCGCTGCCGAACAACACGCACCGTAGCCACCCCACACCCCTCCGGCAATAGCCACCGTGGGCCTCATTCAGAATGATGGGGCGTGCGGACTCAGCCGGCCTTGGTCGCGGGCGTACGCCGGTAGGTGTTCTCGGTCGCGGACTCCTTGGAGAAGCGGGCGAAGAAGATGAAGCCCATCAGCACCCACATGTAGGTGCTGCCACCGATCTTCATGATGAGGCCGGCGATCTGCTGATCATCCATCACCGAGACGCCCCACACCCGCACCGGCTGGCTGCCGTAGTGGCGGTACACGGGCTTGTCGGCCAGGGACAGCCACATCGCCGGCAGGGTGGGCACCACGCCCTGCAGGAACAGGTACACCATCTTGCCGCCGGGCCTCATCTGCAATTCGGCGAACGGCCCCACCACCGGCGCCCACATCAGCAACGCCGTGACCACGAGCAGCAGGTGCAGCGAGTAGTGCAGCGGGCCGTTGACGGTGGCCGTGTTCACCACGCCCGGCACGTGCAACAGCATGATCACGAGGTTGTAGATGACGGCAGCAACGACCGGCTTGGTGAAGAACGCCACCACCCGGTACGCCCGCCCGTTGCCGATGAGCACCCGCATCAGCCACTCCGGCGTCGCCAGCAGTACCAGCGGCGGCAGCACATAGCTGAGCAGCATGTGCTGCACCATGTGCACGCTGTAGAGGTAGTCCTCACCGATCTGGTGGATCGGCCATGTGCTCGCGCCGAACAGCACGAGCATCGCCATCACGAAGCACCACAGGTTGCGCCGGCTGACGACGGGTTGCCCCGCCGGCACGGCCTGCGGGCCGAGCACGCGCACGGTGTAGACGAACGCGCCGATCAAGAAGGCGACGAGGACATAGACCTCGACGTTGGCCTGGAAGCGCCACGGGTCCGCGAACGGAGCGGCGGCGATCATGACCGGCTCAGGCGAAGAACTGGAACGTGGAGAGGGCCACGCAGTAGACGGCGACCGCCAACCCGAGGCCGATGTAGAACATCAGGCTGAACAGCGGGCTGTCGAACTTCAGGTGCATGAAGATCAAGATGATCATGAAGAACTTGATCGTCATCATGACGAGCAGCAGCGGCGTGCCCCAGCCGTGGAGGTCGATCCAGTAGGTGCTCGTCTCCATCGCCGTGATGACCGCGAGGATGATTGCGACCTTGATGAAATAGAGGTCGGTGGGGATGTGCGGCTCTTCGGCTCCATGGGCATGGCCGTGGTGCTCGTGGTGTTCGGCGTGTTCGGTGACTGCGCTCATCGGGATACCTCAGGCCGGGATCAGGTAGACGAGGGTGAAGATGATCACCCAGACGACATCGACGAAGTGCCAGTACAGGCCGATCAGCTCCACGACCTCGGCCTTGTCACCGACGACCTTGCTGCGGCTGATCATCGCCGCGAGGGCGATCAACAACAGCACACCGATCGACACGTGCACGCCGTGGAAGCCGGTGAGGGTGAAGAAGCTGGAGGAGAACAGGCTCGTCGTGAAGCCAACGCCCTCGTTGTAGAACGACGTGAACTCGTACACCTGGGCACCGACGAACAGCGAGCCGAGCAGCGCCGTGGCAATCAGCCAGAGCTTGGTGTTCCCGTCGTCCTTGCGCTTGGCCGAGTTGACCGCAAGCACCATCGTCAGCGAGCTCATCAACAGCACGAAGCTACTCAGCGAGGTGAGTGGGATGTCGAACAGCTGGGCGGGGCCGGGGCCGCTGCCATGGCGGCCGCGGTACAGCATGTAGGTGCTGATCAGGCCGCCGAACAGGAGGCACTCGCTGCCGAGGAACAGCCACATCGCCAGCTTGTTGTTGCTGAGCCCGGTGGAGGTGGTGTGCGCACCGTGAGCGGCAAGCGCGTGATCGGGCGCGGCGGCGGTCACGTCGTGTACGGCGATGTCAGCCAACGGGATCGAGCTCCTTCGTGGGGGCGGCCTCGGTGGCAGGCGGCTCGTAGTCACTCTCGTCGGCGACGGAGGGTTCGAGCACCCAGCCGAAGGCACCGAGGATCAGGATTGCGGCACCGACCACCGACAGCACCAGGTTGTAGATCACGCCGTAGGCAATGATCGGCAGGCCGAAGGCGAGCACGATCGGCCAGTACGACGGCGCCGGAAGGTGGATGTGCGCATCGGCGCGAGCTTCCTCGGCGGCGAGCACCTCTTCACCGGTGCGCACCTTCTTCAGTCGAGCACCTTTGTCGGTGTCGATCTCTTCGTACTTGCGGTGGAAGAACTCGTCGAGCGCGTGCACCGTGGGGATCGAGTCGAAGTTGTGCGGCTTGGGCGGGCTGGCCGTCATCCACTCGAGCGTGCGCGCGTCCCACGGATCGAGCGGCGCCGGCTTGGCCGTACGGGCCGTGACGACGATGTTGATGACAAACAGCAGCACACCGGTGGCGATGAGGAACGACCCGACCGTCGACATCTTGTTCCAGAAGTCGAGGTTGAAGAACCCCTCACCGGTGAGCTTCTCGGGCCACACCACCATGCGCCGCGGCTGGCCCTGCATTCCGAGGATGTGCATCGGCGCGAACGTGAGGTTGACACCGAAGAACATCAGCCAGAAGTTCCACTTGCCGATGCGCTCGCTGAGCAGCTTGCCGAACACCTTCGGCCACCAGAAGTAGAAGCCGGCGAACAGGCCCATCACCGCGCCACCGACGATCACATAGTGGAAGTGGCCCACGATGTGGTACGTGTCGGTCTGCTGTGTGTCCGCAGGGGCCACCGCGTGGGTGACGCCGGAGAGGCCGCCGATCGTGAAGAGCACGATCACGCCGATCGCGAAGTTCATCGCGGTCGTGTACCAGAGCTTGCCGCCCCACAGGGTGAGCGTCCAGTTGCAGATCTTCACACCGGTGGGAATGGCGATGAGCATCGTCGCCACGGAGAATGCCGCCACGCTCACCGGACCGAGGCCGCTGGCGAACATGTGGTGAGCCCACACGCCCCAACCGACGAACCCGATCGCCGCCCCGGAGAAGACCACGAACTTGTAGCCGAACAGCGGCTTGCGGGCGAACGTCGGCAGCACTTCGGAGATGATGCCGAAGCTCGGCAGGATGATGATGTACACCTCGGGGTGCCCGAAGATCCAGAACAGGTGCTGCCAGAGCAATGGGTCGGCGCCCTTGTCGACATCGAAGAAGGCGGCGCCGAAATTGCGCTGGAACCCGAGCAGGAACAACGCCACGGTGATCACCGGCAGGGCGAACAGCAGCAGGAACTGCACCACCAGCACCATCCAGGTGAACACCGGCATGCGCATCAACGTCATCCCCGGCGCTCTCATGTTGAGCACGGTGACGATCAGGTTGATCGAGCTGATGAGCGAGGCGATACCGATGATCTGCAGGCCGAGCACCCAGAAGTCGACGCCATGGCTCGGTGAGAACAGGCGGCTGCTGTTCGGCGAGTACATGAACCAACCCCCGTCGGCCGCGCCGCCGAGGAACCACGAGGTGTTGAGGAAGATGCCGCCGAACAGGAAGATCCAGAAGCTCAGCGCGTTGAGGCGTGGGAAGGCAACGTCACGGGCGCCGATCTGCAGCGGCAGGAAGTAGTTGGCGAACGCGGCGGCCATCGGCATCACGAAGAGGAACACCATCGTCGTGGCGTGCATCGTGAACATCTCGTTGTAGAGCCCGGCGCCCAGGATCGTGTTGTCCGGAGCCGCGAGCTGGAGGCGGATCAGCAGGGCTTCACACCCGCCCACCAGGAAGAAGAACAACGACACGAAGCCGTACATGATGCCGATCTTCTTGTGATCGACGGTGAACAGCCACGACTTCCAGCCAGTGGTCTCGACCGGGCGGCGGAAGACGCCGAGCGCGCTGCTCGGGGTTACCAACCCGCCGGTGCGGGCGGCCATCGTGGGGACGGGTGATTCGATGAGGGCCATCTTTGGTGCTCTTTCGTTACTTCCGCTCGAGCAGGTAGGCGATGATCTGGTCGATCTGGGCGTCGGTGAGATGCAGGTTCGGCATGCCGCGGGTGAGGCCACCCGTCGAGCCGAGCCGTGCCGGGTCGGTGTACATCGGCTTCATCGCCGGTGCATTGCGCAGCCACTCGCGCAGGTTGGCCTCGTTGAAGCACACCGGGAAGGTGGCGTCGGGCGGAGAGTTCATCCACACGCCCTGGAGGTACAAGGCGCCGAAGTCCTTCGAGCTCGCGTTCCAGAGCTGATCGCGGCACCTGTCGTTGATGAGGTCGAACGTCCAACCGGCGAACGCCGTGCGGGTCATCAGGTTGGTCAGGTTGGGGGCGGCGCCCGAGAGCACGGCGAGGTCGGGCTCGGAGAGCACCGGATTGCCCTCGGGGTCGGTGAGCCCGTTCACCTGGTGGCAGCGGCTGCACTGGGCGATGAACGTGCTCTCGCCGACGGCTGCCGCGCTGCCCTCTGCAGGCTTCGAGTAGGCCTCGGTCTGATTGGTGACCCAGGTCTGGAAGTCGGCCGTGGTGAGCGCCACTGCGGCCTGGCGCATACGAGCGTGGCTGAGGCCGCAGAACTCGGTGCACTGGCCGGTGTAGATGCCCGGCTGGTCGGCCTGCATGCGCAGGGTGTGCAGGCGGCCGGGCACGGCATCGCGCTTGCCGTTGAGGCGTGGGATCCAGAAGCTGTGGATCACGTCGCGGCTGGTGATACGCAACAGCACCGGCGTGTCGGCGGGAATCACCAGTTCGCCGGCGGTGACGATCGACTCGGTGATCTCCACCCCGCCGCAGGTGCTGCCCTTCTCGTAGTCGTACTCCCACCACCACTGCTGGCCGGTGACGTTGATGACGCAGTCGTTGTCCTTCTTGTCGAGGGAGAACACCTGGCTGACCGTCGGGACGGAGATGGCGGCGAGGATGATCGCCGGCAGGATCGTGAGTGCGATCTCCAGCTTCGGATTGCCGTGGGACTGCTCGGGGATCTCCTGGCCGCGGTCCTTGAACTTCCAGAGCGCGTAGCCGATCACCCCGAAGACGATGAGGCCGACGGCACCGGCGATGTAGAACACCGGGCGCTGGAGATCGTCGATGGTTCGGGCGTTGGGGCCAGCGGGATCGAAGGTGTCCTGCGGCGCGTCCTTGGCGCAGCCGGCCAGGACGAGTCCGAGGACCGCGAGCGCCGTCACACGGCGGCGGGAGGGTTTCACGAGCACGGCGGCGAGGCTAGCCGCCGGGTGGGAGCCGAATCCACTTTCGTCGAGCCGCGTCTAGGGTCCAAGGTCCTACGACATCTAGGCCCAAGGCCCCGATTCCCTCGCGCCGTTCGGCACGGTAGCAGGGCGCCTCGGCGGTGGCCCAATCCATCGGCCGGGTCGTCGGTACCATGCACGCATGGCGCGCCGACCCTCGCTGCAGGCAGGCGTGGCCGCCGGGCTCGTCGTCGTGACCGCCGGCGTGTGGTGGTGGGGCCACGACGGGGGCACCGACACCGACCCGCGTGTGGTCATCGAAGGCGTCGGCGATACCGGGGCGGTCGAGACGGCCCCCGACATCACCAACCGCAGCCTCCCGGGCGATGTCAGCGTGCTCGGCACCGATGGCCTCGCCCACACGCTCGCCTCGCTCGCCGATACCCCCATCGTGCTGAACGTATGGGCCTCCACGTGCGCCCCGTGCCGCCAGGAGATGCCGGCGCTGCAGGCATTCGCCGCGGAGTACGCCGGCCGGGTCGGGGTGGTGGGCATTGACCCGCTCGACAGCCACACCGAAATGACCGCCTTCGCCGATGAGCTGGGGGTGACGTACCCGCTGTACCGCGACCCGAACGGCATGGTGCAGGTCGAGTTCGGCATCGCCGATCTCCCCACCACGCTGTTCGTGCGCGCAGATGGCACGATCGCCGCGGTACACATCGGTGCACTCGGCGCGGAGGAACTGAAGGCGTTGGTGGCCAGCGAGTTGGACGTGGGCTGAGTCAGCGCGGGAGACGGCTCAGGCCGGTCAGCCGACGGCCGCAGCTGCGTCGATCTCGGCGAGCAGCGCATCGACATCGGCCTGGGTGAAGCCGAGGTCGGGGAACTCGGTGAGCACCGCCGCGAGGCCACTGTCCCACAGGGCCACATCGGTCGACACCTGGATGCCACCGATCTCGTAGCGCTCGTAGAGCACGACATGGACGATCTCGGTGAGCGTGAGCAGCTTGTTGGTGCCCCACGCGGGCATCGCGCCGGTGGCCGTCTTGCCGGCAGCCGTGTAGAGCGCGGCGCCCTTCGGATCGGCCGCGCCGAGGATCACCCAGCGCACCTGATCGATCGGGTCCGGGAAGGTCACCGAGCCTGCACCGCCGGTGAGCGCCGGGCCGACGCCGCCGCCACCTGCGCCACCGTGGCAGGACGCGCACTTCGAGCTGTACACCGTGCTGCCCGACGCAGCGAGATCCTTGGGCAGGAAGCCACCGAAGGCCGTGGTGTGGCCGGCGCGCATGAACCCGACATACGACAGCACCAACGCGAGCATCGCCACGACGGAGATCAGCGTGAGCTTGCCCTCGCGTTGGCCGAGGTAGCTCTCACGCGGCCCCTGGGCGGCGTCGGCGGAGGTCTGTTGGCTCATGAGGGGCTCCCTACGGCTGCGGCGTCGCGTGCCGCGGAGTCGAAACGGATGACGATGGTGAGCAGCCACAGGCTGACGACGGCCAGAATGGCCGGGAACGCCTGCTGCTGGGGAGTCGAGCGGATGGTGGCGATCACTGCCAGGACGATCGCAGCCGTCAGTGTCACGCGGACGAACCCGAGCCAGAGGACGTGCTGACCGAGACCACCCACCGAGCCGGCGATGGCCCGGCGGCGCAGGAGGAGTGCACCCACCAGTACGAGACCGGAAACAGCCACCATCAAGAGCTGGAAGCCGGTGCCGCCCTTGTCGTGCGCCTTGGCCAAACCCGAGATCGCGAGTACGTAACCGGCGACCGCGGCAAACACGATCACCCGGATCCATGTGCGCGCGACGCGCGGCGGCAACCTGTGCCCGTCCGCGGAAGTACGAGCAGACTCGTCACTGTGTGTCACGGGACGATATTCAGTCAGCGTGGGCCCCGCTTCACTAGGGACTTTCGTCCCGGCTTGGGATTCGTGGCCGTTCGTCACTGGTCCGCCTGATCGGCGGCACCCAACAACAGAGCCAGATCGCGAGAAACCTTGTCCGGCGACATCCCCGACGGCCACTCCACCACGACGTGCCCGGTGTCGTCCACCCCGTACACGAACGCCGAGTGGGCCACCTCGTAGCTGCCGTCAATGGCGGTGGCACCGTACTGGTAGGTCGCCCCAAAGGCGTCGACGACGGCGTCGAGGCGGTTGCGGTCGTCGGTGCGCAGGCCCCGCCAGCCGACGCCGAAGTGGGTCACGTAGGTCGTCATCTGCGCCGCCGAATCGCGCTCGGGATCGACCGTGACCATCGCCACCTCGACATGGCCGGCCATGGCGGGGTCGAGACTGCGCAGCGCCTTCGCGAGGTCGGACATCGTGGTGGGGCACACGTCGGGGCACGAGGTGTACCCGAAGAACACCAGCATCAGGCCGCCCCGTCGGGCGACGAAGGGCAGGTCGGCCCCGGTGGCCGAGTCGGGCAGCGACTGGGTACTCACGTCCCGAATCGGGTTCTCGACGAAGCCGTCGAGGGTGGCGTCCTTGCTGGAGTCCCACGGGTGCATCAGCACCAGCGTGGTCGCGGTCGCGGCGACGGCCAGGATGCCGGTGAGCACGAGCAGGGGCCGGTTGGCCGACGGCGGCGGCCACGTCTCCCTGCGCGTGCCTTCCTCGTGGTTCTGCAACGCACCCGTGAGGCGAGCAACACCGACCGCGCCGAGGCCGAGGGCGGGTCCGAACGCCATCGTCGCCAGCAGGCCCAGCTTCCAGTCGGTGCTGACGGGGGCCACGTCGAGGACGAGTTCGCCCTCGGGGTGCAGGGTGCACTGCACGAGGCCGGTGAACGGGCGCAGCACCACTTCACGCAGCTCGCCGGGCCCCACCGACCACGCGCCGAAGGTCTGCTGCGAGTCCTCGCGGTTGTCGAGCACGAGCACGTCGCCCGAGCGCAGGTTCCAGTGCGATGGCAAGGCGAGCGGGTTCTGCCCAGCGGCCACGAGCTCGTCGGTGCCCTTGTGGATGACGAGGTCGTAGCGGCGCGGGTCGCGGCCCTCACCTGCGTAGATGTAAAGGGCGATGGCGCAGACGATCCACATCGCGAGGGTGCACATCAGCACCAGCGCGCCGCCGCGTAACCACCGTCCGAGCCGGCCCTCGAGCCGGCCGTTCATGTCAACCGGCGACGAAGTCGACGGACCGACCGACGAGGTAGAGGGTCGGGTAGATGACCACCCAGGCGAGGTCGACGAAGTGCCAGTACTTCACTGCGGCCTCGACGAACCAGTAGTTGCCGGGGCCGAAGCGACCCTTGCGGCCCTGGAGGAGCGCAGCGCTCAAGGCGATGAGGCCGGTCACCACGTGAAACGCGTGCAAGCCGACGAGCATGAAGAACGTGCTGCCGAAGGTGGTGCCCGGCGGGAAGAACTCGAGCGCTTCCTTCCATTCGAAGCACACACCCACCATGAAGCCCAGGCCGAGCAGGATGGTGATCGAGAGGCTCCAGGTGAAGACGCGCCGCTCGTCGTGCGCGATCGCCTGCTCACCGAGGTAGGCGCTGATCGAGGAGAGCAGCAGCACGATGGTGAGGAACAGCGCCAGGCCCTGGTTGAGGTCGTTGGGCTTGTCGGTGCCCACCAGGATGTAGCGCGAGGCGATGAACGCGGCGAAGAGGAAGGTCTCCGAGAAGATGAAGAACCACAGCCCGAGGCGGTTCGCTTTGGGCCGCCAGGTGGGCACGGCAGCGTGGGCGTCGTGGCCGGCGTGAACGGTGTCGACTGCAAGTGCCATCAGTGGGCTCCATCATTGCGCAGGGCACGGATGTGCATGAACGTGTCGAGGATGAGCGCGCCCTTGGCAACCATGAACGGCACCATCACCCAGGTCGGGTTGTCGTACTTGGACGCCAGGTAGTACTCACCAAGGCTCAACACGGCCAGCAACAGCGCCACCGCGATACCGCGCGTGACGACGGTGCGGAAGTGCTCCTTCAGTGACACGGGGTCGTTGTGCTCGGCCATGGGTCAGTCTCCTCCGGCGATGACGGCGTTGACCAGCGAGCCCGTGCCGTACGGGTACGTCTCGCCCGTGATCTCGGGAACGCTGGGGAAGTTGTGGAGCGGCGGCGGCGACGACACCTGCCACTCGAGCGTCGTGGCGTTCCAGGGGTTCGAGTTGACCTTCGGGCCCTTGATCGCCGAGTAGATCAGGTTGCCGAAGAACAGCAAGAAGCCCGCGCCGAGCACAAAGGCCGACAGCGAGATCCACATGTTGACGCCCGAGAGGTCCTTCGCGTAGTCGGAGATACGGCGGTTCATGCCATTGGTGCCCGCATAGAACATCGGGATGAACGTGGTCTGGAAGGCGATGCCGATCCAGATCGCGAAAACCGTCGCGACCTTCTTGTTGTACATGCGGCCGGTGATCTTCGGGAACCAGAAGTGCACCGCGGCGAGGAAGCCGAACACCACACCGCCCATGATCGTGTAGTGGAAGTGGGCCACCACGAAGTAGGTGTCCTGCAGGTTCACGTCGGTGGCGACGTCGGCCAGGAAGATGCCGGTGATGCCGCCCATCAGGAACTGGAAGACCCAGATGAGCCCGAGCAGGAGTGGCGCCTCGAGGCGCATCTTTCCTCGCCAGAGCGTTCCGAGCGCCGAGAGGAAGATGATGCCCGTGGGCACCGAGATCGTCTCGGTGAGGAACATGAAGGGGGCGTGGAAGTAGTTGGCCATGCCGGAGGTGAACATGTGGTGGGCCCACACGACTACCGATAGGGCAACGATGCCCATCAACCCCCCGACCGCCCACTTGTAGGCGAACAACGGTTTGCGCGCCATGTGGGTGATCACTTCCAGCGCGGCACCGAAGCCTGGTAGCACCATCACGTACACCGCTGGGTGCGAATAGAACCAGAAGAGGTGCTGGTAGAGCAGCGGATCACCGCCAGTACTGCCGTTGAAGAACGTCGTACCTGCGATGCGATCCATCAGCACCAGCACCAGGGCGGCGGCGAAGAACTGGGTGAGCAGCATGCTGAGGATCGAGGCGGCAACCGAGCCCCACACGAAGATCGGCAGGCGTCCGTAGGTCATGCCCTTGGCCCGCATCGTGATCACCGTGACGAGGATGTTGAGGCCACCGAAGATCGACGCGAGGCCGAACACGATCACGGCGGCGCAGAACAGCACGTTGCCCTTGTTGGCCACCACCGAGAACGGCGGGTAGGCCGTCCAGCCGGTGTCGAACGCGCCGATCGCGGGGGCCATCAACAGGCCGAAGGCCACCGGCGGGATCAGCCAGAAGCTCAGCGCATTGAGCCGGGGGAACGCCATGTCGTCGGCGCCGATCATGATCGGGATCAGGTAGTTGCCGAGCGAGCCCATCGTGGCGGCGACGGCGACGGCGACCATGAGGATGCCGTGCATGCTCATCACCTGGTTGTAACGCTCGCCGTCCATGATCGTCTTGCCGGGCGACATGAGCTCGATGCGCATCAGCATCGCGGAGATGCCGCCGAGGCCGAGCACGGCGATGAACAACACGCCGTACTGGATCCCGATCACCTTGTGGTCGGTGTTGAACGTGAAATAGCGGCGCCAGCCGTCGACACGGTCGGGCTTGGCCTCGAGGCCGACGAGTTGGCGGACCCAGGTGTTACCGAGGCCGATACCGAGGAGCCAGCCGACGAGGCCACCGACGTAGCCGATGAGGATCGCCAGCTCGGAGTTGATGCCGTCCTGCTGGATGAGCAGCACCAACGCGGCACCGATCAGATAGCCGAACACTGCGCCGAAGAAGGCGCGGATCAATGGCCACATGGTGGTCACGCTTCCTTTCTGATGCTGGCCAGCCAGGCCTCGAAGTCGGCCTCGCTCACGATGCGGATCGGCGCCATCATCGTGGAGTGGCTGATTCCGCAGAGTTCTGCACACTGCACGCGCAGCGTGGAGTCGATGTTGCCATCTCCCAACGCGTCGGGGGTGATGTAGAGCTTGGTGTGACGACCGGGCACGGCATCGAGTTTCGTGCGGAACCCGGGCACCCAGAACGAGTGGATGATGTCGACCGAGGTGATGTCGAACAGGACCCGCTGGTCGATCGGGAGCACGAGCTCGGTGGTGCTGACCTCGGTGCCCGCCTCGTCGTAGGTGAACTTCCACGACCAACGCTGAGCCTGCACATACACGACGATGTCGGCCCTCGACTCGCCGCGCATGTCGCGCAGGCCGATGAAGCCGGGATCGACGGCCAGGCCGATGGCGAGGACGGCGCTCACGCCAACCCACGCGGGCACGAGCTTCTTGTGGGTGAGCACGGCCGGCCCGTCTTGGGTCTCGACCTCGTCGGAGGTGTGCTTGTCGACCTGGCGGATCAGGATCGTGAGTAGCGCGGCGCACACGCCGGCGAAGATCGGCACGGCAAGCGCGATGAGCAGCTTGTACGCCTCGTCGCCGACTTCGGCCTCTGTTGAATAACCGGCAGGCAGCAGCTGCAGCTTCCACACCATCACCAAACCGATGACGGTGAAGAGCACCCAGAACACGCCAAGGAACATCCAGTCCTTGCGCGCAGATTTCATCGGGACCCCCTCGTGACCATGGCTCCGCCATAGTGCTAAGGCACCCTGACGACCAACCAGGGACCAAAGTCCCGAAGTGAGTGGTGCGGCACAGGTCACATCAGCGGTCGTCGACGACCGCCCGCACCACCACCGAGCCGGCCTCGCGGAAGTGCAGCGTGACGTCGAACGAGTCACCGCTGACAAGGGCCCCAGCGAGCCCGTAGCACATCAGGTGCAGTCCCTGCGGCTGCAGGTCGAGACGGCCGCCAGGGGCGATCTCAGTGGCATGTGCGGTCGGTTCGCCCATCACTGCCACGCCGGACGAGTCCGTGGTGGTGACGTGGACCGAGAGCACCATGCACGGTGGCGCGGAACCGTCGACGAGGGCGTCGCTGACGGGGCTGTGGTTGTCAATGCGCACATAAAGCGCTGCGCTCGTCGCCCCCGGAGTCGTGGGCCGCAGCCACGCATCATGCGCGGACACGCCACGGGGGCGGTAGTCAGTGCACGCGGAGAGACCGATGAGGGCCAGCACCGCAGCGATACGGCGAACCGTGGGGGTCAGGGCACCACGATCTGGATGGACTGTCCATCGACGCCCGGCACCGCCAGCACCAGCGGCGTACTGCTGGCAGCGTTCGATTTGGCGACCTTGAACTCCAGGAATGCTTCCTGGCCGTCGTGGACGATCGTGGTGCACACGAGCGCCTCGGCGCCGGTGCCGAAGGTGCCCAGGCGCGCCGTGAGACGGCGCTCGGTGCCCGAGCCGTTGTGGAACAGCAGGCGCACCTGGGCGCCGCGCGGCACGCTCAGCTCGGACTTCGCCGCGCCGTCGTAGCCGTTGGGCTGGGCCACGAGCGTGCCATCGCTGTTGAGGTACACGTTGGCGAACACACTGCTCTTGGCGGCGACATCCTGCGAGGCATTGTCGTCGGCCTCACCCACCGCGCCGGCCTGCAAGCACGCCTGCTCGCTGACGGTCGTTGGGTGCGCTTCGATCGTGCGCTGGCCCTGCACCGCCGAGGCGACCCCGACCCCGAATAGAGCGAGGGCACCGATTGTGGTGATGCCGACGACCGTGCGCTTGGACGCACCACGGCGATGGGCGAACACGAACGCACCGAACACCACGAGTGCGGCGATGACGCCGAACACGACCTTGCCCGGATCCTTGTCGAGACGCAGCATCACGCGCGAAAAGGCGTAGACGATCGCGCCGAGCGCAACGGCCGCGAGGATCGGGATCTCGAGCGGGTAGAGCAGGCGCCGGCGCGTGTTCGCGTTGAACTCGTCGTCGTCGCTGGCCCGCTCGCTCCAGCCCAGGACCATCCACTCGACGACACCGGCGAGGACAAGGACGACGGCGACCTTGAACACCACGGGCTTGCTGACAGCACCGATCACCAGGCCGGCCACGCCAAGGGCGGCGGCGGCGGGCCACGCGCTGGGGCGGCCGGCACGATGGGCGGCGGCAGCCGTCTCAGCGGCAGCCTCGTCCATCCCCGAGACATTGCAGTCGCGGTTGGCGTAGTTGACGCCGCCGAGGAAGGCGAGGATGCCCATCACGGACAGCAAGCCCAGGACACCAGCGGACGACAATGGCCCGTCGGTGCAGGCGGCCACCACAAGGGCACTCACCAGCGCGAGCGCCGATGCCCCGAAGAACAGTTTGGAACCAGTCGTGAACATTCCTGCTCCGTTACTTCGTCACGTAGACCACGAACCAGAGCACCGCGGATGCGGCACTCAAGGCGTACCAGTACAGCGCATGCGCGGACACGACCTCACGGTCGACCGAGCGGCCCGCCAAATAGCGGAAGGCCGTCACCGCGCTGAACACCACACCGGCGATGGCAGCGGCCATCAACGTGCCGGTGAGTGTGTAGAACATCGAGTGGTAGGTGCCACCGTTGGCCGGCAGCTTCATCTGCGACCAGATGTAGGCCTGGGCGTTGATGAACATCAGCCCGACCGCGCCGACGAGGGCAAGGGCCAGGCCGGTGTGGGGCCGGTCGTCGCGCTTGGCGCTGTAGACCGCCCATTGAGCGAAGACGCAGGCCGGGATGAGCGACAACAACATGATGTTCGCCGCCACCTCGGGCACCTTGACGCCATCGGGCAGCCAGGCGGTGCCGGCGGCACGGGCCTGATCGCGCATGCGCAGCCACAGGGCAAGCATGCCCATGAACATCGAGGCCGCAGCGGCGCAGGCGAGCGCCGCGCCGACGAAGAGCTGGCGGCGCCGAGCGCCGGCCGGGGCCGAAGGAAGGGCGATCATCAGGCATCACTCCGGTTCGAGGGCTGGAGGTCGATCAGTGGCTCCGCGGACTTCACCACGTGCATCACGCTGAAGTTGTCGCTCGGGGCGGGCGAGGTGGTGGCCCACTCGAGCGTCTGGCCGCCCCACGGATCGTTGCCGGCGGCCGGGCCGCCGAGGAATGAGCGCAGGGCAAGGGCCACGAAGGCGAGAACGGCGATCACCACAAGGCCCAGGCCGACGGCGTTGAGGACGTTCCACAGGCCCATCGGGCCCGAGTAGTCGAAGTTGACCGGCGAGAGCTGGGTGCCCGGCTCGATGGCGGGGAACACCGCACCAAGCTGATCAGCGAAGCCGGCGACCAGCAGCGACACCGACGCCAGCGCGGCGCCGAGCCCAGCCAATAGGGCGATACCGAGGCTGGCCCTCTCGGGCAGGGAACGACCCCACCACTTCGGGCCCCAGTACGTGACGGCACCGAGGGCAGCGAGCACGCCGGCGAGCACCGCCAACAGCCAGGTGCCCTCCTCCGCCGTGGTGCCGGCCAGGCCGGCGTCGCCGATGTGGGCGATGAGCGAGGCGGTGAAGGCACCGAGCAACAGGCTCGTCGACAGGAAGCCGTACACGACCGGAGCCTGCACCTTGGGCTTCGCCGCGAGATGCTGGGTGGCGTAGGCGAACAGGCTGAACACACCGAGCAGGGGCAGGCCGTGCACGATGCCGAAGGGCAGTAGCTGCTTGACCACATCGCCGAAGCCCTTTTGGAACAGGCCGGCCTCGAGCGTGGGCGCCCCCTGCAGGACGCTGCCGAACGAAACCACCCCGGCCAGGCCGATGGAAAGGAAGATCGGGCCACGCGGACGCAGCCGCGAGCCGCTGGCGGTGGCCGCCACGTCAGCGTAGAAGCCGAGCACCGGCACCGCGAACAAGAGCACGAGCGGCACGGTGAAACCGAAGCCCGCCCAGTCGGTGAACGCCCGGTTGCCCGCCATCTCGCCGATCGAGGGGTAGTGGTGAGCGGCGTAGAGGTAGAGCAGGTCGCCGGCCAACACCGGCAGGGAGATGACGAGGCCGAGGGCGAACACGAGCACCGACCACGAGAAGTACGGGATGCGGCGCATATTCATCCCCGGCGCCCGCGTGGTGAGCACCGAGGTGGCCACCGCGCCGGCGCTGGCGAGCAGGCCGACGATCACGAGCAGCGTGGAGAGGGTGAAGAGGTCGACGAAACGGGCGTTGCCGCCGCCGGGGCCGCCGTTCTGGAGCACGGCGAACACGCCGAGGCCGGCGCCGAACAGCCACAGCCAGAACCCGGCGAGCGCCAGGCGGGGCAGGGCCAGCGCGCGAGCGCCGAGCTGGAGGGGCACCACCGCGATCGCCGCGCCCACCATCAACGGCAGGAGCACGAGGTACGTGAGGCCGAAACGCTCGATCGCGAAGAGCTGGGTCAACGAGCCGACTTTCAGCAATTCCCTGTCGGGCCAGATGCGCTCGACGCCGAGCAGGACGCCGACGACTGCCGACCCGACGAACGCCAACGCCGCGGTACCGAGGTACATGCGGCCAAGACGCTTGTGGTCGGTGGTACCGATCCAGTCGGCGACGCACGCGAGTGTGCCCGACGGTGCGGGAACGCTGCTCGCATGGGTTTCGATGGTGCTCATAGGCGACGAACTCGTTTCAGGTCGGGCGCGCGACGCGCAGAACCAGAGTTGGCGGTCTTGCGGCCCCGACACTATCCGCGGCGGTACCGCCGTGCGGAAATCGTCAGCCGGGGTGGCGGACGAGCACGTCGATCGTCATCGCCCCGAACAGCAAGGTGACGTACGTGATCGAGTAACCGAACACCCTCATCGCCCGCCCGGCAGTGGGGTTGCGACCGAGGTCGATCGTGCCCCACAGGAACAGCGCACCGAACACGATGGCGCTGATTCCGTAGATCAGGCCGAGTTCGGCCACCGGCCACATCACGAGTGTGCTGATCACCATCAGGGCTGTGTAGATCACCATCTTGCGCACCGTCACTGCCGGCGTGGCCACCGCCGGCAGCATCGGCACGTTCGCCGCGCGGTAGTCGTCGGCGTATTTGATCGCCAGCGCCCAGAAGTGCGGCGGTGTCCAGAGGAACATCACCACGAACAGCATCACCGGCGCCCAGGCCACGTTGTTCTGCACGGCCGCCCAGCCGACGAGCACCGGCACGGCGCCGGCGGCACCACCGATGACGATGTTCTGGGTGCTCGTGCGCTTCAGCCAAAGCGTGTAGATGAATACATAGAACAACGTGGCCGACAGGGCGAGCACCGCTGACAGCAGGTTGGCCCATGCCCACAGCACGGCGAAGGCGAGCACCTCCAGCGCGATGGCGAACACGAGCGCCTCGGTGGGTTGCAGCAGGCCAGTGACGAGGGGGCGACCTTGGGTGCGGGGCATCAGCTTGTCGATGTCGCGATCGACCACCATGTTGATCGCATTGGCCCCACCTGCGGCCAGGGTGCCGCCGAGCAGGGTGATGAGCACGAGCGTCGTGCGCGGCCACGCACCCTGCGCGAGCACCATCGTGGGCACGGTGGTGATGAGCAGCAGCTCGATGATGCGCGGCTTGGTGAGCGCGACGAACCCACCCAGCTTCGAGGTGGGGATGCGCCGCACACCGTGGGCAACTCCGCCCGGGGCCATCCGGGAGGGGACGAGGGGGCGCGAGCCGACAGCCATGGTTCGTTCATCGTAGGCGGGCGCGACAAGACCGGCTACTTCGCGGCGGCGAGCGTGCAGAATGTCTGCATGCCACCCACCACTGCCCCTGCCGAGGTGCAGCAGCCCGACATCGGCCAGGAGTCCGACACGTCCGAGTCGACCGACCGGCCGTGGATCGTGCTGGTGTGGAACGACCCGATCAACCTGATGAGCTACGTCACCCTCGTGTTCCAGAAGGTGTTCGGGTACAGCCTGGAGAAGGCGACGGCGCTGATGCTCGACGTACACAACAAAGGCCGCGCCGTGGTGAGCAGCGGGGCGCGGGAGAAGGCCGAGATCGACGTGTTCCGGCTCCACGAGCACGGCCTGTGGGCAACGATGCAGAAGGACGACTGACCCATGTACCGCTTCCTCATCAAGCCCAAGTGGCTCCTGTTCCACCTCCTCATCGTCCTGGCGATGTTGGCCATGGTGTCGCTCGGCTTGTGGCAGCTGCGCCGCCTGCACGACCGGCGCGACTTCAACGACACCGTCAGGGCGCGCACCGAGTTCACGGTCGTCCCGCTCGACGAGCTCGTGCCCGCCGGCGCCGTCGTCGATGTCGGGCCGATCGAGTACCGCCCGGTGGGGATCACCGGCACCTACGTCGCCGACCTGCGCTACGAGTTGAGCGTCGTGCGCGACGACATCACCGGCCGCGACCTCTACGGCGTACTGCAGCTCGCCGACGGCACCGTGGTGGTGGTCGACCGTGGCTGGCTGCCCGCCGCCACCCCGTCGCCGACCCTCCCCGAGGGCGAGGTGCAGCTCACCGGCCGCCTGCGCGAGCCGGACACCGGCGGCACCGGACAGACGGTCGACACGGGTAGCGAGCCGGTGCCGATCTTCCGCGTCGACGTGAACGCGATCGCGGCCGACGCCGGGGCTGAGCCGCGGGCGATGTTCGTCGAGCGGATCACCGCCGAGCCCGACGAACCGCAAGAGATGACCGCCGTGCCGTTCCCCGACCTCGGCGAGGGCCCGCACCTCGGGTATGCCGTGCAATGGTTCCTGTTCACCGTCTGCGTGTTCGCCGGTTGGGGGTTCGCCGTGGCCCGCAAGGTGGGCGAGCTCAACGACCCCGAGGCCGTCCGGCGCGTCGACCCCGACGCCCCGGTGTTCTGACGGTCAGGGTGAGCGACGGCTTCGACCCGGTCGATGGGGCGTACCGCACCCCCGCCGGACGGCGGATCGATGCCACGGCAGTCTCCTGGAGTGCCACCCGCAGCGGCGGCCCTGGTGGACAGCACGCGAACACCTCCGACACGGCCGTCACGGTGACGATCGAGGTGGCCCGCACAGGGCTGCCCGAGGTGGTGTGCGCCCGCATCGTCGCCGCCGCCGGCGACACCATCACCGCCACCTCGTCGCGTTCGCGATCGCAGTGGCGCAATCGCCAGTTGGCCTGGCAAGCGGCCCTCGAGCGCCTCGACGCGGCTGCCACCCCGCCGGCGCCACCGCGGGCCCGCACCCGGCCCAGCCGCGGCGCACGTGAGGAGCGCCTGCGCGACAAGCGGGCCGCGAGCGAGCGCAAGCAGGCCCGTCGCCGCCCCGGCACCGACGACTGACCTGGCCGAAAACCTGAAGAGGGCTCCCGCCGCGGCGGGAGCCCTCTTGATGGGGTTGGTGGTCAGGTCAGATCAGGCCGGGGTCTCCGCCGGGTGATCGACTGCCAGGATGACGTCCTTGGCGTGCTTCGAGAAGAAAGCGTGCGCCAGGCCGAACAGCGAGAGCAGGAGCAGCAGGGCGAAGGCGATGTAGCACACCGTCGCGGCCAGGTCGGCCTTGTCACCGAAGATGCTGAAGCCGTAGCTGGTGAGCAGCAGGCCACGCAGGGTCTCGGCACGCAGCAGGGTGTCGATACGCTTGCTCTGCAGGGCATCGGCCTGCTTCTGGGCAGCGGCAATTTCCTCCTCGGAACCACCGTTCTCCTTGAGGTCGGTCACGACGGCCTTGGCTGCCGTGACGACGGCGCCGATGGAAGCGTAGGTGTAGCTGACGCCGTCGACGTCAACCTTCTCACCAGCGGCGTTCGTGATCTGCAGACCGGTACCGGTGACGATGCTGGACTCGAGCGCGTGCAGGCGGATGTAGTCCTCTGCGTAGCACTCAGCCTGGCTGCCCGTCAGCATCTGCTGGCCGGCGTACTTGTTCAGGCAGTCCGAGCCGGCTTCCGACGTCAGGTTCTTGGCGGCGACGAAGGCATCGACTGCCTCCTGCGAACCCAGCGACTCCAGCAGCGTGGCCTGGAACTCTTCCTCAGGCACCAGCTTGTCGGCAGCCTTGAAGTAGATCTCCTGAGCAGCGAGCTGGTCATGCACGTAGGTCTTGGCGAAGTCCGCCTGATCCTTCAACACGAGGCCGAGCACCAACAAGAGCACGCTGAAGACGGCCCCTCCGATACTGAACGCGATGTCGAGTGTGCGCCTTTTCATGATTGTGTCCTCCATTGAGCCGCCTGAGTAATCGGGGTGGCGGCGTTGGGTCCCATTGTGCACCCTTTCACAAATGCACGAGGAGAGCACAAGGGCCATACCCCTCGGGGACCTTCGCATCGCAACGGTCCCGGGCCCCGGAGCGCGCTTGCTCAGACGAGCGCTGGCACCTGGCTCTGGATCCAGCCCTCGAGATCGGGCGTCGACTCGACGCAAGTGATGAGCGCGTAGCGCGGCGCGTTTCCACGATGAACCGCCACGTGCCACAAACGCTGGGTGTCGACCACGAAACGCGAGTACTGCGGCAGCGGGACGCGCCGCTCGGTGCCCGGGATCGGCAGACGATCCTCGTCGATGTCCATCAACAGCATGTAGCTGTCGGGATCATCGGTGAGCTCGATCCAGGTACGCAACACCCACCCGGTGCCCTCGGGGTTGAGGCGGTTGTTGTCATCGCGGTGGAAGCTCTTCAGCGCCTCTTCGTGGGTGGCGGGCTCGAGCTTGATGATGCGGACGCGACCGAAGTTGGCGCCGATGCTCTCGACGTACTTCTTCAGCGTGGGCGCCTTGTCGGCGTTGGAGGTCCAGATGGCGTCCTTGTCCGGCTTGCCCTTGTCCCAGAAGCCACGGCACTCCAGTTCGCCGTCGGCCGAGGCCAACGGTGCGAAGTTGGTGTCGCCACCGCTCTTCCAGTCGAAGTAGGTGAGGTTCTCCCACTCCGCCTTGTCGATGTCGCCCGAGTAGGGAGTCAGGGCGACGAAGCCGTCCTTCTCCAGTGAGGGGCAGATGTAGTGATTCGTGCGGACGGGAAGCTCCACACTCCAGTGATCTTTGGTCGGCCAAAAGCTCATGTCGGAACCTTACTCCTCGGGGATTTCGGGCTCTTAGGGACCTACGGCCCTAGGAGCCCAACAGGACATCGCGTCAGACGAACCAGCCACTGAGGTCGACGATGAAGTGGGCCGCGTTCGGGGTGTAGAGACCGAGGTTGCTGCCGTGCCCGGTCTTCAGGAGTGCGGCGTTGGCCACCACCGTGTACGGGGTGTCGGCATTGATGTTCGACGACGAGCCGTCGGTGAACAGTGCCCACGGCCCGGCCTGGGCGAACGTCGGCGACGATTGCGAGAGCAGGGTGAGATTGCCGAGCACAGCGGACGGGCAGGTGGGCATGTCGTAGCGCAGCGGCACCGACACCATGCGTAGGCCGGAACTGAGCGCCGACGAGCGGGAATCGACGAAGCGGCCCGGCAGCATCGGCACGAACAGGCCCGAGTACGACGCCGTGCCCGAGGAGTTGAACCAGCCCTGCACGTCGACCACGAGATCGGTGCCGAGCGTGGTGTTGAGCGCGACGCGGCCATTGGCATCGACCGGCACGATCACGACGTTGGCGATCGTCTGGCCGGCCCGGCTGATGATCAGGTTGCGCCAGGCGCCCACCCGCATGCCGGCCGCGCCGACCTGTACCGAACCACTACCGAGTGTCTTGGTGGCGACCACGTTGAGCACGACGGCGCGGACCCCGGACGCGGGTACCCCACCTCGGCCGGTGACCTGGATGTCGAGGGTGTCGCCCGACCTCGGCGAGGGCCCCGTGAAACCAATCGCCGTCTCGGGCCGGGTGTCGAGCAGGCGGGTGGGGGTGAGTGCGGTGAAGCGCCCGGCGCTGGCCGGGCCGCCGGTCGCCGCGAAGTAGCCGACCACGGTGATCTTCAGGTGCACCGCGACCGAGTTGTAGATCACCATCTGGCCGTCGGCGAGCAGCGGCACGACGGCCGTGTTCGCCGCCGCGCCGTCGACGAGGTTGACATTGGAGGTGGTACCCGGCCACTGCCTGGGGGCCACCCCCTGGACGAACCCGGGGCCGGTAGCACCAGTGGCCTCGATCGTGACCACCCCGGCCGTGGCGCCGCTCGGCACTCCGGCCGTGCCCGCCACGAGGAAGCCAATCATGCCGTTTCCGGCCTCGCGCCCGAGGGACTCGTACACGACCGTGGGGGTCACCGAGTTGAACGCGCTCGTCGCCTGCTGGTTGGTGGGCGTGGAGCGACGGACGAAGGTCTGCGCCACCCAGACGATCCCGTCAGGGCCGCGGGAGATGCCCACGCCCATCTCGGTCCAGTTGCCGAGCATATTGGTGCGGTGCGGCGGCGAGTTCTGCAGCGCGACCTGGGCGGCGGTGAGGCCGCCGCTGTTGTAGGCGACGTTCTCCCCAATGGCGCTCCACCCGGTGGTGACCCCGTTGGCCAGGGTGCCGTACACCGTGTTCGAGTGCGCCATCGAGTGGTTGGTCATCATCCAGTCGGCCCACGCCTGGGCCTTGCGGTCGAGTTCGGCGCTCAGCGGAAGCGGCGCCAGGCCGCCGTTGGCCGCGCGGAACGAATTGATCATGTCGCGCAACTCGAACTCGCTGCCCGGCTGACAACCCGTGGCCGCCTCGGCAATGGGCACCGTGCGCTCGGCGAGCGGTGCCACGGCGAGCCCGGCCGCGAGCAACAGTGCACTGGCCACTACCCGATTCAGAATTCGGCGCATTCACAACCCCTTCATGACGTGCCCGCGTCGTCACGGAAGCGTAATCAAGGAGTCGTCAACCGAGGTGGGACTCCGACCCCCGAGTCCTCCAAGATTCGTCCAAGGGACGTCGAATTGCCCCTCGGAGTGGCAGCTCACGCACTCGTCGTGCTGGAACTCGTTGTGATGCCCCCGCCGGCAACGGTGGTGGAAGTGAGTGCCGGGTTCGGCGGCAGCGTGAGCTTCTGCCCGGCTTGCACGTCGTTTCGGTTACGAATCCCGTTGATCTGCACGAGCACTTCGATGGTGGTGCCGAACTTGAGGGCGATCTTGCCGAGCGTCTCGCCGGGCTGGATCGTGTACACCTCGGGATAGGTCGTGGTGGTGGCCAGCACCGTGGTGGTCGTGGTGGTGGTGGCGATCGGGGGCAAACTCGTGCGCGCACCTTCCTCGGCGCCGCATGCCGCGCCGGCCACCGGAACTGCGATGAAGAACGCCGCCATCGCGACCAGCCGTGTACCGCTCACGGCATGAATGCTATGTCAGTTGCCCGCGATTGGCCCGTCACGCCTTAGCCTCGCCCGAGTGACCTCTGACCCGTTCCCGGGTGCCGTGCCGCCCGTTCGTCAGTACCCCGTCACTGTCAGCGGGGTGAACATCGCCGTGCACGAATGGGGCGCTGCCGACGCCGAGCCAATGTTCCTCGTGCATGGGGGATTCGACTTCGGCCGCACCTTCGAGGTGTTCGCCCCGATGCTCGCCGAGTCCGGCTGGCGGGTGATCACATGGGACATGCGCGGCCACGGTGACAGCGACCCGGCCGCGCTCTACAGCATGGATGCCGACCTGCGCGACATGATCGGCGTGATGGACAGTGTCACTGACCGCCCGGCGGTGGTGGTCGGCCACAGCAAGGGCGGCTCGATGGCGGTGCAGCTCGCCGACGCCCAGCCGTACCGCTTCGGCCACCTCATCAATATCGACGGCATGCCATGGCGCAAGCCGATGAGCGACCTCTCCGAGCACGAGCGCACACGGATGCTGCAGACCGACCTGGCCGATTGGCTCGACCACCGCCGACGGGCGGCCACTCTGGAACGCAAGACCGGAACGCCCGAGGAACTCGCCCGCCGGCGCCTGAAGCTGAACCCACGCCTGCCGCTCGACTGGCTGCAACACTTGGTGCGCATCGGGGCACGTCACGACGACGACGGGTGGCGCTGGAAGCTCGACCCGGTGATGCGCCCCGGCGGCTTCGGCCCGTGGCGGTCGGAGTGGTCCGCGAGCCGCCTGCCCGGCCTGGGTATGCCGCTGCTGGCAATCCTCGCCGGCCAGCCCGAGCCGCTGGGGTGGGGCACCACTCCTGGCCAGATCGCGGCGTTGATGCCACGCGGTGGGCGCGTCGTGCACATGCACGATGCCGGCCACTTCATCCACATCGAGCAGCCACGCCGCGTCGCCGACACCATCCTCGAGTTCGTCGGTGGTTCCCGATGAGCACGGTCTTCCTCCAGCACAACCGCATCCGCCTGGCCCTGCGCCAACTCCGCGATGCCCCCGGGCGGGCCTTGTTGCTGCTGCACGGCCTTGGGGAGCAGTCGCCGAGCGAATGCCCCGACTTCGCCACCGCTTGGCCCGGGCCGGTGTTCGCGCTCGACTTCACCGGCCATGGCTCCTCCACGCTGCCCGCCGGAGGCGGCTACACCGCCGAGGTGCTGTTGGCGGATGCCGATGCGGCGCTGGCCCACGTCGGCCGCGCCACCGTCGTGGGGCGCGGTTTGGGCGCGTATGTCGCGCTGATGCTGGCCGGCTCGCGCCCCGATGTGGTGGTCGGCACCGTGCTCTGCGACGGGCCCGGCATCCTCGGCGGCTCCATCGCGCCGTCGACGCAGAGCTTCGTCACGTTCGAGCCGGCAACGTCGCCCCCCGACCCGTTCGCGCTGTGGGATCTCTCCCACGATCTGCGCCCGCCGGACTACGCAGTGCTGTTCGCGCAAGTCGCGCTCGACCACTCCCCAATCCCCGAACCGATCTCGGTTGCGGCCGTCGTGCGGCCGATGTGGCTGCACGAGGTGGTCAACGAGATCGGCGTGGTGGAACGCTCGCTGGACGAGGCACTGGCCGAGTACGCGGCCCTCTGACCGCGGGTTGCCGCGCGGATCCGGTGGCCCGGCCTCAGACGGTGCGTTGGCTGACGTACGCGGCCAGCTCCACGAGTTCGGCGCGGGCCTCGGTGGTGATCGGCACATTGCCGATGGCCGCGACGGCCTCGGCGGTGAGCCGGCTGATCGTCGCCTCGAGGTCGGCCAGCGCCCCGGTCTCGACGATCACCTGCTGCACGCAGGCCACCTGCGCGTCGGTGAGATCGGTGCGACCCACGAGTGCGAGCACCGCGCCCTGGGCCGCGTCGGCACGCTCGACGGCGCGGGCCATCAGCGGCGTCGGCTTGCCTTCGCGCAGGTCGCCGCCGACGGGTTTGCCCGTGATCGCCGGATCACCGAAGGCCCCCATCACGTCGTCGCGCATCTGGAACGCGTCGCCGAGCGGCAGCCCGTACGCGCTGAGCGCGGGCAGTAGCTCGGCGGCACGCTCGGGCGCGGCCATGACGGCACCGAGGTGCAGCGGCCGCTCGATGGTGTACTTGCCGCTCTTGTAGCGGCAGATCTGCTCAGCCCGCGTGCGGCTACGCTCGTTACGCACGCTGCCGAGGATGTCGAGCACCTGGCCGACGTTCAGCTCGATGCGCAGCTCGTTCCAGATCGCCCAGGCATCGGGGCTGGCGCCGGTCATCATCATGTCGCCGTACACGAACGCCAGGTCGCCGACAAGGATCGCCACCCCTTCGCCAAAGCGCCGTGCCTCACCGGCCCAGCCACCGTCGCGGTGGTGCCCGGCGAACACCGTGTGCGTGGTGGTGTTGCCCCGCCGGCTGGTGGCGTCGTCCATCACGTCGTCGTGGAACAGGGCGAACGCGTGCATCAGCTCGAACGCCGCACCGGCGTTGGCCACCATCGGGTCGGCCGGGTCGCCGCCAGCACCCACGAAACCCCAGTGACAGAAAGCCGGCCGTAGGCGCTTGCCGCCAGCCAGCACGAGGCGGCCGATCTCAGCCATCGGCTCGGCCAACTCGGCATCGAAACGCGCCCAACGGTCGAGCTCGGGGGCCAGGAATTCGCTCAACCTGGCCTCGACGCGCGCCGCGATGGTGGCGAGCGAGGCAGGAGCGGCCGAGGTCACGCTGGCAGGCTAGGCCCTGAGGGGCGGGGCGGCTCCGTCGGGTCAGAAGAACGTGCCGCAGCGCGGCTGGGGCCGGGCGGCGAACAGCAGATCAGCGACGCCGATCGCCCCCAGCCGGTGCTCTTCGACCACACCGGCGGCCCACAGTTCGTGCCACGTGGGACCCCCCAGATACGCGCCGGAGATGCCGTTGATCGTGGTGACCAGGTCGGCACCGTCGGCGGGCGCGTGGTCGAGGCGCTCCGCTCCGTCGGCGGACACTCGCCACACCCCGTCGTTGCCGGCGAGCAACGGGTCGCCGATCGCCACCGTCACCGCGCCGTGCGCGGCGTTGTAGGTGCGGGCGCGCAAGGCCGCGTCGACATCGATCAGGCGCACCCACTGCTCGTCGGAGCGGGCCTTCACCACATAGTGCCGCTGATCCGCCAGCGCAAAGCGCAGTGGATCGTCGATCGGCCGCTCCCACGCACGGACGGTCTCGAGCAGGTCGATCTCCAGCACATGCTTCCAGAGGGCGAGTTCCACCGCAGGGGTGGCGGCCCAGACGTCACCGACCTCGCAGACACCGCCATGGTGCTCGCCGAACACCTCCGGCCAGCTGAGCGTGTAGCGGACATAGCCGTCGTCGACACCATCGGGGGTGGTGTGCACCACGACATGTCCGGCCTGGTCCGCGGCGAGCGCCCGCTCGAGCGAGCGCTGGAGCATCCAGTTCACCCGGTTGATCGCACCGGGTCGGTCGAACCCGATGCGTGGGTGCAGCGCGGCGATGGTGGCGACGATCTCGTCCCGAGCGAGGATCCGCAGCGTTCCTTCGGCGACCGGTGCTGCGACCCGCGCCCCACGCCTGCGGTCGATCTCCACTTGCTGCGTCTCGCCGCCGACCTGGAACCCGAAGCGGTGGTAGATCATCCCCTCGCTCGCCCGAAGGGTGGCGATCGTGCGACCGCGGGCCACCGATTCCCGCAACAGCCGGTGCATCATCGCGGTGAGCAGCCCTTGGCGGCGATGGGTGGAGAGCACGCCGATGCGGGTGACGCCGGCCATCGCCAGGCGCGCGCCCCCGGGCACCATCATGTCGAAATCGAACGCGCCGGCATGGCCGACACAGCGCGCTGCATCCCACGCGGACACCGACAGCCCGTCGTTCCACGACTCCGCGGCCGTCGGCTTCTCCCAGTCGGTATCGGAACTCGGCGGGAACAGCAGCGCGGCGCGCATCGTGTCGGCCGCGGCGCGCCACTCGGCCTCCGTGGTGACACGAACGTCGTAACTCATCGGCCCAGGCTGCCACGCCGCACGAGGCGACCGGTGCGGAATTCGGTCAGGAGTCGTCGCCGAGTTCGGCCACGACCTGCTCGATCTGCAGGCGGGCCCGGCCGATGCGGTCGCGACAGAACGCGATCAGCGCCGCGGCCCGCTGCACCTTGGTGGCGAGCACGTCGACGTCGACGTCGCTGCGTTCGAGTGTGGCCAGGATCTCTTCCAGCTCGGCGAGGGCCTCGGCGTAGCCGGCGGCAACGGGGTCGTCGTCGTGGTGGGTGGTTGCGTTCACGGTTGGGTCTCCTCCACACGGCTGTGCGCCGTGCCGCTGGCAAAGGTGGTGACGATCTGGTCGCCGGGGTGCAGTTCGGCCGCGGCGCGCACCGTGCGCCCGTCGGCGGTGCGGGTGATGCTCCAGCCGCGGGCCATCGTGACCGCCGGGTCGAGAAGGCGCAGGCGCTCGGCAACGGCGTCGATGTGGCGCACCTCGGGTTCGAGCCGGCGCGGCGCACGGGCCACCCCGGCCACGGCCGCGGTGAGCCGCAGGTGGGAGCGGTCAAGGGCGCGATCGGCCCCGGCCCGCAGCCGCAGCACCCGCTGGGCCAGACGTTCGCCGCCGCGTTCGACCGACGCGAGGACGCGGTGACGGATCTGGTGGGCGAGCCCGGCGACATCCGCGTCCGCCGCCGCCACCGCGAGCGCGCCACGGTGCTGGATATCGGTCCACGCCTCTTCGGTGGTCTGCTGGAACGCCCGCACCCGTTCCACCAGCGCGGCCGCACACGCGGTGGGAGTCTTCAACGCCGAGTGGGCGACATCATCGGCGACGGCGCGATCGATCTCGTGGCCGAGGCCGGTGAACACCGGCAGCGGCGACATCGCGATCGTCGTGGCTATGGCCTCGTGGTCGAACGTGGCCAACTCGGTGCGGCCACCGCCACCGCGCACCACGGCCACCACGTCGAGATCGCGCCGGCGCGACAGGGTGCGGATCGCGGCGGTGACCTCCGTGACGGCCCACTCGCCCTGCACGCGGACGTCGATCACGCTCAGCCGGAACCCGAGCCCGCTGCGCTCGATCTCGTGCACGAAGTCCGCCCACGCCGCGCCGGAGATGCTGGTGACCACCCCGACCCGCAGTGGCGCCGCGCTCAGTTGGCGGCGCTTGTTGAGGTCGTACAGGCCCGCGGCCACGAGGCGGCGCACCACGTCGTCGCGCTGCAGCGCGAGTTCGCCGAGCGTGAAGCGCGGATCGATGCCGCTCATCTTCAACCCAAGCTGGCCCGACGGGGCGAAATAGTCGAGGTGGCCGAAGATGCGCACCTTCAACCCGTCGGCCAGGCGCAGGCGGTGCTTCATCAGCAACGGCTTCAGCCGCGCCCGTGAGGGGGCGAAGAACTGGACGTTGACCGAGGCCTTGCCCTCCTCGGTCTCCTCCACGAGCCGGAAGTAGGCGTGGGGGCCGCGCTCGCTCCAGCCCTGGATCTCGCCACGCACCCACACCCCGTCGGCGAACGAACGCCGCAGGGCCCCGTTGATCGCTTCGGCCAGTTCGCCGACCGACAGCGTGGGCACGCCACCGTCGTCGACGAGGTCGAGTTCGAACGACGGCTGGCTCACGGCGAGAGGCTACGTGGGGCCAGGACCCTCAGGCACCGAGTTCGTGCACATTGTCGAGGCCGCCGTCTTCGACCTCGCCGAACAGCTGGCCGTCGATCGGCAGGCCGTCGCGGCGACGCAGGTCGTCGATCGCGTTGAGGGGCCGTTCGAGCGCCCTGCGGCGGGTGGTGGCCAGCTCGTCGAAGGAGCGGGCCACGGTGTCGAACTGGCGCTTCACCTTGTCGACCGACTCCGCGTACTTCGCCCACTGTTGGCCGAACTTGCCGAGCAGGCCGAGGATCTCCTGGCTGGTCTGCTCGATCATGAAGTTGTCGAACGCCTGGCGGATGACCCCGAGGAACGCGAACAGGGTGAGCGGCGAGCAGATGACGACGTGCTGGCGCATCGCATCCTCCACCAGCCCCTGGTCGGCCTCGTGGATGAACGCGGCAAGGCTCTCATTCGGCACGAACAGCAGCACATTGTCGACCGCCGGGCGATCATCGTTGAGGGCGTACTCGCGCCGGGCGAGTTCGCGCACACGCGCTTTCACGTCGCGCAAGAACGCCGACCGGTGCGCATCGCGCTCGGCATCGGTGCCCGCCTCGAGATAGCGCAGGTACGAGGCCATCGGGAACTTCACATCCATGAAGAGCACGTGGCCCTTCGGCAGCACGAATGTGAAGTCGGGGATGCCGGTGTTGTCGCCGGAGACCGCCGTGCGCTTCACGTAGTTGACGTGTTCTTGCATACCGGCAAGCCGCAGAACGTCTTCCGCCATGCGCTCGCCCCACTGACCGCGAGCATTCGAGGAGGCGAGCGCCTCGCGCAAGCTGTTGGCGGTGCCCGCCAGTGTTTGTGTGATCTCTGCGTGCACCTGCAGCGACCGGTCGACCTGGCCGAAGCGCTCGCTGGTGGCCGTGCCCAATTGCGCGACCAGTTGCGAGAGGCGGCCGAGATCGGCTTGGACGCCGGCCTGCACCTCGCCGAGCTTGGCGTCGATGAGCTGGTGACGACCGGCCAGCGAAGCATCGGCCTGCTGGCTTTGCATGCCCAACTGCTCGCGCACCATGAGGACGGTCTGTTCGAGCGAGGCCTGCAGCACCAGGTCGCGGTCGCGCGCCGCCCTCTGGTCAGCCGCGGCAACAGCCAGGGTGACGGCCTGCTCGACCGCCTGTTGGGGCACCTCGCCGTGCGGCACGACCGGGGCGGGGCGGCGGCTGACCGCCAGCCAGACGATGACGACGACGGCCACCAGGAGGCCGGTGGCGAGGCCAATGATGAGGGGCGTGACGAGCACTGCTTCCATGCCCCCATCATGACGAGGGGGTGTCACAGAGTTGCGGATGGGCCGAATCCCCTGCTCAGCGCCCCAATCTGGTCGTCAGACGACCAACGGGGTTTCGCCGGCGCGGACCTGGGCGGCGTAGGCGCCGTCGAGGGCGATCAGCTCATCGTGGGTGCCCTGCTCGACGATCCGGCCGGCGTCGAGCACGACGATGCGGTCGGCGTCGCGGATCGTGGAGAGGCGGTGAGCGATCACCAACGCGGTGCGCCCGCGCAGCGCCTCGTCGAGTGCGGCCTGTACATGGGACTCGTTCTCGTTGTCGAGATGACTCGTGGCCTCGTCGAGGATCATCACCGCCGGGTTCTTCAACAGCAGGCGGGCAATCGCCAAGCGCTGCTTCTCGCCACCGCTCAAGCGATAGCCGCGCTCGCCGACGATCGTCGCATAGCCATCCGGGAGAGCTTCGATCGTGTCGAAAATGCGCGCACCACGACATGCCGCGTCGAGTTCGTCGCGGGTGGCGTCGGGCTTGGCGTAACGCAGGTTCTCGCCGATCGACTCGTGGAACAGGTGTGGGTCTTGGCTGACCACGCCGATCGCCTCTCGCAGCGAGTGCTGGGTGAGGTCGCGCACATCGTGGCCGTCGATCATCACGGCCCCACCCGTCACGTCGTACAGGCGCGGCACGAGCGCGGACAGTGTGGTCTTGCCCGAGCCCGACGAACCCACCAGCGCAACCGTCTCGCCCGGTTCGATCACCAGCGACACGCCTTGCAACACATCGACGTCGGGGTCGGTGGCACCTGCCGCATTCGGTGCCTCCAGCGACGGCACGGTGACGGCCGACGCCGGCGGGTAGCGGAACCACACCTCGCGCAGTTCGAGGCGCCCGACGGGTTCGACGAGATCGATGGCGCCCGGACGGTCGGTGATCGCCTCCGGCGCGTCGAGCACCTCGAAGACCCGCTCGAAGCTCACCATCGCGGTCATCAGGTCGACGCGGGCGTTCGTAAGGCCGGTGAGCGGCTGGTAGACGCGGGTGACCAGCGTGGCTAGGGCGACGAGCGTGCCGGGGCTGATGTTGCCGCTCACCACGAGATGTGCGCCCACGCCATAGATCGCCGCCGCTCCGAGCGCGCCCACGAGCCCGAGCGCGACGAAGAACACGCGGCCGTACATCGCCGCCCGGATGCCGGTGTCACGCACCTTGCCGGCGCGACCGGAGAACATGTTCACCTCGTCGGTCTGACGGCCGAACAGCTTCACCAGCAGGGCGCCGGACACGTTGAAGCGCTCGGCCATCTGCGAGTTCATCTCCGCGTTGGTGGCCATGTTCTCGCGCTGGATCCCCTGGAGCCGGCGGCCGACCCGCTTGGCGGGGATGATGAAGATCGGCAGCACCACCAGCGCCAGGAGGGTGAGACGCCATTCCAGCGCAGCCATCGCCGCGAGCGTGGTGGCAAGCACGACGATGTTGCTGACAACGCTGCCGAGCGTGCTCGTCACGGCTGTCTGCGCGCCGACCACGTCGTTGTTGAGGCGGCTCGTCAGCGCCCCGGTCTGGGTGCGCGTGAAGAACGCCACCGGCATCCGCTGCACTTTCGCGAACAGGGCGACGCGCAGGTCGAAGATGACGCCTTCACCGATGCGGGCGCTGCACCAGCGCTGAACGATGGCGAGGCCGGCATCCAAGAGCGCGGCCGCGACCACCACCATCGCGAGCGTGGTGATGAGCGTGCGATTGCGGTTCGGGATCGCGTTGTCGAGGATCGTACGGAACGCAAACGGTGCAACGAGCTCGACGAGTGCCGCGAGCACTATCGCGCAGAGGAACAGCACGATGGTGCGCCGGTACGGGTCGGCGAAGTGCCAGGCGCGGCGCAGCGAGTTCCGCTGGAGCTTCTTGCCCTTCACCGCGGCGGCGTCGCCGGGCATCATCATGTGTGGACCCATGCGCATGGGTCGAGGATACGGACGCCGCCGGGCTTCTACGATGGGTCAATCCGCATGCCCCTCGCTTTCACCTCGTGATCGTCACCGCCGATCAGCACACCGGACGAAGCGTCAACAGGGTGTCGACAGCGAAGTCGATGGCTGCCTCGTTCACCCCACGCAAACCCTTCGACGACGAGATCGACTGCCGCTGACCCTCTAGCCTCGCGGCATGCGTCGCGTGTCACTCCTTGCTTCCCTCGCCCTCGTCAGCGGGCTTACAGCGTGCACCGACGACGGCTCGCCCGCGGCGGACACCCGCGGCTTCGACCCCGCCGACGAGTTGTTCGGTTGGGAGGACTTCGGCGACTCGGGCCGCGTGCAGACCGGGCAGCTGGTGGTGCCGATCGATTACGCCGATCCTTCCAAGGGCACCTTCGATCTCTACGTCGCCCGCCACCTTGCCGACCCCGATCAGCGCATCGGCACCCTGCTCGTCAACCCCGGCGGCCCAGGGTTCGGGGGCAGCGACTTCGCGATCTACGCCGACCAGGTGTACGGCGAGGCCCTCCTCGCACACTTCGACATCCTCGGTTGGGATCCGCGCGGTACGGGCCTCAGCGAGCCGGCGATCGACTGCATCGACGACTACGACCACTTCTACGGCACCTCCGACATCACCCCGGACGATGCCGCCGAGCGCACCGATCTGGTGAACAAGGCGCAGGAATTCGCCGGCGACTGTGCGTCGCAGAACGAGGACATCCTCCAGTACGTCGGCACCAACGACGCGGCCCGCGACATGGACTCGATCCGCCGGGCACTCGGCGAGGAGAAGATCAGCTACTTCGGGTTCAGCTACGGCAGCGAACTCGGCGCGACGTGGGCGACGATGTTCCCCGACACCGTGCGCGCCGCGGTGCTCGACGGCGCCGCCGACCCGAACGCCGACTACCTCGAGAGCGGCCTGCAGCAGGCCGGCGGCTTCGAAGACACCCTGCAGACGTTCCTCGACCAGTGCTCCGCCGATCCCGAGTGCGTCTACTACTCCAACGGCGACGCCGCGGCGGCGTTCGATGCCCTCATGAAGCAGCTCGACGAGAACCCGCTGCCGTCGGCCGGCGGCCGGCCCGACGTCAACCTGCAGATCGCGGTCACCGGCGTCTCCGACGCGATGTACTCCGACAGCCTGTGGCCCGAGCTGGCTTCAGCGCTGGCGGCCGCCGAAGACGGCGACGGCAGTGGCCTCCTCGCGCTGTACGACGACTACTTCGGGCGCCGGGACGACGGCAGCTACGGCAATGAATTGGAGGCGTTCCAGACCATCTTCTGCATGGATTCCCCGGAACGCCTCAGCGTTGCCGAGGAGGACGCCACAGCGCCACAGATGCTGCAGGCTGCACCGCGAATCGCGCCCGGCACGACCGGCTCGTACTTCTGCACGTTCTACCCGGCCACGACGAGCCCACGGGTCGCGATCACCGGCAAGGGCGCCGGCCCAATCCTGGTGATGGGCACCACCGGCGACGCGGCCACCCCGTTGGAGAGCACACGCAACATGGCCCGCGCCCTCGAAGACGGCCGTTTGGTGATCGTCACCGGCAACCAGCACACCGGCTACGACATCAACGAGTGCTCCAGCAGCACCGTCGAGAACTACCTCATCGACCCGGTCAAGAACGCACCCGCCGACGGCACCGAGTGCCCCTGACGGACACACGCGCCCATTGGGACGGACTCGTCAGGGCCTGGACGACCGACGCGTCGACGTCAGACGGCCGCCAAGGCACGCCCGGTGGTGTTGGCCTGCGTCGGACCGGCGACCCGGCACCCGACGAAACGCACCCGATTGCGCTCGGTGGGGAAGCGGCGCTCGCCACGGGCGACGGCTTCCACCAGCCGGATCCCCTCCAACGCGCCGTGCTCCATACAGCGGAAGTGCGGACCGTTGTCGAAGTGCCCGGCGCAGGGCACCCGGATCTGGAACGCGGTCGGAACGAGTTGCTCGGTGAACGGAGCATTGGCGACATCGACGAACTTGTCCTTCTCGCCCCACACGAACGCGGTCGGCAGCTTCAGGTGCTCCAGTCTCGTCCACGCGCCGTTGGGTCCGTACGCGGGGTCGAGGGCGAGCTCGCGGGTCGCCGAGATCAGCGCCCGGCGAGTGGCCGGGCAGGACACGTTGTAGATCATTCGCTTGCTGGCCCGTAGGAACCAGTCGTGCTGGGCTTCGCCGGTCAGCTCGTCCTCGAGGCGGTCGGCTTGGCGCTTGAGCCACGGCCAGGCCCTCTCCAGAGGGATGCGTTCGGCGATCGCCGGGCTCAGCAGACGAACGGGCTGGAGCAGCCAGCGCTGGTTCCGCCGAGGCAGGGGCGGCGCCATCATCACCAGGCCGCGGAACCGCTCGGGAGCGAGCAGTGCCGCTTCCAGTGCGACACGAGCCCCCATGGACATCCCCAGGAGGAGTGGCTTGGCTTCCAGGCTCGCGGCCAGTTCGATGATCGGCCGGGCCATCGTGGGAGCCGTCAAGGGGCCGGCGGGGAGCGGTGTGCGGCCGAAGCCCGGAAGGTCGGCAGCGATCATGCGCATGCCGGAACCGACAACGCTGTGCGCCAGACCGGTGAAGGAGCTCGCATCGAGCCCGAGGCCGTGCAGCGCAATAACCGGAGGTCCTGCGCCCCACTCCAGAAAGTGGATCTCGGGTGATGTGGTCATCGCCCCACCTCCAGTGCCCCCAGGCACCTCGCTCGTTGTCGACAATCTACCCTGTCAGCGCGGGCCGACTGGCATCCGCCCGCACCGTGGCGGATTCAGCCGAGTCGACCGTCGCGGAGCTGCTGGCGAACGATGAACTTCTGGACCTTGCCGGACGGAGTGCGCGGGAAGTCGGCGACGGCGTACACGGACTCCGGCCACTTCTGTTTGCCGAGCCCGACAGCGGCGAGATGCTCGCGGATCCTGGCCAGCGTCGGTGTTTCCTGCCCCGGCACCATCCGCACGACCGCCGCGGCATGCTCGCCGAGACGCTCATCCGGTGCTGCGACGACCGCCACCTCGGCGATCCCCTCGATCGCCATGAGCAACTCCTCGAGCTCCTGGGCGCTGATGTTCTCACCACCGCGGATGATGATGTCGGACACGCGATCGGTGATGGCCAGGTAGCCGTCGGCGTCGAGCACCCCGACATCACCCGTGCGGTACCACCCGTCGTCGTCGAAGACGATCCCGTTGAGCGCCGGGTCGATGTACCCCATGAACAGGTCGGGGCCGCGACTCAAGATCTCGCCGTCGGCCTCGAGACGGATCTCGACGCCCTCCAGCGGCGGCCCGTCGGTGCGGTGCCGCTTGTCGACGGCGTCGCCCAGCGCGCAGCCGGTGATCGAAGGATGCTCGGTGCTCCCGTACGAGCGGAACGACGGGATACCGAGCCGTTCCAGGCGCTCCATGACCGCGGCGGGTACCGGTGCCCCACCGAGGCCGGCGAACGGCATCAGCCGCAGATGGGCGTCGGTGCAGTCCGGATGGTCGAGCAGGCTGGTCATGAAGTAGGTGGCGCCCCCACCCACCGCGAGCCCGCGCTCCAGCATGAGGCGCAGGATCTGGCCAGGATCCCAGACGTCGACGAGATGCACCGGGCGCTCCCTCAGCAAGGGCACGAGGAAGGCGTTGACCATACCGATGAAGTGCCCGACCGGGGCGCCGGTGATCTGGGGCGGGCCGCCCAGCGGGAACAGTTGGTTGAGCTGACGGCTCTCGAACGCGATCGTGCGGTGGGTGTGAATGACACCCTTGGGATCGCGGGTCGTGCCGGACGTGAAGGCGACGATGGCCGGTGTGTCGGGATCGACATCGGCCGGCTCTTCGACCGGGTCAGCGGCCAACGCGTCCGCGAACGCGACGGCTCCAGCGGGAAGCTGGTCGACGGGGGTATCCCCGACGACGAACCATGTCGTGTCCGGCCGGTCGGCGAGCAGCGAGGCGTACGTGGGGAGGTACTCGAGGCGACCGAAACGATCGGGGGTGACGACCACCGAGGGGTTCGTCGCGTTGAGGATGTAGGCCACCTCTTTGGCGCCGTAGAAGTGCACGATCGGCACCACAACCGCTCCGAGGTAGGCGCTCGCCCAGAAGACGATGCCGGCCTCCGCCCAGTTCGGGAGCTGAAAGGCGACGACGTCACCGCGGCGAACGCCACGCGCCCTCAAGGACCCGGCGACGGCGCGCGCCGCCCGATCGACGTCGGCAAACGTGCCGGCCCACGGGCGCGATGCCGAGTGCACCTCGAACCCGACGTCGCCGAGCGCGCTGAGACCATCGGCCACCATCCGGCCGAGCGTGTCGTCGGTCCACCAACCCTCGGCGAGGTACTGCTGCCGGAGCGCTTCGGGTACAGACCGCAGTCTCCAGCGGTCATTGTCGTCGACGGTGGGCACTGACGTTCTCCGATCTGTGGCGTGGCTGCCGCGAGGCTACGCTGCCGTTGATGGCGCGCCGAGCACGATTCCTGCTCCCAGCGGCGGTTGCGGCCCTCGCCACGCGTGTCGGCACCACGGTCGCGACGACGATGGCCCGCGTCGCCGCGGCGCGACGACACGACAACCAGCTCGAGCCGGACGTGCCCGCTCCGTCGCTCTCGGTCGGCCTCGCCGCGGCGGCCGCGCTCGACACCCTCCTCGTGTTGCCCATCCCGCTGCTCGCATCCGCCGGTTCCTCCGCGCACTACCGACGCAGTTCCGACGAACTCGACGCGGCGACGAGCTACTACGACCGGGCGGGGTGGCTCGACGATTCCGCCCGCCGGCATCCAGCCCCGACGATCTGCCCCGATGTTGTCGTCGAATCACCAACAGGAACTCGAACGGCCTTCGCGATGGGTCGCTTCGAGAGCGGTTGGCAGCCCGAGGACGGCGAGCCCGGTGCCGATCGTTGGCGCGGATTCCAGGCCAACTCGGTCGTGCCGGTGAGGCTCCTGCGCCACAGCGGCGGGCCGCGCCCGTGGCTGATAATGGTCCACGGCCAGGGCATGGGGCGCGACGGCGACGTCCGCATGTTGCGCGCTCGCCGGCTCCACGACGAACTCGGGGTGAACGTGGCGTTGCCCGTGCTGCCCCTGCACGGCCCGCGGGCCGCGGGGCTCGCGCCCGACCGCCAATTCGTGTCGAGCGTCTACCCGGTCAACAATGTCCTCGGCCTCACCCAGGCGGTGTGGGACGTGCGCCGACTGCTGCGCTGGCTGCGCGACGATCAGCAGGCGCCGGCCGTCGGGCTGCTCGGCGTTTCGCTCGGTTCCTATGTCGCCAACCTGCTGTCCACGTTGGAAGGCGACCTGGCGTGCATCGTGGCCGTGGTGCCGACGAGCGATCTCGCCCGCTCGTTGCGCGACTCGCGACCGTTGGGCGCGTCGCGCAAGCGGATGCATGCGGCGCTGCACGACGAACGCTCGGTGGCGATCCACCGGGTCGTCTCACCTCTCGCGCGGCCGTGCCTCGTGCCCCACTCGCGGCGCTACATCGTCGCCGGTCAGGTGGATCGCATCGCACCCCCGGCCGGCGCGGCCGAGCTGTGGCGCCATTGGGATCGTCCGTCGATCGAGTGGCAGCCCCGCGGCCATCTCACCACCTGGCAATCGGGCGCGTACGACCGCCACATCGCCGCTGTGCTCGGCGAGAGCGGGTTGCTCCCGCCGAGTTGACGAATCCGGCGTTCGCCCCCGGAGCGACGCATTACCCTGAGCGGCTGGGCACGCCGGGGGTGCGTGCTCAAGGCAAGGGGGAATGATGCGGCAGATGTCGAGCGCTGACCGGATGATGTTGTCGTTGGACGGCCCGAGCGGGCACAACACGATCGGCATCGTCGGCATCTATGACGGGTCGAAGCGGGCGGCCGGACCGGTGACGTACGACGACGTGCTCCACTTCGTCGAGAGTCGCCTGCATGTGGCCACGAGCTTCCGCGAGCGGATCATCCACGTACCGCTGGGCCTCGACAATCCCTGGTGGATCCCCGACGCCGACTTCGACCTCGAGTACCACGTGCGCCAATTGGCGATTCCGCGGCCAGGAACCTGGCGCCAGCTGTGCACCCAGATCGCCCGCATTCATGCACGTCCGCTCGACCTCAACCGGCCTCCGTGGGAGCTCTACTTGATCGACGGGCTCGACTCCGTCGATCACGCGCCGCCGGGGGCCTTCGCCACCCTGCTACGGGTGCACCACTCCGCGATCGACGGAGTGGCCGGCGCGGAGATCCTCACTGCGCTGCACACGTCCGAACCCGACGGTGGTCCACCCCCGCTCGTCGGCGACCCGTGGGCGCCCATTCCCGTCCCGAGCGACATCGACCTACTTCGCCGGGCGGCGATCAACGGGATCAAGCGACCCGCGCACGTGGTGCGGCTGGCCGGCTCCTTCCTCCGTCAGCTCCCCGTCCTGCAGGCCGACAACCGCAACCCGGACGTCACCTCACCCGCTTCTCTGCCGAAGGCCACCCGCTTCAACCGTCCGGTGAGCCCCCATCGGGTCATCGGTGCCTCGTACACCCCGCTCGACACACTCAAGCAGATCAGAGCGGCGCTACCCGAGGCCAAGATCAACGACATCGGTCTGGCCGTCGTCGGCGGCGCGATGCGTGCATACCTGCTCGACAAGGGCGAGCTCCCGGAGGAATCGTTGATCGCCATGATGCCGCTCTCCATCCGGCCCAAGTCGGCCGCCGGAGTCTCCGCTACGGCCACTGGCAACCACTACTCGGTCGCCCCGATCACGATGGCCACCGACGAGCGCCATCCCTTCGACCGCCTCGCTCGCATCGTGGCGTCGACGGCACATGTGAAATCGGCAGATGCCCAACCGGTCCGCCAGCTGATCGCGATGTCCGAGGAGGCACTGGGCGGCCTCATGGGCACGCTCCAGAACTTCACCGTCCGCGCCCTCAGCCGCGGTGGCCGCACGCTGAGCGTGCACACACTCGTCAGCAATGTGCCCGGGCCGATGCATCCCGTCTACTTCTGCGGGGCGAAGATGGTCGATACGAGCGGCCTCGGCCCTGTGCTCGACGGCATGGCCTTGAACAATGGGATCGGCAGCTATGTGGGCCGGGTCACGTTCTGCTTCACAGCCGATCGCGGGGCGATGCCCGATCCGGAGTTCTACGAGCAATGCCTCGCCGGCGCCATCGACGACCTCGTCGTCGCGGCCAAGGCGCGCACGCCGAAGAAGGCGGCGCCCCCGAAAAAGGCAGCACGCGCCGCGCGCGTCACGAAGTCGAAAACGTGAGCGAGTCGGGCTTCAACGTTGTCATCGGCGGTGGCGGCGCCATGGCGATCGGGATCAGCGCCGGGATCATGATCGCCCTGCGCGAAGCGGGACTCGACGTCCACGACGCGGACACCTGCATCGGCACCTCGGCGGGCTCCATCGTCGCCGCCGACATCCGCTTCCGTCGTCCACTCGAGCAGATCGCCTCACAGGTGTGCAGCGACGCGGACGGCGACGGCCCGACCGAATCGCTGAAGGCTTGGCGTTCGTGGCCAGAGCTGGCGCGCCGCTCCGTCGGCTCCGCCTGGGTGCTCATGCGGGCGCTGACTCCGGCGACAGCGCACATCCCCGAGCCCCCGCGAGCGCTGCAACGCCTGTTCCCTGGGTCGCTGCTCACGCTCGGCGAACGCAAGGACTGGGCCACCGAGCTGTACCCGGACGGGTGGCCACCCGGTCGGCTGTGGGCGATCGCGGCCAACCTCGACAACGGCCGCCGGGTCGTGCTCGAAGCCGACCCGCCACCGGGCCGCCCGCGAGCCACGCTGCCCGAGGCACTGCAGGCGTCGTGCGCGATCCCGGGCCTCTACCCACCCGTTCGCGTCGACGGCATGCGCCTCGTCGACGGTGGCATGAAGTCCCCCACCAACTTCGACATCGCGGCCGAGCTCCCCCAGAGAGCGGTACTCGCCATTACCGCCATCGCCTACGACCCAGCCGACCCGCCCGTCGGCCCGGCGAGGGTGCTGCGCACCTTCGCCAGCCGTCAGGTGTTGCGTGAGGTGGGCGCCCTGCGCCGCCGAGGCCACGAGGTGCTCCTGCTGCGGCCGGGGCGCGCCGCACTGGAGGCGGCGGGGGGTTCCATCCTCTCGGGGCGGATCACGAGCGACGTCGTCGAGGCCGCGTACGAAGCGATGAGCCACAGCCTGGCTGGGCCGGAGATGCAGCAGCGCCTCGATCGGTTCATGGCCGCAGCCCAGCAACCGGCCCTCGACCCCTCAACCTGAACGGACCCTGAAAGCGGCAACAGCCCGAACCCGTTGTGGGTTCGGGCTGTTCTCCTTCAGAAGTGCTACATCTCGGAGCACCTGACGGCGAGCTGGGCTCATCCCGTAACGGCTACGAACGAGAGAGCCAAGGGCGGCGACTGCCGGGCCGCTCAAGGCCCCGAGTATCGGCCCGGCTTCAATAGTGCCGAGACTACCGCTGAGGCTGGGGGGTCCGATCTGGATTCGATCGGTCTCCACGAGCGCGGTGCCCTAAGCATGCCACGGTCCTGCGCAAGCATTTCAACGTGATGGGTGATGCCGTACGCGGGCCGTCACGATGACGCGACGAGCGTCAGGTCGGCGAATACGCCGCCCACTGACTGTGAGCCGGGTCGATTCACCTCGACCACCTTCAGCGTCAGGCGAAGCACGTTGGACACATCAACGGTGAACGGCTTGGGATCCTCGCCGTATCGAGCCGTCGTCTCGAAGAGCAGCCCGTCCTCGGACTCGATCGTGAAGTCCACGACTGTGCCGGCCTCATCGTCGTCCGAAACCCCGACCCACCCCGAGACCTGACCGAACGCGTTCCCCAGTTCCGCCCTCACGATGCCTCCGTTGCAGTCGCAAACCCAGACGCTGTGCGGGAAAGCCCTGCCGTTGATCGAGTACGAGCCAGGGAACTGGAGCAGTCGGTCGAACCCGTCGTACTCAGTCAGGTATCCACTCAGCGGAGGACTCGGCTCGTCTCCCATCGAACCTGCGGTGACCTCCGCAGTCGTGGAGTGGGTTAACGACTCTGACCCGCTGCTGCAGGAGACGACCGCGGCGGCCGCAAGAAACGCAGCTGAAATCGCGCCAATGGCCGCCCACGAGGTCGTGTCCGAGTTGCTCACTTCAGCGATTATTGCACGTTGGCCTGTCAACCGACCCTGAGAACGGCAACAGCCCGACCCGTTGTGGGTTCGGGCTGTCCGGGATGTCTCGCGACATCACATGGCGGAAGGGGTGGGATTTGAACCCACGGAGGCTTGCACCTCGCACGCTTTCGAGGCGTGTCCCT
>JAYRWH010000094.1:0-14313 GCA_041918155.1 Ilumatobacteraceae bacterium | reverse complement strand
CGTCGTCCCAGCCCAGGCTGGGCGCGCCCTGGAAGAACCAGTTGCTGCCGTTGTCGGCCACGATCAGGCCGTAGTCCTTCATCGCCTGGGCGATCGCCCGCGCTTGGGGCGCCAAAGCGGTGATCGGGTAGTCGGCCCGCAGGCGCAGGCGCATGCCCATCGGCGGGGCGTTGGTGGCGCACGACGTGCTCGAGGCGAGGTGGGTGGCAGGGAGGATGTAGCCACTGCAGGTGACGTCGAAGGTGACCCGGATCGCGTGGTCGATGTGGCCCGCGGCGACCTCGTCGTGGCGCACCAGGCCAGGCGTGATCGGCAGGCCGGCCGCATCGGCGCTCGTCCAGCCGAGTGGACGCAGTGCGTTCGAGTTCAGATTCCAGTGCGCCCCACTGCCCGCGGCCCAGCCATTGGCGGTGCGGTGGGCGTGGTACAGCTCGTAGAGGTCACACGTGCCCTGGCGCACCACCAGGATGTGGGCGTCGCTGCCGGCCTCCACCGCCGCGTTGAGCGGGATGGGGAACGGGCCGGGGTCGCTCTCGTCGCCGTACTCGGTGTACGTGATCGGCACGAGCGCCTGGCCCTGGGGCACCACCACGTAGGGCAGTCCGTAGGTCTGGTTCTCGCCGAAGTCGGGGTGCAGGTTGTCGGTGCCGTGGGCCTGGATGTAGGCGATGATCTGGGCGCTGTTCGCCTTCAGCGGCGCGCCGGCGACCTTCTGGTTCCAAGCGTTGTCGGGCGGGAACACCCGGCACCCGCCGATCATGGGCGAGGTCGGCGAGGTCGGCGGAGTGAGCCGCACCGCGTGCTGCGTCGCCGTCGCCGGCTCGTCCACCGTGCCGGGGAACGCTTCGGGAGCTCCATCGGCGCGCACCGCCACGGAGAGCATCAGCGCCACTACGAGCGGCGCCACGACCGCACGGCGTGATCGCATCGCCGCTCAGCCTACGCCCTGGCGATCCTTCGAGGGTTTCCGTCGACCCTGTCCCGCCGGAGCGACTCGGAGGCTCGCTCAACGGGAGTGTGTATGATATGCGCATGGCGCGGGTGAACATCACCATTCCCGACGACGTGGTCGACGAAGCGCGGCGGCACGGCCTCAACGTGTCGCGCCTCGCCAGTCGCGCCGTCGCCTTCGAGCTCGACCGCCTGCGCAAGATCGCCGCGCTCGACATGTACCTCGCCGACATGGAGGCCGAGTTCGGGCCGATCCCGGAGGCCGAGCGGGTCGAGGCGGCCGAGTGGGCGGTGCGCGTCGTCGCCGGCGAACCCGCACCGCGAACGCAACGTCGGCGCAGCGCATGAATCTCGTGCTCGACTCGGGTGGGGTGTCGGCACTCGCAGGTCAGCGCGCACGCTTGTCGGAACTCCGCCGGCTCGACATGTGGCCGCCGCAGGTACCCGCGGTCGTTCTCACGGAGACGCTCACCGGCGACCATCGGCGCGACTTCGCCGCGAACCAACTGCTGCAGATGTGTCAGATCCACGATGTCGACGAGGGCCTGGCACGCGAGGCCGCGGCCCTGCGCACTGCCACCGGGCGAGCGGGCACCGTCTCGGCCACCGACGCGATCGTTGTCGCGTTCGCCGCCGCGCTCGGCGATGCGATCGCGCTCACCACCGACGTCGACGATCTCCGGGCCCTCGCTGCCCACAGCCCGCATCCGGTCACCGTGTCACGGGCATAGCCCGCTGTCACGCGAAGCCCGCAGCGGCGGCGTCACACAGTTGAATGAGCAGGATCGACGACAGTCCGCACACCCTCACCGAACAGCTGTGGCGCGAACACGCGCCCGAGCTGTTGCGCTTCGCGACGGTGCTGGTCGGGCCGACCGATGCGCACGACCTGGTGGTGGAAGCCGTTCTGCGTGCCGCCGACTCGTTGGCGCTGGGCGACGTGCGCAACCGGCGGGCCTACCTGTTCCGTGCCGTCAGCAACCGCGCGCACGACCTGCGCCGGTCGCGTGAACGGCGCTGGGTGCGCGACCTCGCCGCGATCGGCCCGCCCGAGGGCGCGCCACCCGACTCGTTCGTCGACGTGCGCCGGGCCGTGGCCGGCCTCAGCCTGTCGCAGCGCGCCGTCGTCTACTTCGTCTACTGGGAAGACCTCACCGAGCGCGACACGGCGGCGCTGTTGCGGGTCTCGCCCGGCACCGTCCGCCGCCACCTGTTCCGTGCCCGCGCGCAACTCCGAAAGGCACTCCGATGAACGACCAACTCGATCGCACCGTGCGCGCCGTCCTCGCCGACATCGTCGCCACCGCCCCGCCCGCCGAGGCGCACCCTGTCCGCCAATTGGCGACGGAGGCCGATGCCACCAACCGCCGGCCACTGTTCGCGATCGCCGCCGCGGTCGTCGCCGTCGCCGCCCTCGGGACCGGCCTGTACCTGTTCTCGCGACAGGGCGATGGCGCACCACCGGCCCACTCGACGCCGCTGGCCCCGACCCAGCTCGACCAACTTCTGTACCCCGCCGGGATGCACGTGAGTCAGGTCCTCAGCTTCACCGACGGGGGCAGCGGAGATCGAGCAGTCCTCCTCACACCCGAGGGCCGGCCGTTCGTCGTGAACGTGGCGGAGGCAGAATCCCAAGATGGCTCGCTCCCGGCCACGGCAGATCAGCGGAGGATCAACGGAAGCACCTTCGCGGCAAGTATCGAGGGAGGGTCGGTGAACTACGCGACGTCGACGTCGTGCTTGGTGGTGACCATCGGCGAACGCCTCCCACAGGAGACCGCCTGGTCGGCCGACGCGCTCGCCGTGCTCGACGACCTAGTGGTCGAGGGCAACCATGTCTCGTTGCAGGTACCCGCGGGTTGGACCTCGATGGGGGGAATCGGCCGGATCGACACCGGATTCGTCGTCTCGTTCACGACTGCCGACGGCCGCACGGCCGAAATGGCGCAGACGCTCGTCGGTCCCGCGGGAGCACTTGTCGGCTTGCTTGGGTCTGCGATCGTGACCTCGACCACGGTGAACGGGCACGCGGCGTGGGCCTACACCGTCGACGGTTGGACGTTCCTCGCATGGACCCGGGGCGACGGTTCGGCGAAGTTGGGCCTCAAGGGCGGCACGGCCGGGGAACTCGTCGCGCTCGCCGAGGGTATGACCATACAGCACGGCCGCGACTGGGCCGAGGGCCTCGCCGCCGGCTCCGACGGCTCGCCGGCATCGCTGGTGCTCCCCACGTTCACGCCGGCTCCCGGTTCACCCGTCTCGTCCGACCCGACGCGCGCGACCGGTCCGGTCGCAGCCACGCCCCCGTCGACTCCCGCCACCTGCGGTGTCCGTACCGTCTCCCTCCGGTACACGCCGTAGATCGAGTGTCGTCCAGGAGCGGTAGCCGCCGGACGCGATCCGGTCGTCGCTGATCACTACCACGGCGCCGGCGGAGAGGTCATCGCGAAGTCTTCGAGATGCGCATCGAGGACTCGGCGATCTGGCGACCGCGCTTTCGAGTGCTACATGGCACCCTGGGTGCGCTGTGGCACTCGGGTGGCACCGAGGCACTCGCACCGGCGGCCTGCCACTCGCACCGGCGGCCTGCCACTCGCACCGGCGGCCTGCCACTCGCACCGGCGCACGCGACCGGGGGGTCAGCCGCCGATCTGGCTCATGGTCCTTCGGGGCTTCACGAACGTCACCTGGTTGATCTGATGGCCGGCCCACTTGGTGCCGACGGCGCGACGGATCTCGGCGGCGAGGTGCTCGTCGTCGGCGCCATCGCGCATCAGGGTCATCAGATCGAACTCGTGGGTCGCGAACAGGCAGGTGCGGAACTGGCCCTCGGCGGTGAGGCGCACGCGGTCGCAGTCGCCGCAGAACGGCTTGGTGACCGACGGGATCACGCCGACGGTGCCCTTGCCGTCGAGATAGCTCCAGCGGTCGGCCGGCGCCGCGCCGCGGGCAGGCACCGGCTGCAGCGGGAACACCGCGTGGATCGCGGCCACGATTTCGTCCTGGCCGAAGACCTTCTCGTTGCGCCAGTGACCGCCGGCGTCGAGCGGCATGAACTCGATGAACCGCACCTCCACCTCGTGCTCGCGGCCGTAGCGGGCGAGGTCGACGATCTCGTCGTCGTTGACCCCACGCTCCACCACCACGTTCACCTTCACCGGCGCGAACCCGGCCTCCTTGGCGGCCTCGATGCCGTCGAGCACACGATCGAGTTCGTCGCGGCGGGTCATCTGCAGGAAGCGGTCGCGTTGCAGCGTGTCGAGGCTGATGTTCACCCGCTGCAGGCCGGCGTCGCGCAGCTCGTGCGCCATATTGCGCAGCATCGAGCCGTTGGTCGTCATCGACAGATCGGGCGTGCGCCCGTCGGGCAGGCGCAGGTGGGCGAGCTTGCGCACCAGCACCGGCAGGTGGGCGCGCACGGTGGGCTCGCCACCCGTGAGGCGCAGGCCGTCGACCTCGAAGTGCTCCACGAACACCCGCGCCAGGCGCTCGATCTCCTCGAACGTCAGCACCTCGCTGCGCGGCAGCCACTGCATGCCCTCGGCCGGCATGCAATAGGTGCAGCGGAAGTTGCAGCGATCGGTGACCGAGATGCGCAGGTCGCGGACCGTGCGGCCAAAGCCATCCGTCAGGTCCAACGCGTGACCCCCATCGCGTCGGCCGACAGCAGCATCGTCGCCACGTCGCCGCCCGGTGCGATGCCCTCGCCATCGGGCACCACCGCGATCGCATTGGCCGTGGAGGTGGCGGCCAGTTGGTGGCTGCCCTGCGCGCCCACGGAGCGGACGTGCACGCGACCATCAGGAGCGAACTCGGCGAACACGCGCAGGAGGTACACCTTGCCGTCGGGCCGGCGGGGCAGCCCATCGGCGGCCACTGCGAGCACCATCGGGCGATCGAGGTGGGTGTGGCCCATCATCCGCCGCAGCGCCGGCCGCGCAAGCAGTTCGAAGCTCACCAGTGAGCTGACCGGGTTGCCGGGCAGGCCGAACACGGGCACCCCGCGCCCGTCGCTCGCAGCGAGCAGGCCGAACGCGAACGGCTTGGCCGGCTTGATCGCGATCTGCATCCAGCGCATGCCAGCCAGTCGCGAGAGCACCGCCTTCACGATGTCGTAATCGCCCATGCTCACGCCACCGCTGGTGACGATCGCATGGCACCAGTCGGCCGCCTTGCGCAAGACTGACTCGAGCGCGACCTCGTCGTCGCGGACGATGCCGAGGTCGACGGCCTCGCAGCCGGCCTCGCGCAACGCCTCGAACAGCATCGTGCGGTTGCTCTCGCGGATCTGGCCCGGCTGCAGCGGCGAGCCGTCGTCGATCAGTTCGTCGCCGGTGGACAACACGGCGACCCGCACGCGCGGGTGCACCGGCACGTCGCGCACATTCACACTGGCGAGCACTCCCAGCACCGCCGGCGTGATGACGGTGCCGGCGGCGTAGAGCTCGGTACCGGCGGGGACATCGTCGCCAACACCACGGATCGCATCTCCGACGCGTATTGAGCGACGCACGAGCACCCGCGATCCGTCGCCGAGGCGCTCGGTGTCCTCCACCATCACCACCGCATCCGCACCCGTCGGCAGCGGCGCACCGGTCATGATGCGGATCGCCTCGCCGTGCTGCAGCACACGGTCGGTGAACGCCCCAGCAGCGACCTCGCCCACGACGGGCAGCTCGACGGGCGCGTCGACGAGCGATGCGGCCACGACGGCGTAGCCATCGACGGCGCTGTTCACGAATGGCGGCACGGACTCGACCGCCACCACCGAGTCGGACAGCACACAACCGATCGCCTCGCGCAACGGCGTCACCAGCGGCGCACCAGGTGGGCAATGCTCCAGCACATGGTGACGGGCCTCGGCGATGTCGATCACGGGCGCAACGGTACCGTGGCATTGATGACCTCGTATTCGCCCTTCCCCGCAGCGCATCAGGCGCCGGGCCATCTCGTGGCCTGGGCGACGTGGGACGGTGGCGACGGCGAGACCACCACGATCCTGTGGGAGAACGAAGGATTCACGGTCAGCGGGACCGTCAGCCGCGAGCGCATTCAGTACGTGCTGCGCCTCTCGCCCAGCTGGCAGGTGCGCCAGTTCCTGTTGTTCCGCGACCTCGACGAACCCGACCTGTGGCTCGCCACCGACGGCCGCGGCCGCTGGGGCGAGATGAACGGCGCCCACCGCACCGAACTCGACGGGTGCTACGACATCGACCTCGCGTGCACACCCTTCACGAACACCCTGCCCATCCGCCGGCTGCCCCTCGATGTGGGCCACACCGCGGAGCTACCCGTCGTGGTCGTCGACCCCGAGACACTGGAGGCACGCGCCGTCCTGCAGCGCTACACACGCATGGGCACCCATCGTTGGCGCCACGAGAACACCGAGACGGGATTCACCGTGGACCTCGACGTCGACGAGCACGGCGTCGTGCTGGACTACCCCGAGCTGTTCCGCCGCCTTCCGGCCGCCGCGTCGTAAAGCGCACGAAGTTCCGCCGCGTCGGGCAGGCGGCGCGACGGTTCGCGCAAGGTGACGAGGTTCATCGTCGCCATGTTCGCCCGCAACCAGGAGCTCACCTCGGCCGGATGTGAGCGAGCGAGATCGCGCAGCACCCACCCGATCACCTTGCGGATGAAGAACTCGCGCTCGGGCAGCAGCCGGTCTGCATACGCGAAGCAGCGATCGAGTTCGCGGCCGCGAGCGAGCGACCTCCCGAGCGCGAGCATCGCCGAACGGCGGATCCAGAAGTCGTCGTCGGTGACCCAGCGATCGAGCACCGGCAGCGCCGCGTTCGGCCGGCACATCACGATTTCGCCCACCACCCAGCCCGCCAGCGGATCGACGAGTGCCCAGGTGCGGCAGTCGCGCAGGTGCGCCTCGATCCACGGCAGATCGACCGCATCCACGAGATGGGGCGCGCCGTGCAGCACCTCCACCGCAGCCAGGCGGTGCTCATGCACCGGTTGCGACCACAGGTCATCGGCGAGCTCGAACAACTCGTCGTGATCCAGGGCCGGCTTCGCGCGCAGCACCGCCTTCACCTCACGGCGCACGTCGGGCACCCGCACCCCGAGGAAGGCGAGCTCGCTCTTCAGGTACGCCTTCTCACCCGCCGCCCGTTCGGGCTCGCCGAGCTCGGCCAAGCGGGCGCGCAGCGAGTCGGCCCAGTTCACATCCACTCAGCTCACATCCGCGCCTGCAGCCAATCGCGGAACTGGGTACCGATGCGATCGTCGTCGAGCGCGAGCTCCACCACCGCGGTGAGCCAGCCGAACGGATTGCCCGTGTCGTAGCGGCGCACATCGCTGAGCACCCCGTGGAACGGACCGGCCTCGGCCTGCATGCGCAACGCATCGGTGAGCTGGATCTCGCCGCCCGCGCCGGGCTGTACGCGCTCTATGCAGTCGAACACGTCGGGGGTGAGCACGTAGCGGCCGATGATGATGAGATCGCTCGGTGCGTCGGCGGCCGAAGGCTTTTCCACCATCGTGCGCACCTGCACCACACCGTCGGCATCGACCTCCCCGACCGGATCGATCACGCCATAGCTCGAAACGTCGTCGCGCGATACCCGCTTGAGGCCCACCACACTGCCACCAGTGACGGCACCGAGGTCGGCCATCTGGGCGAGCAGGCTGGAGTCGCCCATGATCTCGTCGGGCAGCAGCACCGCGAACGGCTCGTCGCCGACCTTCTCGCGCGCACAGCCCACGGCGTGCCCAAGGCCGTGGGCCTCGTCCTGGTAGGCGAAGCTGATCCGCACATCGCGGCCCATCGCTTCGAGGTGGTCGGCCACCGCGTCGCGGCCCGTGCTGCGCAGCTTGGCGACGACTTCGGGCGCGTCCTCGAAGTAGGCCTCGATCGCCGGCTTGGCATGACTGGTGATCACCACGACATGGTCGAACCCTGCGCCGACGCACTCGTCGATGATGAGTTGCAGCGCCGGCGTGTCGATGATCGGCAGGAGTTCCTTGGGGACCGCCTTGGTCGCCGGAAGGAACCGGGTGCCCATCCCCGCCGCCGGGATGACTGCTGTACGCGCCCGCATGCGCATGATGCTACGTGGTCACCACCCCGCTACCATTAGCAGTCGCCTTGGCCGACTGCTAACCCCCGCCGACGGAGCCCTGCGATGCCGACCTATGTCTACAAGTTCATCGACACCGACGAGACCATCGAGGTGCAGCAGGCGTTCTCCGACGACGCCCTCATCGAGGCGCTGCACCCCACCCGCGGCGAGATGATGAAGGTGAAGAAGGTGTTCTTGCCCGTGGGCGTCACGTTCAAGGGCGGCGGCTTCTACAAGACCGACAACCGCGGCGGCTCGGGCAAGTCGGCGAGCACTGCCCCGGCCTCCACCTCGTCGTCGTCGGGCGACTCGGGCTCGTCGTCGTCGGGCGACTCGGGCTCGTCCGCGGCGGCCCCGGCGGCAGCGCCGTCATCCACGCCCACCGCGAGTTCGTCGAGCAGCGACTGAACCAGCGGGGCACCCCGATATGGTGCCCTCGACTTCCCCCAACTGAGCAGCCCGTTCGCTGGAGGTCGTCATGTCCGTGTTGCCCCGTATGCGCCTTGAACTGGCGCGCCGACCATGGCTCTACTGGCTCTTCGCTGGCGCGTGCGCCGCGCTCGCGTGGGCGTCGGTGGCCGGCGCCCAATCCGCTGCCGACCATGCCCGGCAGCAATGGGGCACATCGCGCACGGTGTATGTAGCCGCCCACGCGCTCGGCCCGGGCGATGTGCTCGCAGTCGAGCGCCGCGAGTACCCGCGGGCGATGGTGCCTGTCTCCGCCGTCTCGGCGACGACCGAGGGCGCGCTCGTTGCCCGGCCGATCGCGGCCGGCGAGATCGTGGTCGCCGCCGACATCGCCGGCACGGAGGCCGTTCCGGCGGACTGGGCCGTGTTCGCGGTCGATGCCACCGGTGCACCGGCGCTCGTGCCCGGCGACGGGGTCGGCGTGTTCGGCCAGGGGGCGCGGTGGTGCGACGGCGTCGTCGCGCGCGCCAACGCCGAGGTGGTGGAGGTGGCCGTGCCGCCGTCGTGCGCGGAAGCGGTGAGCGCCGAGGTCGCGGTGGGCGGGGTAGTGCTCGCCCGCGGTCAGCCGACGGACTGAGGGCGATCGATACGACCGTCGGCGTGCTGGGCGAACCGCTCGGCGACAGCGCCGTGCACCGGATCCGGCCTGTCCCACGGCCAGCCGCCGAAGCCAGTCCGGCGATAGTCGACGAACGCTTGCTGGATCTCCGCCTCCGTGGTCATCACGAACGGCCCGTACTTCGCCACCGGCTCCGCGATGGGGCGGCCCTGCAGCATCAGGATCTCGGCCCCGCCGTCGCCCGCGACGAGCGGCACCGGTTGCGTCGGGTCGACCACCACCCCGGTGTCGGCGACCACCTGCTGGTCGTCGATGGCCACCGAGCCACCGAACACATAGAGCACGCGCACGGCGGCGGGGTGGGTGGCGGCGGGCAACGTGAGCGTGGCGCCCGGCATGTGCACCACGTGCCAGATGGCGACATCGGAATCCGACTTCGCTGCCCACGACGCCGGCGGCGGCGAGGGCGGCGTGACCCCGTCGTACTCACCGGCGATGACAGTGACGGTGGTGAGCCGGCCCGCGTCGTCGCGGTGCTCGCACATCGGGATGGATTCACTCCACAGCATCTTGAAGTGCGGTTCGACCATCTTGTCGGCGGCGGGTAGGTTCATCCAGATCTGGAACAGCTCGGCCGTGTTCGCGCCTTCCCGGTTGAGTAGGGGGAACATCTCGCTGTGCACCACACCGCGACCGGCGGTCATCCACTGCACGTCGCCGCGGCCGAAACGAGCGGCGGCACCCATCGAGTCGCTGTGGTCGATCAGCCCCTGACGGGCGAAGGTGACGGTCTCGAAGCCGCGGTGCGGGTGCTCAGGGAAGCCGGGCACGGTGGAGCCGTGGTACATCCGCCACCCGTCGCGCGGCTCGAAGTCGCTGCCGATGTTGCGCCCGGCGAGCGAGGCCCGCGGCGCGAATCGTTCGTCGCCTGCGGGGTACAGGTCGAGGTGATGCACACAGAACAGGAACGGGTCGACCGTCGGCCACTGGAAGCCGAGCGGCACCGTCTGCAGGACGAGTGAAGGGCGGGTCACCCGCTCAGCCTAGGTAGCGAAGCACCGCGAGCACCCTGCGGTGCTCGTGCTCGGAAGGGGGCAGGTCGAGCTTCAGGAAGATCGACGAAATGTGTTTCTCCACGGCGCCGGCGCTCACGACGAGCGCCTCGGCGATCGCCGCGTTCGACAGGCCCTGAGCCATCAGCGACAGCACCTCGCGCTCGCGGGCCGTGAGCGCGTCCAATGGCTCGCGGCGACGGCTGCGCACGAGCAGTTGGCTCACGACCTCCGGGTCGAGTGCGGTGCCACCGTCGGCGACGCGCCGTGCCGCCTCGACGAACTCGCGCACGTCGGCGACGCGCTCCTTCAGGAGGTAGCCGACGCCCACTGTGCCCATCGCCAGCAGCTCGGTCGCGTACCACTCCTCCACATACTGCGAGAGCACGAGCACGGGAGTTGCCGGCCGGTCGCGACGCAGCGCCACCGCGGCGCGCAGGCCCTCGTCGGTGTTCGTGGGGGGCATGCGCACATCGACGATTACGAGGTCGGGCTGATGGTGCTCGACGCTCGCCGCCAGGCCGGTGGCGTCGCCGAGGGCGTCGACCACCTCGTGGCCGTACTCGGCGAGCAGGCGGGTGAGGCCCTCGCGTAGCAGCACCGAATCCTCGGCGATCACAATCCGCATGGCAGCTCCGCGACGAGCGTGGTGGGGCCGCCCTCGGGGCTGGCGATACGCAGGCGGCCCTCGACAGCGCGTACCCGATCGTGCAGGCCCTGCAGGCCGCTGCCCTCGCGCACCATTGCGCCGCCGACACCGTCGTCGTGCACCTCCACCAGCACAGTGTCGCCGCGATCGACGAGGCGCACGGACGCACTCGCGGCACCGCTGTGCTTGGCGACATTGGTGAGCGCCTCGGCGACCACGAAGTAGGCGGCCGCCTCGGTAACCGCCGGCAGACGCCGGGCCAGATCGCTCTGCACGCTCACCGGTACCGAGCAGCGGGCAGCGAGGGCGGAGACGGCTGGGTCGAGCCCGCGATCGGTGAGCACCGCCGGGTGGATGCCGCGAACCAGTTCGCGTAGCTCGACGATCGCCTGCTTGGCCTCGTCATGGGCACGGCCGACAAGTTCACGGGCCTGCGGATCGTCGCTCTCATCCAGACGATCCCTGGCCATGCCGAGGTTCATCGCCACGCTGACCAGCCGCTGCTGGGCACCGTCGTGGAGGTCGCGCTCGATGCGGCGCAACTCCAGCGTCGCCGATTCGGTGCTCGCGTCGCGGCTTTCCTGCAGCTCACCCACGCGCACCCGCAGTGCTTCCGAGTCGTCGGGAGACAACAGCGACCGCGCGAGTGCGACATCGGCCTTCGCCAGCCCGCCGATCACCGGCGGCAGAGCTGCCACGAGCAACCAGCCGACGACGAACGAGCCCGTCCAGATCAATGCCTGCAGCGATCCCGATGGCTGCCAGGTGCCCTCGTCGTACGGCAGCGCCCACCCGAACAGGGGGTACAGCGCCATGCTCCAGGCCACCGACCAGATCACGACGGTGACGGTGAACGTGACCACGCCGAGTGGCAACATCACAACGCCGTAGGCGAGGCCCTTCCACCCCGGTGTGTCCTTGAAGCGCTGCACCATGCGCTGCCACCACGATCCCACCGGGGACAGGGCGGGCCACCCCGGCAGCGACACGCCGAGCAGCGCTCGCACCCGACCGCGCTCCATGGCGCCGATCCACCGGCCCGTCACCAATGTGATGGCCAGGAGGGGCAGGCCGAGGAGGGTTACGGCGAGGCCGAAGCTGGTGGACAGCATCGTCACCACGTAGCTGAACAGGGCCACGCCCACGACGAGGTCGGCCAGCAGGTGGGCCGACTGCTTCCACAGGCGGGCGTGGGCGTAGGGCGAATACCAGCGACGAAGGGTGTTCATGGCGCGACCTCCATGATGTCCGGGAACAGTGTCATACGCATGCCTCGATGGTGAACGGGCCACGGCAGATCCACCATCCGGAGGGCAGGTGGAGCCGTGGTAGGGACAACCCCACCGCCGACGAGTCAGGTCAACATCAGCGGATGCGAGCGATCATCAATGCGAACACCAGCACGGCGAGTTCGATGCGGTAGAGCACGAACGGGGCGAACGAACGCGTGCGCACCAGGCGCAGCACACCCCACACGGCGAGCCACCCGGAGACGGCGCTGGTGATGATGCCCACGATCATCGGCGTGGCCAAGCCCTCGGGAACACCGTCCTTGGCCAGCTTGGCCAGCTTCAGCACCACCGCGCCGGCGGTGACCGGGATGGCCATCAGGAAGCTCGCCCGAGCAGCCGCGTCGCGGCTGAAGCCGAGCAGGCGGGCCGCCGTCATCGTGATGCCGCTGCGCGACGTACCCGGATTGAGGGCGATGATCTGGGCCGCGCCGATCTTCAGCGCGTCGGGCAATTCGAGTTGGTCGATGGTGCGCTTGCCGTGGCGCTGGTCGGCCCACAGCAGAACGAGGCCGAAGACCACCAGCGACGCAGCGATGAGGCCCGGCGTACCGAGCTTCTCGTCGATGACATCCTCGGCCACCGCCCCGACCGCAGCAGCGGGCAGCGCCGAAATCACCAGGAACCAGGCAAGGCGACCGTCCGGGTCGGCCGGCTTCTCCCGCTTGATCACGAGCATCGTGCCCTTGGAGACGTACTTCACCAGGTCGCGGCGGAAGTACGCCACAACGGCCACCAAGGTTCCGAGGTGCAGCGCGACGTCGAACGCCTTCTCGATCGACTGGTCGGCGAAGTCGTTCCAACCGAAGATCCAGGGCACCAACAGCAGGTGCCCGCTGGAGGAGATCGGCAGAAATTCGGCGAGCCCCTGGACCAGGCCAAGGACGATCGCGTGAAGCAGCGGCATCGTGCAGTTCTACTACTCGATGGTGACGCTGGGGAGAATCCGGGCCTTCCACGGACGGTGTTCGTCCCAGTGGTGGCCGACGATGCGGCCGATCCGCAGCGAGGCAAGGAATTCCGCCGGCCCGTCGAAGTCGGGCATCTCCACGTACGCACTGCCGAGGGCATACGGCACATGGCCGTCGCTGCCGGCTCCCGCGGCCAGATCGTGTTCGGCGGCGAAGGCCGCGGCCCGCTCGTTGAGGCTGCGCAGCGATGTCTTCGCGTTGAGCACCTCGATCGCATCGAGCAGGCCGGCCGCAGCGAGTTCGCGCAGCGCCGGCTCGGCCAGGTTGCGCTTGGTGGGGTCGAACGGGTGGGGCACGTAGACGAGGCCGGCCTGCGCGCGAATCGCTCCCGCGGCCTCGCCGGCGGGCAGCCCGTGAGGGATGCGCTCGGAGAGGAACAGGCCGATGATCTCGCCGGCATGGGTACGCATCTCCTCGCCGATGATCACCCGGCAGGGCAGCCGTTCGGCGAGTTCGCGGGCGCCCCGGATCGCGTGGTGGTCGGTGATGCACACGACATCCAGACCGGCCTCCACGACCGACTCCTCGATCTCCTCGGGCGTCGTGGTGCTGTCACCGCTCCACATCGTGTGGCTGTGCAGATCGACGCGCACCCACCCCGCGCGCAGCGGTTCGGCGAGGTGGGGATGGCGGGCGATCGCGGCGGGGTGCGGCTGGTGCACGGTCGCTCACCGTACCTGGCATGATCAAGATGTGCGTTGGCGACCACGGCGGAAACGGATCATGTTTGTCACCGGCGCCAGTGGGTTCCTCGGCCGTCACCTCGTGCTCGCCAGCGAGGCCGGCGAGTGGGAGCTGATGGCACCCGCATCGCGGGTGCTCGACGTGCGCGAGCGAACGCGGGTGCATGAGGAGATCACCGCCTGGCGGCCGAACGTGGTGGCGCACCTCGCCTACCGCCGCGACGAATGGCGCACGATCGTCGACGGCAGCCGCAACGTGGCGGTCGCCGCGGCCGAGGCCGGTTCCCGGTTGATCCACCTGTCGACCGACCTCGTCTTCGCCGGGCGATCACTTCCCTACACGGAGGCAGATCAACCCGACGCCACCCAGGACTACGGCCGGTGGAAGGCCGAGGCCGAGTACGAGGTGCAGGCCGCCTGCCCGTCGGCGCTCGTCGTGCGCACTTCGTTGCTCTACGGCACCGACCTGCTCGCGCCGCCCCAGCGCGACGTGGAGGCCGTACTCGGCGGGCACCGGTACATGTCGTTCTTCACCGACGAGTTCCGCTGCCCGGCCCACGCCGCTGACGTCGCGGCCGCGCTGGTACGCCTTGCCGACATGCCGCAAGTGACCGGGGT
>JAYRWH010000093.1:0-8467 GCA_041918155.1 Ilumatobacteraceae bacterium | reverse complement strand
GGCGCTCTGCCCGGGCCATCCGACGGAGCATCTCGTCGAGCGTCACGTCCTCGTGCGCGGCCAGCGCGCCAATCTCGTCACGTACTGCTTTCGACACCCGAATTGTAGTCGATGTGGTAGACCGCTCAGCCATACCACACAAGCTACATGACCAGCAGGTCCTCTCAGGAGTTCACGTTCTGCAGGCCGCCGAGGCCCACCTCACGACCGTCGTGCACATGCTCCTGCGCGGCGTGCTTGCGCGCTGTACCCCGCGAAGAAGCTTCCGTCCGACGTACGCCGCAACACCGTCGGCCTGCTCATCTTCGGCTTCGGACTGCACTTCTTCCATTGCGCGTCGGCGTTCGAACCGGGGCCGCTGCCTGCCAGAATGACGAGATCGATGCACCTCCAAATGGTGCTCGCAGCGAGTCCGGCCTCTGAATCAGCGGAACCGCCAGGGCCACCCGCCGGTATGGAAGACTGCCCGGCGATGTCGAAGATCTCTCGGATGGCCACGCTCTTAAGAACCCACAACCTGATGGTCACGGTCGACAACCGCCGGCGCGTGAAGGATGGCCGTCCGCGACGCTTACTCAGTCGTCCGACGTTTGACACGCACAGGCCATCCGCGCGGCGCATCAACGCCATCTATCGAGGAATACCCGGCGCCCGTAGCTACCTGGAGATCGGCCTCCAGAGGGGACGTACATTCGAACAGGTACGCGTTCCGAGACGAGTGGGGGTCGAGCCCTTTCCGATGTTCGCAGCGGAGAAGCCACCAAAATGCGCGTCCATCATCGTCAGCACGTCGGATGAGTTCTTCAACACGCTCAATGCCACAACGACCTTCGACCTGGTCTTCCTCGACGGCCTTCACACGTACCGCCAGACATACACGGACCTCATCAACGCCCTGGCAGTCTGTCCCTCAGGCGTGGTCATGATCGACGATGTGGTCCCGACTGACCCCGTATCAGCGATGCCGGACCTCGAGGAATCGATGGCCGAGCGTGCACGCAGAGGATTGGAAGGCACACAATGGCATGGCGACGTATACAAGGTCATGCTCGCGATCCACGAGTTCCATCCAGAGTTGCGGGTGCGAACGATGGTCGGCCCTGACAACGCTCAAGCGCTCGTCTGGCGAGATGACGACGTCGCCGCACCCTCGGCCGTCGACGTGCCGCTCCTGAACAGGTTCGCTGAGACACCGTTCGAAGCCGTCTTCCACGATGGCCCTCCCGCCTACTTCACGCCCTGCTCCGAGAGCCAAGCGATTGCCGATGCCGTGGCGGCCGTGTCTCACCGATTCGCACTCGGATGACTGAACCGCACCGAGCGGCACAGAGGCATCGTGTGCCCCGCGTGCTGCGCGGGCAGCCGGCTTGATCGGTGGGTGGGAGTGGCCGGAGACGGCTCAGAGCGCCTGGCACGTGGGCCAACTCAAGTGGCCGGAGGCGTCGGCGACCGCGTGCCTCGACGCTTCAATAGCAGCCACGCGCAGTAGCGGCAACCAGCCGCGCAACGGTTCCAGCGTTGCCTAGCCAAGACCCGCGACAACGCAAAGGTGCCCCGCGTCGGCGGCGGGACGAGTCTGACCAACGCGCCGCGACGCCAAGCCGGCCAGGACGATCGGTAGGTCTCTCCGCCGCGAGAGTACTGAGAATCCGCGTTGACCAAGGCATGGGATGAAGTGGATGGCGTATCCACGAGCATTGGGTGCATGTGTTCAAGAATGAGTGACCGACCGTCAATGATCGTCGACTTCCAGAAGGCTCTCGTCGTTATGTCGTTGTCACAATAGACGCCCTCGTACTTGGACGAAAACAGCCCGAACTCATCGAAGTACTTGCGGGAGACGACCGGATGTCGGAGAAGGACATCACCCGCTCGTGGCGAGTCCGAGAGCTTCACTGCGAACGAAACAGACCGGGGATCGAGGTTGGCAATGATTGAGTCCAGCCCGATGTCCCAATCCTGCGGCGGAAAGAGATCGTCGGCGATCACGATGAGCAGATCGCCGGTGGCAGCGCTAGCGGCAGCGTTCCAGTTGCGCACCGCTGTGACACAGCCAGGAAGTGGCGTCGATACGACTCGTTCGTGACCCTCGGTCCACGCCAGAGACTCCAGATCGTCCGTGTCAAGAGCGAAGATGTACTCCACGCGCCCCGGATGCGCGGCGCGCCCGATCCAAGCCTCCTTGACGATCACGGGAGTCTGCGTCCGCCGAAAGGTTGCATGCAACAGCGAGAACTTGACCACCACAGGTGCAGCCTAAACCACCCACCTGAGGCTTCCGAGTGGCACGATGCCACTCGCGGTACACGTCGAAGTGGCTTCTGATCCTGGGGTTATTGCCGAACACCTCGATCGGCGGAGTGGGCTGAGGGAAGCCACGAGAAACAACAGCGCCGCCCAACCGACTGATGGGACCCCGAGAATTGCGACGGACCCGAGCGATCGTGCGCGAATGCAGGCGAAGGAGTCCAGGAACGGTGGGGTGCTCGAACATTCGTCGAACTATTCGTCTGTGTCCGACACACTCGGACAATCACCACGAGATGATGAAGATCGCAGAGTCGCTTGCCGGACCGGTTACCAACCGACGTTTCACTCCATTTCGAAGTCGGGCAGGTTCTTCAGCCGGACGTCGTTGCTGAACACCTCGGTCGGCGGGTTCGGATCGAGCCGCATGCCGCGCTGGAGGATGCGCACCTGGGTGTGCTGGTTGTACTCCGCGAGCGTGACCGCCCATCCGTCGCGGCCGGCACGAGCCGTGCGGCCGCTGCGGTGCAGGTAATCCTTCACGTCGCCGGCGGGCTCGTAGTGGATGACCGCGCCGATGTCGTCGACGTCGATGCCGCGGGCGGCAACGTCGGTGGCCACGAGCACGGCCAGCTGGCCATCGGTGAAGCGCTTCAACGCGCGCTCGCGGGCGGCCTGGGCGAGATCACCATGGATCGCCGCGGCCTTCACACCCAGCTCCAGCAGCTTCTCCTCGACGCGGTCGCAGGTGCGCTTGGTCTGGCAGAACACGATCGTCTTTAGCATCCCGCCGGCGATGGAGGCCACCACGCGGTCCTTGTCCATGTGATGCACGGCGAGGAACAGGTGGTGCATCGTGCCCACGGTGTCGGTGGCCCCGTCGACGGCGACCTCGACGGGATCCTTCATGTACCGGGCCACGAGGTGGGCCACATCGCCGTCGAGCGTGGCGGAGAACAACATCGTCTGGTGCTCGCCGGTGACCTTGCGCAGGATCCACTCCACCTGGGGGGTGAACCCGTCGTCGGCCATGCGGTCGGCCTCGTCGAGCACGACGATCTCGATGCCGTCGAGCTGCAGCTCGTTCTCCTTCAGCAGGTCGATGAGGCGCAGCGGGGTGGCGACGATCACGTCGACACCGATCGCGAGCGCATCGATCTGCTGTTGGCGCGAGGCACCGCCGTAGACGGCGAGCACGGTGCGACCGCAGGCGATCGCCACGGGCGAGAGCACCTCGGACACCTGCAAGGCGAGCTCGCGGGTGGGCACCATCACCAGGGCCGTTGGGCGGCGGGGCCGGCCGTCACCGGTGAGGCGGGCGAGCAGCGGCACGCCGAACGCGAGCGTCTTGCCCGAGCCGGTCTTGGCCCGGCCGCACACGTCGCGACCGGTGATCGCAACCGGGATGGCCTTGGTCTGGATCGCGAATGGGGTGGTGAAACCCGCCGCGGCCAGGCCGAAGTCGATGTTGGGCGGCACCCCGAGGTCGACGAAGCCGGTGGGGATGTAATCCTCTTGGGCGAGCGTGAGGGCCGGCGGCGGGGGCGGGGTGAGGTGTTCTGCGGGCCGGTGCGTGCTACGGGGCCTCCCCCGTCGCTGGCCGGGAGGGCGATTCGATCCAGACATGTTGCTCCCAGGGTAGCGGTGACTGCGCCTTCCCTGCGGGAGGAGAGGCTGTAGCCTCCTGCCTTGGCGGTTCGACATTCGTTTGCAGAGATAGGGATCTGGACATGTGCGGCATCGCCGGAGTCATCCACGGGCCCACTCCGGCCAGCGTTCTCGGCACGAGCATTGTCGACATGACCACCACCCTTCGGCACCGGGGGCCCGACCAGGACGGGTTCTTCACCGACGAAGCAGCCGGGGTGGCGATCGGGCACCGTCGGTTGAGCATCATCGATCTCAGCCCGGCAGGCGCCCAGCCGATGACCAGCCACTCGGGCCGGTGGGTCGTGGCGTATAACGGCGAGGTCTACAACCACCACGCTCTGCGCACCGCGCTCGGCGATGAAGTCGCCGAGTGGCGCGGACACAGCGACACCGAGACGCTCACCGAAGCGATCGACGCCTGGGGCATCGAGCAGACGTTGTCGCGAGTCGAGGGGATGTTCGCGATCGCCGCCTATGACACCCAGACGCGTCAGTTGGTGCTCGCCCGCGATCGCCTCGGCGAGAAGCCGCTGTACTGGATGCAACAGGGCGCGCTCATTGCATTCGCGAGTGAACTCGTCGCGCTCCGCCAGGTCTCCGGAGCGAAGTTCGACATCGATGCGAAATCGGCCGCGGCGCTGTTGCGCTGGTCGTTCATTCCGCACCCGCACACGATCTACGCCGACGTGCACCAGATCTCCCCCGGCCACTACCTCGTGTTCGACGCTGATCGATCTGCCGATCCACCGATCGACCGGGCATGGTGGTCGCTGGGCGAGTGCATCACCGCCGCCAAGCAGCACAGCACGCCCAAGACGCTCGACGCTGCCGCCGACGAGTTCGCACAACTGCTCGCGACATCGGTCTCGGCGCGCTTGGAGAGCGACGTCCCCCTCGGCGCCTTCCTCTCCGGCGGTATCGACTCCTCGCTCGTCGCCGCGTTCGCCCAGCGTGCCATGGGCCATCAACGGTTGCGCACCTTCACCGTGTCGATGCCCTTCGCCGGCCTCGACGAGTCCGGATACGCGTCGGCCGTCGCCGAGCACCTCGGCACCGACCACACAACGTTGAACATGCGCGCCGACGAGGCGTTCGACCTGATCCCCCGCCTGCCGGCGATGTGGAACGAGCCGTTCGCCGACCCGTCGATGCTGCCCTCGGCCCTGCTCTGTCGCGCTGCCCGCGAGCATGTCGAGGTGTGCATCGGCGGGGACGGCGGCGACGAGTTGTTCGCCGGCTACAACCGCCACTCCCTCGGAGTCACCGTCGACAAGTGGGGCCACCGGCTCCCCAGGTGGGCCCGTCGACGGGTGGCGGCCATGGCGCTGCGTGTTCGACCGCGGGCGATCGACTTCGTCGGCCGGATGACGCCCGGGCTGCACTTCCCCAACCTGGCCGACAAGGTTCAGAAGGCCGCCCACCTCCTCCGCGAGGAGACTCCCGTATGGGACCAGTTGGCCGGCATCTGGCCGAGTTCGATGCTTGGTCTCGAAGCGCACGGGCCACAGCCCTCCGACGGCACCGGTTCGCTCACCGCGATCGAGGAGATGATGCTCACCGACACGGCCACCGTGCTCCCCGACCAGATGCTCGTGAAGGTCGACCGGGCGAGCATGGCGTCCTCGCTGGAGGTTCGATCACCGTTGCTCGCCAGCGAGATCGTGGAGTACTCGTGGTCGCTGCCGATCCAGTACAAGACCAACCGCGGGGTCGGCAAGCTGGTGATGCGTCGCCTCGCCGAAGATCTGTTGCCCAAGGGGATCGCCGACCGTCACAAGCTCGGCTTCGATCCCCCTCTGGCTCGCTGGCTGCGCAACGAGTTGCGTCCGTGGGCCGAAGACCTCCTGGCCAAGCCACGCTGTGTCGAACTCGGCTGGCTCGACGAAACGGCGTTGCGCACAACCTGGGCGGAGCATCTCTCCGGCCGCAGGAACTGGGAGTACCGCCTGTGGGCCGTGCTGATGCTCGAGGCCTGGCTCGACGAACACCATCGCGCCTAAGCGAGGCCGCGGCGCCCCTGGGGGACCTCGGCCTACGACTCGACGAGTCGGATGATCACGTGCCCGTTCACTTCACCCAGGGAACGCGATCCTGGTAGCTGAGACATCAGCGCAGCGGAGTCGACCGCATGGACCACCAAGGTATCAACGCCATACCGTCGGATCAGTTTGGCCCGGACATCTGCGGGCGTATCGGGATCAAGGACCAGATCAAGGTCTCCCAGCCGCTCGGACGTGTCCGAGACGAACGGCTCCGGGACCGAAACCGCCATCACCTTGGCCGAATACCCGCCGATCGCGTGCGCTACATCCACCGACGCCGCGACAACGTCATCATCGTTCAGGTACTCACGGAACGCCCGGTTCGGGTCGACGTCCGAGTCGAGTTGAAGTCGCTCGGCCAGCGCCGACGACACCAAGGCACGCGGGACCGAACGGATCCACCCCATCGACGTGCCCACGAGCCCCACAAGAAGAAGTCCGACCAACCCGACTCGAATCGAGCGGATCGACAGTCCGGGGCCCACCTCACCCTCGAGCCGCGAAGCTGCCCAATCGGCCATCGCGAGATGTGCCATCAACATCGCCCCAGGAAGCACACGTCCGATGGAGCCCTTGTCCGTCACCCAGCCGACTAGGAACACGACTGCCACCACTACGAACGCGAGGGCCACAGGATCGCGGCGTCGGCGGGCGAGGCGGCGGAAGAGGATCACGAAACCTGGTACGGCAAGAACCGAACGGATGACGACGCGTGAATACGTGGCGGAATTGGTCGCGTCGAAGCCATCGACATGTGCGACCAACCGAACGACGGGGTAGAACGGCCAGACCAGCAACATCACCCCGAAGGCGAGCCCGGCGATGGCGAAGTCCCGCCATTCGCGGCCAGCGAGAGTTGGGGCTTGGGCGGCCAAAAACCCCAGGGCGACGAGCATCGCCCAGAGCCCCGTCATCTGATGCGTGAGCACGGTGGCCACGAGCCACGCTGCTGCCGCCGCCAGTTGGCGTCTCGAACGCACTGTGAGCCAGCGCCACCAGGACGCGAGGAAGAAGAGCGCGGCCCCGACGGAAAAGGTCGACCCCAATGGCAACACCGAACCGAGTGAGTTGAGGTTCAAGTAGCCCGACCATCTCCACGGGCTCCACCCCCACGCCAGGAGCGTGAAACCGAGTGTGAGCAGCGGCGTCCACGCTCGGTGAGACAAGCATCGGGCGAGTTGCCAGATGCCGGCGAGAACGACACACAGATTGACGAAACCCGCCGCGGCCATCACATCGAACGCATCGACACCGGTGACACGGCTGACCATTCCGAGCACGAACCCGTAGGGACCCATGTACGAATCCGCTGCGTCCACAGCCAACAGGGGATGATGTGGGTGCAGCGGACGCGCGGCGAACTCTCGGACCGGTCCCAGCCACACCCAGAAGTCCAGCCCTGGCCAGAAGTGGTTGACTGTGCTACCGACCATCATGACGAAGACGACGGCAGAGACGGCGAGGTACGCCTTCAGCGGCCGATTGGCGCGCCACGACGCGCCGCGATCAGGTACTCGTGCGGCCGAGTCTTCAAGTGCTCCGCTCATGCGAGGCCGGACAGCTTGACGGCCTCGGCGTAGAAGTTGGACGATGCCTTCAGCGACGCCGGGGTGTCGAAAGCGGCGATGGTGCCGTGCTGGATCACCATGATCCGGTCGCACTGGTCGATCGTCGACAGACGGTGCGCGATCACGACGATCGTCATCTGTCCGCGCAGCCCTTCGAGAGTGGCGCGGATCAGCGCCTCCGAGTGGGCGTCGAGTGCACTTGTCGGCTCGTCGAGGATCAGCAATTCGGGATCGCCCGCGAGGGCGCGGGCTATGCACAGCCGCTGCTGTTGGCCACCGCTGAGGTTGCCGCCCTTGTCGCCAACCTGGTGCGCGTATCCGTCGGGGAATGCGAGGATCTCGTCGTGCAGGCCGGCCGACTTCGCAGCGCGCTCGACGGCGTCCTCGCTGATGACATTGCGGTAGAAGCAGATGTTGTCGGCGATGGTGCCGCTGATGAGCACCGGCGACTGGGGCACGAAGGTGACCCTTCGAGCCCAGTCGGAGTGCCGGAGCTTGCGGATGTCAGTTCCAGCCGCGGACACCTTGCCGTCAACGGGTTCTCGCAGGCCGAGGAGCAGCTGCACGAGAGTGGACTTGCCGCTACCCGATGGACCGACGATGCCGACCATCTCGCCGTGGGCGATCTCTGCGGACACGTCGCACAGAACTGGCTGACCCTCCACATAGTGAAAGGTCACCTGGTCGAGCCGGATGGGGCAGACCGTCCCCACCGGTTGGCCCTGGTCGACGAACACTTGCTGTTCGTAGTGCCCAATCTCCTCGAACACGTCTCGGACAGCGGGTATGGATGCCTGAATACCCGAGTGCGCCACCTGCAACTGCTGACCGTACGACAGCGAGCGCAACATCACCAGCATCACCGCACCGAGTGAAGTGAGCTTGGTGGTGGATGAAACGTTCGCCACCGACACCGCCCCGACGAGCGCGAGATAGGCAAGGCCGCTGTAAATGGCAGGC
>JAYRWH010000092.1:0-2044 GCA_041918155.1 Ilumatobacteraceae bacterium | reverse complement strand
TGTCCGGGGTGGTCGCTCACCATGGCCGCACGTTAGGCCATCGACGGCGGGTGGTGGTGTGGCGAGCTACTTGGTCTCGTTGGGGTGACGGGCCGACGCTTTGGTGATTCAGACGGTGGTGTCGCCGTCGCTGATTGCGTACCAGACCCTGCCGCCACCGGCCACTTCGTACTGCCACTGCTCGAGCGGCGTGCCCTTGATCAGCGCCGTGGACAGGGACCCCTTCAGTCGGCCTTGTCGATCCGTGTTGTCCACGGCACGAGGGTCGCGGACCAGCCGGTCGTACAGCGTGGCGATCGGCCCCGGCTGCTGGCGACAGAGGTTGTCCCACCCGGCCGCGGCCTCGTTCGATGCGTGACGCAACGTCCACTCGCCAACCCGGGCAGGCCGGATCGCAGGGTCGTTGCGCTTGCTCATGTCTCCGGGCGGGACACTTCGGAGTCCACGGGTTTAGGCACCAGGATCGGCGCGGCACCGTCCTCCGCCCATGCGCGCGCTGTGCGCCGCCAATCGGCGATCACGTCGATCAGCGCCTTGTAGCTGCCGAGGGACTCGCACATCTCGGCGACCGGGCCGACTTCGGCCGCGAGCGCGATCTGGTCGGCCTTCGGCAAGGCTCGCGTCCATGGCCACGCGGCCTCCAGGACACGGGTGACCTGGTGTGGCGTGTCGCTGGCAACGAGGGCGCTGAGCAGCCCGCACATGTCGCGGACGACGGTGGTGATGTCGCGGCTGGGCGGCGGACCGAGCCGCAGGGTCTGGGCACCGCGGACCACCGTGACCTCGCCGAAGTCGTCGAGCGCCGCCCCGACATCGCCCGAACGACGGGCCAAGTCCGACCATTGGAAGCTCGGGGCGATGGTGTCCATGACCGGCACTGTACCGAACTCGCCACCGCCATTCCGCAGGAATTCAGTATTCCCAGTGAGCATATTCAGCACCGTCGAGACCACGCTCAGGCCGCCGTAGCGACGCGGTGGACGGTGCCGTACTCCAGTCGCAGCCCGGCGGCTGCGCACAGGTCGGCAACCGGGGGCACTGGGCCGATGCGGAACGCGGCACGGTCTGCAGCCACGGCCTCAATGAGACACGCACCGATCGAGACCATCTCGTGGCCGGGCTTGGAGAGGCTGCGGAGGTACTCGGGTCCACTCTCGATCGCGCACGGGAATCCTGCCTTGACCGCCCTCACCTGCCGGGAGGACGGCCGCGTGACGCGCTTGGAGGCTGTGATGTGCAGCACGGAACCGTTCGTGGAGAGCGTGACCGAGGAACCGGCGTGGGGCATCAGCCAGCCACTCGGCCCGCGCAGCACGATGCGATCTTCATCGACGAACTCGGCGCGGTCGTTCATGTCGTCGTCGTCGGATTCGGTGTGGATGAGGAGGCGGCGCACTGGGCCGAGGGCGTGGCCGCTTTCATCCATCACCGTCTTGCCGGCCCCACGGGTCCACCATTCGATCGGGGCCAGCTGGTCGTCGATCAGCAAGCTGTCATCGATGGCGTCGAGTTCGTGAACGGTCACCGTCCACTCGATGGAAGACATCAGCGCACGTGGGTGGACGACTCCGGTGGAGATGACCTTCAGGCGACCGTCGTTCTTGATCACGGCGGCGACGTGCTCGCGTACGAGCGCCTCGGGAACCTCGGCCGCCAGCGCGGCGACAACGAGTTCGGTGAGGCGCTGCTGGGGCACGGACAGGGTGCCGACGACGGCGAAGGTGGTGGAACGGATCCGCTCGAGACGCTCGTGCAGTTCGTGCCACTCGGGACTTGGATACTGGGGAGGATTCGTCATACGCGGCAAGGTACGCCGAGCGTGTGACACGGTTCTGAGCGGCCGGCAGGCTCGTGCGGCCCGAGCCTCTGCGTTGGCCTGGCGGCATCGACCGCTCATAAGTCACGGATATATCTTGATCCGTGATTACAATGAGATCGTGGTCACGGATCCATCGAGCTGGAGCGCGGTTACCTACGAGGAGCACCCGTGGGCGTTTCGCGCCGACATCGACGTTCCTCGCCGCGCCCGCCTCGCCGGCGCCGG
>JAYRWH010000091.1:0-136684 GCA_041918155.1 Ilumatobacteraceae bacterium | reverse complement strand
TTCGCAACCCGAAAACAACATCTGACCAGGGATTTCTCTCGAAATCGGAACCACGCGAACGGACCGCGAACGACACGGCCAGAAGCCCGAACGGCGGCCCGGGCACCACACCCCGGATACCCTCGCGGTGTGCTCGCCTGCCCGCATTGCGCCCTAGCGCTCACGCTCAACGGCCGAGGCGCCACCTGCCCCAGCGGGCACTCCTTCGACCGCGGCCGCGGCGGCTATCTCAATTTGTTCGTGGGTGGCCGGCTCGGCCCGACGGTCATCGCCGGCGACACGCCCGATGCACTCGCGGCCCGACGACGCTTCCTCACCGCGGGGCACTACTCACCAATCGCCAACGCGCTCGCCCGCGCCGTCGGCGAGCCGCGCGGCCCGGTGCTCGACGTGGGCTGCGGCGAGGGCTACTACCTCTCCGGCCTGGCCGCCGAGGAACGCTACGGGCTCGACATCTCCAAGGCCGCGGTGCAGATGGCGGCACGCGCCCACCCCACCATCCAGTTCGTCGTCGGCACCGCGTACCGGCTGCCCGTGCTCGATCACGCGGTGGGCGCGGTGATCTCGGTGTTCGCGCCACACCCGTTCGATGAGTTCGCCCGCGTGCTGCGACCCGATGGTTGGTGGGTCGCGGTCACGCCCGGGCCGCGCCACCTGCAGGAGATGCGCCCCGTGCCCACCGGCGAATCGGAGCACAAGGTGGCCGAGCGGATGCAACGGCGCTCGACTCCCCCGCCCGAGGCGGTCGCTGCCACGCATATCGAGTTCACGCTCGACCTCCCCGCCGACGCCGCCCACGACCTGTTCCTCATGACCCCGATCCGCTGGCAGGCAGGCGCCCGGGTCGAAGGCCCTGCTTCGGTGACCGTCGATGTCTGGGTCTCGACTTCGCAGCTCGTTGAGAACTAGGTTTTCAATCCGCTGCCGCCACAGAGCGGCCGCGAGGGGGACACATGAAGCTCGAAGACCGCATCGCCAAGCACCGCCGCATGGCCGAGGCCTACCGTGACGCGTACACGTCTCACGACGTGCACGGCGGCGGCCAGTACGCCGAGTGGGTGTACGCGGCCGACGCCATCTATTCGTCGCCGTACTTCACCGGCGATCAGGTCATTGCGCTCGACGAGAACCTCGCCGTCGGCGCCGCCTTGTGCGCCACGATGGAAGCCCGCGCCTACACCGCGACGTTCTCCGACTGGGGCCCGGCCGAGTTCAAGTGCTGGCCGTCGGACAACGGCTTCGTGATGCGCACCCGCTGGGAGGGCACCACTCACGGCGGCAAGAAGATGGGCTTCTACTCCATCGGCTTCGTCGACACGAACGAGAACTGCGAGATCACCCGCTGGGAGACGTTCCCCAACGACGAGGAGTACGGCCCGTTCCTCGAACTCGCGATCGGCATGCGCGGCCCGTTCGCCAACGGCACCGACTATGTCGACGCGCTGGTGCGCACCCTGGAGCGGCACGGCCTCTCCTGAGGCCGCGGCGCGGCGCCTCGCGGCCGCTCAGGCCCGGCCACCGAAGCGGGCCCCGAAGTTCTTGAGGAAGTCGGGGTCGGCCTCGGCCTGGCGATAGAAGTCGAGGGCGAACTGGTAGCCCTCGTCGCCCGGCTCGGCCATCTGCGAGGCCCACTGCGCGATGTCGAGCGTGGAGGTGTTGATCGGCCGGCGGATCGCCTCGTAGTCGGCCAGCGCCGCGTTCAGCGCCGCCTCCGTCGCTGCCGGGTCGCGCAGCACCGGGCCCACCAGCAAGGCGAGTTGGGCGGAGTCCTGGATGGCCATGTTCAGCCCCTGGCCACCCATCGTGTGCGTGGTGTGGAGCGCGTCGCCCACCAGGCCGGCGTGCGGGCCCGAATAGGCGCCGACATGGGTGCGCTTGAGGCGGTAGACGTGCGAGCCGCCACGCTTGGTGAGCTTCAGCCCGCCGAGCTTCGGGTGCCACTCGCCGAGCCGCCGGGCGAGTTCCTCCTCGCTGGAGGTCATCCAGATCTTGGCGTCGTCCTTGGGCACCGTGATGACGACACGGATCCGGCCGACCGGCGTGGTGGGCAGGATGAACACTGCGCCCTGCGGGCAGTAGAGCGTCCAGCCGTGCTCGTTCTCCAGCCAATCGGGCGTGTCGGCGTGGAGCACCACCAGCGAGTGGGCGAACTCGTGGACGTTGGAGTATTCGATGCCCAGGGTGCGCCGCGTGAGCGAGTCGGCCCCGTCGGCCCCGACCACGAAACGGGCGTGGGTGGTGCCGGCGTCGGTGGTGAGCACCCAGCCGGCGCCGACCGCGTCGCCGTCACGGGCAAGGCTGCGCACCGGCTCGTTGAGCACGTCGGCGCCCTGCGCCGCCGCGGCCTCCAGCAGGACGGCCTCCATCTCCGCGTGGTTGAGGATGACGTAGTCGAGGTCGTGCTGGGTGACCGCGAGCGTGCGCTCCGGGCTGACGACCTCCACCCCGCGCAGTCCGGTGGCACCGCGCTCCTTCAGCAGCCCGACGACGCCGAGCCGGTCGAGCACGCCCACGGTCGGCGGGTGGAGGATGTCGCCGCGGTTGGGGTCGCGGGCCAGGTCGCGACGCTCGAACACGCGCACGCTGCACCCCTGCTGGGCGAACGCCAGCGCGGCGGCACCGCCCGCCAACCCGCCGCCGATGACCGCGACATCGCAACTGCTGCCCACGTGGGTACCCCTCTCTCCAGGCGGGCTCGCACCCCGAGCCCCCGGGCAGAGTAGCACGCTCGTTTCACAATCTGAAGCGTTTCATATTATGAAGTGACCCTGCTGACTTCGCATCGTGAACCGTCCGGCACCGGCCGCCTAGGCTCGCCGCATGGAGGCCGAATCGCTGCGTGATCGCAAGAAGGCCATGACCCGCCGGGCCCTCGTCGAGTCGGCGCGCACGATCGTCGATGAGCGCGGGCTCGATGGCACCACCGTCGAGGACATCGCCGAGGCCGCCGGCTACACGTCACGTACCTTCTTCAACCACTTCTCCTGCAAGGAGGAGGCCCTCGTCGCGCTCGATCCGATCACGCTCGCCGGCATCGTCGACGAGGTGCTCCACCGGCCCGCCGGCGAACACCCGCTCACGGTGCTGCGCGCCGTGCTCATCGACGGCGCCGACCCGCACGAGCGGATCAGCCGCTGGCAGCTTCGCCACGATCTCGTCGAGCGCTACCCGAAGCTCATCCCCCAACACCTCGCGGCCACCGAGGAGGTGGAGCGGGCCCTCACCGCCGCGCTCGCGGACCGGCTCGGCACCGACCCAGCCACCGACCCGACGGTGCGAATGCTCGTCGCCAGCGTGCTCGCCGTGGTTCGCGCCGGCGTCAGCTGGTGGGCGGCCTCCGACCGCCGCCTCTCGCTCATGGACGTACTCAACATGGGCTTCGACGTCACCGCTCCGATCGACGGCCCGACGGCCCGAGCCTGAGCCGCGTCGCTGGCCTACTTCGGCGGGAGGGAGGCGGCGTAGGCGATCCCCTTCGCCAGCCAGCGCTCGAGGTCCTCGTCCTCGCGGATCCCCTCGGGGGCGACATAGACGATGCCCTTCGACGAACGCCCGGTGAAGTCCATCACCCTCGCGTGGGGCTCCTCCAGGCTGGCCGCGTATGCGGCACGGCCGACCCGCACCATCAGATCCTCGCCGAGGACGCCACAGAACATGTTGCCCTCGCGCATGAAGCACAGCCCGCCGAACATCTTGCGCTCCGACCTCGCCGGCTCGCCCTCGGTCAACATCCGCACCCGCTCCGCGAGCCCCTCGTCGAACGCCATGGGCAAATCGTATTCACCCAATGTTCACCCGAGATTTGCTCAACGGCTGTTGAGTCATTCTTCCCTGAGCCGCTACCCTCCCGGCCATGGAGGATCGACGAGCCAGCGACCTCGCCACCCGCGCCGCCATGCACGCGGCGCTCGGCGAGCCGGCACGGCTGGCGATCGTCGACGACCTCGCGGCCAGCGATCGGGCGCCGAAGGAACTCGGCGAACGGTTGGGCATCCCGTCGAACCTGCTCGCCCACCACCTCGACGTACTCGAGCAGGTCGGCCTCATCGTCCGCTGCGCCTCGGCCGGCGATGGCCGCCGCAAGTATGTGCGCCTGGTGCGCGAGCCGCTGGCCGCGCTCGGCATCGGCGGCCCGGCCCCGCGGGGCGACATGCTGTTCCTCTGCAGCCACAACTCGGCACGCTCGCAGCTGGCCGCCGCGCTGTGGACGGCCCGCACCGGTCGCCCCGCCCAGTCGGCAGGCACCCATCCGGCGCCGAAGGTGCACCGGGGCGCGGTCGCCGCCGCCCGCCGAGCGGGACTCCGGCTCGACGATGCGACACCCCGACTCATCGGCGCCATCCCTCCGGACACACAGGTCGTCACCGTCTGCGACCGCGCCCACGAAGAACTCCATCCGGCCCCGACCTGGTGGCACTGGTCGATCCCAGACCCGGTGGAGGCCGGCACCGCCGCCGCCTTCGACGCCGTGCTGCACGACTTCGACGTGCGCTTCGACTCACTCCTCAACGACCCCCTCGAACCCGAACGGACTTCACGATGACCACGCGCATCGGCATCAACTGATTCGGCCGCATGGGCCGCCTCGCGGTACGCGCCTTTCAGCACCAGCCCGGCCTCCAGCTCGTGCACGTCAACGAGCACAAGGGCGGCGTCGACACCGCCGCTCACCTCATCGAGTTCGACAGTGTGCATGGCCGCTACCAAGGCACCGTGGCGACCGACGACGCAGGCCTGCTCATCGACGGGAAACCCATCACGTTCTCCGCGCACGACACTCCCGGCGACATCCCGTGGGCCGACCACGGCGTCGATGTCGTGATCGACGCGACCGGCGCGTTCAAGACCGCGGCCGACCTGGAGGCGCACTTCGCTCGCGGGGCGCGCAAGGTCGTGGTGGCCTGCCCGGTGAAGAGCGATGGCGTGCTCAACATCGTCATGGGTTGCAACGACCACCTCTACGACCCGGCCATCCACCGCATCGTGACCGCGGCGTCGTGCACCACGAACTGCCTCGCACCGGTCGTGAAGGTGCTCCACGAGTCGATCGGTATCGAGCGCGGCGCGATCACCACGATGCACGACGTCACCAACACCCAGGTCGTGGTCGATGCACCGCACAAGGATCTGCGCCGGGCGCGTTCAGCACTGAACTCACTGATCCCGACGTCCACCGGATCGGCGACGGCGATCACGATGATCTACCCCGAGCTCATGGGCAAGCTCAACGGCATCGCCGTACGCATCCCGCTGCTGAACGCCTCACTCACCGACGCCGTGTTCACGATGAGCCGCGACGTCACCGTCGACGAGGTCAACGGCCTGCTCCGCGACGCCGCCGCCGGGCCGCTTGCGGGCATCCTCGGTTTCGAGAGCCGGCCGCTCGTGTCGGCCGACTACACCAACGACACCCGCTCGGGCATCGTCGACGGGCCGTCCACCATGGTCATCGACGGCCGCATGGTGAAGGTGCTCATCTGGTACGACAACGAGTAGGGCTACGCGTTCCGCATGGTCGAACTGACCGCCAAGGTCGCCGCCTCGCTGAGCCCGGGGGCCGGAGCGTGAAACTGCGCAACTACGCGCTCGTGACCGCTGGCTACTGGGTGTTCACCGTCACCGACGGCGCCCTGCGCATGCTCGTGCTGCTGCACTTCAACGAGTTGGGCTACTCGCCGGTGTCGATCGCATTCCTGTTCCTGGCCTACGAGTTCATGGGCATCCTTACCAACCTGCTCGGCGGCTGGGTCGGCGCACGCCGCGGCCTCAACCGCACGCTCGTGGCCGGCCTGGCACTGCAGATCGTGGCGCTCGCCGCGCTCACGCTCGAGCAGCCGAGCTGGGAGAAGTGGTTCGCGGTCACGTTCGTAATGGCCGCGCAGGCCCTGTCGGGTGTCGCCAAAGACCTAACAAAGATGAGCTCCAAGAGCGCCGTGAAGACGGTCGCCGGTGACGGCGACGGCGCGCTGTTCAAGCTGGTCGCGATCCTCACCGGCTCGAAGAACGCGCTGAAGGGCGTCGGCTTCTTCGTCGGTGCCGCGTTGCTGTCGTGGATCGGTTTCGACCATGCCCTGTGGGCCATGGCGGCCGCGCTCGCGATCACGGTCGTGGCGCTGCTGATCTTCCTCAACGAGGACATCGGCAAGTCGAAGAAGAAGCCGCCACTGCGTTCGATCCTGTCGAAGTCGGTGGCCGTCAACCGGCTCTCCGCCGCCCGCTTCTTCCTGTTCGGCTCGCGCGACATCTGGTTCGTCGTTGCGCTCCCGGTGTTCCTCGCCGACGAACTCGGCTGGTCGCACCGGGGCATCGGCGGGTTCTTCGCTGTGTGGATCATCGGCTACGGCATCGTCCAGTCGTTCGCCCCGCGCCTGCTGTCTCGCGGCGGCAAGGACGTCGACGAGATCAAGGCCGCACAGCGCTGGGCGCTGTTCCTCGCCGGGGTGTCGGCGCTGATCGCGCTCGCCGTCGCGTTCGACATCTCGCGCACGGTCGCCATCGTCGGCGGGCTCGTCGTGTTCGGCGTCGTGTTCGCGATGAACTCATCGCTGCACTCGTACCTGATCCTCGCCTACTCCGATGACGACGATGTCGCCCTCGATGTCGGCTTCTACTACTCCGCCAATGCCGCCGGGCGCCTCGTGGGCACCCTGCTGTCAGGGGTGCTCTACCTGTGGGGCGGATTCGCCGCCGCCCTATGGGGATCGGCAGCGTTCGTCGCCCTCACCTGGCTGCTCACGCTGCGCCTGCCCGCCCTGCCCGAAGGCGTCAGCCTGTCGCTGGCGACGATCGAGGCCGGCGACTGAGAACGGCCACGTCTGTGCGCGACCTACCATGGTGGACTGACAAGCCAGAGGAGACGCATGGCATCGGATCCAGTGATGGCAGCAGCCATGCGGTTGGGCACTGCGGTCGACACCCTCGCCGCGATCGGCGCCCGCGCCCGCATCGACCGCGACGGGGTTGACGTCGACCCTCGGATCCGCGGGTTGCTCGACGAAATCGTCGCCCAGGCCACTGGCGGTGCCACCTCCGACGAGTCGATCGATCCTGCCGTCGCCGGATTGGTGCACACCCTGTTCGCGCTCGGGCTCGACATGATCCAGCACCCAGATCGCAGCGCCGGCTGGGAACACACCGACACCGGTCTCTTGCAGAGCATCGGAAGGCTCTCGGGATCGATCGCCGGCGCCATCGCCACCGCGTGCGAGTCGGACCATACGCTCGCCGCGGTTCTCCGCCGCGACGGGGCACGTTTCCTCGACATCGGCTCAGGCACCGGATGGCTGGCGATCGCGATGGCCCGTACGTTCCCCAACCTGCAAGTGGTCGGCATCGATGTGCTCGAACCGGCCGTGGACCTCGCCCGCCAGAACGTGGACGGGGAGGGGCTCTCGGACCGCGTCGAATTGCGCCTGCAGGACGCGACCCTGCTCGACGAAGACTCCGTATACGACGCGGCCTGGATCGCCCTGCCGTTCATGCCGCAGCCGATTGTCCCCGAGATCCTTGACGTAGCTCGGCGCGCTCTACGGCCGGGCGGATTGGTGATCCCCGGCACGTTCAACCAGCACGATGACGCTCTGGCGCAGGCGCTGATCGACCTGCGCACGTTGCGCTCCGGGGGCCACCCGTGGCGACCGGCCGAACTCATCAGCCTGCTCGCCGCCCACGAATTCCGAGCGGCGCGACATCAGCCGCGCAGTTGGCCGGCCCCTGTCGAGCTGTACACCGCCGAACGCCCTTGAGGCGGCGCGGGAGCAGAAGGCGTGGCCGCGAGGAAGGCGCGGAGGACATCGAGGAACTCCTCTGGCGCCTCGACGTGCGGGAAGTGGCCGATGCCTTCCATGATCACGAGTTTGCTGCCCGCGACCGCCTCGTGTGCGGCGTACCCGTGGCTGACAGGAATGATGTCGTCGCGCTCACCCCAGACGATCAGCATTGGTATGTGCGACGCGAGGTACAGGCGATCGAGCGCGCTGACCGTCTGACCACCGGGCTCGATCACGCCGCGCATTGTGCGCACGAACGCCTTGCGGTGCTCCACCCCGGCGAGCGACGAGTAGGACTGCCACATCTCGCTGATGCGCGGGGAGCGCAGGCCGACGCGGCCGAGGAAGCCGCCAACCCGCTTCCCGCCATCGGCGATGAATTGCGGGAAGATCAGCGGCATCAACTGCTCTGCACCGGGCAGGGCGAGGAAGCGGAGCAGGAAGCTCACCTCGCGGCCGAGACCCCCGCTGCCGACCAGCACCAGCCGACTGCACAGTTCGGGATGCTGGTAGGCGAGTTGCATCGCCACGCCACCTCCGAACGAGTGGCCGACGATGGTTGCCTTGGGCACGTCGATCGCAGCGAGGAAGTCGCGTAGCCCGCTGGCAAACGCGCCGAGGGAATAGTCGCCCATGGGCTTGGCCGACTCACCGTGGCCGAGCAGGTCAGGAGCGATGACGTCGTACCCCGTCGCGAGACCTTCGTGAACCGCTCGCCAGGTTCGCGAGCTACCCGCGAGGCCGTGGATCAGCAGCACTGCTTCGCCCTGGCCGGCGCGACGGTACGAGACGTCGTGGCCGTGGATGACCACATGAGACAACGGGATGAACTCCATGCTTTCAGGGTAGATGAGGGCCAAATGCCGTGCCCGAGGCGAAGGTCATATGCCCTCACCGAGGGGGATCTGCTCGGCCGGTGAAATCCTCCATCGTGTGGTATACCCCGATGACGTGATCGGCGATGAAGTCGCGCACGCCGGTCGGGACCACGCCCTTGAGCATCTCGCTGAGCATCACGGTCTTGGGCATCACGACGAACGGCCGCCCGGCAAGCATCGCCGCCCACGCCTCCTTCACGACGTCGGCAGGGTCGAGGATCGGCAGCAGCGGCGCCGACTTGGCGCCGTCGAACATTCCGGTGCGCACATAATACGGGCACACAGTCGTCACCTTGACGCGGTCGAGGCCGGCCTGCTTCAGCTCGAGGCGGACCGAGTCCGACCACCCGATCACCGCCCATTTCGACGCCGCGTACACCGCCATACGCGGGTTGGGGGTGAACCCGGCCGCGGACGCCAGGTTGAGCATCCGGCACTCGCCCGGTTCGGCGATCATCGCCGGCAGGAACTCGTGGGCGACGTACATCGGCCCGAGCGTGTTGACGTCGATCGTGGCCTTCGTGTCGTGCCCGAGGTCGGTCTCCCAGAAGTACTTGTTGCCGCGGACGATGCCGGCGTTGTTGATGAGGATGTCGATGCCGCCAAGATCGGCGAGGACTGCCGCAGCGGTGTCCGCGACCGACGCCGGGTCGGCGACATCGACGATCCAGCCACTGACCTCGGCGGTGCCGCCAGCGAGTTCGGTGAGAGTGTCGTTGAGCGCGGACTCGTTGAGGTCCCACAGCACGACGGCTGCCGCCCCCTCGGCGATGGCGCGCTCGGCGAACAGCCGGCCCATCCCCATCGCTGCGCCGGTGACGAGGACCCGCTTGCCCTTAACCGATTTCATGACTGCCCCCTCGCTGCGAGCGCGGCGACTCGCACGCGCTCGAAGTCCTCCTCGGTGTACGGACCATTGACCCCGGAGATCGTGGCCAGCTTCATGCCGTGCTTCAGCCCGAGCCGGTAGATCTCTTTCACCTTCGGCCAGGTGAGGCTGCGCCCGACCGTGAAGTTCTCGTAGCGGCCCTCGAGCGCGAGCACGATCGTCTCGGCGAGGCAGGCGTAGGCGACGTGGTCCGGTAGACCGATGCTCTTCATCCGCACGTCACCGGGCAGCTCGACCTCCCCGGACTCGATCACGAGCACGTCGGGGCGTTTGGCGATGTCCTCGGCGGACATGTCCAGCGGGCGGGCCACGTCGGTGATCACGCACCCGGGTTTGACGCGCATGATATCGAGCACCTTTTGCCCCGCGGCCGAGGTCGCGGTGACGATCAGGTCCACCTCCGCGAGCGCAGCCGACGGGTCGGTGGCGACATGGATGATGGCCCGCGGGTGGTCGTGTTCGATGTCCTGTTTGAGCTGGAGCAGCTTGGCCGTCTCCGGCGAGACGAGCCACAATTCGTCGGAGGCGAGGGCGAGGAGGCGGGCGCAGGCCGACCCGATCGCGCCGGAGGCACCGACCACCATCGCCTTGCCACGGATGGCGCCGTCACCGTCGACCTCCGCGATCCCCAACCGACGCAACGCCTCGTGCGCCGCCCACAGTGCACCCGACGCGCTGTAGCTGTTGCCGGTCGTCACCGGCAGCGGCGCCTGCTTGGCAACGGTGACGCCGGCGTCGCCGACGACCTTGGTGAACGCGCCGAGCCCCATGATCTGGGCGCCCAGGTGCCGCGACAGCTCGGCCGCCTCGAGCAGGCGCGAGTAGGTGAACTCGGGTGGGTGGGCCAGCATCTCTTTGGGGGTACCGCCGACGGAGAGCAGCCAGCCCTCGGCCTCGGCGCCCGTTGCGGAGACGATGCCGGTGACATGGCTGTAGACGAACGGCGGGATGTAGGCGACGGTCTTCTCGACGACCTGGCTCATGCCGGGGATGCTGGTGATGCGTCCGAGCGGCTCCACGTTCTTGAAGTACTCGGTCGAGAGCGGGTGGATGACGAACGAGAAGCGGCTCTTGCGGCGGTGGCCGTGGGGCCACAGCAGCTGCGACGCGAGCGCAGCGGCCTGGATGAACTGGGCGAGATGGTCGCTCTGCAGATCCTCGCCGGGCGGCAGCGTGGCGGCGACCATCGCCTCGAACATCGCCGGAACGACCACGAAGCCGAACGGCTGCGGGGTGAGGTCGACGACGAGGTCGACGCCGAGATCGGCGAGCACGGCGAGCCGCTCCTCGGACACCGTGCTGGTGATCACCGCCTTGCCGGCGAGCGGCGGAAGGCCGAAGCGCATCAGCTCTGAGAACGAGCCGATGATGACGTCGGCGTCCTCGGCGGCGAAGTGGGCGACCTTGTCACTGACCCAGCCGAAGGGGCCGGCGGCATGATCCTTGATGAAGCCGGGCACGTGCCGCCAGGCGAACTCGCCGATACCGGCCGCGGTCGCTGTCACCGGGTTCGTCTTCAGGCGCCCGGGCAGGTTGACGTCGTGACCGGGGTCGTCGAAGGCGATGTTGTCGGTGAACTCGCGTAGGACGGCGATGGTGCGCTCGCGGGTGGTCCCGCCGACGACGACGACACGAGCGTTGGCGAAGTAGCCGGGCATCTCGGACTCGACGCGGCGGATCGCCCACTCCTGGAAGACGTCGGTGAGCAGGGTTCCGTCGCAGACCGGCACCCGCGTAGTCGCGTCCTTGATCCGCTGCAGGTCCTCGATCTCGCCCGTGAAGTGACCGGCGGCGCGGGCCTCGCGGATCCCGCTGATGGCGATCGCATCGGCCTCCTCGGACCATCGCGCGACGAGGGCTTGGGCGGCTTCGACGTCGCCGCTCGTGCCGACCCGGACGAGACGGAAGCGTTGCCCTCCCAGGGAGACGCGCTCGTCGTAGTCCCACTCATCACCCTGCAACGTGACGTTGACGACGGTCTTCGGCTTATGTGCCGGCATGGCGCCTCCTCAGCGGGTCCTCGCTGAACCGCCCCCTGGCTGGTGTCGGTCTGTACGTCAGCGTAGAACGCTCTGCGAATCCGCCCTAGGGACCTCGGACCACCGTGCTGGCGCCCCCGGCCACCCTCGCCCGGTCGGCCTTCCTCGCACTCCGCAATCCACTACCGTGACCGACGTGCTCCGCCACCTCGGCCCCTTCGCCCTCGTCGTCACGCTGTTCGCCGTCGCGTGTGCACCCGGTGGTGACACGCCAGCAGCCTTGCGCAAGGGACGCGACGTGTACGGAGACCGCTGCTCGAGTTGCCACGGCAGTACCGGCGAGGGTGGCGTCGGGCCGTCGCTGAAGAACGTCCGCAGCACGTGGCCGTCGTGCGCCGACCACCAGGAGTGGGTCGCGCTCGGTAGCGAAGGGTGGAAGCTCGCGCACGGGCCGACGTACGGGGCGAACAACGCCCAGGTCACCAAGGTAATGCCCGGCCATGCCGACACGCTCTCCGAGGAGGAGATCGCTGCCGTCGCCGCGTTCGAGCGCGTCCAGTACGGCGGGGGCGATGCCACCTCCGAACTGGCCGCGTGCGGCCTCGCCGAGAGCTGACACGAAGCCCGGATCGCGCCGGTCGCCAGAGCGGCTACGGTAATTGCACCGTCATTCCTTGGGGGGCTTGACCATGACACTGTTTGCACCCGGCGCCGCGCTCGCGCGGTCGGCCCGCATCACCTTCACCGCGGCTGCGACGATCTTCGTCTACACGATCGGGATCGGAATCCTGAACGGACTGGACCTCTGGGACCCCGGTCACGACACGCTGATGAGCCATGTGCACAGCGGCACACTCGGCTGGATCACACTCGGAGTCAGCGGCATCGCCTTCCTGATGCTGTCGCAGGACCGTGAGGTCGGTGCTGCCGAGCAGCGACAGGCCGTCGTCATGGCGTGGGCACTGGTGGTGGCGGTGACCCTGTACGCGGCGGCGTTCCTCGCCGGCGACCACATCTTCTCCGACCGCATCCAGCGCCCGATCTGCGGCACATTGCTGTTCGTCGTGGTGATCGCCGTGCTGGTCTGGATGATCAAGGCGTACCGCGCCCACACCTCACGGACTGCGGCCCGGCTGGGGATCCTGCTCGCCTGGATCTCCCTCCTCGTGGGTTCCGTGTTCGGAATCGTGCTCGGCCTGTACACATCGAACGGCAGCGTGCCGGGGCTGGACGACGAGACTGCCTCGCGGTTCGCCGACGCGCACCCGCCGGCGATGGTGATCGGCTACCTGCTCGTGGCGGCCTTCGCCACGGTCGAGTGGCTCCTCCACGACAAGGCCGAGGGGCGGGCCGGCTTCGTGCAGATGTGGCTGCTCTTCGTGGCCGGGATCGTCATCAACATCGGCTTCGTCAGCGGCAAGGACGAGCAACTCGCCGGTCCGGCCAATCTGATGATGATCGCCGCAGGCCTCACGATGCTGTGGCGATCGCGGGCGATGCTGGCACCGAAGGGCTGGCGTGGTTCGGGCGTGGCCCGCTTCCCGCGGCTGGCGCTGGTGTTTCTCGTCATGTACCTGGTGCTGCTCACCGTGCTCGTCTCCTGGATCGTCCGCGACGTCATCGATTTCGACGCGCTCACCGAATCGCAGAAGGGCCTGCTCCTCGCCTTCGATCACACCATGTTCATCGGCGTGATGACCAACGTCGTGTTCGGCGTGCTCGCCACCCGGCTCGACACGCCTCGTACGGCGCTCGCCAACCGGGTGCTGTGGTGGGGTGTGCCGATCGGGTTGGTCGGCTTCGACATCGGACTCATCACCACCTCGGCGGTCCCCAAGCGGATCTTCGCTCCGATCATGGGCCTGTCGCTCCTGTTCGCGCTGGCGGTCTACCTACGCGAACTGCGAGCGAGCACGACATCGCCGGAGTGAGCCTCGGCCGATCCCCCGATTCTGGAGTGCCACGCGCCACCCGTGGGTGCACGTGGCACTCCGATGGCGCTATTCACTCGGCGTGGCCGTGTGGCACTCGCACCGGAGACCTGCCACTCGCACCGCGACAATGACCGAGTGAGCCCAAGAGACACTTCTTGGGTCCGCGGGCATCGCGACGATCGCCAAGACCGTGACGGGCGGGCGCGCCCGACCACTCCGCAGGAGATGGCAAGAACGGTGGCGCAACGCGCCCACGAGGGGCGGCAGCGACGAGTGGGCGCAGAGGGACTCGAACCCCCGACCATTGCCTTGTAAGGGCAGTGCTCTACCAACTGAGCTATACGCCCGCGAACGGAGCCGTCAGGTTACCCGTCGGTGCGGGCGTGGAGCAGCGTTGCCAGCAACTCGGGGGTTGCCGCGGCGATCGGGGTGCGGCGGGCATCGTGCTCGATCGCGACCAGGTCGCGGCCCTGCAAGTCGACGATCACACCACCGGCCTCACGCAGGATGAGCACGCCCGCCATGTAATCCCACGGGCCGTGCGAATCGAGCACACAGTCGACGTAACCGTCGAAGACGCCTTCGGCGACGAGGCACAGATCAAGCGCGATGGCGCCGAACATGCGCACCTGGGCGGCACCGGCGGAGCGGTGCGGCAGGCCGTTGAGCCCGATGATCGCCTTACTCACGTCGGTGCAACCGGAGGGGCGCACCGCGGCTTCGTCGCGCCACGCACCGCCGCCACGCACCGCCCAGTAGCGCTCGCCGGTGGCCTGGTTGGCCACCAGCGCGACGGCCGGCCCCTCGCCATCGACGAGGCACAGCGACGTGGAGAACCACGGCACACCCCGGCTGGCGTTGGTGCTGCCGTCGATTGGGTCGATCACCACGACATCGCTGCTCGTGCCCGGCGTGAACCCGCTCTCCTCCGACAACACCCCGACACCGGCGTCGCGGAGCACCGCGAGCGCCGCCGCGTCGGCCACCAGATCGAGCGCGTACTGACCCTCACGGTTGCCCGACGGGCCGAAGTCGCGCACCTTGGTGAACGCGGCGGCCACGGCGTCGGCAACATCGTGCAACAGGGTCAAGCGGTCGTCCATCACGTCTGCACGATAGTGTCCCAGCACAGCTTCACCGAACCACGGGAAAGGAACCGTCAGCGTGGCCGTCATCGATGTCGCCGGTTTCGTGGCCGACCTGAAGGGCCATGCGGTCGACCACGGCTTTCACGTGCACGACGAGCGCCACTTCGTGGAGACGTACTCCCTCCGCCAGCTGTGGGAGGTCGATCTGCACCCCGAGGAGGCGTGCAACGGCCCGATCGACCTGCACCTGTCGCTGGAGGTCGACCCGCGGGCTCTGCTCGGTTTCGAGGACGAGGTGCTGAAGCTCGACGATCCCGAGGACGATCCGCCGACTGGCTTCACCTTCCCCCTCATCTTCACCTGGACGCTGCCGCCGCTCCCGCACCCGCCCGACCTGTTGGTGCTGGCCACCGAGCTGGCCGGCGTCGGTGGGGTCAGCCTGCCGCTGGAGGTGTCGGCGATCGACTCGTTCGCGAGCGTCACCGATGCCCCCGAGCGCAGCCTCTCCATCGTGGCCCGCATCCCGGTCGATCTCGCCGATGTCTACCTCGCCGAGGACAAGGCGTTCTGCGACACCCTCGACCGCTGCCGCGAGGCCAGCCTGTTCCTGCTCGACCGCGCCGGCAAATGGCTCGGCGAGGACTGACCCGTCAACCCACCCACCCGCGAAAGGGCGAGACATGCGAGTGAGCGAACTGATCGACATGCTGAAGGACCAGCCGCCGGATGCGGAGGTGGAGCTGGCGATCGTGGCCCCCGTCGGCGACGAGGAGGACGACATCACCGTCGACCGCTACAGCATTGACGGCATGTTGCCGTGGCGCGACGAGGACGAGGACGGCAACGACGACGAACTGGTGATCTGGCTGGTCGGCGGCGAGACCGACGATGTCGAGGCGTTCCTCGACGCCATCGAGAACCAGGAAGACTGAACCGCCGTATTGCCCGCCTGACATCTTGTATGTAACATACAAGATGTGACAGATGGCAGGACCGAGCTTCCCCGACCGAGCACGACAGTGATCCCGTCGAGCGCGGAGGTGGCCTCCGACTACATCCGCACGCTCGTGTTCACCGGCGTGCTGCGCACCGGTGACAAGGTGCCGATCGACGACATCGCCAACGTGCTGAACATCAGCCGTCAGCCCGTGCGCGAGGCCATCATCGAGTTGGCCCACGACGGACTGGTGAACACCGACGGGCGGCGCGGCACATTCGTCGCCGACTTCGGCCCCTCGATCGTGCGCGACCACTACGAGCTGTACGGCCTGCTGCACAGCTTCGCCATGCGCCGCGTCGCCACCGAGCGCGACCCCCAGGTGATCGAGGCGCTGCGCGCGATCGAGCACCAGGCACGCACCACCCTCGACGTCACCGAGGTCACCCGCCTCGCGATCGAGTTCGCCCGCACGATCAACCGCGCCGCCGGCAACGCCCGCCTGCGCCAGGTGATCCGCGCCATGAGTCGCTTCACCCCTGGCGAGTTCTACCTGGCCAACATCCCCGACGCATTGAAGCGCAACCGCAGCGGCCTGCGGGCGCAGCTCGCCGCCATCGAGGCCGGCGACGCCGAGGCGGCCGCGACGCTCATCCTTCAGTCGTGGATGCACACGGGCGAGGAACTCATCGCCCACTTGCAGTCCACCGGCGTGTTCGCCGAAGCCACCACCACCAGTCACACCGCCAACACCGCCAACACCCGCAACCCCAGGAGCTGACCATGCCCATCGATTTCTCCGTCGAGCCCGAGTTCCAGGCCGACCTCGACTGGATCGACCAGTTCGTCCGCGAAGAGGTCGAGCCGATCGAGGCCATCTTCCCCAACGGCCACCTCGCGTTCGACAAGTCGTTCGAGCCCGGCCAGAAGCTGGTGCGTCCGCTGCAGCAAAAGGTGAAGGACCGCGGCCTGTGGGCCCTGCACCTGCCCCCGCACCTCGGTGGCATGGGGCTCGGCAATGTCAAGCTGGCGCTGATCAACGAGATCCTCGGACGCTGCGTGTGGGCGCCGAGCGTGTTCGGCTGCCAGGCGCCGGACTCGGGCAACGCCGAGATCATCGCCCACTACGGCACGGAGGAGCAGAAGGCGAGGTACCTCCAGCCCCTGCTCGACGGCAAGATCACCAGCACGTACGCGATGACCGAGCCGCAGGGCGGTGCCGACCCGGTGAACTTCACCTGCGGAGCCCACCTCGACGGCGACCAGTGGGTGATCAACGGCCGCAAGTGGTTCGCCTCCAACTTCAAGTACGCCAGCTTCCTGATCGCGATGGTGATCACCGACCCTGATGTGCCCGTGCACCGCGGCGCGTCGATGATTCTCGTGCCCAAGGAGACCCCCGGCATCCGTCTCATCCGCAGCGTCGGCCTGTACAGCGAGCCGGCCGGCATGGGCTCGCACGGTTACATCGAGTTCACCGATTGCCGCGTACCGAAGGACAACCTGCTCGGCGACCAGGGCGGCGGATTCAAGATCGCCCAGACCCGCCTCGGCGGCGGTCGCCTGCACCACGCGATGCGTTCGGTGGCAATGTGCAGGAAGGCCCTCGACGCAACGGGCGAGCGCATCGTGTCGCGGCGGACGAAGGGCGCTCCGCTGGCCGACCAGCAGAGTGTGCGCCAACTGTTCGCCGACAGCTGGGTGCAGCTCGAGCAATTCCGCCTGCAGGTGCTGCACGCGGCCTGGCAGGCCGATCAGCATGGCTACGACAAGGCCCGCGAATACATCGCCGGCGTGAAGGTGGCCACCCCCAAGGTGCTGCTCGAGATCGGCCAGCGCGCCGTGCACATCCATGGCGCGCTCGGCGTCACGAATGAGATGGACCTCGTGCAGATCATGCTCGGCGGTCTCGCGCTCGGCCTGGCCGACGGCCCCACCGAGGTGCACAAGGACAACCTCGCCCGCAAGCTGCTGAAGAACTACCGCCCGTCCAAGGACGAGTTCTTCCCCGATGGCCACCTGCCACTGCGCATGCAGGCCGCACTCGACAAGTTCGGCGACCTGGTCGACATCGACTCGATCCCGCACTGGTGAGCCGCCGCGATGACTGAAGGGAACACGACCAAGGCCAGGCCCACCATCGACGTCGCCGCGCTCACGGCGTGGATGGACACCGAGGGACTCGGCGACGCCAAGGCACCGGTGACGGCGACGTTCCTCTCGGGCGGCAGCCAGAACCACATCTTCCGCATCAACCGCGGCGACTTCGAGGCCGTACTGCGCAAGCCGCCGGCCACGGCACACGAAAGCCGCAACGATGGCATTCTGCGCGAGTGGCGGATCATCGAGGCACTCAAGGGCACCGACGTACCCCACACCGAGGCGATCGCCGTCTGTACCGACCACAGTGTGCTCGGCAACACGTTCTACCTGATGGGTTTTGTCGACGGCTGGTCGCCGATGAGCAGCGGCTGGCCCGAACCGTTCCTCAGCGACCTCAGCCTGCGCCCCGGCCTGGCCCGCGAGATCGTGCGTGGCGTGGCGTGCATGGGCGCGGTCGATTGGGAGGCCAAGGGCCTCTCCGACCTCGGCCGCCCCGACGGCTACCACGAACGCCAGGTGGAGCGTTGGCTGCGCTTCTACGACCGCGTGAAGAGCCGCGAGATCCCAGGCCTGGACGAGGCCACTGCATGGCTGCAGTCGCGCAAACCGAAGGACTTCGTTCCCGGCATCATGCATGGCGACTACCAGTTCGCGAATGTGATGTTCGCGCACGGAGCCCCGGCTCGGCTCTCGGCGATCATCGACTGGGAGATGGGCACGATCGGCGACCCGAAGCTCGACCTCGCGTGGATGGTGCAGATCTGGCCCGACAAGGGCGACAGCGTCGACCCCGGCCTCTACTACGACATCACCGGCATGCCCAGCCGCGACGAGTTGTGCCAGTACTACTCCGAGATCTCCGGCCGCCAGGTCGACGACATGGATTACTACGTCGTGCTCGCCCGGTGGAAGATGGCCATCGTGCTCGAGCAGACCTACAAGGCGGGGGTCGACGGCAAGATCTCACGCGAGGTGATGGAGGGCTTCGGTCCGATCATCACCAAGACCATGGTTCGCGCGGCCGAGTTCGCCGCCACCAGCGATTACCGCTGATCGCTTCGTCCAGGCGCAGGCGGGCTACCGTTCGCGCATGGACGAATACCTCCTCTTGCAGCGGATCGAGGCCCTCGAAGCGCAGGTGACCGTGCTCTCTCAGCACGCCGGAGTCCCTTGCCCGATGTTCGCCAGCACGGGCTTTGCCGTCGCGCCGAACCCGATGGCGCCACCAGCGGGTACACCCCACGCGGGCGGCCGGGCGCCCCAGCTCTCGCCAGCTCAGCTCGCGATCGTCGACCTCGCCCGCTCGGGCAACAAGCTGGAGGCAATCAAGCGGTACCGCGAGCTCACCGGTGCCGACCTCGCCGAGGCGAAGCGGTTCGTCGAGACTCTCTGACCGCGCTCGCTGCGGCGATCACACCGTCTGCAGGGTCAGTTCCGCCACGGTTGCCGCGCCGACGACGTGCCACTGCCCGTCGCGGGGCTGCATGATCACCATCAGTCGCCCATCGGGCTGAGGGCTGAAGACCACCTGTGTCGTCGCCGTGCCGGCATCGGCGCCGGTGACGGTCGCCCAGGTCGCTCCCCCGTCCGGGCTGGCCCATCCCATCACCGACATCTGACCGGCGGGCGTGGACGGCGACGACACGGTCAACACCGCGATGTCGCCGCCGAACGCGCTGACCCGGAACTGGTTGCCGATGACGTAACCGGCCATGTTGGTGGCGTTCGGCCGCGGCGCGGCGATGTCGGCTGACGTCCACGTGACGTTGTCGGCCGAGGTGGCGATCGAGGTGAACCCGGCGTCGGCAACCGTGAACTTGCCCCCTGCGATCCCGATCGCACCGAACGATCCGTGGTACGCGGCGGACAGTGCATCGAAGCCCGTTCCCGACGCCGCGCAGGCAGCATCGTCGGGCTCGGGCACATACCTGGACAACGTCGGCAGCGCCGCCATGTCGACCGAGCCGAACGAGCTGCCACCGTTGACCGAGGCATACAGGATCGGCTGGCTGCCACTGGCGAGGGTTTCGTCGAGGCACTCGAACTCGTCGAACCACGCGACCACCCGGTCGCCGTCTGCGAAGAGGCCCCGTGGTGTGATCGCCCAGCGCAGCGCAGTCGTCGAGGCAACGCTCCAGTTCTGCCCGTCCACCGATGAGAGCATCAGGGTCTGCTTGTTGCCATTGCGGCCGAGGACGACATAACCGGTGGACGTGGCCGCCACGGCCGTGAGGTGCAGGCCGATCGGGTCGACCGCCGGCAGCACGGCGCGCACGTCGATGCGCGTCCACGACGACCCGTCGGCGGAAAACCACACCAGGCTGCCCACCCCGCCGGCCGCATTGCCCGAGTAGAACGCTGCGCTGCCGACGGCGACGAACCCACTGGGCCCCGCGGCGACATCGCTGGCACCCCAGCCGTGCAACGCATCGGAGGCCGCGGCCGGCGGCACATACCCATCGCCGTCGTCGATGGTGACCAGCTTCCAGTCGCCCTGGTCCGTGCGCACAGCGGCGAGCGCTGAGGTGCGTCCGGGCTGATCGGGCGGGAACCAGGTTTGACCCACAGCCACGTCGACCCCGTTCGCGGACGCGATCGCCGTCGGGGTGATCTCGGAGGGCAGGGTGCTCGAGTTGGCGATCGACGCGCGCTTGACGGCCGCCCCGGCCGAGATCGACGGCCCCGTGCCGGTGCCTGCCGTCGTCGGTCCGACTGGGCCACCGGTGCCGCCTGTGCCACTGCCGCCACCAGCGCTGCAGGCCACCAGCGTTGCGACTGCGAGGACCATACACATCCGCTTCATCACTGACCTCCACGGTCGCGGGCACGCATCCCGCGCCCACTCTGCCATGTCAGGCATCGAGCACACTCTCGGCGGGCGCGAGGGTGGCATCAAAGAACGCGAAGAACTCCTTCGATGAGCCCCTGATGTAGCGATATGTGTTGCTGCCCATCCGCCGGTCGAGAAACAGCGGCTTCACCGATCCGTCGGGATTGTGACCGAAGGTGAAGAAGTTCGGCCAGGTGCCGTTGATGTCGAGCTGGACCGCCTTCACGCACCCGAGGTTGACGAGCGAGTCGGCCATCTGCGCGGCATCGACCTTTCCGACCATCAAGTACGCGAGACGGCCGTCGGCCACCTCGCACACGGCCGAGCGGTTCACGTACACCTCCCTGCCGTAGTCCGCCCCCCACCACACACCGTCGGTCGCCGGTGTGTTCACCGTGGAGACGCCACCATCGACCATCAGCATCAGGTTCTGGCGCAGGCTGAGCCACGAGCCGTCGTCGTCGATATCGCGCCCGAGGGCCCCGATCACCATCTTGCCGTCGCGGCCGATGGCGATGGTGGCGTCGCCCTCGCGCAGCGGCTTCAGGGTGCGCCCCTCGGTGACATAGCCGCCCTCGATGTGCTCGAAACGGAACCCGCCGTTCATCGCCGCGACCAGCGAGGCGTACAGCTCGGGCGGCACGCGATCGTCGCGCGCCCATTCCCCACCGGGCTCGTCGGCGCCGTTGAACAGACCGGCGCGCAGGTAGGTCTGGTCGATCACCACCATCGAGGCCACCACCCCACCGGCCTGAGGGTACGGCCGGATGCTGGTCGCCCACAGCGCGGGGTGGCCGCCCGCCGAGGCGATCAGCGTCCACTGCCCTTCACCCGTGAGGGCGGGCGTGAAGTGCGTGGTGAGCGGAGCCGGCGGCTGGGGGCCGGGGTCGATGGTGGTGGGTGGGGCGGTGCTGTCCGCCACGGTCGGCGAAGGCACCGCGGAGCCGGAGGTGGAGGTGGCGGGGGGTGCGGTGATTCCACCGTTGAGCGTGAGATCCTCCGCGGGCGCCACCGCCGGTGGCTCGTCGTAGGTATGCACCTCGAGGTAGTCGACGATGGGGCCGTAGCCGTGGTCGCGGCCCCACGTCGCGACTCGCTGCTGCAGCGGATCGGCCGTGTTGTGCCGGGTGACGTACACCGTCAGCGACGCGACGTTCCACACGACGAATGCCGCGACGACGCTGCGCGACACGGCCCACAGGGTCCGGCGATAGCGGGCGAACCGCACCGGTGACGCAACCCGTCGAGTGGCGCGGGAGCGGCGGATGACGCGCGGCGGTCGCAGCGACAGGACGGACGCGGCAGCGCCTGTTGTCAGCCCGACGACGAGTGCCCCAGCGCCACCGGTGATCCACGCGCCCCACACTGCTGCCAGCGCGAGGACGGCGGCCGCCCCGGCGGAAACCCACGGCAGGGCGCCGCGGATCGTGCTGGTTCGTTCCGCGTCGTCAGGCACGGCCCCCGATGCTACGGGGGCAACGCTCGTCGGAGTGATCAGAGGCGCGAGCGCAGGGTGGCGACACCGTCGCCGCTGAGTTCGTCGATCGCTACTCCACGGCCACTCGCAGCGAGGATCAACGCCTCGGCCGAGCCGGTGACCTCGGGCCCATCGCCCCACGTCCACTCCAGGTCGGTTGCTGTCCAGCGCAGCCCCTTGGCCCGGCCCTTGGCGCCGACGAAGCTGCCGATAGTGGGCATCGCATCGAGCGCGGCAACAAGGCGGTGCGCGGGAATCGTGCGGGCGCGGCCGAGCGGACGACGCATGTCCTGGTGGTGCACGAGGTGATCGAAGAAGCCCTCTTTGGCGGGGATCACCTTGGAGATGCCCTTGCGCGTCTGCAGGCGCACCACGTCGGCCCAGCCGGCGCTCAGCTCGGCCCCCGAGTGCTCGGCGGCAAACTTCGCGGACATGTCGGCCGAGGCCTTGGGAATGTTGAAGCGGTAGCGGGCGACGGTCGCCAACATCTTCGGCATCGGTGTGGTGTGCCCCAACAGCATGTGCGAGATGACCGCCTTCACGTTCCAGCCCGCACAAAGGCTCGGTTGGTTCCAGTCGTCATCCGACAGTTCGGTGAGGAGTGCCGCCATGTCGGCTGACTCCTCCCACATCAATGGCAAGTAGTCGTGTGTCATGCGCGAAGTGTTGCACGTATTCTTCGCACCCTGTCACGCAAACTCGGCGTCGTCGTCCACAAGTGGGGCGGGTGGGTATCGAACCCACGACCGAGGGATTATGAGTCCCCTGCTCTGACCACTGAGCTACCACCCCGGGTTGTCGGGAACGCTACCCGTGTCAGCACGGCGCGAGCAGCTCCAGATCGACCGTCGTGGTGTCGCTGCGCACCCACAACGGCACATCCGGGTGACCACTGAGGCACACGTGCTCGTAGCCATTGGCAGCCAACAAGGACTCGGCCTGCGCGGGATCGCCGACGAGATCCACCACCACGTCGGGCCGGGCTTCGACGATGCTGATCTGCAGATCCCACTTGTCGTGGCCTGGGAAGAAGGGCACGCGCCGCGGTTCGGCGGCGATCCGCTCGTCGGACTTGCCGAGCATGTCGATGGCCGGGCGGTCGGCCACGAACACCGTCGTACCCGCCGAGGCGACGGCGATCACGGCCGACTCGTCGGTGACCTCGCGCAACACCAGCGCCCGCTCGAAGCGCTCCTGGTCGACATCGTGGTCGAACACCCTGCCGCGGCCCACGTCGAGCGCCCAGCCGCTGCTGCTGAGCGTCAGGAGCGCCACAACCCCGAACATCACCGGGCCGCAGCGCACCGCGAACACCACGACCGCCGCAACGACCACTACCGCCACGGCCACGTTGGCGTTGTCGGGCACAAGCCGGTCGGGCAGGTTGAGCCGCAACTGGGCAACCGCACACCAGGCCCCCACGAGCACGGCGGCCATCCGGTTCGCCGCCCACCGGCCGTCGAGTGCGATGAGCAACGCGATCGCCGCCAGTGGAACCGCAACAGCGTGGTAGCGGTTCGACACGAATTCCCACGAATCACCGCCAACCCACACGCTGTAGGCATTCAGCGTGAGGGCGATCGCCGCCAGCAGTTGCGCGCGGCGATGCGAGCGCCCGGCGATCGCGACCGCGAGGCCGGCCATCAGCGCGCTATGCGGATGCCGCAGCAGTGAATCGACCCCAGCGGCAATCCGTTCGCTGAGCGGGCCACCGGACATTTTCAGCCTGAACGTGTTCGGCATCCACGCGCCGTAGTACGCCTTCTGCGACACCATCACGACGACTGCCGCCACCGAGGTCGCACCGAACGGTACGAGCGCGCGCCGCCCCGGACGGCCGCCTTCGTGCAGCGCGATCACGGCGGCCGCCACGAGGCCGACGAGCACGAAGTCGAAGCGCACCACGACGCCGAGCGCGATCACCAACGCGACCGCGATCTCGCGTCGGCGTGTCCACTCGCCGCCCACCATCAACCACACGAGCAGCAGGGCGAGCAGAGCGATCGCGCCAACCTCCATGCCGCGTACGGTCCAATAGACGAGCGGGAAGTGGGTGACGACCACGAGACCGGCGACGAGGCGAGTGCGATCGCCGGTGCCGTCGGTCAACTGCACCGCGAGCAGCCCGATCCCGACGAGCACGGCAACCCCGAGGAGCGACACGAGGAGCGAGGCAATCGTCACCGATGACGTGAGCACGTTGATCGGGGCCATCAGTAGCGTCCAGCCCGGGTTGGTGATGCCCTGCACCTTCGGGGCGCCCTCGAACCATACGAGTCCGCCACCGCGCACGAGGGTGCGCGAGTACGACATCGAGATCATCGCGTCGTCGAACAGCACATAGCGCCGTCTGCCGGTCGAATCGGCCCAGGTGAGCGACCACACGAGCACCGCGGAGACGAGCACCGCGACGGCGCCGACCACGACGCGGATCCGCTCGACTGTCGTGCGCACCGGGCGATTGTACCCATCGATCTCGCGGCGGCACCGACGCACCGCCGGTGGGGCAGCGATGCGGCCACGTATGATCCAGGCCGTGTCGGAGCCGGGGTCCCGCCAATCGGAGATCGACGGCCTCCGTGCCCTCGCCATCATCGCCGTCGTACTGTTTCATGCACGCGTTCCGGGGTTCGGGGGCGGTTTCACCGGTGTCGACGTGTTCTTCGTCATCTCCGGCTTCCTCATCACCCGCCTGCTCGTCAACGAACACGAGCGCACAGGAACGATCAGCCTGCCCGCGTTCTGGGCGCGCCGCTTCCGCCGCATCCTGCCGTCCTTGCTGCTCACGATCGCAGTCACGGCCAGCGTCGGCTACTCCCTGCAGGCGCCGTGGGAGTGGCGCGAGCTCATGCACAGCGCCCGCGCCGCCGCCGCTTCGATCAGCAACTTCTTCTTCTGGGATCTCAGCGGCGGCTACTTCGCCAACCGGGCAGTCAACCAGCCGTTGCTGCACACCTGGTCGCTCGGCGTGGAGGAGCAGTTCTACCTCGTATGGCCGGTCACCGTGCTGGCCACTCTGCGGCTCGGCGGGCGCACGGCACTCGCGTTCTGGATCTCCGTCGCGGCCATCACCTCGTTCGTGGTGTCGTGGATCCTGTCCAACGGCTCGCCGTCCGCCGCGTTCTACCTGCCCCACTCGCGCATGTGGGAGCTCGCCACCGGAGCCGCGATGGTCCTGCTCGTTCGTCACGCCCAGCGGGTACCGGCCGCGCTACGCGCCGCTGCCGGCTGGGCGGGCCTCGTGGGCATCGTCGCCAGCGCCGTCCTTCTCTCGGCTGACACAGGCTTCCCCGCACCCCGCGCCTTGGCCCCGGTACTCGCCACGGCGGCGCTCGTCCTGGCGCTCACGGCGCCGGCCCGAGGGGGCGTGCAAGCCGTGCTCGCCTGGCGGCCGCTCGTGCTCATCGGCCTGTGGTCGTACTCGTGGTACCTGTTCCACTGGCCGGCGATCGTGTTCACCCGCGTGCTGGTCGGCGAGCATCGTCTGTGGCTCGAGCTGTTGGTGTGCCTCGCGGTGCTCGGCCTGGCGGCGGCGAACTGGCGCTTCCTCGAGACCCACTTCACCCACCGCACTTCGATGCGCGAGTGGGCGCACCGGCACACCCTCGCGGTCGGTCTCTCCGCCAGCCTGACGCTCATCGGCGCCACCACCATCGTCGCCCGCACCGCTGACGACGTGCCGCTGCAACGTCCCGCCGCCGATGTCATCGCGTCCATTGACACCAGGCCCACCGAAACCGGGTCGGCCAACACCGGGCCAGACGCGACCTCAGCGACAACCACTGAGGCCGCGTTCGACTGGCACAGTGCGCTCGGTCTGCATCTTCTCGCCGAGAGCCGCACCAACGTCGATTGGCCGTGCATCAACATCATGTTCCACGACCCGTTCAACCCGGCGTGCGTGGCGATCCCGGGCGAGCGCTACCTGTTCGTGATCGGCGATTCGCACGCCAGCGGCATCGGCATGGCGGTCGCCCAAGTGGCCAAGGAGGAGGGCCTCGGCCTGATCGTCGTCGGCCAGCCGCAGTGCCCCGTCGTGGGCGCCGAGGTGTGGATCGACGGCAACCTCTACGGCGGGTGTGGGGCGTGGGCCCGCGACGTGCAGGTCCAACTCGTCGATCATCGCGCGGAGATCGCCGCCGTGATCTGGACCGCGCGTAGCGACTACTACTTCCCCGGCGACTCCATCGCCCAGAGCGTGAACACCGGCGAATCAGTGATCGGCACCGCCGACCACCCGGTGAACGACGTGCCCGGAGCATCCGCACTCTGGCGCGAGGGCATCCACTCGCTGGCCAGCGACCTCTCCGTGGCCGGCGTGCCGTTCGTGCTCGTGCACTCGTCGCCGGAACTGCACGGCTGGCCGAGTGACTGCCTGGCCAGCGGCACCCCGGATTCGTGCGCCGCGCCGCGCAGCGAACTCGACCCGTACCGCGCGGCAGCGCTCGCCGCCGAGAACGCAGCGCTCGCCGGGGTACCGCTGACGGCCGCGATCGATCCGTACTCGATCCTGTGCGACCTCAAGGCGTGCCCGGTGGTGAGCGGCCGCGACGTGCTGTACCGCGACGACAACCACTTCACGCCGGCCGGTGCCCGCCTGCTGACGCCCGCTCTGCGGGCTGCGATCGGCCGCCTGCTGGCTGCCGCCTGACGACCCGAAAACGGACACACGGCCCGCCGACGGCGGACCGTGTGGAGTGCTCCGAGAGCAGGGCTCGAACCTGCGACCCGCTGATTAACAGTCAGCTGCTCTGCCAACTGAGCTATCTCGGAAGGGCGAAAAGAGGATAGCAACCGCGGCCGGTTACTCCTCCTCCAAAAACTCCTTCAGACGCTGGCTGCGCATCGGGTGGCGCAGCTTCGCCAAGGTCTTGGCCTCGATCTGGCGGATGCGCTCGCGGGTGACCCCGAACTCCTTGCCGACATCCTCCAGCGTGCGTGCCTGTCCGTCGTCGAGGCCGAAGCGCATCCGCACGATCTCCTGCTCGCGGTCGGTCAACTCGCCGAGCGCTTCCTCGACCGCCTGGGTGAGCATTCGCTTGGTGGCCATATCGGCCGGGGCATCCGCGGAGAGGTCTTCGATGAAATCGGCCAGATTGCTGTCGTCCTCCTCGCCCACCGGCGAATCGAGCGACAGCGGGTCTTGGCTGATGCGCAGAATCTCTCGCACCCGATCGGGGGTCATCGCACAGCGGTCGGCGAGCTCGTCGAGGGTGGGCTCGCGTTCGAGTTCCTGGTGCATCTGGCGCTGCATGCGCAGCACCCGGTTCATGCTCTCCACCATGTGCACGGGGATCCGGATCGTGCGCGCTTGGTCGGCGATGCTGCGTGTGATCGCCTGGCGGATCCACCACGTCGCGTACGTGGAGAACTTGAAGCCCTTCGTGTGGTCGAACTTGTCGACCGCCCTCATCAATCCGAGGTTGCCCTCCTGGATGAGGTCGAGGAACTGCATACCGCGACCGCTGTAGCGCTTGGCGATGCTCACCACGAGGCGCAGGTTGGCCTGGATCAGTTCGCTCTTGGCCCGCTGGCCGGCCGACACCGTTCGCAACATGCGGCGCTGCTCCGCCGGGTCGACGTCCTTGCCCGCGCGCACGGCCTCGTGCAGACCGTCGAGCCGGGCAGCAGCCTGGTTGCCCTCGTCGATCGCCTGGGCCAGGCGGCGCTCGTCGTCGACGGTGAGTAGGTCGACGCGCCCGATCTCCTTGAGATACATGCGCACCGTGTCATTGGTGCTGCCGACATCGCTGCGATCGGCGTTCATCCGCTCCGAGCGACGGCGGCGACGGCGGGCGAGCAGACCTTCGGTGTCTTCCACGGAACCGGCGCGTTCGACGCCGGTCGGCGGCGTTTCGTCGGAGATGTCGTCGATGCCTTCGTCGATCGCGATGCCGAGGCCGGCCAGGATCTGTTGCACCTCGACGAGCACGTCACCCGTCAGTTCGACCTTGCGCAGCACATGAGCGACCGACTCCGCGTGCAACACGCCCGCGGCAGCGCCGCGTCCGATCATCGCGTGCCACTCGCCCGCATCGACCCCGGCGTAGGGCGTCGGCACAGCAGTCGCGTCGAACGTGAAGTTGCTCACTCGCCTCCCTCTCCTGCCCCTTGTAGCCACCCTAGCAATGCCTCCGCGGCTGCATCGGCTCGATCGGGATTCTCGATCTCCTCCAGAGCGAGACGCGCGTCACGTGCAGCGCGCAACTGCTCGGGATCGTCGGGCGCGGCACCCTTGGAGAGCCGCCGGCGAGTGGCCGCGGCGATGAGATTGCGGGCCTCGATCACCGGCTCGGCGTCGATGTCGACCACCGACGCGCGCTCGATGAGCTCGCGCGCCTCGGGATCGGCGAGTTCGAGTGCCTTCTCGATGTTGGGCCCCGCCTCGGCCACCGCGAGGAACGCGCGACGGGCGACATCGCTGGCGAAGAGATCCTCCACGAGCCACGGGGCGATGTCGTCCCAACGCTGCAGCAGCATCGCGATGGCGACGAACTCGGCGTTCTCCGCCGACCCGACTCGGCGTACGGGAGCCACCCGCACCGTGGGCGCCTTGGCCTTGCGTTCGGCGAGCGCTACGAGGTCGGCCGGCGGAATTCCGACGTGTGTGGCCACCTGCGCCGCGTAGAGCTTGCGCACCTCCATGTTGGGGTGCTCGTTCACCACGGTCATCGCCTCGCTGGCCACCTGCGCCCGATCCTCGGGCGACTGCAGCTTGCGGCTATTGAGCACCCGGTTGAGGCGGAACCCGAGGAACGGCAGGGCATGATCGACCGCGTCACGCAGGGCGTCAGGGTCGCTGACGCTGAGGTCGCCGGGATCCTTGCCCTTGGGGAACTGGGCGACGCTGACGCGCACTTGGTGGCGTTCCTCCCACTCGTAGAACCGCTGCGCCGCTCCCTGCCCGGCGGCATCGGCGTCGAACGCGAGCACCACCTTGCTGGCATAGCGCTTCAGCAGCCGCACATGGTCTTCGGTCAGCGCAGTGCCACAGGTGGCGACCGCCGTGCGTACGCCCGAGCGGTGGAAGCCGATGACGTCGGTATAGCCCTCGCACACGACCACTTGGTCACTCGTGACGATGTCGCTCTTCGCCCAGTTCAGCCCGTAGAGCGTCTTCGACTTGGCGTAAATCGCCGTCTCGGAGGAGTTCTTGTACTTCGCCGGGTCGGTGCTGCCGGGCAGGATGCGCCCGCCGAAGGCCACCGGCTCGCCGTTCTCGGTGAGGATCGGGAACATCACCCGGGCCCGGAACGAATCCTGCATGCGCCCGGCCTTGTTGGTGAAGCCGAGGCCGGTGTCGCGCAGCACGTCGGCGGGCACGCCGAGCGCCCGGCACAACGAATCCCAGTCGTCCGGCGCGAAGCCGAGTTTGAACGTGCGCGCCACGTCGCCGGCCAGCCCGCGCTTGCGCAGGTAGTCGCGGGCTTCGCGCGCATCGGGCGAAGCAAGCAGCCGGTCGTGGTACCACTCGACGGCTTTACCGACGGCCTCCACGAGCATGCGCCGCCGGGCACGCACCCGATCGCCGCCCTCACCAGTCGTATAACGCAGCTCGATCCCGGCCTTGGCGGCCAAACTCTCCACGGCAGCGACGAAGTCGACGTGTTCGATCTCCTGCACGAACTTGAACACGTCACCGCTGGCGTCGCAGCCGAAGCACTTGTAGCGGCCGGTCTCGTCGCGCACATTGAACGAGCCGCTGCGTTCGGCGTGGAACGGGCACAGGCCCACCCAGTTGCGCCCCACCCGGCGCAAGGCGACGTACTGCTGCACGACATCGGAGAGCACCAAGGACGACTTCAGTCGCTCCAGATCCTCTTCGTTGATCGCCATTCGCAGCACCATAGCGGCGCGGCACCGAAGGGCCGTCCGCGAGCGAACAGGTTGTCAGCGTTCGTCGACCGGGGGCAGCTCTTCGGGGATCTCGATCGTGTCGGGCACGACGGTGCGCTTCAGCGAGAAGCCCACCGAGGCCAAGAGCACGAGGGCGATCACCATGAGTGAGAGCCATGTGGGGATGTGGTACCACTCGTTGATGAGCATCTTCACCCCGACGAAGGCGAGGATGATCGCCAGGCCTTCCTGCAAGTAGCTGAATCGTGCATGCATGTCGGCGAGCAGGAAGTACAGAGCACGCAACCCGAGGATCGCGAACGCGTTCGACGAGAACACGATGAACTGCTCATGGCTCACCGCCAGCACCGCCGGCACGGAGTCGACGGCGAACAACACATCGGTCATCTCGATGAGCAGGAGCACTGCGAACAATGGAGTGGCGAGGCGCTTTCCGTTCGCACGGGTGAAGAGTCGCTGGCCGTCAAGTTCGTCGTGCATGGGCACGACACGGTGGATCAGCTTGAGGAACTTGCTCTTCTCCGGGTCGACATGTTCGCTCTCCGAGAACACCAGCTTGATGGCCGTGAAAATCAAGAAGGCACCAAAGAGGTACAGCACCCAGTCGAACTTCTCGATGAGGGCAACGCCGGCGAAGATGAACGCGGCCCTCAGCACGAGGGCGCCGAAGATGCCCCAGAACAGCACCCGATGCTGGTAGCGCGGCGGGACAGCGAAGTAGCTGAGAATCAGCGCCCACACGAAGACGTTGTCGACGCTGAGGCTCTTCTCGATGAGGTAGCCGGAGTAGTACTCGCCCGCGGCACCGCCTCCGAAGCCCCACCACACCGTCAGGCCGAACAACAGACCAACGGAGATCCACGCGGCCGATTCGATCGCTGCCTCGCGCACCTGCACCTCGTGCCCCTCGCGGTGCACCACCAGCAGATCCACGAGCAACAACACGCCGATGAGCGCCAGCAGCCCGATCCACCACCACGCGGCAACGTCGAGTTCCACGAACTTACTGCTCGACTCCTCCTTGGCGAGGAGCCCGATGAAGCACATCCGTCAGTCCCGGCCGAACAGGCCGCCGCCGATACCGCCCAGGCTGGTCCCCGAGTTGGGGGTGCCGATGAAGCTCTGGATCCAGCCGATCAGCTCGGTCGGGTTGCGCGTCTGGGTCCACACGCGGCCGGGGCCGGTGAAGTCGAAGACGAGACCCTCGCCGCTCTTGAAGCTCTGGATGAGGCCGCCACCGCTGGCCTTGCGCATGGCCATCGTGACGCCGTCCTCGTAGGCGACCATGTGGCCCGTGTCGACCGTGATCGACTGGCCGGCGGTGAGGTTCCAAACTTCGAGTGCGCCGTAGCAGGCGAACACCACAGTGCCTTGGCCCTCGGTGCGGATGATGAATCCGCCTTCGCTGCCGAACATGTTCTTGAACCCACCCCATTGGGTGTCGACAGTGACCGTGACGTCGTTGGCCAGCCACGAACCCTTCTGGATGAACAGGGCTCGGCCCGGGGTGAACTCGTAGGTGGTGATGTCACCGGGCAGGCGCGCCGCCACGTCCACGAAGCCACCTTGTTGCGGTGCGGTGTAGGTGCTGATGAAGAAACTCTCGCCGCCGAGCGCAGCCCGCTTGAGGGACTTCATGATGCCGCCTTCGGCCTTGGCCGCGAGCGTGACACCGGCTGACATGGCCATCATCGCGCCGGCTTCGACACGAACCGGCTCGTTGGGCGCAAGGGTGAGCCGGGCGACGCCATAGGCGGGCCCCTGACGAGTTGCTACCTGCATCGTTACCTCACTTGGTTTCGGACTTGGAACCACCGATGACGGCCTGGGCCGCAGCGAGGCGGGCGATCGGCACGCGGAACGGGCTACAGCTGACGTAGTTGAGGCCCGCCTCGTAGAAGAGGACGATGCTCTCGGGATCGCCACCGTGCTCACCACACACACCGAGCTTGAGGTGCTTCTTCACCGACCGGCCGCGGGTGGCGCCCATCTTGACGAGCTCGCCGACGCCTTCCTTGTCGATGGTCTCGAACGGGTTGCGCTTCAGCAGGCCCTGCTCGAGGTAGGCGGGCATCATCTTGCTCTCGATGTCGTCGCGGCTGAAGCCGAACGTCATCTGCGTGAGGTCGTTGGTGCCGAAGCTGAAGAAGTCGGCTTCCTCGGCGATCTGGTCGGCACGGATGGCCGCACGCGGGGTCTCGATCATTGTGCCGATCGTGACCTCCGGCTTGTTGCGCATGCCCTTCAGCGCCTTGTCGATCTCGGTCTGGGCCCAGCTGCGGGCCAGCGCCAGCTCTTCACGGGTGACCGTGAGCGGGATCATCACCTCGACGATGGGGTTTTTGCCCTGCTTGCGCAACGAGGCAGCAGCGGCCATGAGCGCCTTCACCTGCATCGCATAGAGGCCGGGCTTGACGACGCCGAGGCGCACGCCGCGGGTGCCGATCATCGGGTTGTGCTCGGCCCACTCCTCGGCGGCCTTCAGCTCTGCCTTCTCCCGCTTGTTGAGGCCGGTCGTGGCCTGCTTGATGTGCAGCTCCTCCACAGACGGCAAGAACTCGTGCAGCGGCGGGTCGAGCAGGCGCACCGTGACGGGCAGCCCGTCCATCGCGAGCAGGATCTCCTCGAAGTCGGTCTGCTGCACCTGACCCAACGCCTCCAGCGCGGCGGCTTCTTCTTCGGGCGTGTCGGCCAGGATCATGCGCCGAACGACCGGCAGGCGGTCCGGGGCGAGGAACATGTGCTCCGTCCGGCACAGGCCGATGCCTTCGGCGCCGAGTTGGCGGGCGTTGGTGGCGTCCGTGCCGTTGTCGGCATTCGCGCGCACGCCGAGCTTGCCCTTGCGCACTTGATCGGCCCATTGCAGGATCGTCTCGAACTCGGCCGGCGGCTTGGCGGCCTCGAGCGTCATCGCGCCCAGCACGACTTCACCGGTGGTGCCGTCGATGCTGATCGTGTCGCCTTCTTTGACGACGGTGGTGCCGACGTGGAACGACTTGCCGTCGATCTTGATCGCCTCGGCTCCGACGATGGCGGGAGTACCCCACCCGCGTGCCACCACGGCCGCGTGGCTGACGAGGCCGCCGCGCGACGTGAGGATGCCCTGGCTCACCATCATGCCGTGCACGTCTTCGGGGCTGGTTTCGTTGCGGACGAGGATGACCTTCTCGCCGCGCTCGTGGGCCTCGACGGCGTGGTCGGCCGTGAAGTACACGCGGCCCACGGCCGCACCGGGCGACGCGGCGAGGCCCTTGGCGAGCACCTTGCCCTTGTTGGCGAACTGCGGGTGCAGCACCTGATCGAGGTGATCGGCACCGACGCGCATGATCGCTTCCTGCTTGCTGATGCTCCACTTGGCGCCGGCCTTGCCGTTCGCTTTCGTCATGTCGACGGCCATCTTCAGCGCGGCGGCGCCGGTGCGCTTACCCACGCGTGTCTGCAACATCCAGAGCTTGCCCTGCTCGATGGTGAACTCGGTGTCGCACATGTCCTGGTAGTGCCGCTCGAGCCGGGCGAAGATGTCGAGCAGATCCTTGTGGATCTTGGGGAAGTGCAGCTTCATGTGGTCGAGGTCTTCGGTGTTGCGGATACCCGCCACCACGTCTTCGCCTTGGGCGTTGATGAGGAAGTCGCCGTAGGGCTTGTTCTCACCGGTGGCCGCGTTGCGGGTGAAGCCCACGCCGGTGCCGCTGTTGTCGTCGCGGTTGCCGAACACCATCGTCTGCACATTGACGGCGGTGCCGAGATCGTGGCTGATGCGCTCGCGCACGCGGTAGGCGATCGCGCGGGCGCCGTTCCAGCTCGCGAACACGGCCTCGATCGCGCCGCGCAACTGCACCTTCGGCTCCTGCGGGAACGGCTTGCGGGTCGCCTTCTTGACGACTGCCTGGTACTGCTTGGCCAGCGTCTTGAGGGCCTTGGCCGTCAGCTCGGCGTCGCTCTTGACACCCGCCGCATGCTTGGCCGCTTCGAGCGGCTCGTCGAACAGGGCGCCATCGACGTTCAGCACGATTCGGCCATACATGGCGATGAAGCGGCGGTAGCTGTCGTAGGCGAAGCGCTCGTCGGCGGTGACGGCGGCCAGACCCTCGACGCTCTCGTCGTTGAGGCCCAAGTTGAGGACCGTGTCCATCATGCCCGGCATGGAGAACTTGGCGCCGGAACGCACGGACACCAGCAGCGGGTCGCGCGGGTCGCCGAGCTTGCGACCCATGGTCTTTTCCAGCTTGGCCACCTGCGCGTCGATCTCGGCATCGAGACCCGCTGGCCAGCCGTGCTTCATGTAGGCGCGGCACGCATCGGTGGAGATGGTGAATCCGGGGGGTACGGGCAGCTTCAGCACACTCGTCATTTCGGCGAGGTTGGCGCCCTTTCCTCCGAGGAGATCCTTCATCTCCATGGGAGGGCGACGGTGCTTGTGGTCAAAGGCATAGACGTAGGTCACGATCTCGCAGTCTAGGGTGCCACCGCCGATCACACAGGGGTCTTGTGCCCCTAGGCTCGCACCGTGGCCCCCGCCCCCGCCTTCCACCTGTTCGGCTTCCCCGTCCACGTACGCCGCGGGTTCTTGATGTTCATGGTGCTCGTGGTGTTCGTGAACGGCACCGAGATCGGGTTGTGGCTGGCCGCGTTCATCGCCGTGTTCACGCTGCTGCACGAACTCGGCCACGCCTTCGCCGCACGCGCCACGGGTGCCCGGGCCGAGATCTCGCTCGACTTCATGGCCGGGTACGCCGCGTTCGTACCCACCCGGCCGCCGTCGCGGTGGGAGCGCGCCGGCATCTCCTTCGCCGGGCCAGCAGTGCAGATCCTCGCCGGCGGCGGTCTGTACCTTGCGCTGCACGGCGGCTGGTCGTGGCCGCACAGCTACGAGCACGCCGAGATTGCCGCCCTCTGGGCGGGGCCGGTGATCGGCCTGTTCAACCTGATCCCGGTGCTGCCCTTCGACGGCGGAACGATCCTCGAACAGGCCGTCGCCGCGATCACCCCCAAGCACGCACGCACGTTCATGATCTGGTTCACGGTCGCTGTCATCGGCTCCGGTATTGCCTACTCCGCGCTGAACCCCGACGCGCGTCGTTTCGTCATCTTCCTCGTCTTCCCCCTGCTGTCGGTGGTGCAGATGACCACGGCGGGCAAGACAGCGGCCAACCATGCCGCCGCGGAGCAGGCACTCGTGCGTGCCGAGGCGCTCGCCTGGGCCACTGGTGATGTCTCCCGGTTCCCCGCCGGCGTGGTGCCCTCGCCCTGGTTCCGCGCCCACCAGCAGCTCACCGGCGGCCACCGCGACGTCGCCCGCCAATTGCTCGTGAACGACCTCGCTGACAAGGGCCCCGTCGACTGGTGGCCGCCCGACGCCGCCCCACTGGCCGACCTGCGCGCCCTGGTCGAGTTGCTGCCCCAGCCCTTGCCGCAGGGCAGCACATTCCGCTCGTTCGTGCTCACCACGATCCTCTTGCGCCTCGGCGAGTTCGAGCCGGCGGCGAACTACGCGGCCGCGTCGTACCAGCACGATCGAGCGGCGATGCACGCCGTTCACGTCGCCCGCGCCGCCGCGGCGCTCGGCGACCGCACCGTGGCGCTCGGCTGGCTGCGTACGGCGGCTGCCGGCGCGCCGGCCCACGCCGTGGCCGCCGCCGCCGCCAGCGCCCCCGAGTTCGAGCGCCTGCGCCACGACCCCGAGTTCGCCGCCGCCCTCGCCGCCCCCGCCTGAGTCGCGCCCGAGTCCCGCCTGCCGTCCGTTCACAGGTCGGGCGCGATTCCTGCCGCCGATGACCGGCTCCGCGCCCACGGGTGCGATTCGTGCCAGCGTCTGGCGCGAATCGCGCCCGTTGGCGCGGGACACGCCCGGGTCAATCGACGAGTCTTGCCAGGCGCTTGGGCGCGATGAGGCAGTACGAGGTGGTGACGAGTTCGCGCACCTCTTCCCAGTCGATCGGAGCGGCGAGCTGCACACGCACCCATCCGCCGCGAGCCAGATAAGGCGCCGGCGTGACCCGCAGGTCGCCGAGCAGCGCGATGCGCTCCTCGGGGTCGGCCTTCACCGTGAGTTGGTCTCCGTCACCGGGCAGGCAGAACATCTTGTTGCGCACGCGGAAGTTCACATGGTCGCCCCAGGTGAGCTCTTCGGTGGCCTCCGGCAGGGCCAGCGCGATCGCCCGGATGCGCTCGAGGTTCTTCGCCAACTGGGCCTTCGTGAACGCCACGGTCACACCCCTGCTTCGCCGCGTCTCACGTAGGCCAACGCCCACGCGCCGGCTGCCGACGTGATCTCGCCGATGCCGTCCGCAACCCGCACCCGCTGCAACCGGCGCGGTGCGGCAGCCCCGCGGGAGTCCATTCGCTCGACCAACTCCTGGCCTGGGTAGCAGCCCTTGGTGAAGCTGACGGCGACATCGGTGATGCCGGTCTGGGCCGGGATCGTCTCGCCGGGCAAGATCTCGGTACCCATCTGCGGCCACACGGCGTCGATGCGGGCGGCGAGCAAATCGTCGGCCGATCCCGCGGCGACACCCGCCGGCGGCGCTGGCTCGGGGCCGAGCAGGTCGACTCCTCCACCCCATGAAGCCAGCCCGGCCACCGCTGAGGCGCCAGCGCCGCGCACTGCGAGGCAACGCCACGGCAAGGTCGCGATGTCGGCCTTCACGCGGATCTTGAACCTCGCCAGGCGGGCCGCGAGCAACTCGCCATAGCCGTCGTCGGTGTCGAGCACGAACACGTCCTCGGCCGTGCGCCACACGCGGGCGAGCACGTCGATCTTGCCCATCGGCTCCAGAACGAACGTCCACGCCGAGCCGCCGACGGCGAGCGGCCGGAGTTCTTGCGACAACTGCGACTGCAGGTACGAAGCCGCGTCCGGGCCGCTCACCTGCAGCACGTCGCGAGGGTATTCACACCAGAAGCTCACCCGGCCAGTCTGCACCGTGGGGAAAGCGCTGGCACACTGAACCCATGGAATCCGAGATCGTCGCCCTGAGGGCCAGCGACGGCCTGCAACTCACCATCCGCACCATCGCCGCGCTGGCGGCCAAGATCGCATCACTCGCACTGTTCATCGGCATCGCCACCTTTGCCACCGGCATGTGGGTGTTCGACGGCAGCGGGCAGTCGAAGTGGATCGTCATCGGCGGCCTCTTGTCCTTCGGCCCCGCCGTCGCAGCAACCGTCGCCGCCTGGCGCATCCGGCGCACCGCGGATCTTGCCCCGAAGTTCCCCGGCGAAGTCAGGCGCTTCAACTCCGTGGTGCAGGGTGCGACCGAGGTGCTCGTCGACCACGACAGTGGTCAGTTGATGGGTATGCGGGCCAAGAACCTGGCCGCCCTGCGCGCCGATCTCGAAACCCACCGAGGCGAGTTCCCCGCGCTCTCGGCGGGCGTCCGGGCGATCACGACGGTACCCAAGCTCGTGCTGCAGGCCACCCTTGGCCTCATGGCGGCCGGCGCCCTGGGCACCGTCCTGCTCGTCGCCAAGCTCATCAGCTGAGCCCACAGCAAAGGCCGGCCCAGCCGGCGCGACTCAGCCCAGGCGCTGGGTCGTCATCCGCCGCGCCGCGGGTACGGCCGCCAGCAGGGCAGCGGCCTTGTTGCGGCACTCGAGGTCTTCGTCGTCAGGCACCGAATCGGCGACGATGCCGGCACCGGCCTGGAACGACGCGCCGTGTTCACCCACGAACATCGTGCGGATCGCGATCGCGGTGTCGAGGTTGCCGCTGAAATCGACATAGCCCACCACCCCCGCGTACGGGCCGCGCTTCACTGGCTCGAGCTCGTCGATGATCTCCATCGCCCTCACCTTCGGCGCACCGCTCACCGTGCCCGCGGGGAGCGTGGCGCGCAGCACATCGACAGGTGTCTTGCCCTCCACGAGTTCGCCGCTGACCTCGGAGGTGAGATGCATCACATGGCTGTAGCGCTCGAGGGTCATCAACTCGTCCACGTGCACCGTGCCGAAGCGGGCGATGCGCCCCACGTCGTTGCGGGCGAGGTCGACGAGCATGATGTGCTCGGCCACCTCCTTGGGGTTCTCCTTCAGCTCACCGGCCATGCGCCGGTCGTCGTCCTCAGTGCGGCCGCGGCGACGGGTGCCGGCGATCGGCCGGCTGATCACCTTGCGACCGAGCACCTGCACCATCGGCTCCGGCGAGCTGCCGGCGATGGTGATGTCGTCGTAGCGCAGGAAGTACATGTACGGGCTGGGGTTCACCTGGCGCAGTACGCGGTAGAAGTCGAACGGATCGGCCAGCAGCTCGATGTCGTAGCGCTGGGCGAGCACGACCTGGAAGATGTCGCCGGCGAGGATGTGCTCCTTGGCGACCTCCACCGCACGCTGGTACATCCCGTCGGCCATCGTGCTGCGTACCTCGGGCGGCACCTCGCCGGCGAACGGCGGCTCGACGAGCGGCATCACCAGCGGCTGACTGAGCTTGTCGAACGCCACCTGCACGCGCTCGCACGCGGCGTCGTACTCGCGGTCGATGCCGGCGGCATCCATATCGAGCACGGGCACGCTCTCGATGAGGTACATCCGCTGACGCCAGTGATCGAACGCGACCAGCGAGCCGATGATGCTCATCACCGCATCGGGCAGCTTGCGGTCGTCGTGGGGAGCGTTCGGCAGGCGCTCGACCTCGCGCACGATGTCGTAGCCGAGGTAGCCCATGATCCCGCCCTGCAGCGGCGGCAGGTCGGGGATGATCGGCCCTCGGTAGGCGGCGATCACGGCATCGAGCAGCGCAAGCATTCCCTGGTCGAGCGGGATGTCGGGGGTGAGGCGCTGACCGCGTTTGGTGATCGCCCCGTCACGCAGCTCGAACGTCGCGACCGGGTCGTGGCCGACGAAGCTGTACCGCGACCAGCGCTCGCCGTGTTCGACCGATTCGAGCAGGAACCCCTCGCCGTCGCCCACCAGCTTGAGGAACGCCGACACGGGTGTCTCCAGATCGGCGAGCACCTCGGTCCACAGCGGAACGACCGTGTGCTCCTTGGCCAGCGCGTGGAACTCCTCGCGGCCCGGGCGGATCGCGAAGCGACTCATGCGCTCTGGCCGAAGGCTCGGTAGAAGCACGTGTAGGCGCCGGTGTGGCAGGCGCCCTTGCCCTCCTGCTCGACGAGGAACAGCAAGGTGTCGCCGTCGCAGTCGTAGTACGCCTCGCGCACGAACTGGCGGTCGCCGCTTGTGTCGCCCTTGCGCCACACCTCCTTGCGGCTGCGGCTCCAGTACACCATCCGGCCCTCCTGCAGGGTCGTCCGCAGGGTCTCAGCGTTCATCCACGCCATCATCAGCACCGACTTCGTGTGCATGTCCTGGGCGATGGCGGCGACGAGCCCGTTGGCGTCGTACTTGACGGCAGCGAGCTGCTCAGGGGTGGCGCTGATCGACACGGCTTCGGGCATGGCCCACAGCCTAGGAGGCGAGGCCCACACGGGCCCCACGGGTTACAAGTACAGGCCCGTGTTGGTTTCGATGCGCGTCGCCGCGACGGCGTGGATGTCGCGCTCGCGCAGCATGATGTAGTCGTCGCCGCCGACTTCCACCTCGTAGCGGTCTTCCGGGCTGAACAGCACCCGATCGCCGACCTCGGCGCTGCGCACATTCTGCCCGATGGCCACGACCTCGGCCCATACCAGCCGCTTGGAGATCTGCGCCGTGGCGGGGATGAGGATGCCCCCGCTGGAGCGGCGCTCGCCGTCGCGCTCGGGGATGCGAACGAGCAAACGGTCGTTCAGCATTTTGATCGGGAGCTTCTCGTCCTCCAAGGCCACGGTTCGGCAGGGTACCGTCATGGAGGATCATCGCCCAACGGGCGGGGAAAGGAACCACCGTGCGCCGTTGCGCCATCACCCTTACCGCACTCACCATCGCCTCGGCACTCGGCGCTGCTGCCTGCTCAGACGGCAGCGGGGGCGGGTCGCCGGTGGCCACCACCATCCCGGGCCTGCTCACCACCCCCAGCTACGCGTTCGGGCCCACCACCACGTTCATGCCCGACTGCGCCGGGATGCCGACGTCGGCTGACCTCGTGCCGATCGTGGGCATCCCCCTCGGCGATCCACTCGTCATCGCGACCGGCACGTGCGAGTACCGCGGCCTCAATGACCAGACGCGGGTCATCACGCTCGGTCTGCTCACCGACCCCGTCGACCAGGCCAACTTCAACGACCTGCTCGCATCGGTCGGCACCACCACTCCGCTGAGCGACCCGACGATGCCCGGCGCCACCATCGGGCCGAGCAACACCGTGTTCGTCGTGTTCAACGGCGGGATCTACACCGTCGTCACCTCGGTCAACGACCAGCCGATCGAGCAGCAGTACCCGATCTCTGTGGCCGTGCTCGCCATGTGGACGGCAGCGGCCAGCGCCTGACGCGGGGCGGCCGGTTCGGCGTGGTTCGGCTCAGCCGCGGCGGCGAGCGCGACGCTCGCCGTCACCCGCGCTCGGGGCGGTGTTGGTGAGCGGGCCGATCTCGGCGACGATCGACTCGATCGTGGGTCAGTCGCCGCGCTCGTGGGCATCGATCGCTCGGCGCATGCTGGCGAGGTGCTCGGGCGTGGTGCCACAGCAGCCGCCGATGATGCGCGCCCCGGCGTCGACCGCGAGCGCGGCATACTTGCCCATCAACTCGGGCGTGCCCGAGTAGACGATCTCGGTGCCGTGGAACTGGGGCACCCCACAATTGCCCTTGCTGACAAGCGCTCTGGACGAGTTCCCCATCTCGAGGATTGTGACGAGGATGTCGGAGGCGCCGACCCCACAGTTCGCGCCGATGGCCAGCGGGGCCTGGGGCTCGGCCTCGAAGATCGCGTCGAAGTTCGCGGGCAGCAAACCCATCATCGTGCGGCCGGCCGTGTCGAACGAGCACGTCGCGACGTAGGGCATGCCCTCCTGGATCGCTGCCGTAGCGGCCGCGTGCACTTCCTCGGGGGCCGACATCGTCTCGATCCACACCACGTCGGCGCCACCGTCGCGCAGGCCGCGGATCTCGTCGGCGAACGAGGCCACCGCGGCCTCGTGGGTGAGCGCGCCGAGGGGCTCGAACAACTCACCAGTGGGGCCGACGCTGCCGGCCACCACGACCGGGCGGGGCGCGGCGTCGGCCACCTCGCGAGCTAGCTCCGCGGCGCGCTTGGCGAGTTCGAACGTGCGCGCTTGCGCCTTGTGCAGCTTGAGTCGGTGGGGATTGCAGCCGAACGTGTTGGTGAGGATGATGTCCGCGCCGGCATCGACGAAGCGCTGGTGTAGGCCCTTCACCCGCTCAGGGTGGTCGACCGTCCAGAACTCGGGCGGCTCGCCAGAGGTGAGCCCGTCCATGAAGTAGTTCGTGCCCGTGGCGCCGTCGGCCAGCAGGGTGCGGCCCGTGGCCAGGAGATCCGAGAGCGAAGTACGCATCGAATTCAGGCTAGCCCTGGTCGGTCAGCGGACCGCGTGCGCGATTCGCTCCATGACCTCGGGGGTGAGCAGGTCGATCACGTCGAGCGCAGCGAAGTTCTCCGCAACTTGGCTCACCCGGCTGGCGCCCGTGATGACCGTGGAGACATTGGGGTTCTTCGCACACCAGGCGATGGACATCTGGGCGAGCGTGCAGCCGACCACGGCCGCGATCGGGCGCAGCGCCTCCACCTTCGCCGCCGCGGCGGCGTCCGTGAGGCGCTCCGCGATCCACTCGTAGCCGGGGAGGGCACCGCGGCTGTCGGTGGGCACACCGTCCTTGTACTTGCCCGTCAGCAGGCCCGAGGCGAGGGGGCTCCAGATCGTGGTGCCGATCCCGATCTCCTCGTACAGGCGGGCGTACTCCTGCTCGACGCGCTTGCGGCTCAGCAGGTTGTACTGCGGCTGCTCGACGATCGGCTTGTGCAGGTGGTGACGCTCGGCGATCTCCCAGGCAGCGCGGATCTCGTCGGCGGCCCACTCGCTGGTGCCCCAGTAGAGCGCCTTGCCGGACGACACGATGTCGCTCATCGCCCACACGGTCTCCTCGATCGGCGTGGCCGGATCGGGGCGGTGACAGTAGATGAGGTCGAGGAAGTCGAGCTGCATGCGATCGAGCGAGCGATCGACGGCCTGGGTGAGGTACTTACGGTTGAGGGTGTACTGCATGTTGGGTACCGCACCGTCGATGCCCCAGTAGTACTTGCTGCTGACGACGAAGCTGTTGCGCGCCCAGCCGAGTTCTTTGAACACGCGACCCATCTGGGCCTCGCTGCCGCCGCCGGCATACGCCTCGGCATTGTCGAAGAAGTTGCAGCCCGCATCGTGCGCGGCCTGCATGCACTCGATCGCCATTTCGTCGCCAAGCTGGTTGTCGAAGGTCACCCAGCTGCCGAACGACAGCACGCTCACCTTCAGGCCACTGCGGCCGAGCCGCCGGTACGTCATCTTCGATGTCATGCTGCCAACCTACTGCCGCCCACCGCGCCCCCGCCCCGCACCAACCCAGCCGCTTCCGCCTTTGTGCCGCGGCTTGATGTCCATCCTTGGACGTCAAGCCGCGACACAGAGAGGGACTTGAGGGTCAGGTGCGGAGGGCTGCGAGGGCGCGGATGCCTTCGCTGCCGACGCCGCAGCAGCCACCGATGAGGCGGGCGCCCGCGGCGAGCCAGGACGGAACCAAGGACGGGATCTCCGCGCCGCCGGTGGGGCCGAGCCAGCAGTGGTGCTCGCCGTCCCACTTGGCGCCGTGGTTCGGGTAGACGACGAACGGCAGGTGGACGGCTGAACGCACGAGGGACTGCAACAGCGGCTCGACGAGACGTGGCGCGGTGCAGTTGAGGCCGACCGAGGTGACGACCGGGGCCACTCGGCCGACCGCGGTGGCGAACTCATCACCGCCGCACGTGTGCGATTCAGAGGCGCACGCGAACGAAACCCAGGCGGGCGCGTCGGTGAGCGCGCGTAACTCCTCCACCACGATCTCGGCCTCGGCCAGCGTGGGGATGGTCTCGATGGCGAACACGTCGGGCGCGGTGTCCACCAGCACCTGCAGGCGAGTTCGGTGGAACGCGCGCACCTCGGCCCACGATGCCGCGTAGTCGCCGCGGTACTCGCTGCCGTCACCAAGGCACGCGCCGAAGGGGCCGATGGAGCAGGCCACCAGGGATGCACCCGATGCACGGGCGACCGCAGTGGTGGAGGCGAGCACGCGGCGAGCCTCAGCGGCCGAGGCGCCCGCCGCCATGAACCCGGCGACGCTGGCCTGGTAGCTGGCCGTGATCACCACGTCGGCCCCGGCTTGCACGTACAACCGGTGAGCGGCCGTGATCAGCTCCGGCCGATCGAGCAGAGCGGCGGCGGTCCACAACAGGCCCGCGGGCCGCTCGCCCAACTCCTCCAGCGCGGTGGAGAGCCCGCCGTCGAGCACGGTGAACGGCAACCGCAGCAGCGCGGCGGTCATGCCGGCCGCACCTGCACGCCGGCCGCCGTCATCACGGCCTTGGCCTCCGCGATGGTGTGCTGGCCGAAGTGGAAGATGCTCGCCGCGAGCACACCGGTGGCGCCGCCCTCGGTGATGCCCTCCACGAGGTGCTGCAACATGCCCACGCCGCCGCTGGCGATCACGGGCACGCCCACGGCGTCACTGACGCGGCGGGTCAGCTCGAGGTCGAAGCCCTCCTTGGTGCCGTCTCTGTCCATCGAGGTGAGCAGGATCTCGCCCGCGCCGAGCCGGGCCGCCTCGGTGGCCCACCACACTGCGTCGATACCCGTCGGGGTGCGCCCGCCGTGCAGGTACACCTCGAAGCCACTCTTGATCTCGGACCCCGGCACCGTGCGCTTCGCATCGATCGCGCACACACAGCACTGGGCGCCGAACTCCACTGCGATCTCGCCGATCAGATCGGGGCGCTGTACCGCGGCTGTGTTCACCGACACCTTGTCGGCGCCGGCACGCAGCATCGTGCGCGCATCGCTCGCGCTGCGGATGCCACCACCAACGGTGAAAGGGATGAACACTTGCTCCGCGGTGCGGTAGACGACATCGACCATCGTCTCGCGGCCGTCGCTCGATGCGGTGATATCGAGGAACACCAGCTCGTCGGCACCCTCGGTGTCGTAGCGCTTGGCGAGCTCCACCGGGTCGCCCGCGTCGCGCAGGTCGACGAAGTTGACACCCTTCACCACGCGGCCGTTGGTGACGTCGAGGCAGGGAATGACGCGAGCGACTCTCATCCAGTCAGCACCTCAAGTGCCTGGGCGACCGTGAAACGGCCCTCGTAGATCGCTTTGCCGCTGATCGCCCCGCAGATGCCGGGCACAGCCATCAGCGCGCGCAGATCGTCGAGCGTGGCGATGCCGCCGCTGGCGATGACCGGGATGCTCGTGGCCCGCGCGGCCGCGGCGAGACCATCAACATCGGGTCCGGTGAGCATGCCATCGCGAGCGATGTCGGTGATGACGAACGCGTCGGCGTCGGGGAACCACTGCAACGCTTCGGCCAGTTGCACGCCCGAACCCTGCGTCCAGCCGTGCACCGCCACCTCGCCGGATCGGTGGTCGAGACCGACGGCCACCGGCATGACGGCCGACGCCGCCACCACCAGCGCGGGCTCGGCAACCGCGGCAGAGCCCATCACGACGCGGGCCACGCCCGCATCGGCAAGTGCCTGCGCGTCGGCGGCGGTGCGGACTCCCCCGCCGGTCTGCACAGAGGCCTGCCCGCGCACCGCGGCAGCGATCGCAGCCACCACCGGCCGGTTCCGCGGCGAGCCGCTGCGGGCCGCGTCGAGGTCGACCACATGAATCCAGCGCGCACCCGCAACGGCAAAGCCCTCCGCGACCGCCACCGGATCGGAGCCGTACGTCGTCTGGTCGTCGTAGTCGCCCTGGCGCAGGCGCACCACCTGGCCGTCGCGCAGGTCGATCGCGGGGTACAGATCGATCACGCTGCCACCCCCGAGCCGACGAACGACACGAAGTTGCGCAGCAGCGCCAGCCCGTCCCGGCCCGACTTCTCCGGGTGGAATTGGGTGGCGAACACATTGCCCTGGCGGAACGCGGCGTTCACCATGCCGCCGTACTCACACGTGGCGGCCACCACGGCCGGATCGGCGGGCACACCGTGCAGCGAGTGCACGAAGTACACCCAGGGATTCGCGCCAAGCCCGGCGAACATCGGGTCGTCGGGCAGAGCCAGCGCCAACTGGTTCCACTGCATCTGCGGGCGCGGCAGTTCGTCGGTGATCCACCGGATCGAACCCTCGATCACGCCGAGGCCGGCGTCGTCGGGATCCTCGTCGCTGTCGGAGAACAGCATCTGCATACCCACACAGATGCCCATGAAGGGGCGCCCCGAGCCAACCGCGTCGTGGACCACGGGTTCCAGGCCGGCGGCGCGCAGCGCCTGCATGCACGCACCGAATGCGCCCACGCCCGGGAGCACGACCGCGTCGGCAGCGGCGATGAACTCAGGATCGGCGGTGAGGCGGGCATCGGCGCCACACACCTGCAGCGCTTTCTGCGCCGAGCGGAGGTTGCCGATGCCGTAATCGAGCACCGCCACGAGCGGGCCAGCACCATCAGCCGGTGAACTCACAGCACGCCCTTGGTGGACGGCACCGCCGTCCCCTCCACGCGCACCGCGTCGCGCAGGCAGCGAGCGAGTCCCTTGAATGCGGCCTCGATGATGTGATGCACGTTCGTGCCGTGGCACAGGCGCACGTGCAGGGTGATGCCCGCTGCGTTGGCGAACGAGCTGAACGCGTGCTCGGCGAGCTGGGGATCGAAGGCCGGGTTGCCGAGGGGCAGCACCTCGGGCATCGGCACGTTCCACACCACGAACGGGCGACCCGACAGGTCGAGCGCGATCTCGACGAGCGCTTCGTCGAGGGGGAACATGCCGCTCGCGAATCGGCGCACGCCGGCCTTGTCGCCGAGTGCCTCGCGGAAGGCCTCGCCGAGCGCAATGCCGACATCCTCCACCGTGTGGTGGGTGTCGATGTGCAGGTCGCCGCTCGCCTGGATGTGCAGGTCGAAGCCACCGTGCTTGCCGATCTGTTCGAGCATGTGGTCGTAGAACGGGATGCCCGTGCTCACTTGCGCGGTCCCGCTGCCGTCGAGTTCGATCGACAGCGAGATCGTGGTCTCCTTGGTGGTGCGTTGCCGGCTGGCCGACCTGCTCATCGAGTGACCTCCGCGAGTGCATTCAGGAACACGTCGTTCTCCTCGGGCGTGCCGACGGTGACCCGCAGGCAGTTCTCCAGGCGCGGCCAACCCGAGCAATCGCGCACCAGCACGTCACGGTCGAGCAGGCCTTGCCACACAGGCCGACCTCCGTGACGACGCGGCCGAAAGAGGATGAAGTTGGCGCCGCTCGGGAACACGTCGATCGGCATCGCCGCCATCGCCGCCGAGAGCCGCTCGCGCTCACTGACGATGAGCTGCACACGCGACTCCATCTCGTCGACGAAGGTGAGCGCCAGCCGGCCGGCGATCTGCTTGGCCACGTCGAGGTGGTACGGCAGCACCACCTTGTCGAGTTCGGCGACCAGCCACTCGGGGCCGATCATGTAGCCGAGGCGAGCGCCGGCCATCGACCAGGTCTTGGAGAACGTACGGGTGACGACGAGCGGCGTCTCCTCGTCGACGAGGCCGAGGGCCGACCAGTCGGCGAACTGTCCGTAGGCCTCGTCCACCACGAGCAAGCCAGGCGCCGAGGCGAGCACCTCGCGGATCTTGGCCTCGGGCTCGACCAGACCGGTGGGGTTGTTCGGCGAGCAGAGGAACGTGATCGCCGGTGATGAGTCGCGCAGCACACGTTCGACCTCGGCCATGTCGAGCGTGAAGTCGGAAGAGCGCTCGCCCTCCACCACAGTGGCACCGGTGACGCGGGCGATCTGGCCGTGCATCTGGTACGTCGGCTCGAAGGTGGCCACGGCGCGACCTGGGCCGGCGAAGGTAAGCACCAGCGTCTGCAGCACCTCGTTGCTGCCGTTGGCCGCGAACACCTGCTCGGGGCGCACCTGGTGGAGCGCGGCGATGCCCTCGCGCAACGCAGTGGCGCCGCGGTCCGGGTACCGCTGCCAGTCCACCCGCGACAACTCGGCGGCGAAGGCATCGCGCCAGGCGGCGGGCGGGGCGAAGGGCGACTCGTTGGTGTTCAGCCGCACGGTCACCTTCACCTGCGGCGAGTGGTAGCCCTCCAGGGCGCGCAGGTCGTCACGTACGGGCACACGGGTCACGGCGTCACGTTACCGACGTGCGCCTGCGGCGAACGGATGCATTGCGCGATGCAATACCGACACGGAGCGGCCACACTGGCACGATGCCGACCGACCCGACTGCACACCTGACGGTGATCGCCGACCATGTCGAGCGCTACTTCCACGAAGTCGGCGACCTCGTGCCCGGCTATCAGGCCGCCCAGCGCGACGATGTGGCCGTGGCGCTCGTGGAGGCCGAGCGTGCCCTACGCACCGCGTCGCGCCTGCTCCGGCGGGCCGCCAAGGTCACGTCCAGCTACTGACAGGCTTCTTTACAAGCCATCACGCAGGGTGGTGAAGCTGCCGCTCCGCGACCAGCTGCACGCGGCTCACATTGCCCTAATTCGACTGCATTGAGCACGTCAGCGAATCGGGCTGAAAACGCAGCGACGGCCCCGTACGGGGCCGTCGCTCGGCGACACCAGGCGGCGGATCCCGGCGTCGCACGCAAACCAGGTGGCGGGAACCTGGTTGGTAAGGCAACTATACACCAGGTTCTTCACGATGCAACCTCTCACTCTGAGTGGTGGAATCGGCTGTTCGGGCGTTCAGTTTTGGGGCGCGCGAGCACGCCTCGCGGGCACCAGAGAGGCCGGGCACACGTCGGCCAGGCCGCACTCGCCGCACTGCGGATTGCGGGCAAAGCACACCCGCCGGCCGTGCAGGATCGTGCGCAAGCTGAACGCCCCCCACTCGGCGGCGGGCAGGTACGAGCAGAGAGTGGCCTCCACCTTCACCGGGTCGTCGTCGGTGGTGAGCGCCCAGCGATTGGCGAGCCGTAGCACATGAGTGTCGACGGGCAATCCCGGCAGTCCAAAGGCCACGCTGCGCACCACATTGCCGGTCTTGCGCCCCACGCCAGGCAGGGAGACCAGGTCGGCCAGATCGGCTGGCACCTCGCCGCCGTAGTGGTCGAGCAGGCGCTGCGCCATGCCCATCAGGTTGCGCGACTTGGACTGGTAGAACCCGGTCGAGCGGATGATCTCCTCCAACTCAGCCGGAGCCGCCGCGGCGAGCGTCGCTGCGTTCGGGTACCGGGCGAACAGCGCGGGGGTCACCATGTTCACCCGCGCGTCAGTGCATTGAGCCGACAGGATCGTGGCCGCGAGCAGTTCGAATGGGCTGCGGTGGTCGAGTTCGCAGAGTGCCTCAGGGAAGTCCTCGGCAAGGCGCGCGGCGATCACCTTCGCCCTCCCCTTCGGTGTTCGCGGCCCGGCCATGAGGGCAGAGGCTAGGGGGTCCACGGTCACCGCCCGCCAGTCCCCACCTGCGGCACTAGCCTCAACGCTCATGGTGCGCGTGCGCACAGCCGACCGGCTCTCCCCCGAACAGCACCGGCAGGTCATCGACTTCCTGGATACTGCGCACGTGCTCGACTGCGCGCGTCTCAACGACCACCTACGCCTCGACCTGGCCCAGGGACCGCGGGACGGGTTCGTCGCCGCCCTGGCCGACGACGCCAGCGGCGCACTCGTGGGCTACGGACAGGCCTCCACCGGCAACGAAGGGTACGTGGTCGACGGGATCGTGCTCTCGGAGTTCGCCGGCGATGCCGACGAGGCGCAGTACCAAGTGCTCAGCGCCCTCCTCGCCGACCTGCCGGCCGACGCCGCGGTCACATGGTGGGCCCACCCCGACGCGGCCTCGGCCACCACCGCCCGCCGCCTCGGCATGCATCCAGACCGGCACCTGCTGATGATGCAGCGGGCGCTGCCGATCAACGCCACCGCCCACGTCGCGCTGCGCCCCTTCCGCCCCGGCGCCGACGAGGCCGCATGGCTGGAGGTCAACAACGCGGCCTTCGCCGAACACGCCGAACAAGGCGGGTGGGACCTCGCCACCCTGCGCCAGCGCCAGGCCGAGCCGTGGTTCGATGCGAACGGTTTTCTCCTGCACGAGCGCGACGGCCGCCTCGCCGCGTTCTGCTGGGTGAAGATCCATCCCGCCAACGCCGATGAAGCACCCGTCGGCGAGATCTATGTCATCGCCGTGCACCCCGACTTCCACGGCCAGGGCCTCGGCCGCGAACTCACCGTCGCCGGCTTGGTGCACATGTGGGAGGTGGGGGCCGGCGCGGCGATCCTGTATGTCGATGCCGCCAACACGGCTGCCGTGCGCCTCTACGAGCTACTCGACTTCACCATCGCCAACACCGAAGTGTCCTATCGCCGAACCCCGCCGGAGCCCTGAGATGATCACCGATACCACTGCTGACACCACCGGCGAAACCGGTCACGAGGAACTTCCCCGCTGGAGCGTTGCCGACGTGCACGAATCGTTCGAGGCGCGCTCGTTCCTCGATGCGATGGACCGCAACTCCGCCGACACAGCTCGCCTCGAGGCACTGTTCGAGGAGCTCGGCATCCGCGCCATCGCGCCGCGGCCCGTCACCGCCGCGGACGGGCGCGCCGCGGACGCGGCGATCCGCGCGAGCAACGGCTTGCAGGAGCACAGCATGGTGACGGTGGCGACGATCTACGCCACCTTGAGCACCGACTCGTTCGACGAGAAGGCGAACAGCCTGATGGGCGAATTCGAGATGACCAGCTCGCGCCTCAAGCCGCTCACCGCCCGCCTCGCGGAGTGGGTGCGATCGCTCGGCGTCGAGGCGCTCGCCGGGGTGAGCACCGAGGCGGCCGAGCACCACGGCCCACTCACCCGCCTGGCCGCACGCGCCGAGCACCAGATGAGCGAGGCCGAGGAAGGCCTGTACGCCGAGCTCGCCAACACCGGCTCTTCGGCGTGGGACCAGTTGCAGGCCGTCGTCACCTCCCAGCTCAGCACCGTGGTACGGATGCCCGATGGCTCCTCGCCCGAGCTGCCCATCGCTGCGGTGCGGGGAATGGCCTCACACGCCAACCCGGCCGTGCGCAAGGCCGCCTACGACGCGGAGATGGCGGCCTGGCCGAACATCACCTCCGTGTGCGCCGCGGCGATGAACGGCGTGAAGGGCGAGGCCAATACGGTGAACCGCCGTCGCGGCTGGGCCACACCGCTCGATGCCTCGCTGTTCGGCAACAACGTCAGCCGTGCAACGTTCGACGCGATGCAGCAGGCGATCACCGACTCGCTACCCGACTTCCGCGCCTGGATGCGCGCCAAAGCTCGCCTGCACGGCCACGACGGTGCCCTGCCGTGGTACGACATGTTCGCTCCCCTGCCGTTCGCGCCGGCATCGATCTCGTGGGACGAAGGCCTCGACATCGTCCGCCGCGCGTTCGGCTCGTACGGGGGGACGCTGGCGGGCCTCGTCGACCGGGCCGTCGACGGGCAGTGGCTCGATGCCGGCCCGCGCAGCGGCAAGACGGGAGGTGCGTTCTGCATGCCCTTCGTCGACGACCGCTCGCTGGTGTTGCTCAACTGGAGTGGCAGCGTCGACTCGGCCCAGACCACTGCCCACGAGCTGGGCCACGCCTATCACAACACCCAGCTCGCCCACCGCACACCGCTGCAGAGGAACCTGCCGATGGCGCTCGCGGAGACGGCCAGCATCTTCTGCGAGACGCTCGTGGTCGAGGAAGGTCTGCAACACCTGCAGGGCAAGGATCGCCTGGCCCTGCTCGATGTCGACCTGCAGGGCTCGTGCCAGGTGGTGGTCGACATCCGCAGCCGCTTCCTGTTCGAGACCGAGGTGTTCGCCCGCCGCGAGCGCCGCACCCTCGGCGCGACCGAGATGAACGAGATGATGCTCGCCGCCCAGACCGAGGCGTACGGCGACGGCCTGGTGGAAGCGACCCGCCACCCCTACATGTGGGCGCTCAAGCCGCACTACTACGGCTCGAGCTATTACAACTGGCCATACACCTACGGCCTGCTGTTCGGGCTGGGCCTGTTCGCCAAGTACCGGGAGGATCCCGACCGCTTCCGTGACCACTACGACGACGCCTTGTCGCGCGCCGGAATGAACACCGCCGAGGAGTTGGGCGCGGTGTTCGGCTTCGACGTCACCGACCTCGGCTTCTGGACCGCGAGCCTCGATGTCATCCGCCGCCGCATGCAGACCTACGGACAGCTCGTCGCCGAACTCGCGTGACCACGCTGTACGACCCCACCCGCGAGCAGCTCGCCGAGTCACTGCAGGGTGAGCCGCGCTACCGGCTCGACCAGCTGTGGGCCGGGCTGTACACGCAGCTCGCCGCGCCGGTCGACATCAGCAATGTGCCCAAAGCGTTGCGCGAGCGCCTCGCCGTCGAGCTACCGCCTTCGCTCACCCAGGTCGTGCGCCGCGTCAGCGACAGTGGCGACACGGTGAAGTACCTGTGGGAGCTCGCCGACGGCGGGCGCGTCGAGACGGTGCTGATGGTGTACCCCGACCGCGTGACGGTGTGCGTCAGCAGCCAAGTGGGGTGCGCGATGGCGTGCGGCTTCTGCGCCACCGGGCAGGCCGGGTTCACCCGCCACCTCAGCGTCGGGGAGATCGTCGAGCAGGTGGTGCTCGCCGCCCGCGACGCACGGGCGATGGGTCGTCGCCTGGCCAACGTCGTGTACATGGGCATGGGCGAGCCGATGGCCAACGAGGCCGCGGTGTGGGCAAGCGTTGAGCGACTGCACGGCGCGGTGGGGCTCTCCGCTCGCCACCTCACGATCAGCACGGTGGGCCTGATCCCCGGCATCCGCACGCTCGCAACGCGGCCGCTACCGGTGAACCTCGCCGTGTCGCTGCACGCGGCGAACGACGAGCTGCGCGACGAACTCGTACCGATCAATCGCCGCTACCCGCTCAAGCAGTTGATGGAGGCGTGCGCCGACTACCTCATTGCCAAGGGGCGCCGGCTGAGCTTCGAGTGGGCGCTCATCGACGGGGTCAACGATCGGGCCCGCGACGCGGCCGAGCTGGCCAACTTGTGCCGCCGGTTCCACCTGCCCGCTCACGTGAACCTCATCCCGCTCAACCCGACGCCTGGCTACCCCACCGTCGGGGCTTCGAAGGACAAAGTGCACGCGTTCTCCACGATGCTCACCGAGCTGGGGGTGAACGCCACCGTGCGCCGCAACCGCGGCACCGAAATCGACGCAGCATGTGGGCAACTCGCTGCCGGCCAGCCGGTGGTGCTCCGCAAGGAGCGTGGCGCGCCGCCCGAGTAAGGTGCGGCGCATGTTCCTGCGCAACGCATGGTACGTGGCTGCCTGGGAGCGCGAGATCGGAGAGCGCCCGCACGGCGTCACGCTGCTCGGCGAACCGGTGGTCATCTACCGCACCACCGATGGGCACTACGCGGCCGTCGAGGATGCCTGCCCGCACCGCAAGCTGCCGATGTCGATGGGCAGGGTCCATGGCGACATCCTCGAATGCGGCTACCACGGCCTGCAGTTCGACGGCACGGGCACATGCGTGAGGGCGCCCACTCACGCCGGCCCTGCGCCGCACGGGGCGGCCATCCGGTCGTATGCCGTCGAGGGTCGCTACGGGCTGGTGTGGATGTGGATGGGCGATCCTGCCGACGCCGACCCGGCCACGATCTTCCCCGTCGAGCACTGGGACGACCCCGCGTGGGGCACCACGGTCGGCGACGACATGGTGATGGACTGCAACTACCTGTACATCACCGACAATCTGCTCGACCCGTCGCACGTCGCATGGGTGCACCCCACCAGCTTCGCCGGGCCGGGCACCGACGACACGCCGATGCGGGTCACCGTCACCGACGACGGGGTGACCGTGTGGCGCTGGATGATGGACTCCGAGCCCGCGCCCTTCTATGCCCCGTATCTCCCCTTCGCCGGCAACACCGATCGCAAGCAGCAGTACGAGGTGCGCTACCCCTCCAACGCGCTCATCCGCGCGTTCTTCTGTCCGGCAGGCACCGGCGGCGAAGGCGAGCCGATCCACTCCGATTCGTTCCTGATGGACAGTTACAACTTCCTCACACCGGTCGACGAACGCCGCACGCGCTACTTCTGGTTCCAGCAGCGCAACGTCGCCCCCAACGACGACGACGTGTCGAAGCGCTTCGCCGCCTCCGTGCGTGGCGCCTTCGAGGAGGACAAGGTGATCCTCGCCGCGGTGCAACGCGGGATGGAGGCAATGCTCACCCCGAACATCGATCTGCGCTCCGACACGGGCGGCACGCGCTTTCGTCACCGCCTCACCCGGATGATCGAGGCCGAGCAGGCCGGGGCCGGCTGAACCAGCTCAGCCGCCTTCTGGCGTTGGGGGCGCGGGGCAGTGCGCGAGCAAAGTGAGGTATGGGTCGACGGCGTCGCCGTTGCCCGGGTGGATCTCGAAGTGCAGGTGCGGCCCGCTGGCGTTGCCGGTGGCGCCCATGTACCCGACAATCGTGCCCTTGGTGACGTTGCCGACCGTGCCCCAGCTGACGAGGTGGGCGTAGTAGTAGTAATTGCCGTCGGCGCCGAGGAGGCCAACGGTGTTGCCGCCGAGCTCGTTCGTCTTCGGCTTGGCGACACCGTCGACGACGGCGAGCAGCGGAGTGCCCTGCGCGCCGATCATGTCGGTGCCGAGGTGCAATCGGCCGCCCGAACGCGGTGCCAGCCAGGTGTCGCTGAAGCCGATGTTGGCCGAGCCCGTGGGGCACAGCCAGTCGACACCGGTCCAGTTGCGCGCCGGGCCCCCCGGCCGGCCACCGGTGCCGCCCGAGCCGGTGGTGCCACCCGCGCCCGCCGGGGTGGCGGTGCGCGTGGGTGTCGGTATGGCTTGCTGGGCGGCCTTCACCGCTGCCTCGGCGCGTCGGCGTTGGTCGGCCTCGACGGCCTTGCGGACGGCTTCGTCCTGCAGCCGTTGCGCCTCCACCTGCTTGAGGTGTTCGATCTCGGAGTCCGCCGCGGCCTGCAGTTGCACCAGCTTCTCCTGCTGGGCCACGGTGAGTTCCTTCTGGCGCAGCAGGGCCTTGCGTTGGCGTGCGAGGTCGCGGTTCAGCGAGTCGAAGTCGTCGAACTGCTCGTCGGAGGTGTCGGTCATCACTTCGGTGAGCGCCAGGATCTGCATCTGCTCCACGGGCGAGTCGAAGGCGGCGAGCAGGGGCGAGCCGGTACCGCTCGAGATCGTGAAGCGGTTGACGGCGATTTCTTCCACCTGGTCCTGCAGGTCGATCACCTCCGCCTCGAGCTGGGCGACGTCGGCCTCGATCTGCAGCTGCCGAGTGGCGAGGCCGTCGAGTTCGTTCTCAGCCTGGAAGATGGCCTCGGCGGCGGCATTGGCGCGATCTCGAGCCTCGGCGATCTCTTGCGCGGCCTGCTCCGCGGACGAGTCGTCTGCGTGAGCAACGCGCGCCGGGAGTGCTGGCGCGACCACGCAAAGAGCCAGCGCGGCGACCACGAGACGTTTCACGTGAGAAATCCTAGTGGTTATTGCATTCTCGTTACAATGGGGGTCGTTCCGGCTCATCGCGGCGGGGTTCACCCCCTATCGTCTGATCCCTCATGGCCGACCCGCTGCAGCTCACGAATGTCAGCTTCGTGCGCGACGAGCGGACGATCCTCGCCCCGCTCGACTGGCAGGTCGCCGATGGCGAGCGCTGGCTGGTGCTCGGCGCCAACGGCTCGGGCAAGACGACGCTCCTGCGCATCGCCGGGTTGTACGAACATCCGTCCACGGGCGAGGTCGACGTGCTCGGTGAGCGGCTGGGTCGCACCGACGTGAGGGTACTGCGGCGTCGGGTCGGATACCTGTCGGCCGCTCTGGCCGGGCAGTTCCGCCCCCAGCTGCGTTGCCTCGACGTGGTGATGACCGCCCGCTACGCCGCGCTCGAGCCGTGGTGGCATCGCTACACGACGGCCGACGAGGCGCGTGCCACCGAGTGCCTCGGGCGGATGGGCGTTGCCTGGCTGGCGGAGCGGTCACTCAGCACGGTGTCGTCAGGCGAACAGCAGCGGGTGCTGCTGGCCCGCACGCTGATGAACGAACCGGGCATCGTGCTCCTCGACGAGCCGAGCGCGCGGCTCGATCTCGCCGGCCGGGAGCAACTCGTCGAGGCGCTCGCCGAGCTGACGCTCGACCAGGCTGCACCCCCGCTCGTGCTCGTCACCCACCATCTCGACGAGGTGCCGCCCGGCATGACCCATGTGCTGATGCTGCGCGACGGCCAAGTGGTGGCCCGCGGGCCGATCGACACCACGCTCACTGCCGACGCGATCAGCGAGTGTTTCGGGCTGCCGCTGCACCTCGAGCGCCGCTCCGACGGCCGCTACGGCGCCTGGCGCCGTTCAGCCCGCTGAGCCCGCGGCGTCATTGCTCACCAGGCCGGCCAGACGGTTGCGCCCGGAGCGGATCTGGTCGGCGAGCACCCGCTCGAGTACGCCGCCCGTCCACAGCGCCCCGCCATAGTGCAGGTGCATGTCGAGCGTGGAGTGGCCGTCGCGACGACCGACCGTCGCGCTGAGCACCCAGTCACTGTGGCGGCGGCCGTCGGCCTCGGCACGCTCGAACACCACGCGGCGGGCGGCGGGGTCGTGCACCGTACGGTGCATGCGCAGCCGCTTGCTCCGCGCCAGCGGGCCCACCCGGGCACGCAACTCCACCTGCCACGCGGGCGCCGGATCAGCGGGCAGCGGCTCGACGCGGTGCACGAGATCCATCCACGCCGGGTAACGGCTGAGGTCGTCGATGTAGGCGAACAGGGTGTCGGCGTCGCATTCGGCTTCGAGCGCAGCGTGAACATCCATGGCGGCCAGTATCGCCGATCACTCGCCGGGTCGCTGCCCCGGGCCGTGCTCCTGGCCGCGCCCCTTGCCGCGGAACGCCCGCGAAAGCAGGGGCGAGCGAGCACTCAGCAGGCCGTCGAGATCGTCGCTCTGGTCGAACTGGGGTCGCCACGGGGAGAAGGGCGTGCCGTCGGGGTTGGTTTCGTCGGCGCGTGCGGCGGGGTCAGGGGCGGGATCTCGCGCGGGCTCGGGTTCGATCAGCGGGTCTGAGTCCACTTCCGGGTCGGCCGCGGCTTCGGGCGCGACGAACTCGAGTTGCCCGGTGTCGTCACTGCCCTGGCGCTTGCGCGAACGCTTCGGCTTCGCCACCGGTTCGAGGTCGGGCGCAGCCTTGGGGGTGCGGAACAGCTGCGGCGTCGGCTCACGCCGGTCGTCGAGCGTCCAGCCACGAGGCACCACCATCGCGTCGGCGTGTCGACGACACAGCACCCCCACCCGGGCGGCAAGCACCTCGTCGAAGGGCTCGAGCCACACCGTCAAGCGCTCCGACGACATGCCGTAGATCGCGTCGGCCGGTTGCGAACACCCAGGTCGTTCGCAGTAGCGCGCCATGGCGTGGAACCTACTCGCCGGACCCCGTCCGGGGGAACGTGACGAGATAGGAGGCCAACCCCACCGACTGGCGCCCTCCGTCAGTCCTTGTCGCGCTTACACCACCATCCACCGTGGTCGGCGTGGGACAAGAACCCCGAACAACGACGAAGGCCCCGACAGCACGGGGCTGACGGGGCCTGTCTCTGTGGGCGATGCGGGGCTCGAACCCACGACCTCTACGGTGTGAACGTAGCGCTCTAGCCGACTGAGCTAATCGCCCGAAGGCACGGCAAGGCTAGCAGCCGAACCCCGCCGGGCAACCTCCCCGAACGGCGTTCACTCGGCCGGCGGAACCGACCCACCAGCTCGCCAGTATTGGCCTTCGGCGCGGTCGAGGAAGCCTTCATCGACCAGGTAACGGCGCAGCGCGGCGGTGTCGGCGTGGCGTTGGCCGAGGATCAGGTTGACCGCGGCCTCGCTGTAGTGGCGACCGGGCACGAACTCCTGCGCGAGCCAGTCGAGTATCACCAGGCGCTTGCTGTGCGTCGTGGGGATCGTCACCAATCGGCCGTCCTTGACGAACCGGGCGAGCAGCAGCTCCGGCGCCACCGGACGGCGACGCCCTCCTTGCGGATGGCCTTCGGCCTGGCCCACGACCGGTCAGTAGCCCAACTCGACGTGCACCGGCCCCACCAGCGTTTCGCCGGCGGCGAAGCGGCGCACATTGGCGGTGATCCGCTCCGAGAGTAGCGGTACGGCCATCTCCGGCGTATTGCCCACGTGAGGCGTGATGATGCAGTTCGCCAGGCTCCACAGGGGGTGCCCGGGAGGCAACGGCTCGGGGTCGGTGACATCGAGGCCGGCGCCACCGATCACGCCCTCCTGCAACGCCCACACGAGGTCGTCGGTGACGATGTGTCCGCCGCGGGCGACGTTGATGAGCCACGCGTGGCGCGACATCTGTTCAAGTTCGTCGCGCCCGATCATCCCCTCGGTCTCGGGGGTGAGGGGCAGCGCGAGGAACACGACATCGGCACCGGCGAGGGCATCGACGTAGCGGTCGGGGGTGAGCACCTCGTCGGCGCCCTCCATGTCGGCCATGCGGTTACGTACGACGGTGATGTGGCAGTCGAACGGAGCGAGCAGCTTCAGCAGGTGCTCGGCGATGCCGCCGCCACCGAGGATGGTGACGTTGGCACCGATGAGGTTGCGGCCGTGTGGCCGGCCCCACTCGCTGGCCCGGGCATACGGCCCGAGGTGACGCAGGCCGGCGAGCGCGAGAGCGAGCGCGTGCTCGGCGACGGGCTCCGCATAGACGCCCTTGCCGCACGTCCACAGGCGCGTGTCGTCGACGAGGTGCACGAAGTTCTCGATGCCGGCGAAAGGAAGTTGCACCCAACCCAGATGGGGGTTCTCATCGAGCAGCGTCTCGAGCCCCTCCGGGCTGCGCGGCGCGGCCCACACGAGCGCCTCGGCCTCGGCCGGCGCGACGACGTGCCCGCCACCGGCGACGACCGCGTCGGCCATCCACTTCGGGGCCGACTCCGGAGCGAGAGCGATACGAGGGGGTCCGTCGGATTGTGGCCCCGAGCGGGGCGCCGTGGAACTTGGCATGGTGCGAAAAGGCTAGCCGAGGCGAGCGGCACCCGACGCAGGCGTATTCAGCCGCCGCCGGTGAGGGTCGCCGCCACCTTCGACGAGTCGTCACCTGAGCGACGCAAGATCAGCGCGGCGCCCATCAGCGCGACGAGCGTGACACCCAACAACACTGTGGCCATCGCAGCGATGTCGGGCTTGCGCACCGTCTTCACCTGACCGAGCACATACGTGGGGAACGTGTTGGTGCCCGGCGCCTTCACGAAGTCGGAGATGATGACGTTGTCAAGGGCGAACGTGAACGCGAGCAGGCCACCAGCAAGCACCGCGGGCGCGATGAGCGGCATCGTGATCTGACGGAACGCCCTCAACGGGGTGGCGAACAAGTCGTTCGCCGCCTGCTCGAGGCTTTCGTCCATGCCCTGCATGCGGGCCCGGACGATGAGCGTGACAACGGCGGCCGAGAAGATCGACTGACCGATCCACAGCGGCACCAGCCCGTCGCGGAAGACGCCACCGAGCGACACGAACTGCAACTGCATGCCGGTGGCGTCGACGATCTCGGGGGTGGTGAGCACGAGCAGCAGGATGGCCATGAAGCCGATCGTCCAGCGGCCCGAGCGCCGTGCCAGGGCAATGCCGGCGAGGGTGCCGAGCACGACCGCGATCACAGCGGCGACTGCCGCCGCACCGAAGGACGACTTCACCGAACTGGTGAGCAGGGTGTTGTCCCACATCTCGCCGTACCAGCGGGTAGAGAAGCCCGCCCACACCTCCAGCGCCTTGTTGTCGTTGAACGAGTGCGCCACCACGAAGGCGATCGGCAGGTAGAGAAACACGATCACGAGCGCCGACCACCCGGCGAGAACGGCGTTGCTCGCCCGGTTCGGCACGTTGGCGCCCAACCATGACGCGCCGCCGATCAGCCCGAACAGCACGACCAGCGCGACCAGCGTCGTGATCGACGGCTTCAATGCGAACAGGCCTACGGCGGTCATGACGGCGGCCGTCAGCACCGTGCCGAGGGTGGCGAGGTAGGAGAACGTCAGGCGGAGCAGCTTGGCGAGCACGAACGCCGCGCCCATGGCGAGCAAGATGGAGGCAATCAGGATCACGGCGATCGCGGCACCGAGCGCTGGGTTCTGTGACTGGAGGAACTGAGCTGCCACCAGGTTGCCGGGCATGTTGCCCTTGGCGCCGCCGAGGACATTGGCCGTGATGTAGTCGCCCGCAAGCGGCACGAACACGAGCACCACGCCGGCGACGATGCCCGGTGCGGCAAGCGGCAGCGTGACCTGGGAGAACGTCTTCAGCCGGCTCGCGAACAGATCCTTGCTCGCTTCCCGCAAGGCGGGATCCAGCCGGTCGAGCGCGACGAACAGGGGGAAGATCATCAGTGGCAAGTAGTTGTAGACCACGCCGATCTGGACACCGATGCGAGTGTCGAGCAAGGAGAGACGATCGCTGCGCAGGCCCCACGTGACGAGTGTGTTGGAGATCAGCCCCTTCGGCGCCAGCACGATCCGCCATGCGAGGGTGCGGATGAGGAAGTTGGTGAAGAACGGGATCGCCAGCACGGCGAGTACGATCCCTTTTCCGCGACGGATCTTCGTGGCCAGCATGTAGGCAAGCGGGAAGGCCACCACCAGGCACAGGAAGGTTCCGATGATGGTGGTGCGCATGCCCTGCACCAACACCTTCGCGAACACCCCGTTGAAGCCGCCGTCGACGGCCTCTCGATAGTTGTCGAGCGACAGGCGGTCGTAGCTGACGCGGCCGGCCGAGCCGGGCACCTTGCTGCCGAAGCTGGCGGCGACGACCAGCACGACCGGCACCAAGAAGAACAGCACCCACCATGCCCATGCGGGTACGGCGAGCGCGAACTTCGGTAGACGCATCCGCGGGCGGCGCGTGGTGACGGTCGTGCTGGTCATGTTGCTGATCAGGCGCCGGCGGCGGCCTTCGTCTTGTTGTAGATGTCGACGACCGCTTCCTGGTTGTCAAGCGAACCCGACTTCATCCGGCTGACCTCTTCCGGGGTGAAGTACACCAGCTCGAGGTACGGGGTGTCGGCCGGCAAGGCATCCTTCGCGGCCTGGATGCCGGTGTTGTAGCCGTGGAACGCGACGTCGATCGCCGAGTTGGCCGGCTCGAGGATGAAGTTGATGAAGTTGTAGCAGGCATCGAGGTTGCCGGCTCCCTTGAGGATGCACCAGTTGTCCATCCACAGCTCGGTCTCGGGCGAACCGAGGCCCCACGCATAGTCGTCGGGGTTCCCGCCGGACGCCTCGATCGACAGCAGTCCCTGACGAGCATCGCCGTTGAACACCTGCGACAAGGCGTAGTTGCCCTGGGTGAGGTTGATGCCCGGGTACGAGTCGAAGGCCTTGATGTGCGAGGCGAACTCGTTGACCAGGAAGTCTTCGCAGGCTTTCAGCTCGGTCTCGTCGGTGGTGTTCCAGTCGATCCCGTTGGCCCAGAAGTACACGCCGCACAGGTTCGGCGCGGTGTCGAGGATCGAGGTGTTGCCGCTGGCCTCGTTCATCGCCACATCGATGAAGTCCGCCCACGAGGTGATCTCGCGGCTGATGACGGTCTTGTCGTAGATCCAGCCCGTCGAGCCCCAGTTCTTGCAGATCGAGTACTTGTTGCCCGGATCCCACTCCTGGTTCGTGTAGGCCACGTCGAGGTTGCCGAAGTTGGTGATGCGCGCGAGGTCGAGTTCCTCGAGCAGGCTTTCACCGGCCAGCTGCGGGATGTACACGCCGGTGGGACAGATCATGTCGAAGCCGTTGTTGCCGCCGGCGGACACGAGCTTCTGGATCGCTTCCTCGTTCGAGTTGAAGATCGTGATCTCGATGTTGCCGAACTGGGACATCAGATCGGGGTCGTCGTACTCGGCCCAAGTGAACAGCTTGAACGAATTCGCCCCGCTGTCGCCTCCGTCGCCGGACGTGCCGCCGTTGCCGGTGTCCTTCTTGTCGTCACCGCACGCGGCGAGGAAGGCCGCGAGCGCGGCGGAGCCGCCGACTGCGGCGAAGAAGCCGCGGCGGCTGAGCGAGCCGACGATGCGCTGCGCGGTCGCGGCATCGGCCAGGATTCGCATTGGCTGTTCTTGAGCGGTCATTTTGGACTTACCTCCGTTGGTTGTTCACGCCATGTCTTCGTCGCCAGGTACACCGGAGGCCTCCGTGAGGACCGTCTCAGCCTGGCGATCGGAGAACTGATACACGTCGTCGGCGTTCCAGGTGCACCACACGTCGTCGCCAGTGGCGAAGCGGGTGCCGCTGTCGGCGCGAGGTGCGAGCACGACGATGTCGCGCCCGTTCGACTCGACGACGTACTGCAGGACATCGCCGAAGTGGGCGACGCTGGCAACCTTGCCGCCGAGAGTGTTGGCCGCCGAATCGGGTTGTGTCGCGATGAGCTTGAAACACTCGGGACGAACCGCCGCCAGGGCTCCGACACCCGGTGCGAGCTGTTCCTCGGGTCGTGACACGCGGAACAGGGTGCCGTCGTCGGCACGCACACCGTCAGCGATCGCCACGCCGCGCCAGAAGTTGTTGCGGCCGATGAACGCGGCGACGAACGCCGACGCGGGCCGCTCGTACACCGTTTCGGGATCGGCCAGCTGCTCGATGTGGCCGTCGAGCATGATGGCGATGCGGTCACTCATGCTCATCGCCTCTTCCTGGTCGTGGGTGACGAAGATGAACGTGATGCCCAACTGCGACTGCAGCAGCTTCAGCTCGATCTGCATCTCTTCGCGCAGCTTGCGGTCGAGGGCACCGAGCGGCTCGTCGAGTAGCAACACACTCGGCCGGTTCACCAGGGCTCGGGCCAACGCGACGCGCTGTTGCTGGCCACCGGACAACTGACGCGGCATGCGCTCGGCGAGGTGACTCATCTTCACCATCGCCAGTGCTTCGCGCACCTTGTCGGCAATCTGCGCCTTGGGCACTCTGCGCTGCTTGAGGCCGTAGGCGACGTTGGTGGCGACGTCCATGTGCGGGAACAGGGCATAGCTCTGGAACACCGTGTTGACATCGCGCTTGTACGGCGGGATGCCCTGCACGTACTCGTTGTTGATGCGGATGAAGCCCTCGTCGGGCTGCTCGAAGCCCGCGAGCATCCGCAAGGTGGTGGTCTTGCCGCACCCCGACGGGCCGAGCAGCGAGAGGAACTCGCCGGGCCGCACCGTCAGGTCGATGTGATCGACTGCCACCATCGAGCCGAATCGCTTGGTGACGCCATCCAACTCAACCGAGCCGCGCCCGCCCACAGAGCGGTCGTCCACGGTCGTGCTCGCATCCGTCACGATGTCTCTCCCACGATGGCAAGGGCCGGCGCCCGGTGATTTCAGCTGAGTGTAAGCGCTGAGTATTTCCGCCCGATCACAGATCGGTCAGCGATGCTCGCCCAGCCTAGTGAAAGCACACCGTGGCACGCGCGAACACCGCGGAGCAAGGAAATCGTGACGAAAGAGCCCGGATGCGACGGATTCACTTGCGCACAGCAGCGTTGGCCAGCATGATCCGTGCCCATGGTTCGTTCCCGCAGCGCACTCGACGACACCGATCGGGCGATCATCGAAGAGCTGCAGCGCGACGGCCGGGTGCCCTACACGCGGCTGGGGGCGGCCGTCGGGCTGTCCGAGGCCGCTGCCCGCCAGCGGGTGCAACGCCTCACCGACGCGGGTGTCATGCAGGTGGTCGCCGTCACCAACCCGCTGTCGCTCGGCTACCGGCGGATGGCGATGATCGGCGTTCGCACCGAAGGCCCCACCGACAGCATCGCCCCCGCTCTCCACGCGATGCCCGACATCGACTACCTCGTCGTCACCGCCGGCACTTACGACTTCCTGGCCGAGGTGGTGGTCAGCGATGACGCGGCCCTGCTCGACCTCACCAACCGCATCCGGGCGGTGCCCGGAGTGCGCACCACAGAGACGTTCATCTACCTCGATCTGGTCAAGCAGACCTTCACCTGGGGCGCGCACTAGGAGGGTGGGGTCCCCGGCCGAGGTCGGTGCCGTGCTGCAAGCGGGTGTAGCGCTCGGGGCGACGGGTGTAGAGCAGACCGAAGGTCGCCGCCTCGGCCCGCTGGGCCAGGTCGAGGTCGGCCACCAACACCGCTGGACGGTCGCGCGGCGCGTCGACGATCACGCGCCCGTACGGATCGGAGATGAACGACGACCCGTAGAACGACAACGGGCCTTCCTCGCCGATGCGGTTCACCGCGATCATGAACGTGGAGTTCGCCAACCCGTTGGCCACGATCGTCTGGCGCCACATCGGCTGTGTATCGACATCGGGCCAGCTCGGTTCGCTCCCGATCGCCGTGGGATACACGATGACCTCGGCCCCGTCGAGCGACAGTGCCCTGGCCAACTCGGGGAACCATTGGTCCCAGCAGGTGGGGAACGCGAACATCGCGCCAGCGACTTCCACCACCGGAGCGTCTTCGCCCGCGGGCTCGAAGTAGCGATCCTCGTGGTAGTTGTCGAACTCGGGGATGTGGGTCTTGCGCGTGCGGGCCAGAAGGGCCCCGGCCGGGTCCACACAGATCGCAGTGTTGAACCCGCGCCCGTCGGGCGTGCGCTCGTAGAGCGAGGCGTGCACGAACACACCATGGGCGGCCGCCAGCTCGCGGGCCAGTGTCACCGTCGGCCCGGCGTCGACGTCCTCACCGAAGCGGGCGAGTGCATCGGGCACATCGGGATCGAAACAAAAGTACGGCGAGAGCGTGAGCTCTTGCAGCAGCACGACGCGGGCACCGTTCTGCACGGCGAGGCCCACGCCCTCGCGGAGCACTGCAGTGTGGTGCGCCGCGTCGGGGTGCCACGCGCATTGCACCGCCCCGACGCGCAGCACCTTCGGCTCGGCGCGGACGCCGGGGAACAGCGACGGCAGGCTGCCGTCGCGCACCAGCACTTCGAACTCGAGCATGTCTCGTGCCTAGGAGTTGATATTCGCCATCACGTGCTTGATGCGCGTGTAGTCGTCGAGCGCGTAGGCCGACAGGTCTTTGCCATAGCCAGACTTCTTGTAACCGCCGTGGGGCATCTCGGCAACGAGCGGGATGTGGGTGTTGATCCACACGCAACCGAAGTCGAGGCGCTTGGCCATCCGCATCGCGGTGCCGAAGTCCTTGCTCCAGACGCTGCTGGCCAGGCCGTATTCCACGCCATTGGCCCAGCGCACGGCTTCCTCCTCATCGCTGAACTTCTGCACGGTGATGACCGGGCCGAAGATCTCGTTCTGGATCATCTCGTCGTTCTGGCGCAGGCCGGCGACGACCGTGGGCTCGTAGAAGAACCCGTCACCACTCACCTTGTTGCCGCCGGCGACGATGTTCGCGTGCGCCGGCGCCCGACTGACGAGGCCGCTGACGTGGGCCAACTGGTTCGGGTTGTTGACCGGGCCGAACAGCACGTCCTCGTCATCGGGCGCGCCGGTTTTGAGACCCTTGGCCTGCTCGGCAAGCGCGGCCACGAAGTCGTCGTACGCGCCGGGGCCGACGAGCACGCGGGTCGCCGCCGTGCAGTCCTGCCCCGCGTTGAAGTAGCCGGCGATGGCGATCGCCTCGGCCGCGGCCGCGATGTCGGCGTCGTCGAACACCACGACCGGCGCCTTGCCGCCGAGTTCGAGGTGGACCCGCTTGAGGCTGTGCGAAGCGGCTTCGGCCACCTGCGTGCCCGCGCGCACCGAACCGGTGATGCTCACCATCGACGGAGTGTCGTGCAGCACCATTTGGCGGCCGGTGTCGCGGTCGCCGCAGATGACGTTGAACACACCGGCGGGCAGGAACTCGGCCGCGATCTCGGCGAGGAAGCCGGTGGTGGCCGGCGTGGTGTCACTCGGCTTCAGCACGACGGTGTTGCCGGCGGCGATCGCCGGGGCGAACTTCCACACCGCCATCATCATCGGGTAGTTCCACGGCGCCACCTGGGCGCACACGCCGATGCTCTCGCGGCGGATCATGCTCGTCATGCCACGCATGTACTCGCCCGTGCTCTTGCCCTCGAGGTGGCGGGCGGCGGTGGCGAAGAAGCGGATCTGATCCACCATCGGGGGGATCTCTTCGCTGCGGGTGAGGTGGGCCGGCTTGCCCGTGTTCTCCACTTCCCGCGCGATCAACTCGTCGGCCCTTTGCTCGACTGCGTCGGCGATGCGGAACAGGGCCAGCGACCGTTCGCTCGGGGTGCTGTCGCGCCACTCCTCGTACGCGGTCGCGGCCGCGGTCATGGCCGTGTCGACATCCGCCTGGGCCGACAGCGAAGCGGTGGCGTACACCTTGCCGGTGGCGGGGTTGACCACATCGGTCGTGCGACCGTCCGCGGAATCGACGTACTGACCGTTGACGAAGTTCTTGAACGTCTTCATGCCGCCGATGGTAGTCATCTCCGAGGCTTTGCTCCGGCGGCGGCCGTCTTCGAGTGTTTCCGTCGCACCTGTGCCGACGGAAGAACTCGAAGAAGTCGACGGTGGTCGGAAACCCTCGGAGGGGACGTCAGAGGATGGGGCGCAGGACGAACTTGCTCTCGGTGCGGGCGACGCCGGCGTCGGCCTTCATCCAGCGGATGAACGCGTCGAGGCCTTCCGCGCCGGCACAGTCGACGACGATGGTGTAGTCGGCCGGACCGGTGACGTACATCGCCAGCGCGACCTCCTCGCGCTCGGCGAGGCGGGCTTCGAACTCGGCCGGGTCGGTGCCCGGCGGCAAGCCGACGTCCACCACCGCCCGCACGGTGCGACCGAGCGCGGCCGGGTCGATCCGCGCGGCGTAGCCCCTGATCACGCCGGCGATCTCGAGGCGGCGCACCCGATCGGCCACCGAGGAGGGGGCGAGGTGCACGCGATCGGCCAGCGCCTTCCAGCTGATCCGACCCTCGGCACGCAGGATGCCGATGATTCGCCGATCGATCTTGTCCAATACCGCTGATTCATCGGCCATGGACACACAATGCCACCGAATCCTCCGTTGATCAACGGTTCACGAGGGCACATGATCCAACCATGCTGAAGACGGTCGGTGTCCCCAAGGAGATCAAGATCCAGGAGTACCGCGTGGCGATGACGCCCGACGGCGTCCGTGAGTTCGAACGCCACGGCATTGAGGTGTTCGTGCAGACCGGTGCCGGCGAGGGCGCCAGCTTCCGCGACGACGACTACATCGCCGCCGGCGCCACGATCGTGCCCACCGCGGCCGACGCGTGGGCGCAGCAGATGGTCGTGAAGGTCAAAGAGCCCAAGACCGAGGAGTTCGGCTTCCTGCGCCCCGACCTCACGCTGTTCACCTACCTCCACCTTGCCGCCTACCCCGGTGTGGCCGAGGCCCTCCTGAAGGCCGGCACCACCTCGATCGCGTACGAAACCGTTCAGCTTCCCGGCGGGGCGCTGCCCTTGCTCGCCCCGATGAGTGAGGTCGCCGGCCGACTCGCCCCGCAGATGGGCGCCCACTACCTCGAGCGCCACAACGGCGGGCGCGGCGTGCTGATGGGCGGCGCGCCGGGCGTGCAGCCGGCCAAAGTCGTCGTGCTCGGCGCCGGCAACGTCGGCTGGAACTCGGCGTGGATCGCCGCCGGCATGGAGGCCGAGGTCGTGCTGTTCGACAAGAACCTCGATCGCCTGCGCTGGGTCGACCAGATCAACAAGGGCCGCATCGTCACCCTCGCCTCCAACCGGGGCGCGCTCGAGCGCAACCTCGCCGACGCGGACCTCGTCATCGGCGCGGTGCTCGTCGCCGGCGGACGCGCTCCCGTCGTGGTGAGCGAGGACATGGTGCGCTCGATGAAGAAGGGCGCGGTCATCGTCGACGTCGCGGTCGACCAGGGTGGTTGCATCGAGACGATCCACGAGACCACCCACGCCGAGCCGGTGTACGACCTCCACGGAGTGCTGCACTACGCGGTCGGCAACATGCCCGGGGCCGTGCCGCACACCAGCACGTATGCGCTCACCAACGCCACCCTCCCCTACCAGCTCGAACTGGCCACGAAGGGTGTGGCCGAGGCGTGCGCCGCCGATTCCGCTCTGGCGCTCGGCCTCAACACCCACGCCGGCCACGTCACCAACAGCCCCGTCGCCGAGTTCCTCGGGGTTGACGCCATCGAACCCCTCGTCGCACTGCGCGCCTGACGCCCTCGGACGGGGCGCACGACACGAACCGGGCCAGCCTTGATGCGTAGCGTCTGCGCATGCCCACGCTCGCGTCCGAACTCGACCTGCCCACACTGCTAATGGCCGACGGCACGCAGGCCCGCCGCTTCGGTGGCCGCACCGACCTGCCGCCCGACCACTGGCTGGCCAAGAACCTCGTCGGCTACAGCGTGTGGCACTACGACGACGTGACCGCGATCCTGCGCGACAAGCGCTGGCACAACGCGTCCAGCCGCATCGCGGAGATCATGGGCGTCACCGACGAGCGCTTCCTCGCCCGCCAGCGCGAGAGCATCCTCAGCGCCGAGGGCGACACCCATGTCCGCCTGCGACGCCTCGTCGCCCCAGCGTTCACGCCCCGCCAGGCCGACCGGTTGCGACCGTTCATGCGCGACGTGATCAACGGGCTCGTGGACAAGGTGGCCGCAACGGGTCGTGCCGATATCGCGGTCGACGTCTGCGAGCCCTACCCGATCCCGATCATCTGCGAGCTGCTCGGCGCACCCAAGAGCGACTGGCAGCTGTTCAGCCGGCTGGCCAACGACATCCTGGAGATCTTCTCCCTCGACATGGCGAGCAAGATCGACCTCATCCTGCAGACGCAGGCCGAGCTCGACGGCTACACCAACCAGCTCATCGCCGACCGGCGCAACCACCCGGCCGACGACCTGATCACCGACCTCATTGCGGCCGAGCAGCAGGGCGACCGACTCAGCAACGACGAGCTGGTGATGATGGTGAACGCGGTGATCGTCGGCGGAACCGACACGACCCGCAACCAACTCGGCTGCGCACTGTCGCTGTTCGCCGAGTTCCCCGAGCAGTGGGCGCTGCTGGCCGAGCAGCCAGAGCTCGCCCAGCGCGCGGTGGAAGAGACCATGCGCTACTTCGGCGCGGTGCGCGGCACGATGCGCTTCGCCAGCGAGGACATCGTGTACCGCGACGTACTGTTTCCCGCCGGCACGTTCATCGGCATCGGTCTCGCTGAAGCAAACAAGGACACCGACGCGTTCCGCGACCCGCACACATTCGACATCACCGCCAGCCACGGCGACCAGCCGCAGCTCACGTTCGGCTCGGGCATTCACTACTGCCTCGGCCAAGCCCTCGCCCGCGCCGAGCTGCAAGAAGCCCTGCCCCTGCTCGCGCGGCGGATGCCCAACCTGCAGCGCGCGGGCGAATTGGTGTGGAAGCCCGAGGGCGTCGGCATCTTCGGCCCGGCGAGCTTTCCTGTCACGTTCGACGCCGGCCACTGACGCCGGCCGCTGGCGCCGGGGCCACTGCCCGCGGCCGATCAGCGCTACTTAGGGTCGCGCCACATCAGCCAAGCGGGCGGTCCGTTGCGGCCGGGCAGGTGGGTGTGAGCGCGCACTTGGAAGCCGTGGCGGCCGTAGAACGCGAGGTTCTTCTCCTTCGAGTTCTCCAGGTACATCCCCACACCCTCGCGGTCGGCGAGCTCCACGACCGGCTCGATGAGCGCCCTTCCCAAGCCCTTGCCCTGGTGCTGGGGATGCACGCCGACGAACTCGAGGTAGTAGTGCGGCTCGGTGGGGTGCAGACCCTCCAGCGCGAGCAGCACCTTGAGGTTCGGGAGGAAGCGGCGCCCGTACATCTTCAGGAAACGCGGCGACCACCGCACTATCTGGCCGGCCGACACTTTCCAGTGGCCGGGCGGCGACCACAGCGCCGCGCCCTGAACTCGGCCGTCACCGGCGACGTACACGTGATCGTGGCGCAGCTGCATGCGAGTGAACGCGTCGAAGAACGCGACCGACCGCTGCGGCGGCACGTGGGCGAGGCCGGTGAGGTGTTGCTTCACCGGGTCGTCGACGAACGCCGCGGAGAGCGTGGTGGCGATCGTGGGAACGTCGGCTCGTGTCGCCACGCGGCTCGGCTCAGGCATACGGTGCACCATATGGCACGGGACATACGGCTCGGTTTCAACAGCGGCTACTGGGGCAGCGGCCCGCCCGGCGGCGCCCTCGAAGCGATCCAGGAGGCCGACCGCCTCGGCTTCGACTCGGTGTGGACCGCCGAGGCCTACGGGAGCGACGCCCTCACCCCGCTCGCGTGGTGGGGTGGGCACACCACCAACATCCGCCTCGGCACAGCCGTGATGCAGATGAGCGCGCGCACGCCGGCCACCACCGCCATGGCCGCGATGACGATGGACCACCTCTCCGAGGGCCGCTTCATCCTCGGCCTCGGCGCGAGCGGCCCGCAGGTGGTCGAGGGGTGGTACGGCCAGCCCTACCCCAAGCCGCTGGCCCGCACTCGCGAGTACGTGGAGATCGTGCGCGGAATCATCCGCCGCGACGCTCCGGTCGACTTCCACGGCGAGTTCTACGAGATGCCATTCAAGGGCGGCACCGGACTCGGCAAGCCGCTGAAGAGCACGATCCACCCACGCCGGAAGGAGATCCCGATCTTCCTCGGCGCCGAGGGCCCGAAGAACGTGGCGCTCGCCGGCGAGATCTGCGACGGCTGGCTGCCTCTGTTCTTCAGCCCGAAGGACGACGCCCACTACCGCAAGTGCCTGGCCGAGGGCTTCGCCGCGGCAGGCGACCCCGACAAGGCCAAGCGCTTCGAGGTGGCGAGCACCGTTTACATCATCCCCGGCGACGACCCGGAGAAGTGCGCCGACTTCGTGCGCCCGTTCCTCGCGCTGTACGCCGGTGGGATGGGCGCCCGCGGCGCGAACTTCCACTTCGAGGTGTTCGCCCGCATGGGCTGGGAAGACGTCGCGCTCAACGTGCAGGACCTCTACCTCCAGGGCAAGAAGCAAGAAGCCGCGGCGAGCATCCCGCTGGAAATGGTGGAAGACGTAGCACTGGTGGGCCCACCGGCCAAGATCAGGGACGAGCTGGCGCGGTGGAAGGAGACGTGCATCACCACCTTCCTCGTCGGCGGCCCGAAGGAAGTGCTGGCCGGCTACGCCGAGTTGATCCTCGGCTGAGGACGGCCTACCGATGTTCGGGTTCCACAAGCTCACGCACGACGGGACGGCCGTGGTCGTGTCCGCCTCCAACGCCGCGCACTCCATGGCCATCAAGGGCAACGGGCTCACCAAGACCAACTACGACCTCATCGTCGACGTCTATCCCGTCGGCGCGGCGCCGTTCCGGGCCGAGACGAGTCACTGGTTCGCGATCTGGTTGTCACCCAACCCGGGCGATCAGCTCAAGGTGCGCTGCAACCCCGAGACCCACCGGGTGAAGATCGACATCGCCGACGACCCCCGGTTCAACGAAGACCTGCACCGGCAGATGGTGCAGGACACCAGCGAGGCGCAACGCCAGGCCGACCTCGCGGCACCCCCGGGAACGCGCCCAGCCGCGCAGTCACCGAGTTCGTACCCCGACGCCATGCTCGACCCGGAGCTACGCGAGCTGCTCTGGTTGGAAGAGGAAGAACGTCGACGGCAGGGCCCTCCCCCCGGCCCCTGAGTTCAGGTCCGCGGCTCCAACACGACCACGGCAGTCTCGGCTGGGCGACGAGCGGCGTACTCGTCAAGGTTCTTGTCGATCGCGCTCCAGCGCGCCCACAGGCGCTCACGCTCCTCACCGGTCGCGGCGTGGCCGACGACCTCGATCGACCCGTCTACCGTTTCGATCCGAGCCCCGGGGTGGGCCTGCAGGTTCAGCCACCACGCCGGCTCCGGCGCGCCCCAGCCGTTCATCGCCATGGTGACGTAGTTCGCGCCATCCATGACGTAACCCAGGATCACGCTGCGGTCGGTGCCGGTGCGCCGGCCGACCACGGTGAGCCGCAGTGCGCCCCACTTGCCGGCCTTGGGCCGCCACAAGCCCATGCGACCGCGGGTGAGGCGGTACACCCGGCGATGGCTGAACCAGAAGACCCGGACGAACCAACGCGGCGGAAGCCGGGGCTTGGAGTTCTCTCGGGACATGGCGCACCTCCGTGCTGTCTGACTCGTTTCGTCTCGTAGGCCCACACGGCCGACTCGACCCGGTTGCGCCCTTCAGGGTAGGGAACCGGCAACCCCTGCGAAACCGTCGAACGAAGGGTCGCGCCCTGGCCGATCGGCCAGGTGAAAAGTGACCACAAAAACGGGTGCGTCGACACGCCGTCAGGCGCACAGTGACCATGAGCCGCAGAGCGGCAAGAACGAGGAGGAACGACGATGAACCGCCAGCAGGCAACAGAGCTCACCGACACGAAGGTCAACGTCAAGGTCGTGTTGAGCGGCCTGTGGATCTCGATGATGTTCGTGTTCGCCTACGTCGACATCTTCGGCTACTGGCGAGCTGACGTCATCGAGGGCGCACTCGCCGGCGAGGTGCCCGGCCCCGGGTTCGAGATCGACCAGAGGTTCCTGCTGCTCATCACGATCTACACGATCATCCCGAGCCTCATGGTGGCCATCTCGCTGATCGCCCCGGCGCGGTTGAACAGGACGCTCAACGTCGTCATCAGCCTGATCTACCTGGCATCCGTAGCGCTGTCGATGATCGGCGAGACCTGGATCTACTACTTGGTCGGGAGCGCCGTGGAGATCATCCTGCTCTGCGCCATCGCACGGGTCGCCTGGACGTGGCCGCGACAGGCCGAGTGACAGGGCCGCGGCCCGACGACTCACTTCTTGCGCAGGCGATCGGCGTAGGCGACGGCGGCGGCCCGACCCTCGTCGTCGCGCAGGCCCGCGAACAGACCGTCGGCGTCGGCCCAGCTACGGCCGGTACCCACCATCGATTCGGTGACGGCGTTGACGTGGGCCTTGGTCTCCAGCAGGGCGAGCTTCGGCTTGGCGAGCAGCACCTGCACCAACTCCTCCACCTCCGCGTCGAGGCGCTCCTCGGGCACGACCCGGTTGAGGAAACCGGCGGCCTTGGCCTCGGCCGCGTCGAACGGGCGGCACGTCATCACCAACTCCTTCGTGAGCGCCGGGCCGATCTCGCGCACGAGGCGCGGGATACCGCCCCACGCGAGCGGGATGCCGATCTCCACCTCGGGGATCGAGAAGCGAGCCGTGTCGGCTGCAACGCGCAGGTCGCACCCCGCCGCCACCACCACGCCGCCGCCGACGCACCAACCATGGATACGGGCGACGGTGACGGCACGCATCTCGTCGAGGGCGCGGGCCATGCGCCACCCGATCTGGCGCTCCTCCATCGGCGCCGACTGGGTGAAGGCGTTGAGGTCGGCGCCAGCGGAGAAGGCGCGGCCGGCGCCGCTGACCACCACCACCTTCAGGTCGTGGTGCTCGTCGAACCAGCGCGCCGCCTGCTCGATCTCGTGCAACGTGTGTGCGCTGAGCGGGTTGAGCTTGTCGGGGCGATCGAGCATCAGCGTGCCGCGGGTGCCATCCACCGAGGCGATGATCGTGTCGAAGGGAGCGGTATCTGCCATGTGGCAAGTGTGACAGCACAATCCCGAGCCGCCACAGGCGTCAAGCCCCATTAGTCTTGACCGGTCGGTCAAGATGTCGTTGTCGCCCTCCCCCACCAGCCCGAACCAGGTGCAGCACCCGCACCGGCCAGGGAGCGCCAGGGCGGCCTTTGCCTATCCCGAGTTCCGGCGGATGTGGTTCGCCTCGTTCGCGTCGAGTATCGGCACATGGATGCAGAACGTCGTGCTACCGAAGTACGTGCTCGACCGCACCGGCAGCACCGCGGCCGTCGGGCTGATCGTGTTCGCCCAGCTCGGCCCACTGCTGTTCCTCTCCATCCCCGCCGGTGTCGTCGCCGACCGCTTCGACCGGCGTCGCTGGTTGGTGGCGATGCAGATCGTGCAGCTCGCCTTCTCCGCGGCCCTGGCCCCGTTGGCATCGAGTCATGCCGAAATGTGGACGATCTACCTCGTCGCGCTCGGCGTCGGCGCGGGCAACGCACTGAACGCTCCGGCGTGGTCCGCAATGCTGCCGACACTCGTCGGCCGCGCGGATCTCGGCGGGGCAGTGTCGCTGAACTCGGCGATGATGAACGGCTCACGCGTGGTCGGCCCGATCATCGTCGCGGTGATGGTGACCAACAACGTCACCGTCTCGCAGATCTTCCTCATCAACGCGCTCACCTACCTCTTCGTGGTCGGTGCCCTGATGGCCACGATCGTTCCCGCACCCACGCCGATGCCGAAGGAGCCCCCACTGCGGGCGCTCGCCTCTGGCATTCGCATCGTGAGAGCGCGCCCCGAGCTGACTCGCCTGCTGCTCACCCTGTTGTCGTTCTCGATCATCTCGCTGCCATACGTGGGCCTGTTCGCGGCCGTCGTGCGGCTCAACTTCGGCGTGACCCGCGACTCCAACACCTACGAGTGGATCTACGCCACGTGGGGCCTCGGCGCCTGCCTCGGCGGCCTCGCCATCGGCACCATCTTCGTCGGCGCTGACAAGCGCACCCTCGTACGCGTCGGCTTCCTCGCGTTCGCCGTGTTCCTCGGCCTGTTCGCCGTCGGCACTACGCCGCTCTGGGCCTTCATCAGCGGCGGGTTCCTCGGCTTCGCCTACTTCGGCACGACCACGTCGATGAACACCATCTTCCAGAGCCGCCTGGCGGACAACGAGCGCGGCCGGGTGATGTCGCTGTGGTTCATGTCGTTCGGTGGCAGCGTGCCGATCGGCAACCTGATTTTCGCCCCGCTCGTGGATGCCATCGGCGCCCGCTGGGTGCTCGGCATCGGCGCTGCCTGGGCGCTAATGCTCTCCTGGTGGTGCGACATCGGCCGCATCGACCGCATCGTCGAGCAGCAGAGTGGCCGCCACGCGCTCGAGCCCGACCACACGGCTTCCTTTGACGAGCACGGCCTCTCCGCCGGAGAGTGACCCGAGCGCCGCCACCGGATCGGTGACGGGCGCAATGCCGTAGAGGTCCGTGCCATAGGCGATCACGTCGATGCCATGGCCATGTGCGTATTCAAGGATCTGGCGGTGCTCCAGTTCGGGGTCGGCGATCTCGGCCATCAGCCCCAACACGGCCACGCGGCGGGTGGCGGGCAGCGCACCCAACGCATCGAGCGCGGCGCGCATGCTCGTAGGGTTGGCGTTGTACGCGTCGTTCAGCACGGTCACGCCAGTGGCGGTGCGGCGCACTTCCATCCGCATCGCCGTGAGCCCGACATCGGCGAGCGCCGCGGCGCCCTCGTGCAGGTCGCCGCCCGCGGCTGCGGCGCCAGCGAGCGCGGCCGCGGCATTGTGCGCCATGTGCCGTCCGCTGACACCGAGGTGCACGGTGACCGAGCCCCACGGGGTGTCGAGGCGAAACGTCGGCCGGGCGATGTCGTCGAGGCGCACCTGCCCGATCCGCACCTCGACCGCGGGATCGGTGCTCTCGCCGTAGTACAGCACCGGCGCCACAGACCGTGCAGCCAGCGAGCGCACGCGAACATCGTCGTGGTTGAGGATCGCCAGCCCGTTCGGCGAGAGACTCTCCACGAGTTCGCCCTTGGCGCGGGCCACGCCATCGATGCCACCGACCCGGTCGCTGTGCGCTTCGGCCACGCGAGTAAGCACACCGATCGTGGGCCGGGCGATGCGGCACAGATCGGCGATCTCACCATGGCCGCGCATGCCCATCTCCAACACCATCACCTCGGTGTCGCCGGGCGCGTTGAGCACCGTGGTCGGCAGGCCCTGCTCGTTGTTGAAGCTGCGCTCGTTGGCCCACGTGCGCCGGCTCGCAGCGAGCGCCGCCGACGCCAGATCCTTCGTACTCGTCTTGCCCACCGAGCCGGTGATCCCGATCACCGGCCCGTGGAACTCCTGGCGCTGCGCCGAACCCAACGCCATCAGAGCCCGCAACGTGTCGGGCACCTCGATCGCTGCGGCCCCATTCGTGGCACCCGCCGGCCGCGAGGTCAGGTACGCCGCGGCGCCGCGGGCAAGCGCGCCGGCGATGAACTCGTGGCCGTCGCGTTCGGACACGAGGGGCACGAACAGCTGTCCCGGCTGCAGCGAGCGCGAGTCGAACGACACCCCGTCGATTTCCACATCAGGCCCGCGGAGGTGGCCACCGGTGGCCGTCGCCACGTCACGTGCTCGGAATCGCATCGTCGCACACGGTACCGTCGGGTTCGCATGACGGCCGTGACACCTCAGCAGCACAGCGGATCGGGCGACGATCGCATCGACCTGATCGTGCTGTTCGGTGGCCAGTCGGCCGAGCACGATGTGAGCTGCACGACCGCCGCGCACGTGCTGCGCGCCGTCGACCCGGCCAAGTACCGCGTCACCCCCATCGGCATCGGGCGCGACGGCCGCTGGTCGCTCGCCTCGCAGGCTGTGGCCGCCTTGGCCGACGGGCCCGACGCCCTTCCGGGAAGGCTCGACGCCACTGGCGACATCGTTGAGCCGACCGCGGCGATCACCCCTACCTCCTCACGTACCACCGTCGTGGTGCCCCTGCTGCACGGCCCACTCGGCGAGGACGGCACGGTGCAAGGCATGCTGGAGTTGGCGGACCTGCCCTACGTCGGCAGCGGCGTGCTCGGCTCGGCGGTGTCCATGGACAAAGCGATGGCCAAGCAGATCACTGCGATCAACGGCATCCCCCAGGCCCGCCACGTCTCCATCCGCGCCGACCACTGCACACCGGGCACACCCGCCCAACTCGTCGAGCACCTCGGGCTGCCCGTATTCGTGAAGCCGGCGAACATGGGCTCGTCGGTCGGGGTCAGCAAGGCCAAGACGGTGGAAGCGCTGCGCGACGCACTCGTGCTCGCCTACACCTACGACGAGTGGGCCGTCGTGGAAGAAGCGGTCACGTGCCGCGAGATCGAGGTGGCGGTGCTCGGCAACCTCGATCCACGAGCCAGCGTGCCCGGCGAGGTGGTGCCCGGCGCCGAGTTCTACGACTACGCCGACAAGTACATCGACAGCGGGTCACAGACGCGTATCCCCGCGTCGATCACCGCCGAGCAGACCGCCGAGGTGCAGGCCCTGGCGCTCCGGGCGTACAGCGCGCTGCGCTGCGAAGGCCTCGCCCGGGTGGACTTCTTCCTCGAGGAGCATGGGCGCGGCTTCCTGCTCAACGAGGTGAACACGATGCCCGGCTTCACCCCGATCTCGATGTACCCCAAGCTGTGGGTCGCCACTGGCCTTCCGTACGCCGACCTCATCGACGAACTCGTCCGCCTCGCGCTCGAACGGCACTCCCGCCGGCGGCGCAACACCGGCCATTAGGAAACCACCGTGCAACTGTTCGCCCGCCGTCGTCGTCGTCGCACCGCCGTGCTCGCCATCACCTGTGCGGTCGCTGCCGCCGCGGCGGTCGTGCTCGTGAAGCCGTGGGACGCCACTTGGTGGCCCTTTGGCGACAGCACCGAAGCATCGCCGGTGCCGACGGTGCCCGTGGCCGCGACGCCGGTGGACATCGGGTGCGTCGACCAAGCCGGGGATGTCTCCGCCGCTGCCGCCGAGTGGTACCACGATGGCGCTGCCGGTGCCCTGGGGTTGAACGCCGAGATCACCATGTCGAGCCCGCAACTCGCCCGTCTCTCGGACGTGATGCTCCACGGAGCGGCCGACACGTTCGGCAGCTTTGCCACGTCCGCGATCCGCGACCTCGCGCCCACGCCCGGGTTCTGCACCACCCATCACTACGTGCAGGTCACGCTCGCCGACGGCAGCGACATCGTCACGATCGCATGGCGTTCAGTGGCTGCGTCGGCTGCACGCACCCTGCCCAATGAGGGCGAGTTCGTCGCGCTCGACGATTCCACATTCGCTTCCACCGGCCCTCACGCGGTTTCGGTACTCGCTGTGGCCCCCGACGGCACGTCGGTGCTCGTCACCGGCTACGGCGCTGGCGCCCGCGTCGCACTCACCACCCAGCCCGGCTTGGTGTCCGCGCCCACCAGCACCGTCGCCCTCGGCCTCGCGCCCGCCACCGTGGAGCAACTGCTCCCTCTCGCCCAGGCCGCGCTGGCTGCCATGATCACCCGCTGATCCGACGCATTAGCCTGCAGCGGATGACCACCCCGGAGTCGCCCACCTTCGACGCCCACCGTGCCATCCGCGACCTGCGCGAGCTGGCCGCGCGCACGGGCGGCCCCGCGGGGTCGCGCCGGCTGTGCTGGACACCTGAATGGGCCGAGGCCCGTGCGCTGTTGCGCGAGGAGCTGTCGACCCTGCCGGTCACGGTCGAGCAGGACGAAGCGGGAAACTTGTGGGCCTATCTGAAAGGGCAATCGCCCGACACGGTGGTGGTCGGTTCGCATCTCGACTCGGTGCCGGCGGGCGGCTGGCTCGACGGGGCGCTCGGCGTGATGGGTGGGCTGGAGGTGCTGCGCTCGCTGGCTGCGGCACCCCAGCCCCCCAAGCGTTCGTTCGCGCTGGTCGACTGGGCCGACGAGGAGGGGGCGCGTTTCAGCCGCAGCCTGTTCGGCAGCGGCGCGGTCGTGGGCACCCTCGATCTCGACATCCTGCGCGAACTGAAGGACAAGCAGGGCAACGCGCTGCCCGAGGTCGTCGCCCAACACGGGGTCGCGCTCGACGCGATGGAAGGTGCCCGCACCCGCCTCGAACACGTCGTCGCCTACCTCGAGCTGCACATCGAGCAGGGGCCGGTGCTCGAGCAGCACGGCCTCGGCGTGGGCGTGGTCACCGGCACCGTCGGTATCGAGCGCGAGCGCCTCGTGTTCAGTGGTCAGGCCGCGCATGCGGGCACCATGCCGATGCCGATGCGCCGCGACTCGCTGAGGGCGATGAGCCGCTTCGCGCTCGAGTTGGCCGAGATCGGCCTGCGCCACAACGGCGTCACCACCGTCGGCAGCGTCACCTGCTGGCCGGGCGTCGTCACCGCCGTGCCCGGCCAGACCGTGTGCACGATGGACATGCGCCACATCGATGCCGACTCGCTCGCGGCGATGTTCGCCGAGGCGAAGGATGCCGCTGCTCGTGCCGCTGCGGCCGAGGACTGCTCGGTGCAACTCGAGCACATCTTCCGCATCCCGCCGATGATCTTCGACCCGGTGTTGGTCGAGTCCGTCCGCAACGCTGTCGAGGCCGTTGAGGGACACCGCTTCGAGCTGGCGAGCGGCGCGTTGCACGACGCCTCGGAGATGGCCCGCGTGGTGCCGACCGCGATGGTGTTCACCTCCTCGATCGCCGGCCTGTCGCACACGAAGGAAGAGGACACACCCGACGACCACCTGGCCAAGGGCATCACCGCCTTCCACCAGGTCGTGCTGGAGGCCGTCAACCGGTGAGCTCGCCGGCGTGGGAGTTCACCGCCCCACTGTGGAAGTGGGACGGCAACGCGGCGTGGCACTTCCTCACCCTGCCCTTCGAGGTGACCGACGAGATCGACGAGATCACCACCGGCAAGCAAGGCGGCTTCGGCTCCGTGCCGGTGCGGGTGACGGTCGGCCGCACGAGTTGGTCGACCTCGGTGTTCCCCGACAAGCGGCGCGAGTCATTCATCCTCCCCGTGAAAGCCGCGGTCCGCAAGGCCGAGGGCCTTGCGCCGGGCACCCCCGCACTTGTGCGGCTGGAGCTCGCCGGCTACGACTGAGCGGGCCGCAGCGCGGCGCGCGGCAAGCGGGTAAGCCGCCCGTCGGAGCCGTTCACGAACCACAGGTCGGTCGTGGTGACTGCCATTGCTGACGGTCGCCACTTGAGATGGAACGACGCGATCGCCGCGCCGTTCACCGGATCGAGCTGCCACACCACCTGGGCCGGCTGATCGAGCAGCCACAGCGAGCCGTCGGCGGCCCCGAAGAGCGAGCCACTGTCGTCGAGGATCGTGTCACCGACAGGCCATGGCTTCGCCGGGTCGACCGACTCGCCGGTGGCGACGACCACGCCCTGCGCCGCGCCGTGTCGGTCGGCCACCCAGATGCGCTCGCCACTCAGCACTGCGGACGCGGCGTTGTCGGGAACGAGCCGAACCTGGCTCCCGAACGTGCTGTTCGCCGGGTCGAAGTCGCAGATCCGCCACGTCGCGCCGAATGCCACGGTCACCCACACGTGCTCGCCGACGGCGACGAGCGGGGTCCACACCACCTCATAGACAGAGCCGATGGGATCGCGCGGCAACTCGACCATGCCCAACTCTTCAACCGTGAGCGGATCGATCTCGTAGAGGTCGCTGTCGCGGGCGCCGAACATGCGCCCGCCGGCAATCGCCAGCGACTCGTAGGCCACATCGCTGTGCGCGGAGATCTTCGCCGCCGTCGCATCGAACAGAGCCGTGCCGTATGCGCCACGCAGCCACAAGCCGCCACCGTGCACCTCGAGCACCACCCCACCGAGGCCGCTCACGACGGTCGATCGACCGGTGGCCTCGCCGTCGGCCCCGAACTCGACCATACGGTCGTCGGAGAGCACCCACACCCGATCGTCGAGCGCGGCGATCGTGTGCCCGAGGGCCTCGACCTTCACGGCCTGCTCGGGCGACGCGGACGAGCCACCGTCGCTGCATGCCGCTGCGCCGAACACGACCGAGGCCAGCACAAGAGCAGAGAACCGTTGCATTCCGCGAATCTAGTTCACACCGGCGTCAGGGCTGCCCGAAGGAAGTTGAGCAGCTCGCTGCGCAGACGGCGCAGTTCCACTGTGTCGGCCCGCCAGCCGACGGCGCGCAGCACCTCGGGTTCGGTGGCGATGCCCGTGACAGTGGCATAACAGAGCGCGGCGATCAGGCGCGGGTCGGCGCGGCGCACGCGGCCGCGATCCATCTCCGACTGCAGGTACACGACTGCCCTGTCGACGAGCGGTTTGAGTTCCGTGCTGAAGCGCTGCCCGAGCGCCGGCGACATGCGGCTGACCTCGCGGATCAGGCCCAGCATGGCCGGGCGGCGCACCGCCGGCCGGAACACGGCCTTCACCACGGCCTCGATGCGGTCGAGCGGATCGTCGGTCGTGCTGCGGATCGCCGCCTCGATCACCACGCCGAGCTGCAACGCGGCCTGCACGAGCACGGCCTGCACGAGATCGTCCTTGCTCGGGAACCAATAGAGCAACGTCTGCTTGGCCACCCCCACCTCGGTGGCGATCACGTCGAGCGAGACGGCATCCACCCCGCGCAGCCCGAACAGGTCGGTCGCGGCCTCGAGGATGCGGGCGCGGGTGTCGGTGCGGGCTGCCATCGTCAGCACCCCCATCCGCCGCCCAATGGGCGCGATCCATGCCACACGGTGGGACAGATCGCGCCCGTGGGGCCCGAACCGGTCAGCGACGGGACGAATCGCGCCCGACCATGGGGGGGTGGAACGGGGATCACGGAACTCTCTCTACCATATGGTAGAGAGATGCGCTAGGCTGCGTGGCGCATGATCGCCGAACAACTCGCGAACAAGCGCATCGCCATCACCGGCAGCACCGGCTTCGTCGGCACCGCGCTCGTCGAGCGCCTGCTACGCAGCGCGCCTGGGTGCTCCCTGGTGCTGCTCGTTCGCCCCAGCAAGCGCCACGATCCCACCGAACGTGTACGCCGCGAGATCTTCAAGAACAACTGCTTCGACCGGCTGAAGGGCGAGCTCGCCACCGCTGGCGTGGAGACGTTCGAGGAGATGGTGGCCCGCCGCGTGGTGGCCATCGGCGGCGACGTGAGCACCGACGGCCTCGGACTGAACGATCACGACCGGGCGATCTTCGCCAGTTGCGACACGATCATCCACTCCGCCGCCGCGGTCAGCTTCGACAGCCCGCTCGACAGCGCGGTGGAGATCAACCTGATGGGCCCGGTGCGCATCGCCGAGGCCTGCCATGCGATGAACATCCGCCCCCACCTCGTGGGCGTCAGCACGTGCTACGTCGCCGGCAACCGCCGCGGCAATGCCCCCGAGGCACTCGTCAGCGAGGGCCACTGGGACATCGGCCTGAACTGGCGCAAGGAAGTGACGGCGAGCCGCCGCCTGCGCGGTGACATCGAGGCCAAGAGCCGTTCCTCCGAGCAACTCACGTTCTTCCGCAGCGAGGCGCGCAAGGAACTCGGCGCGGCCGGCGGTCCGGCCCTCGCTTCCAAGACGGAGAGCCTGCGCGAGGCCTGGGTGAAGGCCCAGCTGGTCGAGGCCGGCCGTAGCCGTGCCGCGAGCGTCGGCTGGCCCGACGCGTACGCCTACACCAAGGCGCTCGGCGAGCAGGCGCTCACCGAGACAAAGGGCGACCTGCCGGTCAACATCGTGCGTCCGAGCATCATCGAGTCCGCGCTCGCCGAGCCGTTCCCCGGCTGGATCCGCGGGTTCCGCATGGCCGAGCCGGTGATCCTCAGCTACGCCCGCGGCCTGCTCAGCGAGTTCCCCGGCGTGCCCGAGGGCATCGTCGACGTGATCCCCGTCGACATCGTGGTCGCGGCGATCATCACCGTCGCGGCCACCGGCCCGAGTGCCCCGTACATCACCCAGGTCGCCAGCGGCAGTGTCAACCCGCTGCGTTACAAGGCGATGGTCGACGACATCCGCGCCTGGTTCACCGAGCACCCGCTGTACGACAGTGAGGGCCAGCCGATCGTCGTGCCCGAGTGGAAGTTCCCCGCCCGCGGTCGCGTGAAGGAGCAGCTCGCGCGAGCGAAGAACGTCGCGGCCAGGACCGAGCGCGTGCTACAGGCCCTTCCCCTGCGCGGCAAGCAGGCCTCGTGGGCCGCGTCGCTCGAGGAGAAGAAGACCGACATCGACCGGGCGTACGAGTACGTGTTGTTGTACGGCTTGTACACCGAGTGCGAGGCCGTGTACTCCGTCGAGAAGTTACTCACGGTGTGGGAGACGCTCGACGCCGCGGACAAGGCAGCGTTCAACTTCGACCCGCGCAGCGTCGACTGGTCGAAGTACATCAGCGGCATCCACCTGCCCTCGATCGTGCACCACTCGCGCGCCAAGGTCACGCCGGGCAAGAGCAAGATCGATCGCACGGCCCGGCTGCGCAAGAGTGTGCTCTCCCCCGATCGCCATGTCGCCGCCTTCGACCTGGAGAACACGCTCATCTCCAGCAATGTCGTGGAGAGCTACTCGTGGCTCGCCACCCGCCGGCTGAACACGCCCGAGCGCATCCGTTATGTGCTGCGCACGATCGCCGAGGCGCCCACGCTGCAGGCCGTCGACCGCAAAGATCGCAGCGACTTCCTGCGCTTCTTCTACCGCCGCTACGAGGACGCACCGGTGAGCCAGATCGCCGAGGACTCGCCCGAACTGCTGGCCAACCTGATCCTCGCCAAGAGCTTCCCCGCCGGCCTGCGCCGGGTGCGCGAGCACCGCGCGCTCGGGCACAAGACGGTCCTCATCACCGGCGCACTCGACTTCGCGGTGGAGGGCCTGCGCCCCCTGTTCGACGAGATCATCGCCGCCAAGCTGAGCGTGCGCCCCGACGGCACGTACAGCGGCAACATGGCCGTGGTGCCGCCCACCGGCGAGACCCGCGCCGAACTCCTCGCCGACTATTGCTCCTCCGAGGGCTTGCGGCTGGAGGACAGCATCGCCTACGCCGACAGCTCCAGCGACCTGCCGATGCTCGAGGCGGTCGGCTTCCCGGTCGCGGTGAACCCCGAGACCCGCCTGGCCGCGATCGCCCGCAAGCGCGGCTGGCTGGTGGAGCACTGGGACAAGGCCTCCGGCGCGCCGAAGATGTGGCTGCCGCTCGGCCCGCTCCTGTCCGAGCGCGAGCGCAAGCGGGTGTTCCGATGAGCCGCTTGGTGTACTCGCGCAAGCCGGCCAAGTTCGCGATGGCCCGTCTGGCAGGGGCGATCATGCCCGGCGGCGGCGCCCACGTCGGCCCCCTCGCACTGCAGAGCGACGAGACGCTTCGCCTGCCCACGCCCGACTGGGTGCGCCTGCAGCCGCGCCTGTCGGGCATCTGCGGCAGCGACCTGTCACTCATCGACGGCAGCGCTTCGGCCTACTTCGACCCGCTCGTGAGCTACCCGTTCACCCCGGGCCACGAAGTGGTCGCCGACGTGATTGGCGGCGACCGCCGGGTCGTGGTGGTGCCAGTGCTCTCATGCGTGACCCGTGGCGTCTCGCCCGTGTGTTCCGCCTGCGCGGCCGGCCGGATCAACCTGTGCGAGCGCATCGCCTACGGCCACCTCGAGCCCGGTTTGCAAACAGGCTTCTGCACCGACACGGGTGGCGGCTGGAGCAACGAGATGGTGGCCCACCCGAGCCAGCTCGTGGATGTGCCCCCCGACCTCAGCGACGAGGCCGCAGTGCTCATCGAGCCCACCGCCTGCGCGGTACACGCGGCGAAGCGCTACACGGGCGAACAGACCGTGATCATCGGCGCGGGCACGCTCGGCCTGCTCACGCTCGCGGCGATCACCAGTACCCGGGACAAGGAACGCACTGCCCCGATCATCGTCACCGCCAAGTACGCAGAGCAGAAGCGTCTGGCCAAGCTGCTCGGCGCGGATGTCGTGTGCAGCAGCGACGAGATGCCCCGCTGGGTGCGCTCCACGACTGGCTCGCTGATGTTCGGCGACCAGCTCACGAGCGGCGCACCCCACGTCATCGATTGCGTGGGCAGCAGCGACTCGCTGCAGCAGGCGCTGCAGGTCGTGGCCCCCAATGGAGAGGTGCAGCTGGTGGGCATGCCCTCCAACGTGTCGCTGGAGCTCACCTCGCTGTGGCACCGCGAGACCTGCATCCGCGGCTGCTACGCCTACACCCACGCCGATTTCGCCACGGCGATGGACGTAGTGCGCGCCCACGACCTCGGCCACCTCGTGTCGGCCACCTACCCGTTGAAGGACTACACCGACGCGATCGCCCACGCCGCAGCCGCCGGCCGCCGTGGTGCCGTGAAGATCGCGTTCGACATGAGAGGGAAGAACTAGTCATGCCCCGCCCTGGATTCGTGCTCGATGTCGACCGCTCGACTCCCCCGCTGTTGTTCTGGCGCGGCGAGAACTTCAGCCTGGAGAAGTTGCCGGCGGGCCGCAGCCGAGTGATCTATCCGCCCGAACCGCTCGACGCGATCAAGGACGTCGACGGTGCGATCCGCCATGCCCTCCTCAACCCGATCGACCAGGATCCGCTGCCCGCGTTGCTGTTCCCGGGCATGAAGCTGACGATCGCGTTCGACGACGTCAGCCTGCCGCTGCCGAAGATGGAGCGCCCCGACACCCGCCAGCGCGTCATCGAGGCCGTGCTCGACCTCGCCGCCGCGGCGGGCGTCGACGATGTGCACCTCATCGCCGCACTCGGCCTGCATCGGCGGATGCACGAGTACGAGCTGCGACATGCGCTGGGCGACCGCATCTATGACGCGTTCCACGGTCGCGGCATGCTCTACCAGCACGACGCCGAGGATCAGGACAACCTCGCCGTCATCGGTACCACCGACCACGGCGAGATCCTCGAGATCAACAAGCGCGCCGCGGAGAGCGACCTGCTCGTCTACGTGAACATCAACTCGGTCGCGATGGACGGCGGCTGGAAGAGCATCACCACCGGCCTCGCCTCGTACCGCTGCCTGGCCAACCACCACAACCCAGAGACGCTGCAGAACACCCGCAGCCTGATGGGCCACCGCCACCAGAGTGCCTTGCACACGAGCGTGTGGCGCCTCGGCGAGGTGTTGCGCGACAACGGCCCGAAGATCTTCCAGATCGAGACCACGCTGAACACCGACATGTTCCCGAAGCCGTTCGACTTCATCAACAAGCGTGAATGGGAGTGGACGGCTCGCGACCGGGCGATCTACCTCGGCACCACGAAGTCGCTCAACCGCACCCCGATCAAGCTCGCCCGCAAGATCTTCCACGGCATGGAAGGCCCACACCAGATGACGAGCGTGCAGGCCGGCGAGACCGAGGCCGTGCACAAGATCACGCTGGAGAACGTCTACCGCCAGCAGCTCGTCGAGGTGCAGGGCCAGACCGACATCCTCACGCTCGGCATCCCGTTCGTCAGCCCGTACAACCCCGACGGCGTGATGAACCCGGTGCTCGTGATGTGCATGGGCCTCGGCTACCTGTTCAACATGTACCGCAACAGGCCGCTCGTGCGCGAGGGGGGCGTGATCATCATGACCCACCCCACGTACCGCGACTTCAACCCCGTGCACCACCCGAGCTACATCGACTTCTACGAACAGGTGCTCGCCGACACCACCGACCCGGGCGAGATGCACCGCAAGTGGGAGAAGCAGTACGCGGAAGACGAGTGGTACAAGCACCTGTACCGCACCGGCAACGCCTACCACGGCGTGCACCCGTTCTACGCCTGGTACTGGGGCGCGCACGGCCTGCAGCACGCGGGCAAGATCATCATTGTCGGTGGCGATCCGCCCGTGGTGCGCCGCCTCGGCTTCACCCCCGCGAGCACTCTTGACGACGCATTCGAGATCGCCAGCGATGTCGTCGGCCGCAACCCCACCATCACGCACCTCCACGTGCCCGCACTCCTCGTCGCCGACGTGCAATGAAACTGCCCAAGCTGCAGAACACGCCCTCCAAGCTCAGCACCGTGCCGCAGCTGCGCAGGGTGGCCAAGCTCGGCGACGCCATCGGCTCGGCCGCGCAGACCATGCTGAAGCCGACGCGTGCGCTCGGCTTCCCCTACCGCAAGCCCTCGGTGCCCAAGGGCCAGACGGTGCCCGAGAAGCCGAGCACGCTCGGCGCGGACTTCGAGACCGACTGGGCGCGCAAGGCACCGGCCAAGGCCGTGCGCCGGATCATCACCAACGGCCCGGTGCGGGCGATGGTGAAGGCGATCGCCGACCCCGAGGTCGTGGGCCGCGACCGCCTCTCGGATCTCGGGCGGATGGACGAACCGCCGGCGGTGATCTTCGCCCCCAACCACCACAGCCACCTCGACACCGGCGTGATGATCGTCGCCGTGCCCGAACCGTGGCGCTCGAAGCTGGTCGTCGCCGCCGCGGCCGACTACTTCTTCGACACCCGCGTGAAGGGCACCATCGCGGCGCTCACGCTCAACGCCTTCCCGATCGACCGCGAGGTGACGGGCCGCAAGAGCAGCGACGAATTGCGCCGCCTCATCGACACCGGATGGAGCCTGGTGATCTATCCCGAGGGTGGCCGGTCGCCCGACGGCTGGGGCCAGGACTTCAAGGGAGGCGCGGCGTACCTCGCCAACCGCACCGGCGCCCCGATCGTGCCCGTCTTCATCGACGGCACCGGAGCGATCTTCGGCAAGGGGATGAAGAAGCCCAAGCCGGGTAAGAGCAAGGTGGTGTTCGGCGCCCCGCTCTACCCGATCGAGGGCGAGAGCACCCGCCGCTTCAACGCCCGCATCGAAGCCGCCGTCACCGCCCTCGGCGACGAGGCTCTCACCGACTTCTGGACCGCCAAACAGCGTGCCGCGGCCGGCACCAGCCCAAAGCTCACCGGGCCGGAGTACAACGGCTGGCGCCGCCAATGGGCCCTCGCCGAACACCGCAAGCTCGGCAAGGCCGGCCAACGCCGTCGCCAGCAGCGACGCTGGCCCGACCTCGGCTGAAGCCGGCTACTTGCAGGGGATGTTGATCTCCACGCCCACGACGAAGTTCCTGTAACCGGAGGTGTGGATGTTGGCCGCGCCCAGCTCTTGCAATGTGACGTCGAACCTCTTGGCCACGCGGCTCGGCGAATCACCCGAAACGATCGTGTACTTCTCGCGGATGCACGGCTCGGTGGTGGGCGGGGCCGTCGGAAGCGTCGTGGTGGTGGGGATCGGCACGATGCCGCCGGCGGGGATCTTGATGATGTCGCCCGGGTAGATGAGGTGCGCGGTGCCGTCGACCCATGCGTTTGCGGTCGCGATCGAGTCGGCGGTGACGCGGTAGATGTTGGCGATCTTCATCAGGTTGTCGTTGTACAACACGACGTAGGACTGCTCGCCGGTGATCTGACCGGGCAGGGGCGGGATTGTGGTGCTCGCCGGCAGGGTGCTCTGCGTGACCGGCAACGTGGCGTACGCCGGCGCGCCCAGATTGAGCAAGGTGGTGGCGGTCGTGGCGGTGCCCTCTCCGCAGGCGGTGAGAAATGCACCGGCTCCCAGGGACACGACCAGGCTCAGGGGGGCGAGCCACTTCAATGACATGGATGCAATTCTACGGCATACGGCCGCTGAAGTGGCCGCGGTCGCGCTAGATCAACGGGCGGGCGGTGGGCGGGATCGGCGCCGGCAGCTGGGTCTCCCCCATCAGCCAGCGGTCGACGCCTGCGGCACACGAACGCCCTTCGGCGATCGCCCACACGATCAGGCTCTGCCCACGCCCCATGTCGCCGGCCACGAAGACACCCGGTACTGACGTCATGTACTGCTCGTTACGGGCGACGTTGCCGCGCTCGTCGAAGTTCACGCCCAAGCCGGTGAGCCAGCTGCCCTTCTCCGGGCCGACGAAGCCCATTGCGAGAAACACGAAGTCCGCAGCCAGTTCGCGATCGGTGCCCTCGATCTTCTCGAAACGGCCGTTCACCATCTGCACCTCGTGCAGCAGCAGCGCGCGCACGCGGCCGTCCGCCGGGCCGCCTTCGTGGGCCAGGAACCGCTCGGTGTTGACGCTGTAGAGGCGCTCACCGCCCTCCTCGTGGGCGGAGGTGACCTTGTAGACCATCGCGAACTGGGGCCACGGGTTGCCGCCCGCGTTCCGCTGCTCGGGCGGCTTGGGCATGATCTCCAGCTGGGTCACCGAGGCGGCACCCTGGCGATGGGCGGTGCCGAGGCAGTCGGCGCCGGTGTCGCCACCGCCGATGATCACGACATGCTTGCCGGCCACGTCGATCGGCGACTTCTCCAGGTCACCCAACTGCACCCGGTTGGCATACGGCAGGTACTCCATCGCCTGGTGGATGCCGCCCAGCTCGCGGCCGGGGATCACCAGATCGCGCCGCTCGGTGGCGCCGCAGGCGAGCACGACGGCGTCGTAGGAGGCGAGCAGCACCTCGATGTCGACGCCCGCGCCGACGGCCGCGTTGATGCGGAACTCGGTACCCTCGGCCTCCATCTGCTCGACGCGCCGGTCGATGTGGCGCTTCTCCATCTTGAACTCGGGGATGCCGTAGCGCAGCAGGCCACCGATGCGATCGGCACGCTCGAGCACGACCACGTCGTGGCCCGCACGGGTGAGCTGTTGTGCGGAGGCGAGCCCAGCGGGACCGCTGCCGATCACCACCACACGCTTGCCGGTCTTCACCGTCGGCAGTTCGGCCTTGACCCAGCCTTCGTCCCACGCGCGGTCGATGATCTCGACCTCGACCTGCTTGATTGCCACTGGGTCGCCGTTGATGCCCACCACACACGCGCTCTCGCACGGTGCCGGGCACAGCCGGCCGGTGAACTCGGGGAAGTTGTTGGTGGCGTGCAGGCGGTCGATCGCGTCGCGCCAGTGCTCGCGGTACGCGAGGTCGTTCCAGTCGGGGATCAGGTTGCCGAGCGGACAGCCGTTGTTGCAGAACGGGATGCCGCAGTCCATGCAGCGCCCGGCCTGGTGGTTGAGCTCACCGGCGGGGAACTCCTCGTAGACCTCTTTCCAGTCGCGCAGGCGCACGGGCACCGGCCGGTGCCACGCCGTCTTGCGCTGCCACTGCAGGAACCCAGTCGTCTCACCCACGGCTCGCCTCCATCACCTTCGCCAGCGTCGCTTCCTCGTCGAGACCGGCGGCCTCGGCGTTCTTCATCACGGTGAGCACCCGTTCGTAGTCGGTGGGCATCACCTTCTTGAACTTCGTTGCTTCGTTGGCGAAGTCGGCCGCGAGGCGTGCGGCCACGGTCGAGCCGGTGCGCTCGGCGTGCTGGCGCACGGTGGCCAGCAGGAACTCCCGGTCGTCGTCGCCGAGGGTCTGCAGTTGCACCATCTCGCGGTTCACCTTGGCACCGAAGACTTCGTCGGGGTCGTACACGTAGGCGATGCCGCCACTCATTCCGGCCGCGAAATTGCGCCCGGTGGGCCCGAGTACCACGACGCGCCCGCCAGTCATGTACTCGCAGCCGTGGTCGCCCACGCCTTCCACCACAGCGGTGGCGCCCGAGTTGCGCACGCAGAAGCGCTCGCCGACGATGCCGCGCAGGAAGATCTCGCCGCCGGTCGCGCCGTAGCCGATGACGTTGCCGGCGATGATGTTGAGTTCTGCTGGGAATCGCGAAGCACGATCGGGGCGCACCACGACGCGGCCACCGGAGAGGCCCTTGCCGACATAGTCGTTGGCGTCGCCCTCCAGCGTCAGCGTGACACCGGCGGGTACGAAGGCGCCGAAGCTCTGGCCGGCCGAGCCACGGAAGTTCAGCGTGATCGTGCCGTCGGGAAGACCCTTGCCGCCGTGGCGCTTGGTGATCGCCGAGCCGAGCATCGTGCCCACCGTGCGGTTGACGTTCTGGATCGGCAGGTCGAGCGTCACGGGCGTGCCGTGCTCCACCGCGTCCGCGCACTCGCGTAGCAACACCTGATCGAGCGCGTCGGCCAGGCCGTGATCCTGTGCCACCGACTGGTGCATCGTCTGGCCGTAGGGGTTCTGCGGCGTAGCGAGGATCGGGCTGATGTCGAGCCCCTTTGCCTTCCAGTGGTCGATCGCGGTGCGGGTGTCGAGCACCTCCACATGGCCGATCATCTCCTCCATCGTGCGGAACCCGAGACGGGCCATGTGCTCGCGCACCTCCTCGGCGATGTACTCCATGAACGTCACCACGAACTCGGGCTTGCCGCTGAAGCGCTTGCGCAGCTCGGGGTTCTGAGTGGCGACACCCACCGGGCAGGTGTCGAGATGGCAGACACGCATCATGATGCAGCCGCTCACCACGAGCGGTGCAGTGGCGAAACCGAACTCCTCGGCACCGAGCAGGGCGGCGATCACCACGTCGCGGCCGGTCTTCAGTTGGCCGTCGGCCTGCACCACTATGCGATCGCGTAGACCGTTGAGCAGGAGTGTCTGCTGGGTCTCGGCGAGGCCGAGCTCCCATGGCCCACCGGCATGCTTCAGCGAGGTGAGCGGGCTGGCGCCGGTGCCACCGTCGTGGCCGCTGATGAGCACCACGTCGGCCTTCGCCTTGCTGACGCCGGCCGCCACCGTGCCCACGCCCATCTCGGCGACGAGCTTCACGTGCACCCGCGCGGCCGGGTTCGAGTTCTTCAGGTCGTGGATGAGCTGCTTGAGATCCTCGATCGAGTAGATGTCGTGGTGCGGGGGCGGGCTGATGAGGCCCACGCCAGGGGTGCTGTGGCGGGTCTTGGCCACCCACGGGTACACCTTGTGCCCGGGCAGCTGACCGCCCTCGCCGGGCTTGGCACCCTGGGCCATCTTGATCTGTAGGTCGTCCGCGTTCACCAGATACTCGCTGGTGACGCCGAAGCGGCCGCTGGCCACCTGCTTGATCGCGCTGCGGCGCTGGGGGTCATAGAGCCGCTCGGGGTCTTCGCCACCCTCGCCCGTATTGCTCTTGGCACCGATCGAGTTCATCGCCACCGCGAGCGTCTCGTGGGCCTCGGCGCTGATGCTGCCGTAGCTCATCGCACCGGTGCTGAAGCGCTTGACGATCTCGCTGACCGGCTCGACCTCGTCGATCGAGATGGCCGGACGGTCACTGCGGAACTCGAACAGGCCGCGCAGCGTCGCGGCCTTGTGCGACAGGCCATCGACCAACGCCGTGTACTGCTGGAACACGTCGTAGCGCTTACTGCGCGTGCCGTGCTGGAGCTTGTAGACGGTCTCAGGGTTGAACAGATGGATCTCGCCCTCGCGGCGCCACTGGTACTCGCCGCCGAGTTCCAGCTTGCGGTGGGCTCGCTCGGCGGGGCGGCTCGGGTGGGCGGCTTGGTGGCGGGCGGCCACTTCGGCGGCGAGTTCGTCGAGGCCGATACCGCCGATGCGGCTGACCGTACCCGTGAAGTACTCGTCGACGAGTTCCTTGCCGAGGCCGATCGCTTCGAAGATTTGGGCACCGGTGTAACTCGCCACCGTGCTGACGCCCATCTTGCTCATCACCTTCAGGACGCCCTTGCCGGCACCCTTGATGTAGCTCTTCACCGCCTTGTGCGGGTCGATCGCGCCGAGGCTGTGCAGGTCTTGAGCGACCATGTCCTCGATGCTCTCAAAGGCCAGGTACGGGTTGATCGCACCCGCGCCGTAGCCGATGAGCAGGGCCATGTGGTGCACCTCGCGTGCGTCGCCGCACTCGACGATGAGGCCCACCTTCGTGCGCTGCTTCTCGCGGATGAGGTGGTGGTGAACCGCCGCCGTGAGGAGCAGGCTCGGGATCGGGGCGTACACGTCGTCGCTGTTGCGGTCGCTGAGGATGATGATGCGGGCGCCGTCGGTGATCGCCTTGCTGACCTCGCCGCGGATCGCGTCGAGCGCCCGCTTGAGGGCGAGGCCGCCCCCGGCGACTCGGTACAAGCCACTGATCACCACGGAGGCGAGCTCGGGGAAGCCCGACCCTCCACCTTCCACCGCGTCGTTGATGTGGATGATCTTGGCCAACTCGTCGTTGTCGATGACGGGGAACGGCAGCACGAGTTGACGGCAGCTCTCCGGCCCGGGCGCGAGCAGGTTGGCTTCGGGACCCACGGTCGAGCCGACGGACGTGACCACCTCTTCGCGGATCGCATCGAGGGGCGGGTTGGTGACCTGTGCGAACAACTGCTGGAAGTAGTCGAACAACAGGCGCGGGCGCTCACTGAGAACCGCGATCGGGGTGTCGGTGCCCATCGAGCCGAGGGGCTCGCCGCCAGTCTTGGCCATCGGGGCGAGGATGATCTTCAGTTCTTCGTGGGTGTAGCCGAACACCTGCTGGCGGCGCAGCACGCTCTGGTGGCTGAAGACCACGTGCTCGTGATCGGGAAGCTCCTTGAGTTCCACCATGCCCTCGTCGAGCCACTGCTGGTACGGCTGGGCCTGGGCCAGCCCACGCTTGATCTCGTCGTCCTCGACGATGCGGCCCTGTGCCGTGTCGATGAGGAACATGCGGCCGGGCTGCAGGCGGCCCTTGCGCACCACCGTGCGCTGGTCGATATCGAGCACGCCCACCTCGCTGGCCATCACCACGAGGTCGTCGTCGGTGACCCAGTAGCGGCTGGGGCGCAGACCGTTGCGGTCGAGCAGGGCGCCGATGACCGTGCCATCAGTGAAGGCGACGCTCGCCGGGCCGTCCCACGGCTCCATCAGCGAGGAGTGGAAGCGATAGAACGCCCGCTTCTCGGCGTCCATCGTCTCGTGGTTCTCCCACGCCTCGGGGATCATCATCAGCACCGCGTGGGGCAGGCTGCGGCCGCCGAGATGGAGCAGTTCGAGCACCTCGTCGAAGCTGGCCGAGTCGCTGCCGCCGGGTGTGCAGATCGGGAACGCCCGCTCGAGGCCGGGGATCAGGTCGCTGGCCAGCAAGCTTTCGCGGGTACGCATCCAGTTGCGGTTGCCCTGCACCGTGTTGATCTCGCCGTTGTGGGCGATGTAGCGGTAGGGGTGAGCCAGCGGCCAGCTCGGGAACGTGTTCGTGCTGAAGCGGCTGTGCACGAGGGCGAGCGCACTCTCCATCCGCTCGTCGGCCAGGTCGGGGAAGAAGGCAGCGAGCTGGGGCGTGGTGAACATGCCCTTGTAGATGAGGGTGCGACTGCCGAGCGAGGGGAAGTACGTCGTCAGCGTGGCGGGCAGTTCGTGCTCGATGCGCTTGCGGACGACGAACAGCTTGCGGTCGAGGTCGATGCCCGCCGCGCCATCTGGATCGCCGACGAACAGCTGCTGGAAGCTGGGCATCACCGCCTTGGCGGTCGTGCCCAAGCTGCTCGGGTCGGTGGGCACCGGGCGCCAACCGAGCACCGCGAGGCCCTCCTCGGCAACGATCGCCCCGATCGCCCCTTGGGCGGACGCCGCCGCGGCGGGGTCGGCGGGCAGGAACGCCAGGCCGACCGCGTACGCACCCGCGGCGGGTAGTTCGAAACCGGCGACGGCGCGCAAGAAGCGGTCAGGCACCTGGATGAGCACGCCGGCGCCATCGCCCGTGTCGGCCTCAGCGCCCGTAGCCCCGCGATGCTCCATGTTGCAGAGCGCGCCGATCCCCTTGGCGACGATCTCGTGGCTGGCGACACCCTTGATGCTGGCGACGAACGACACGCCACACGCGTCGTGTTCGAAGCGGGGGTCGTACAGTCCGGAGGGCGCGGGCGCGCCTGATGGGTACTGGGGATGCATCGAGTTCTGCTCCACTGAGTCGTGACCGACGGGGGTCGGAGTATCGGCTGTGGCGCACGGGACGACGCTGGCCCGAACGGTTGCCGACATGCTACGAGTTCGTACGCCGATCGCGCCAGCAGATTCGGCGCGGGGGGCCAGGCCCGCACCTACACTCTGCCCGTGCACGAACTGCCACGCGAGATCCACGATCTCACCAGGTCGTTCGCGCACCGACTGGAGCAGTTGGAGGACTCGCGCCGCCTCGGGGTGCCCGTGGCCACCACCCGCCGGTTCTTCGAGATCGAAGGCCTCGACCTCGGTGCCCTGCTCGCGTTGGAGCTGTTCACGACCGTCATCCCGCTGATCCTCATCGGCTTCGGCTGGGCCAGCAACTTCAGCAGCCAGCTGAGCTTCGGCGACCTGCTCATCAAGCAGTTGCAGCTCAAGGGGGCCGCCGCGCAGCAAATGCACGACCTGTTCGGCACCGGGGCCAGCCTGAAGAGCACCTGGACCGTGTTCGGTCTGGCCAGCTTCCTCGTGTGGGGCATTCCGATGTCCGCGCAGGTGGCCAAGACGTTCGGGCGGGCGTTCCGCCGCGAGCGCTACCCCTTCTGGGGCGAGGTGTGGCGCGGCATCGTGTGGTTCGCTCTGTTCCTCATCACCCAGGCGCTCACGCTGCAGATCAGCGTCGGCCACCCGGACACGTTCACCGAGATAGTGCTCAACGCCGTCGGGCTGCTCCCCTCGTTCTTGCTGTGGTCGGTGACGCCGGTGATCTTGGTGCGCGACGAGTTCCACTCGTTCAACCGCGGCAGCTGGAAGTACCTCATGTGGTGCGGGCTGGCCGGCGTGATCCTCGACGCCGTCGGCGTACGCATGCTGATCCGCTTCCTCATCCCTGCCCTGCTCGGCGGCTGGGTGCCGTTCGGGCCGATCGGGGTGGCGATGGCGCTGATGACGTTCTGTACCGGGGCCGCCGCGTTGTGGGTGATCACCGCTTGCCTGTCAGCCGTGTTCTGGGAGCGCCGGGCCCCCACCTCGGTCGTCCTCGGCCCCGATCAGGTGCCCAACTCGCCGGCGCGGTAGTGCGCCCGACACAGCAGCTCGTAGCGCACGACGTCGCCGAAGAGGGGCTGGTCGGTGCTGTCCTCGGTGTCACCCACGACCACCGTCTCGCCGGTGTAGACGATCGTGCCATTGACGACGCGGGCATTGTGGGTGGCCCGGGCGCCGCACCAGCAGCGCGCCTCGACCTGCATCGGGATGCGCTCGTCGGCGACTTCCAGCATGCGCTTGGTGCCCTCGAACAGCTCACCGCGGAAGTCGGTGATGAGGCCGAAGGCGAACACGTCCACACCGAGGTCGTCGACCACGCGGGCGAGTTGGTCGCACTGTTCGGCGCTGTAGAACTGGGCCTCGTCGCACACCATGTAATGCAGCGGCCAGTGGTCGACGGCGAGCTTGTAGAGATCGAGGCCGGGCACCACCTCGATCGCCTCGGCGGCCACGCCGAGGCGGCTGGTGACCTGTGCGCCCTCGCGGTCGAGCGTGGTGAGGAGTAGCCCGTAGAGCTCGCGGGACGCGAGGTTGTGGTGAATCTGAAGGGCCATCGTGCTCTTGCCGGAGCCCATCGTGCCGAAGCTGAACCGCAGGGTAGCCATGCCGCTCGCGACCCTACCCGGCCGCACCGGGCCGACTGGGGCATCGCCCGCGCGCGCCCCCGACACGACCCCGGCTCCCTGGCTTCGGGTGCCGAAGATGCCCGTCGCTAACGTGACGCCCAAGCCCTTTTCCTACCCTACGCGGAGCCCAACATGATCCAGCCGCCCACCACCGACCTGACGCTGGAGCAGTGCGGGCAGGCGCTCCTGACCGGCGCCACGTTCACCGACGAGGCCCTGTTCCACGGCGTGACGTCCAAGCTCCGCAGAGAAGACCCGATCCATTGGGTCGAGCACCCCGACTTCAACCCGTTCTACGTGCTCACCAGGCACGCCGATGTGCTGGAGGTGGAACTCCACCCGGAGGAGTTCCTCAACGAACCGCGCTGCATCCTCGGTAACAAGGAGGGGGACGCGATTCGTGAGATGCAGGGCCACCTGGTCAAGTCGCTCGTGCAAATGGACGACCCTGAGCATCGCCTGCACCGCAACCTGACCGCCGATTGGTTCCTGCCGAAGAACCTCGCCGCGCTCGATGGGCGGCTCGCAGAGCTGGCCGATCGCTCGATCGACCAGATGGTCGCCGCCGGTGGCGAGATCGACTTCGCCAGCCAAATCGCGATGCAATACCCGCTGTACGTGATCCTCGCCATCCTCGGCCTGCCCGAGAGCGACTACCAGCGCATGCTGAAGCTCACCCAGGAACTGTTCGGCGCAGAGGACGAGGAGTTCAAGCGCGACGACAACGCCCTGCAGGGAATCCTCGCCACCGTCGCCGACTTCTTCGCGTACTTCGACAACCTCACCGCCGACCGCAAGGCGAACCCCAACGGCGACCTTTCCTCCGTCATCGCCAACGGCATGATCGAGGGCCAGCCCATCGGCCGCAGGGAGCAACTCGGCTACTACACGATCGCCGCCACGGCCGGCCACGACACCACGTCGAACGCGATGGCGGGTGGCATGAAGGCGCTGCTCGATCACCCCGACCAGCTGGCCCGCCTGCAGAACGACATGTCGCTGCTGCCCACCGCAGTCGACGAGATGATCCGGTGGGCCAGCCCGGTGAAGCACTTCGTGCGCACGGCCAGCTGTGACTACGACCTCCGCGGCACGACCATCAAGAAGGGCGAGGACGTGCTGCTGTCGTACTGGGCGGCCAACCGAGACGACGAGGCGTTCGACGACCCGTTCCGCTTCGACGTGGGCCGCACCCCGAACAAGCACCTCGCGTTCGGATTCGGCGTGCACTACTGCCTCGGCGCGATGCTCGCTCGCATGGAGATGAAGTCGCTGTTCGGCGCATTGCTGCCGCGTCTGAAGAGCGTGGAACTGGCCGGCACCCCACAGCTCGTCCGCAGCACATTCGTCAGCGGCGTGAAGCACCTCCCCATCCGCTACGAGATCGCCTGATCGCTTACAGCAGCGCCTGCACGCGCTCGATCGTGTCGGCCTCGGCGGGCGACTTGTCGGGCCGGTAACGGCGCACACGAGCGAAGCGCAACGCCACCCCACCGGGGTAGCGGGTGGAGCGCTGCACCCCGTCGATGGCGATCTCCACCACCAACTCGGGGCGCACATGCAAGGTGATGCCCTCTGTCCCCAGCCTCAACTCCTGCAACTGTGCCGTCTGCCAGCGCAGCAACTCGTCGGTCATGCCCTTGAACGTCTTGCCCACCATCACGAACGTCCCGTCCGCGCCGCGGGCGCCGAGGTGCAGGTTCGACAACCAGCCGCGGCGGCGCCCGTGGCCCCACTCGGCGGCGAGCACGACAAGGTCGAGCGTGTGCACGGGCTTTACCTTGCGCCAGGCCTTGCCGCGGCGGCCCGCTTGGTACGGCGAGTCGAGAGCTTTCACCATCACGCCCTCGTGGCCGGCGGCGAGCGCCGCCCGCGCGAATTCCTCGGCCGCGCCAGCAGCCGCGCCGGACACGACGTCGAGCGTGGGGAGCAGCAGGCCGGTCGGCACCGTCGCCGCCAGCGCTGCCTTGCGCGTGGACAGCGGCTCGTCGATCAGCGACTGCCCACCGACGTGCAGCACGTCGAAGAAGAAAGGTCGCAGCTGCGAGTCGGTGCTCATCGAGTCCTGGAACTTGAGCGGGTTGCCGTCCTCGTCGAGCCCGAGTGCCTCGCCGTCGAGCACGAACTCGCGCTCGGGCACGGCGAGCACCGCCTGCACCACCTCGGGCACCCGCCCCGCGATCTCGTGCAGGCTGCGGGTGAACACCTTCACGTCGTCGCCGCAGCGGTGCACCTGCACCCGCGCTCCGTCAAGCTTCCACTCGACGCTCGCCGCGCCGACATCTCCGAGGGCGTCGGCCACCGAGGCCGAGGTGGCGGCCAGCATCGGCTGGACGCCCACGCCCGGGGTGAGCCCGACGGCGAGCGACTCGCCGCTGAGTGCCCGTGCCGCGGCAGCGCCAAGGTCGCCGAGCAGCATCGCCGCCCGGCGCAGCTCCGCCGCGGGAACACCGGCGGCCTTGGCGACGGCATCGGCCACCAGCCCGTCGTTCGCGCCCTGGCGCATCTCGCCGCCGAGCACCCGGGCGAGATGCGATTGCTCGGCGGCGGTGAGCCGGCCCATCAACCCGGCCAGCACCCGCTCGCGCTCGCGCTGCGAGCCTTCACCAGACAGTCCGGCGAGCACGCCGAGCGCGTGATCCACCTCGGCCACGGCGACGGTGGGCGTTACCGCGGGCGGCGTGGCCGACCACACTTCGCTGAGGGTCACCCAGCCCACCCCCAGGCGGCCCTGACGGGGCTCGCCCACCATCAGCCCGACGAGGCTCTCCACCTCTCCCGGATCACGGGGCGCGCCGCAGAGCAACTCCGCCAGGAGCGCCACCTTCTCAGATCGCTTGCTCGTCGCGCCCACCCGCTGCGCCACCTCGACGAGCGTGGTGTAGCGCACAGGCGACCCGGTCAGCCCTCGCCGCGGAGGGCGTCGACCTTCTTGAAGTACTTCTTGGCGAAGGCCAGCAGTTCCCGATCGGAGGGGTGGTCGATCGACTCGATGCCCACGACGCGGCCGGCCACGACCTTGTGGCGGGCGTCGAGATCCTTGCGGAACTCCACCTTGGCATTTCCGGGACCGACCACGAGAATCTCACGGGCATTGCCGAGCGCTGCCGCCACCTCGTCGAAGAAGTGGTGATCGGGGCCGGGCTTGCCGGCGCCGGGCAGGCCTGACTTGCGATGCACCTGACGCTGGCCGCCCTCGCGCTCGACGACAGCAATGTGCTGATCGTCGACGGTGAAGTCGATGACGGTCGCATGCAGGTGATCGATCCACACCACGGCGTGCTGGTACGACATGAAACGCGTTCCTCTTTCCCTACCGGGCGGCTCTGCCCGGCTCTCACCACAGTCCAGCAAGGCTACCGGCGGGCACGTGCGCGACCCAATGCGACCAGCCTGCAGGCCTCCGACGCGCCGGCCGGTCAGGCGGCGTGGAACGAGCCCATCGTCGCCCGGCTGCGGGCGTCGGAGCGCTGCAATGCCACCCTCACGTCGGGCCCGAGCGAGGCGTCGCCGTACTCGGTGGCGAGGCGCACGACGTGTCCGTCGGCTCGGTCACACCAAGTGCCATGTGCGACCGGCTCGGATGCTGAGATCGTGCCGTCGAGACCGCGGACGAAGCGCACCGTCACCACCGCGCCGTCGTCGGCCGCGGGCGGCCAGCCACCACCGGTGGGGCCCGAGGAGAGGAACTCACCGAGGCCCCACACGACCCACACCCCGTTGACCTGCTCGATTCCCTCGACCGCCGGTGTCTGCCCGACGATCAGGTCGACGGCCCCCGAGGCAGTGATCTCGTCCGCGATCGCCCGTTGCGCATCGGTGGGTTCGGTCGACTGGCCGGCGGCCCACTCGACGCTGACCACCACCACGTCGACGCCGGCGCGGCGCTCGCCCTCGGCGTCGGCGACGACGTCGGCCGGTACGAAGTCACCCGAATAGGCGAGGTGGGCGACGCGGACCCCGGTGATCTCGAAGTCGGCAGTGTCGGCAACCTCGCTGCCCACCGCGATCGGCGGTCCGGCGGGGTTCGAGCAGCGGTCGAAGCCGGCGAAGGCCATCGCCGCGAGCAGTTCGTCGGGCAGGTTGTCGCCGGTGAAGTGGCACACCGTCAGGTCGGCGGCCGCCGTGAGCGGAGCGACGCGGGCCAGCATCGGCCAGTAGTTGCCCTGGCCCTGCTTGCCGCGGGCGTCGGCGACGACACCGTCGTCGGCGGTGATCGAGCCGGTGAACGTCATCGTCACCATGCCGGCCGTGGGGAGGAACTCCGCCGGCGCGGTGGTGGCAACCGTGGTGGGTGGTGGGCTGACCCACACCACGGCACCGACGACGAAGCTGCCATACCCCTTGACGCCGTCGTTGTAGGCGTCGAGTTCGTCGAGGGTGAGGCCGAACTGACGGGCCACGGCGAGTGGGCTGTCGCCGGCCTGCAGCACATACACCTCGCCGGGCATGGTGGTGGGCGTGGTCGCGTCGGTCGTGGACGGTGACGCGGGGAGGGTTCCGATCACCAGCGTCGTGGAGGTGGCCGGCGAGTCGGCCGCGTCGCCTCCGCACGCGGCGAGCAACACTGCCGCGCAGAACAGCCAGGTGAGCCGCGATCGCATGGTGCAGCGAGTGTATGCGGAGCACCATCCTCAAGGTTGGAACCCATCGAAGAGGCTTGCGGTGTGATCACACAGGTAGTCCGTGAAGAGTTCGCGACGATCACGCCAGATGATGGACCGGCGCGGCGCGATCAGCTTTCCAGCGCTACCGCGGCGCGCACGAAGGCGGCGAACTCGGCCGGGTGGGTGCGGTTGGCGAAGTGGCCGGCGCCCTCGATCTCGTAGAGGCCGGCGTGGGGCAGTTGCTCGACCAACCACGCCGCGCCGTAGCGGTGCTCGGGGGCAGTCTCGGTGCCGCACCCCACCACTGCCCTCACCGACACGTCCGCGAAGTCGAACGGAGCCTCCAGGATCGACGCCATGTCGAGGCCGTAGGCCACACCCTCGGCGCGGCGGCGCCGCTTCGTGGCCTCTGACATCGCCTCCCACGCCGCGTTGCTGAGCAGGCGGCGCAGGCTGTCCTCCATCTCGGCGCCGGGATCGGGCGCGTTCGCGACGCGCACGTTGTGATCCTTCGTGCTCTGCACCCACCAGTCCACCCAGCACGTGGGTGGCTCCCATAGGCCGAGGCCGGCGAAGGCCTCGGGCCGCATGATCGCGGCGAGCATCGTCGGATTCGAACCGAAGCTGTTTGCCACCACCACGGGGGGCCGCGGGCATCGCTCGGCGATGCCCAACAGGTCGAGCGCGTGGTGACGCATCGTCAGCGGAGGGGGCATGTGCACCGAGCGGCCGTAGCCGCGCCGGTCGTACGTGATGACCCGCATGTCGGCGAGATGGCCGAGCACCGCGGCGAACGCGCCGGAGGTGTCGGGCGTGCCGTGAACCAACACCACCAGGGGCCCGTCGTGCGGACCGTGCACCTTGATCGACGGGCGGGATGAATCCACGCCCGCCAGGTTGGCAGACACGGCCCGCGCCGCCACAGGCCGTATCGTGCGTCCATGACCCTTTCGCCCGTGATCGTTGGCATCGACAACGGCGGCACCAAGAACAACGTCACCGTTCTTGATGCCGAGGGCAACTTCCTCATCGACCACCTCATCGAGCTGCCCAGCTGCGTTCGCCAGGGCACCGGCCCGGCCATCCAGGCGATGGAGGAGGTCTTCCTGCTTGGCCTCGAGCGCGCCGGCGTCAGCCGCTCCCAGGTGCGCGCGGTCGGGCTCGATACGCCCGGGCCGGCCTCGGCCGACGGTGTCATCTCCAGCCGCGGGGCGACGAACTTCGCGCTCCCCGAGTGGTGGGGGTTCGACGTGCGCGGTGCCCTCGAGGAGCGCCTCGGCCTGCCCGTCGTGTACACGAACGACGGCAACGCAGCGGCGATGTACGCCCACCACGCCCACTTCGGAATGGCCGCCAACCACCGGTCGTCGGTGGCCGCCATCGTCGGCACCGGGCTCGGCGGTGGGGTGATCGAGCAGGGCGAGGTGGTGGCCGGCGCGGCCGGCATGGCCGGCGAGTTGGGCCACGTGCACATCCCGATGCACGGCCTGCTCGAAACCGACCAGCCGACGCCGCAGTGCAACTGCGGGTTCGAGGCTGATGCCGAGAGCGTGGCGTCGCTCACTGGCATCACCAAGAACCTGCTCCCCTACTGGCTCACCCGCTACCCCGAGCACGAGCTGGCGGTGCTGCCGATCGCGGACGGGGCGAAGGCGCTGCGCGGGTTCGCCGAACGCGGCGACGAGATGGCGCGGCACGTGTTCGCCCAGCAGGCGATGGCGATCGGACACCTGTTCACGATCGCCGCCAACTTCACCGACCCGCACGCCTACTTCCTCGGCGGCGGCGTGGTGGAGGCGGCACCGGAGTTCCGCGAGTGGTTCCTCCAGATCGTGCGCGACAGCACTCACCTGCGCGAGGAGCAGAAGGCCGTCGTCGAGTTCGCGCTCGTCCCCCACCTCGACATGGCCGGTGCGCGCGGCGCGGCGGTCGCGGCGAGCCACCACTACCCGCTGGACCCCTGAGCCCGTTCAGGTGATCGTGAAGGTGAGCCGAGCCAGCTCTTGGCTCGACCCGTCGGAGTGCAGATCGACGATCACCGACCGGCCGTGGCGGCGCGCCACGGCGTTCGCGGTCGTGCCCTTCACCGCGTGGAGGTAATGCACCGAGACGCCCTCGAAGGCCTCGCCCGGCTGCAGCTGCTGAACGGCGGCCGCCTCCGCCAGCGCGATCACGGCACCGCCGTGCAGCGCGCCGGTGTGATTGCCGACGAGCGGGCCGATCGCGATTGCCGACCCGGCAGCCGTCTGGCGGACGCCGATGAACTGCCACAACGGCTCGGTCGAGGGCTGAGCCCGCGGCGGCGCGGGCATCACCGCAGGGCGCAGCGAGCCGTCGCGCACCGAGAACGTGGTGTGCGCGAGGGCGCGCCCTTCACCGAGTTCGAACAGCGTTTCGATCACGCCGCGCCGCTTGGAGGTGGCGAGCAACCGCGAGCGGGCGACGATCTCGCCCGGCCCCACGAGGTTGCCGACATCGCGCACTTCGAGGTGGGTCGTGGCCGACTCGCACGGCTGGCGTGCGGCGATGATCACTTGGCCGCCGGCCATGTCGGCGAGGAGGCCGACCAGACCGGTGTCGGCAACGCGATCGCCGAGGTCGAACTGCAGGACATGGCTGCCGTTCTCGGCGAAGTGCATCTGGATGCCGATGCGCGGGATGAAGTGGGTGCCGGAATGGATGGCATCGAGGATGGGGTTGGGAGCGTCCGACTGCACGGTCAGAACGGTACGTGGTCACGCCCCGCCGACAAAGCCGGCGACGGCGTCATCGGGTGCTGCGGTCCTCGATCTCCCAGGCGTGGTCGAGGGCGTGCCACGCGATGCGCCGGGCAGCGTAGGCGCTCGGCCACTCGTTCGGTCGCTCGGGCGTTCGGCCGTCGGTGATCGCGGTGATCATCGCCTCCCTCACCGCGGTGGGGTCGGTGACGCCACGGATGCCGAGCTTGCCCTTGTAGGCCTGTTCGGCCTCGAACACGTGGGTGCGGATCGCGTCGGTGTCGCGCCCGCCGCCACGGGGGCCCTTGCGTAGCACGCGTGGCGCGGCGCGCTCCACCTCGTCGAAGTAGCCCCACGCGGCCTGCACGAGCGCAGCATCGCGGCGGCGGTCGTCGGCACTGCCCGGGTCGGATTCGGCCGCGGCCGGGATGCCCGGTGCGCCGAAGTCGGTCGTGGCGTTGCCCGTGAGGTGCTCGACCACCTCCACCATGTCACCCGTGGGCACGCTGGCACCAGCGCGGACGGCGATCGGGGCGAAGCGCTCGCGGTATTCGATCAGCGCGGCGATCGCGTCGTGCTCCGTGCGCCCCGAGCGCGACCAGCCCGGAAACGCGAGCGCGCTGGCGAACACCTTCTTCGCGCCCGTCTCCACCACCACACGCACGGGGCCGGCCGAACGCGCCATCAGGCGATCACGGCCGCGCCTGCGGTCGCGATCTCCACGTCCTGCTCGCTGCTCCCCCCGGACACGCCGACCGCACCCACCAGCTTGCCCGACACCCGCAGCGGCACCCCGCCACCGAGGATCGTGAACCGCGGCATCTTGGCCAGGCCGTCGAGGATCTCGGGCATGTCTTTCAAGCCCGGCCACCACTGGTCGGTGGGGCGACCGTTGAACACCGCCACCGTGTACGCCTTGTCGGCGGCGATGTCGGCCGACAGACGCGGCGCCCCATCCATCCGGGCGGCAAGCACCGCCTGCCCCGCGGGGTCGACCACGACGATGCACACCGCGGCGTCGATCGTGGTCGCGTGTGCGAGCGCCGCGTCGAGTACGGCGCGAGCGCCACCCAGCGAGACTGACGTGGACGGGATCGTGTTGCTCATGAGCTCCAGTACAGCACGAAGGTGCGCGGCGGCGTCAGCTGCAGCCGCTGGTGGTGCCGCAGCTGGGGCAGGCGTGGCAGCTGCCCGCGCGCACCATCTGGACACCGCACTGCATGCACATCGGGGCGTCGCTGTGGCGCACCGCCGGCTTGGGCGTGAGGTCGAGCGGGCGGGCGACTCCGCCGGGGTTGGTGATGTCGTTGTTCGGCGCGGCCGGCGCCACACCCAGTTCCATCTGCACCAACAGATCTTCGGCCGAGGGGATCGTCTTGGGGTCCGAGGCGATGTCGGTGCCCTGGCGGGTCTCCCACGTGGCCTCGTCGACACCTGGCAGGGTCGGCTGCAGGCGCTCGTCGATGGAGAAGATGCCCATCTCGGCGCGCTCGTCGTAGGTCATGTACTCGAGCGCCAGGCGGCGGAACAGGTAATCCATGATCGACGACGCGAAGCGGATGTCGGGGTCGTCGGTCATGCCGGCGGGCTCGAAGCGCATGTTCGTGAACGCCTCGACGAACGCACGCACGGGTACGCCGTACTGCAGGCCATAGCTGATGCTCTTGGCGAAGGCATCCATGATGCCGCTGAGGGTGGAGCCCTGCTTGGACACGGTCAGGAAGATCTCGCCGGGGCGGCCATCGGCGTACTCGCCGATGTTGGCGAAGCCCTTGCAGTCGGCCACGCGGAACTCGAACGTGCGCGCCCGGCGGGTGCGCGGCAGCTTCTGGCGGATCGGTTGGTGCACCACACGTTCGACGATGCGCTCGACGATCTGCGGGGCGGCCTCGGACCAGGACGTGCCGGCCGCCGGTGCCTCGGCGCCGTCCTTCTTGGCCGTGCTGAGCGGCTGGCCGACCTTGCAGTTGTCGCGATAGATGGCCACGGCCTTCAGGCCGAGCTTCCACGACAGCTGGTGGAGCTGCTCGACATCTTCTACCGACGCCTCTTCGGGCATGTTCACCGTCTTGGAGATCGCGCCGGAGATGAACGGCTGCACCGCACCCATCATCCGCACATGGCCCTCGTAGTGGATCGTGTTGTCGCCCATGCTGCAGGCGAACACGGCCACGTGCTCGGCGGCCAGGTGCGGCGCCCCGAGGATGCTCTTCTCGCTGTCGATGTAGGCGACGATCTCGTCGATCTGCGCCGGCGTGTAGCCGAGCTTGCGCAGCGCACGTGGGATCGTCTGGTTGACGATCGTCATGTTGCCGCCACCGACGAGCTTCTTCATCTTCACCAGGCCGAGGTCGGGCTCGATGCCGGTGGTGTCGCAGTCCATCATCAGGCCGATCGTGCCGGTAGGGGCGAGCACCGAGGCCTGCGCGTTGCGCACGCCGTACTCCTCACCGTCGCGTACCGCCGCGCCCCACGCGGCGAAGCCGGCCTCGACGAGTTCGGCAGGCACGCCAGGGTGGTTGGCGATCACGTTGTGTGCGTCGCGGTGCATGCGAAGCACGTCGAGCATGTGCTGCTCGTTCTCGCTGAACCCGGAGAACGGGCCCATGCGGCTGGCGGTGCGGGCGCTCGTGGCGTAGGCGTGGCCGGTCATCAGCGAGGTGATCGCCGCCGCCCAGGCCCGGCCCTCGTCGCTGTCGTAGGGCAGGCCGAGTGCCATCAGCGTCGCGCCGAGGTTGGCGTAGCCGAGACCGAGCTGGCGGAACTTGCGGCTGTTCTCGCCGATCTTCTCGGTCGGGTAATCGGCCCGGCCGACGAGGATCTCCTGGGCGGTGAACATGACCTCGATGGTGTGCATGTACGCCTCGACGTCGAACACGCCTTCCTCGTCGAGGTAGTGCAGCAAGTTGATGCTGGCCAGGTTGCACGCCGAGTTGTCGATGTGCATGTACTCGCTGCACGGGTTGCTGCCGTTGATGCGGCCGCTGGCGTGGGCGGTGTGCCACTTGTTGATCGTGGTGTCGAACTGCAGGCCGGGGTCGGCGCACTCCCACGACGCCTGGGCGATGTCGCGCCACAAATCACGGGCCCGCACCGTGCGCACGGGCGAGCCGTCGATCACGGCCTTGAACGACCACTCGGCATCGTCTTCGACGGCCTTCATGAAGTCGTCGCTGACGCGCACCGAGTTGTTCGCGTTCTGGTACTGGATGCTGAAGCTGTCGGCGCCGTCGAGATCCATGTCGAAGCCCGCGTCGCGCAGCACACGCGCCTTGCGCTCTTCTTTCACCTTGCACCAGATGAACTCCTCGACATCGGGGTGGTCGATGTTGAGGATGACCATCTTCGCCGCGCGGCGGGTCTTGCCGCCGCTCTTGATCGTGCCCGCCGATGCGTCGGCGCCGCGCATGAAGCTGACCGGGCCGCTCGCCGTGCCGCCGCCGTTGAGCAGCTCGTAGCTGGAGCGGATGTTGGACAGGTTGATGCCCGAACCGGAGCCACCCTTGAAGATGACGCCCTCTTCCTTGTACCAGTTGAGGATGCCGTCCATCGTGTCCTCGACCGCGAGGATGAAGCACGCACTCGCCTGCTGGGGCACACCCTTGACGCCGATGTTGAACCACACCGGGCTGTTGAACGCCGCCCGCTGGGTGACGAGGATGTACTTCAGCTCGTTGTTGAACGCGTCGGACTCCGCCTGGTCGGCGAAGTAACCGCCGTCGTCGCCCCACGTGGTGATCGTGTCCGCCACGCGGTCGATGACCTGCTTCAGCGACTCTTCGCGCTCGACGGTGCCGAGGGTGCCGCGGAAGTACTTCTGGGCGACGATGTTGGTGGCGTTCAGCGACCAGAACGTGGGGAACTCGACACCCAACTGCTCGAAGGCGACCGTGCCGTCCTTCCAGTTGGAAATGCGCGCGTCGCGACGCTCCCACTCCACCTCGTCATACGGGTGGACACCCGGGGCGGTGAAGTGGCGGGTGATCCCGATAGCGAGGCGATCTGGCGCCAGCGACATGTCGTGCTCCTTGTTGCAAAGGGTGGGGGTTCGAAGGGTTTCGTGCGGTTCGTTCGTTGCCGGTTGCGGATCCGGCGCTTCGGCGGCGAGGCCGTCGATGCTGCTCTATGGCGGTTGTATGCCGTTTGTGGGGGCTGATGGCCACCACAAGATGTGGTGGCCAGGCGGCCCCTGATCGCGCCGACACCACAAGTGGTTGTGAGATTACAGCACTGTAGTTACAGCCCTGTCAATGGCCAACCTGCGCGGTTTTCGCCTTTCTCGCCGACCCGACTGCACTCGATGGGCCAGCGGCGCAAGCAAGCAGGTCAGGGACCCGCCGGCCCCACAGCCGTGCGCCGCGAACGGGCGGCACTGGCACTGCCTCGCCTCCCGTTCACCCTCACGACTGTCCATCCACTTCCTTGCGCCGCTGCCACCGACGAGTCCACCCTAGGGCCGACTGCCTGTGGGGAGGAAGGGGTACAACCTTGTGAATTGTCATGTGGACGGCCAGTGGATCGAGGGTGAACTGACCGTGAACCTGCCACAACAACGCAGGAGTTGTCCACATATCCACAGGCACCTGGTGACGGCAACCGCCTAGTGCGCGGCGCTGATCGTCACCGGAATGCCGTTCAGCACGGCATTCCCCGACAACGGGTCGAACTGCTCGGGATCGCTCAGCAGGTTGCTGTTCACCCCGGCCCGCCCGGCGGCGACACCCATCCGGGTACCGGCCACCCCGTGACCCCAGCCATGGGGCAGGCTCACCACCCCTTCACGCACCTCATCGCTGATGCAGACCGGCGCCACTAGTTCACCGACCCGGCTCGCCACCTTGGCCAGCGCGCCTTCCGCCAGACCCAGCCGTGCCGCGTCGTTGGGGTGCACCAGCAACGTGCAGCGCTCCTTGCCCTTCACCAACACCTCGATGTTGTGCATCCACGAGTTGTTGCTGAGCAGATCGCGTCGCCCGATGAGCACCATGCCGGTGTCGCCGGCAGCCGTGGCCGCGTCGTCGGTTGCGGCCATCGCCGCCGCCAGTCGCGGCAGCTCGGCCATCAGCACCGGGTGGTTCAGCTCGATCGTGCCGCTGGCGGTGCGCAGCACGTCGGGCAGGCGCGGCACGAGCGCGCCGTAGTCAACCCCGTGCGGGTTGGCGCGCAGCTCGTCCAGGCTCGCCCCGCCGGGGTTGGCGCCGAAGGCGGCGCCGAATGGGCCGGTCTGCAGCATGAAGTCGAGAGTGCGCGCCGGGCCCGGCTCGTCGCCGAGTGCGGCGAGCAGTTCATCCACATCGCGACCGTGCACCGGCGACCACGGGTCGCTCACCGCGCTGCGTACCAGCCCCTCCAGCCCGAGCGCGTCCACGGCGGCCGGATCGACGTCGATGCCCATGCCCGCGCCGACCAGGCCGAGGCGGGCGAGGATCTCCCACTCGTCGGGTTGCCCTTCCGCGATCGGCAGCACCGGCTCGCTGAAGTTGGCGACATTGCGCACGGCGAACTGGAGAAGGGCGAGGTCGTAGTGGCCCCGCTGTAGCTGCGACGGCGGCGGCAGGATCACGTCGGCGTGACGGGTCGTCTCGTTGAGGTAGATGTCGACGCTCACCATGAAGTCCAGCTCGGCCAACGCGGCATCGAGCGCAGCCCCGTCGGGCGTACTGAGCACCGGATTGCCCGCGACCGTGATCATCGCCCGCATTCGCTGGTCGCCGGCGGCCGTGATCTCCTCGGCCATCGCGGACGCGGGATACTCCCCCATCACCTCCGGCAGGGCACGCACCACTGTGGCGCCCCGCCCCGTGGAGAAGCCCTTGCCGACGCCCATGCGCCCGCGGGTGTTCGCCCCGCCGGCCACCGGCGTCGTGAACATCGCACCGCCCGGCCGGTCGAGGTTGCCGGTGAGGATGTTCACCACGTCGGTCAGCCAAGAAGCCGCCGTGCCGAACGAGGTACCGGCGAGCCCCGAGGTACAGGCACCCATCCGCGCGTAGACCGCGGCGGCGGGCGCGGCGGACAGCTCGCGGGCCAGGCCGCGGATGTCGTCGGCGGCGAGTCCGGTGGCGGCGGCGACGGCATCCGGGGTGAACGGCGCGCACGCGGCGATCACGTCATCGAGACCGCTGAGGTGGCCGGCGACATGTTCGCCCACGTCGGCGAGGCCCTCGGCCACGAGCACGGACACGATGGCCGCGAGCAGCAGGGCATCGGTGCCCGGCCGGATCGGCAACCAGCGGTCGGCTTCCTCCGCGGTGCGGGTGCGCCGTGGGTCGACCACCACGACGGTGCCGCCACGAGCTCGGATTGCCTCGATACGACCGGGGAAGTCGGGGGCCGTGCACAAGCTGCCGTTCGACGCGTACGGGTTGGCGCCGATGAGCACGAGGTAGTCCGTGCGATCGAGGTCCGGCACCGGCACCGTGAGCGGTGCACCGAAGACATAGCCCGCGGCCACCTGGCGGGGCATCTGATCGACCGTAGAGGCACTGAAGCGGCGGCGAGTGCCGAGGCCCTGCACGAGCGAGCGGTTGTAGAGCATCGCCGACAGGTTGTGGGCGCAGGGATTGCCCATGTACACACCGACCGACTCGCGGCCGTGTTCGGCGATGACCTGCGCAAGGCGGTCGGCCACCACCGCCCAGGCTTCGTCCCAGTCCACCTCCACGTGCACGCCGTCGCGTTTCACCAACGGGCGGCGCAGGCGGTCGGGGTCGTCGTGCAACTGCTTCAGCGTGCTGCCCTTGGGACACAAGAAGCCCTTGCTGAACACGTCGTCGCGGTCGCCCCGGATGCGCACGACGGCGTCGCCTTCGACGGTGATTTCGAGCCCGCAGCCGGCCTCGCAGAGCGGGCAAGTGCGGTAGGCCACTCGGGTGGCTGACGCAACGGTGTGTGGATCGGTCCCCATGGGGTGGCATCCTTCCACTAATGCGACGCCTGTTTCCCCACCCCACCGCCGAGGACAGTGCGCTCAACCTACGCAGCGAGTACGACGTCGTCCGCGAGGCGCCGCCCGGTCGGCCGTGGGTGTCGCTCTGCATGGTGGCCTCGCTCGACGGCTCGACCGTCGTCGACACCACGTCGCGCGGGCTCTCCAACCCCACCGACCAGGCGCTGCTGCTCACCCTGCGCTCGTTCGCGGACGTGATCCTGGTAGGTGCAGCGACCGTGCGCGAGGAGCGCTACGGCCCACCCAAGCGGGCCGACCAGCGCATCGCTGTCGTCAGCCGCAGCGGGCGGCTCGACTTCACCACGCCCCTGTTCACCTCCGGCCGGGCAGTCGTCGTCCTGCCTGTCGACGCGCCCGAGGTCCCGGTCGACTCCATACGCGCCGGGCATGGTCACATCGACATCGCGGCAGCGCTCGCCGAGATGACCCACCGGTGGGGCACGAAGGTCGTGCAGGCCGAGGGCGGGGCCACGATCAACGGGCTGCTCGCCGCGGCCGACCTCATCGACGAGTTGAACCTCACCATCTCGCCCCAGATCAGCGGCGGCGACGGCCAACGCCTCGTGGTCGGCGCACCCGCGCTCGCCCTACGGATGCAACTCGCTCACGTGATCGAGGACGACGGCTTTCTCTTCACCCGGTACTCGCGAGCGCGCTGACCGGACTCAGGCCGTGACCATCTGCATGACGGTCATCACGGCGTTGGCATGGATGAGGGCCAGATCATGTGGCAGGTCATCGCCGAGTTCGACGATGAACGACATCGCGCCGGGGACTTGGGTGCGCACCCAGGTGGCGGCGATGCCCGAGAACGTGGAACCGGTACCACTGAGCGTCTCGTACGGCAGACCGGTGAGCTCGGCGTACTTCTGGCGCAGCGGGCCATCGGCGCGCTGCGAGGGTTGCACGAGGAACGCGTTCTGGTGGTACCAGAGCGTGAGACGCGGCTGGACGCGCTGGGTGAACGCGATGAACGCCTGCGTCTCGGGCTCGCTCCCCGGGCCGCTCCCGCTGTACTGGTTGTCGCCCGGGGCGCCGATCGGACCCCAGTCGTAGGGGAAGTTGCGGTTGAGATCGACGCCGTTGCCGTTCCCGCGCGTCTGGTTGGCCTGCCCATCTGGATTCAGCATCGGCATCAGCCACAGGTCGTAGCCAGGCGGTAGCGGCATCGTGCGCAGCAGGTCGATCACCGCCAACCCGTCGTCCTCGTTGCCGTGGATCACCCCCACCACCAGGACCACGATGCCTCCGGCCGTACCGCGGTGGTAGGCGGTGATCGGGCGACCCTGGGCGGACGTACCGATGACCTCCTCGCCGAGGAAACCGGGAATCGTCGTCGTCGTGGTCGGCGGCAACGTCGAAGTGGTGGACGTGCTCGTGGTCGAGCTGTTGCTCGTCGTGGCGACCACCGACGTGGCGACACCCTCGGTGGCGCCGACAGCGGCCGACGACGAGTTCGCCGCATCGGAGCTGCACGCAGCGAGCGTCAGGCCGGCGGCGACCGCCGCGGCCACACCACGCTTCACGATTCCTGCAGCTTCTTCAGCAACACCAGCTCGCGCTGGAAATCGGCCGCGGCATCGAAGCCCTTGTAGACGCTGGCGAAGCGCAGGTAGGCGACCTCGTCGAGGCTGCGCAGGCGCTCCAGTACCTCCCGGCCGACCTCCTGGGATGGAACCTCCGGCCCGCGCAGGCGCACCTCGTCCTCCACGGCTTCCGCGAGTCGCAGGATCTGCTCGGGCGCGACCGGGCGGCCCTTGCACGCCGCGGCCAGACCGGCGACGAGCTTCGTGCGGTCGAACGGCTCGCGCCGACCGTCGCTCTTCAGCACCACGAGCGGCACTTCCTCGGCCCGCTCATAGGTGGTGAACCGGTGGCCGCAGGCGAGGCAGGACCGGCGCCGGCGGATGGTGGTGCCCTCCTCTGCGTCACGCGAGTCGATCACTTTCGTATCGTCAGCCGAACACTTCGGGCACCGCATGGGTACCCACGCTATCCCGACCCTCAGGGCAACGTGATGGCTTGGCCGACCTCGAGCGAGGCGCCGCCGTTGAGGCCGACCAGTTGGTCGACGTACTGGGCCGTCGGCCGCGAGCCGTGGTAGCGCGCGGCGATCGACCACAGCGTGTCGCCCGGCTGGGCCACATAGAGCTGGGCCGGGGCAAGCGCCGGACGAACCGTGGAGGCGGAGGCAGGATCGCCCCCACGGTTCGCCAGCACGGTGCCGGCGCCGAGCCACACAGCAACGACGACGGCGACGAGCATCAGCGAGACCAGCACTCGCCGACGCACGTAGACCAAAGGCTGCCGGCGCGCCGGCGCCAGGCGGGAGGGAACGACCACGACGTAGGGCGCCAGCGTGTGGGGGACGAGGGTGGCGGCCATAATGGGCTCCTTCCGGCGTGGTGCCGAACCGATGTCGGACGGCGAGGAAACGGACTGGGTGGTCGCCCGATCGAACAGGTGTTGCTCGAACGACTGTTCGTAGTCTGCACGAACGACTGTTCGATGTCAACACCCGGTCGAACATTTGTTGCACGAACGGGTGTTTGACCTGAACGCCGAACGCGTGTACGCTGACCACATGGCCGAACGTCTCACCGCCCGCCAACGCGGCATCCTCGACATGATCGAAACCAGCATGCGCGAACAGGGCTACCCGCCCAGTGTCCGCGAGATCGGCGAGGCCGTGGGCCTCACCTCCCCGTCGACGGTGCACAGCCACCTCGCCACCTTGCAGCGGCTCGGCTACCTCAAGCGCGACCCAACCAAGCCGCGCGCCATCGAGGTGCGCTTCGATCCGTCGTCGGGTGCCGCCATCGAGCGCCGCCCCGTGCGTCACGTCCCGCTCGTGGGCGATGTCGCCGCCGGCACCGATGTGCTCGCGCAGGAGAACGTCGAGGAGCTGTTCCCCCTACCCGAGGACTTCACCGGCACCGGAGAGCTGTTCATGCTGCGGGTGCGTGGCGACTCGATGATCGAGGTCGGCATCATGGACGGCGACTTCGTCGTCGCCAGGGCACAGACCACGGCAGAGAACGGCGAGATCGTCATCGCCGGCATCCCGGGCGAGGAAGCCACGGTCAAGACCTATCAGCGCAAGGGCAGCACCGTCACGCTCATCCCCGCCAACTCTCGCCTGTCGCCGATGGTGTTCACCGACGGCGAAGTGCAGATCTTCGGCCGGGTCGTCACCGTGATGCGCCGGCTCTGAGCCGGCCTTCTACTGCGGCGCTCCCCAGCCCTGCCCGGGCGGCGGGGCGGGGGGTGGCGGCTGTGCCGGCTGCCATTGGGGCGGCGCACCGCCGTAGCCCGGCTGGGGCGCGGGCTGGTAGCCCGGCACCGTCGCCTGCTGGGGCCACTGCTGCTGGGCCGGCTGCCAGGCGGGTCCAGTCGGCTGCGAGCCACCCCGGCGGCCGAGCAACAGGACGAGCACACCGAGCACCACGCCAGCCGCGAGCGCGACGATGCCACCCAGCTGCAGCTGTGAGCTATTGCCGTCGGGATCGCCCCCCACCGCGATCGCGAAATCGCTGTCGGGGCTGCTCACGGTGAGCTGGTACGAGCCAGCCGTGGCGATGTTGACGGAACGGATCGCCGTGCCGGTGTAGCCGCCCGAGGAATACGACGCGCCCTGCTCCTCCACGAATGCCACCTCTGCGCCGGCCGAGTCGACGAGCGTCAGGCTGACCTGGGGAGCACTGTCGTCACCCCGGTCGTACGACACCCCATCGAAGGCGCAGTCCCCCTCCACTTCGGACACCGAACCCCTTGTCTCGAGATAGACCGTGAACTCGCCAGTGGAGGAGAAGTCGAGCGTGGTGGTGCAACCCACCGGGGCGCGGGCGAACTTCTTGACCGTCTCTTCGCTGTTCGTGCCGCTCAACACGATGAGCGCCGCGCCGCCGATCAAGCCGAGGACGATGAGCCCGAAGCCGACGATCTTGGCGCCCTTTCCGCCCGAGCGTGACGGCGAAGGACCCGAGACCGCGGCCGGGGCCGCCGCATACATCGGTTGTGGCACCCCCGTCGGAGGCATCGGTGGTTGCGGTTGGTAGGACATCAGCGCACCCCCAGTCGCGTAGCGACGAGTTCGATCCGGTCGTCAGGTTGTACCACGGCGGCGCGCACGTTCTGTGAACCACCTGCTCCGTAGAAGTCGCCGGGGCTCACCAGGGCGCCCCCGACGCGCGCCAAGCGCTCGGTGAACTCCCACCCATCGCCCGCGTCGAACCACAGGTAAAAGCCTCCCGCGGGCAGGGGCACGTCGATCCCCGACCACTTCGAGAGCACGACTGCCAGCCGCTGAAGGCGGTGGCGATACCGGTCGCGCTGCACCGCCACGTGGGCGTCGTCGGCCAGGGCCACGGCACCGGCAGCCTGCGCCGGACCAGGCACCATCATCCCGACGTGCTTGCGCACTTCCTTGAGATAGCTCACCAATTCGGCATCGCCGGCGTAGAAGCCCACACGCACACCGGCCAGGTTCGAGCGCTTCGACAAGGAGTGCACGGCCACCACACCGTCGAGCCCGGAATGCAGGATCGTGCTCGCCGGGCCGTCCCAGGTGAACTCGACATAGCACTCGTCGCTGAATACCGGCACGTCGTTGGCCCGGCCCCAAGCGGCCGCGGCGGCCAGATCGGAGAGGGCGCCGATGGGGTTCGAGGGGCTGTTGACCCACAACAGCAGGGCCCGGGCTGCGTCGGCCGGGTCGATGGAGCTGAGGTCGATGCCGCCATCGGCTGCGGCGGCCACGGGCACCGCGCGACACCCGGCAAGCACGGCGCCCATCTCGTAGGTGGGGTACGACACCGCGGGATACAGCACGGTGTCGCGCGACGGGGTGCGCAGCTTCAGGTACTGGGGCGTGGTGGCGACGAACTCCTTGGTACCCACGCAGGCAGCGATCTGGGCCAGCGGTACGACGACGTCGAAGCGCCGCGCGATCCAGTCGCGGATCGCCGTCCGCAACTCCTCGGTGCCGATGCTGGCCGGGTAGCCACGTTCGGAATTGCTGTGGCTGAGCGCCTCGATCACCGCCTCGGGAGGCGGATCACATGGTGTGCCGATCGACAGGTCGACGGTGCCGCCCGGCAGAGCCGCGGCGAAGGGGGCGAAGCGGTCGAGGCGGTCGTAGGGGTATGGGGGCGGGGTGAAGCCGTTGGGGTCCTTCATTTCTCACAATCCTGCCCGTTCGGGTGCCCACCATCGGAGAGGACGACGAACTCCGCGAGCCGACCCGCCGACGCGTCTGACAGGCGGGAGCGAACGCGTACGCCATCGGTGTCGTGGAATGTGCTGACGACCTCGCCCTCACGATGAATCGCCGCGAGCACGTCGCCACGGTCGTAAGGCACGAGCAACTCCACAACAGCGGTGATCGCGCGTAGGCGGTCGGCGAGCGCTGTCAGCAGACCGTCGATTCCCTCGCCGGTGTGCGCGCTGATCGCCACCGAGCCCTGGTGTCGGGCCACGAGGTCGCCAGCCGCGTCGTGGGCGATGTCGGCCTTGTTGAACACGAGCAGCTCGGGAACGTTGATGGCGTCGATTTCGGCGAGCACCTCGCGCACGGCAGCGATCTGGCCATCGGGGTCGGCGGCCGAGCTGTCCACCACGTGCACGAGGAAGTCGGCCGTGCTCGCCACCTCCAGCGTGCTCTTGAACGCCTCCACCAGCCCGTGGGGCAGGCGGCGCACGAAGCCCACCGTGTCGGTGAGTAGAACGGGCTCGCCACCGGGAAGCGACAAACGACGAGTTGTGGGGTCGAGCGTCGCGAACAGCCGATCCTCCACGAGCACACCTGCCTGGGTGAGCCGGTTGAGCAGGGTTGACTTGCCGGCGTTTGTGTAGCCGACGATCGTGACCGCGGCCAGCCCGCTGCGCTTGCGGCTCTTACGCTGCAGGGTGCGCGTGCTCTGCAGCTCACGCAGGTCGCCCTCGAGCTTGGTGATTCGCCGCATGATCCGCCGGCGATCGACCTCGAGCTTGGTCTCGCCGGAACCGAACCGGCTGCCAACGCCACCACGCTGCTGGGAGAGCTTCGCAGTCGCGCCGCGGCGCAGGCGGGGCAGGCGGTAGCGCAGCAGCGCGAGCTCCACCTGCGCCTTGCCCTCCAAGGTGTGCGCATTCTGGCCGAAGATGTCGAGGATCACCGCCGTGCGGTCGAGCGCCGTGCGCCCCAGCAACTTCTCCAGGTTGAACTGCTGGGCCGGGCTCAACTCGTTGTCGAACACCACCGTGTCGGCATCGACCGCGAGGCATACATCGCGCAGCTCCCCGGCCTTGCCTTTGCCGATGAACCAGGTGTGGTCGGGTGAGTCACGGCGCTGCACCACCCGCGCCGCCTCGTCGGCGCCGGCGGTGTCGATGAGCAGCGACAACTCGTCGAGGCTGGCTTCGGTGTCGTCGTCGGTGTGGCCCGGCAAGGTGACACCGACGATGACGATGCGCTCGCGCTTGGTGCGCTCGATCAGCGTGGCGCCGAGGGCTTCGTTGTACGGCGTGTTCATTCGTGCCCTCTCCCGCGCCCTGTCAGCTGCCATCGACGTCGACCGTGATGGTGGCGACGTACTGGGCCGGACCCACGAGGGTGATCCTGCCGGCGGTGGGCGTGTCGAGACGCACTGTTGCATCTCCACCGTCCATGTGCACGACGATTTCGCCGTCGCGCATCGTGGCGAGCCCCCACGAGTGTGCCGCCCACGCGCTCGCACAGGCACCCGTGCCGCACGCTTCGGTGATACCGGCGCCGCGTTCGTGCACCCGCATCGTGATCGCGTGTGGCTCGGGACCGGGCTCGACAATCTCCAGGTTCACGTACGGAACGATCTGGCCCAACAAGAGCAGATCGACGTCCGCCACGGACTCCACGCCCACCACCGAATGGGGGTTGCCAAGGCTGAGGTGCAGGACCGGCCGGAGCGGATCGCACCCGAGGCGGTTCCAGTCCGCAGGCGCGGTGATCGGCTCGACCGCCCCCATGTCGACGGCAGCCAACAGCAGCCCAGCCTGCGCAGTGGCCTCCATCGCGACCGTGCGCTCGCCCGCGTCGGTGAGGAGCCGCTGATCCGCGAGATCACCGCGACGGGCCGCGAGCGCCTGGGCGAAACAGCGGATCCCGTTGCCGCTCATCTCCGCCCGTGACCCGTCGGCGTTGTAGAGCACCATCTGCGCCGTATAGCCCTCGGCCGACTCGCCGATCAGCAGCCCGTCGGCGCCCACGCCCCGATGGCGATCGCACAGCGCGCGCGCGAGCGCCGGCAGGTCGACCGCCGGTGGGTGGAACAGAACGAGGAAGTCGTTGCCCAGCCCGTGGTGCTTGGTGAGTGTGAGGGTGCTCATACGCCTTCGAGGACCGGCAGCACCTCGGCCACCGGGTCGTGTTCGATGTCCACCCAGCGTACGCGGGGGTCGCGACGGAACCATCGCTCCTGGCGCACGGCGAACTGGCGGGTGCGTAGCGCGATCGTCGCCACCGCCTCGTCGAGGCTGCAGCGATCCTCGAGATGGTCGATGATTTCCTTGTAGCCGAGTGCCTGCCGGGCAGTGCGCGACGGCCCACCCGGTTCGGCGAGCAACGACTGCACCTCCCCCACCAACCCAGCCACCATCATCCGCTCCACGCGCTCTCCGATGCGCCTGATGAGCGCGTCGCGCTGCCAGCGCAGCCCGACCTGCACGAATGGCACCGGCGGGTAGGTGTCGACGCCGGGGCCGAAGGAGCTGAATGCCCGCCCACTGCCGTGCACCACCTCCAACGCACGCACCACCCGGCGCAAATTGCTCGGCTCCATCCGCGATGCCGCGAGCGGATCGAGTGTTGCCAGCTCCGCGTGCAGCGGGCTGCTGCCCTCGCGTTCGGCACGCGCTTCCAGCTCGGCGCGGATCGCCGGCCACCGGCCGGGGATCTCCATCGGGTCCGTGAGAGCCCTGAGGTACAGCCCGGTACCGGCGACGAGGACCGCCCGGTCGCCACGCCCGGCGATTGCTGAGAGCGCTTCGCCTGCCGCGACCCCGAAGTCGGCCACGCTGAACTCCGCGCCGGGCTCGGTCAGATCCAGGCAGTGATGTCGCACCTGCGAGCGTTCAGCGAGGGTGGGCTTGGCGGTGCCGATATCCATGCGCCGGTACACCTGCATCGCATCGACGGCCACGATCTCGCTCCGTGGGTGGGCGCCGGCGTACGCCATCGCCACATCGCTCTTGCCTGACGCAGTGGGGCCGAGGATGACGAGCGGCCTTTGCACCGGTGGCCGGCTCACCCGGCGAGGACCGGAATCCGCCGCCGGTGGCGGGGCTCCGCGACGAGCTCGACCCAGCGCCCGACGAGGTGGTGGGGCGCGGCCCCGGTGACCTCCACCATGGCGTACGAGCCCGTCCGCACCGGCGTCGTGGGCGTGAAGTGCACCAGCTTGTTCTGGCGCGTGCGGCCCGACAGCAGCGACGGATCCTTCTTGCTCGGGCCCTCCACCACCACCTCTTCGATGCGGCCGATGCGCGCCTGGTGCTTGGCGAGCGCGCTGTGCTCCACGACGATCCGGAGACGCTGGAAGCGCTCAGCGGCAATGGCCGGCTCGACGAAACGATCTGTCATTGCCGCCGCCTCGGTACCTTCCCGCGGCGAGAAGATGAACGTGTAGGCGTAGTCGTACTCGGCAGCGGCGGCCACCTCGAGGGTGCGCGCGAAGTCGTCGTCGGTCTCGCCGGGGAAGCCGACGATGATGTCCGTGCTGACCGCCAGATCGTCCACCGCAGCACGAGCCTCGGCCAGGCGCTCGAGATACCGATCGGCCGTGTAACCACGGTGCATCTGCGCCAGCACCCGGTCGCTGCCGGATTGCAGCGGGTAGTGCAGGTGCTCGCAGATCGTGGGCGTGGCCGCCATCGCGGCAAACGTTTCGGGGCGCATGTCCTTGGGGTGCGGACTCGTGAAGCGCGCGCGCCGCAACCCGGGAACCGAACCCACTGCGGTCAGCAGGTCGGCGAACAACGGGCGCAGGCGGGCATCGGCGTCGCCATTCTGGCGCGCGACCAACTGCAGGTCGCGACCGTAGCTGTTGACGTTCTGGCCCAACAGCGTTACTTCGCTGACGCCGTCGGCCACGAGCGCGTGCACCTCACTGACGATCTCGTCGAAGGGCCGGCTCAGCTCGACGCCGCGCACCGATGGCACGATGCAGAACGCGCAGTTGTTGTCGCACCCGATCTGGATCGTGACCCAGGCGTTGTAGCTCGTCTCGCGACGTGCCGGCAGCGCACTGGGGAACAATGCATGGTCGTCGATGACAGCGGCATCGAGGATCTCGGTGATCCGCCCGTGCCGCTGGGCATGCTGCACCAGCTCGGCGGTGCGGTGCACATTGTGGGTGCCCAGCACCACGTCGACCCACGGTGCCTTCTGCGCGACCAGATCGCGGTCCTTCTGCGCGAGGCAGCCCGACACCACGATCTGACGCCCCTCGCGCTCGTTCTTCCAACTGCGGAGCCAGCCGAGGCTGCCGTACAGCTTGTTGTCGGCGTTCTCACGGATGCAGCAGGTGTTCAGCACGACGATGTCCGCGTCGGCCTGATTCTGGACGGCGGTCATGCCGTCGGCGTCGAGCAGGCCTGCAATCCGCTCGGAGTCGTGTTCGTTCATCTGGCACCCGAAGGTGTGAACGACGTAGCTGCGGGCCATAGGCCACAAGGCTACCGGAGGGTCGGATTGGTCATCCGGACCGTTGCGCGGAGCCGTCGGCACGCAACTGCATGAGCGGGTTGTGGGCTATCTCCCAGAGGTGACCGTCGGGGTCGGCAACGTAGGAGGAATAGCCACCCCACTGCGCCGGCTGTGGGGACTTGATCGCCGCTGCGCCACCTGCCACCCAGCGAGCGAACGCCTCGTCGACCTCAGCGGGAGATCCGAGGTTCATCGCCAACGTCACCCCGTCGAAACCCGAGCCATCGGCCGGCACCCCGGCATCGTCGGCCAACGCTTCACGCCCGTACAACGCCAGCACCACGGCACCGGCGTACAGAAACGTGATCGATGCCTCCGAGCCGCTGGACTTCTCGAAGCCCAGCGGCTCGTAGAACGACGTGGACGCCGCTACATCGCGAACCCCGAGGGTGATCAGGGTGATGTGCGCCATCTGCGGCTCAGATCTCGATGGGTTGCTCGTCGGCCTCGGTGAAGGCCGCCGCGGGGGCTGGGTTGGCGTCGGCACCGATGCCGGCCTGCACCCTTACCTTCTCGGACACCTCGACCATGATCTCGGGGTTCGCCGCGAGGAAGCCCTTCGCGTTCTCGCGGCCTTGGCCGAGTTGTTCACCGTCGTAGGTGAACCATGCCCCGGATTTCTTGATGATGCCCATGTCGACCGCCATGTCGAGCAGCGAGCCCTCGCGGCTGATGCCCTTGCCGTACATGATGTCGAACTCGGCCTGACGGAAGGGCGGGGCCACCTTGTTCTTCACCACCTTGACGCGGGTGCGGTTACCCACGACCTCGGCACCGTCCTTGATGCTCTCGATGCGACGGATGTCGAGGCGGACCGAGGCGTAGAACTTCAGCGCACGACCGCCGGGTGTGGTTTCCGGCGAGCCGAACATGACGCCGATCTTCTCGCGCAACTGGTTGATGAAGATCATGATCGTGTTGGTGCGGTTGAGGTTGGCGGTGAGCTTGCGCAGCGCCTGGCTCATGAGGCGGGCCTGCAGACCGACATGGGTGTCGCCCATCTCGCCCTCGATCTCGGCACGGGGCGTGAGGGCCGCCACCGAGTCGATGACCACGACATCGAGCGCACCGGAGCGCACGAGCATGTCGGCGATCTCGAGCGCCTGCTCGCCCGTGTCGGGCTGGCTGATGAGCAACTGGTCGATGTCGACCCCGATGGCCCGGGCATACACCGGATCCATCGCATGCTCGGCATCGACATAAGCGCAGATCCCGCCGTTGCGCTGGGCCTCGGCCACGACGTGCATAGCGAGGGTGGACTTACCCGAGGACTCGGGACCGAAGATCTCGATGACACGGCCGCGCGGCAGGCCGCCGACACCGAGCGCCACGTCGAGAGCGAGGGCACCGGTCTGGATGGCTTCGATGGCCATCGACCCCTTCTCGCCCATCCGCATGATGGATCCCTTGCCGAACTGCTTGTCGATGGCCGCCAAGGCCACATCGAGTGCCTTGTCGCGATCGTTGCTGTTGCCGCTGCTCACAACCTGTCTCCGTTCCTCTCGTGCCCGGTTCGGGTCACGTGTGCTGGTGTCTGGCGATCCGGCAGTGGTTGGCTGCCGTGATATGCACCGTACGAAAGGGGTGTGACAGGGATTCCTGAGAGGAGGCCTGGTCACCCGAAACGGGGTGCGGCGTTCGAACGACATGAGTGTAACTACGAACAGTCGTTCGATCAAGCACCCAGAGAGGAAATCTTCCGGTTCAGGATTCGAGGCTCGCGCGAGCCTCGTCGAGCTCGCTCTGCGACGGCTGGTGGGTGGCCAGGTCAAAGGCTTGCCACACCATGAACGTGAACGGATAGGCGATCAGCGGAACGATGATCGCACCCGACACGAGGCCGATGGTGAGCGCCACTACGGGGAAGTCCGGCGCGGTCGCGACGAAGCCGACGATCATGCTGACGCCGAGCACGAAGAACGTGATGACGACGTTGAGGGCGATCGGGCCGAGTTCGAAGCCGTGCTCGCGGTGCCAGCGGATGCCGCACGAACGGCACCGTTCGTGATGGCCGAGCCACCGTCTCACCGTGGACGGACGCTTGCCGCACATCGGGCACTTCAGCACGAGGGCCCGCCGAAACATGGTTCCAGCGGGAGCGACAAGACGCGGCGACGAGGTGCTCACCGGGCCATGGTATGGACCGAGAGGGCCCGATCGGCCAGACTCTGGCCGTGCGTTCCACCCTCGCCGGGCTTTTGTTCGGGCTCGCCTACGCGTTCGCCAGTCTGACGATCAGTGGCTTCTTCCTCCAGCGGGCGGCCTTCGACCCCGACAACTCCTCTGGTGCAGCCGACGTCGTGCTGGAGGATCCGGCGCTGAAGAAGGAACTCGTCGACTTCATCGTCGACAACACGGCCGGTCCCCTCACCGACAGCCCCAAGCAGATCGAAGCGCTGCGGGCCACCGTCACACTGGTGGTCGACCACCCAGAAGGACAGAAGTTCCTCGCCGGGATCATCCACGATGCTCACGCCCACCTGATCGGCGACCAGGCCGGCCCGGTGACCATCACCGGCGCCGACCTCGTGAAGATCGTGCGCAGCGAGGGGGTCGGCGACCTCCCACCCGTGATCCTGCCCGTACCCCGTGTAGCCGCACTCGCGATCGCCAACAAGATCCTCACCTTTCTCGTGCCCGTCGGCGGGATCCTCACGGTGCTGCTGTTCCTCCTCGGCTTCACCGCCCACCCCGACCGCGACACGGCGCTGCGCTGGTTGGCCTACGGGTTGATCCTGGTGGGGCTCGTGGTCGCCCTGCTCGGTTATGTAGCGCCCAAGTTCGTCGTCGGCCTGGCGAGCGAAAGCGTCTGGGCCAACATCCCGGGGCATATGGCCGATGCCGCGCTCCCCCTCCTCATCGGGCTGGAACTGGTGCTCATCGGCGGCGCGCTCGGCATCTTCGCCGGCAGCGGCATGGTGAAGCGTCGCCGCCGCTGGAACGCGCCGATCAACACCTACCGGTACACCCAGGACCGCGGCTGGGGCTGACGCTCGCGCCCAGGCGAGCAATCAGGCGATGAGCTCGGCGACGAACTCGCCGAACACGTCGGCGTAGCGCAGCGCGTCAGCGTCGGTGTGCAGCACCGAGATGAGCCACTGCTCATCGAGGCCCGGCGGCAGCAAGATGCCGCGGTTGATACCGTGCATCCACTGCGCGAAGGCCAGATCGAAATCGGTGGCCTTGTAGTCGCGGTAGTTCTGGATCGGCTCGGCTGACCAGGTGACGCAACCCTTGGCGCCGAACTGCTCTGTGTGCGCCGGCAGGCCGGCCTCGGCGATGATGCGATCGCACGCATCGAGCAGGAGGCGGTTGCGGGCGATCGTCGCGTCGGTGGCGTCGGGGGTGCACACCTCGGTGAGCACGGCGCGCGCGGCCGCCATGCAGAGAGGGTTGCCGTTGTAGGTGCCCAGGTGGAGCACCTTGCCCGCGGTGATCTGGTCCATGCACTCACGGGTGCCGCCGAACGCGCCGAGGGGCAGGCCGCCACCGATGCTCTTGGCGAGCGCCACCAGGTCGGGCTGCACGCCCAACACACCCGTGGCGCCACTCCAGCCGGCGGTGATGCCCGTCTTGACCTCGTCGAAGATGAGAATGGTGCCGTACTTGCGGGTGATCGCTCGCACGCCCTCGAGGTAGCCCGGCTGCGGCTTGCAGATGCCGATGTTCTCCATCACCGGCTCGACGATGAAGCAGGCCACGTCGCCGCCCTTGAGCGCCCGCTCGAGCGCCTCGAGGTTGTTGTACGGCACGACGAGGGTGTCGCGCAGCACCGAGCGGGTGATGCCGGCGGTGGCGGGGATGGCCCGCGGCGAATCGGGCGGGCCGGCCTCGCTGATGGGCGGCTTCATCGAGATCATCACCTCGTCGTGGTGGCCGTGGTAGCCGCCCTCGACCTTGACGATCTTCTCGCGGCCGGTGAGGCCACGGGCGACGCGGATCGCATCCATCGTCGCCTCGGTGCCGGAGTTGGTGAAGCGCCACATCGGCAAGCCGTATCGATCACCGAGCAACTCGGCGACCTCGGCGTTCATCTCGCACGGGGTGACGAACAAGGTGCCGTTGTCCAACTGCGCCTCCACCGCGCGGCGCACCGCAGGGTGGCAGTGACCGGAGAACAGCGCGCCGTAGCCCATGTCGAAGTCGACGTAGCGATGGCCGTCGACATCCTCCATCCAGGCGTCCTGCGCGCGGCGCACGACGATCGGGTGCGGGTCGTAGGCCTGGAAGCTGCTCGGTACACCGAGCGGCAGCACGAGACGTGCCCGCTCGGTTGCCTTCTGGGAGCCCTTCGTGCGGTCGATGTACACGCCGAGCTCACGCTTGGTGATGGCCTTGGCCCGCTCGGCAAGTTCACGCGTGGGAATGCTTTCCATCGCGCTCATGACAGATCTCCTCCGGATTCCGTTCCCCGGAGCGTAGCCGACGACGGAATCCATCGTGAACAAGTGCATGACGCGCGCACCCTGACCGCGCGACACGACGAAACCGGTGGTGGAAAACGTGTGCCCATATGGCACACTACGTGTCCCCATGGTGGCCGTAGCTCAGCTGGTAGAGCATCAGTTTGTGGTACTGAGGGTCGCGGGTTCGAAACCCGTCGGTCACCCCAAGGCGGCAGTCGCCGGGAGCATTCCCGTACACTGCCCGCCATTGCGCCTCTAGCTCAACGGCAGAGCAACGGACTCTTAATCCGCAGGTTCAGGGTTCGAAACCCTGGGGGCGCACCAACGAAAGAGCAGGTCAGAGGGCACCCGCGAGGGTGCCCTCCGGCGTTCCCGGCGTGATGTTCCTGGCATCGCGTAGCGTGCCAACTGTGACCGACCTGCCGCCCCTGCCCGGCGACCTCACGCTGCAATGTCCGCAGCAGCCTCGCCCGGCGGGCACCTGGATCGCCGCCGGCGTGATGGTGCTGATCGAGGTGGTGGCGCTGGGGGTGTTCGGCTTTGCGCTGATGGTGCTGGCCAGCTGGGCCGACGAGGACCGGTTCGGCGGCAAGGTCCTCGCTGTCGTGGCCGTGGCCGCCGCCGTGCTGATCACCTCGGCCATCGGTCTGTTCCGCGCCAAGAGGTGGGCACGTGTGGTGGTCATCGGTCTGCACGGCTGGTGGCTGCTGGCGCAACTCGTCGTGCTGGCGTACGGCGGCGACATCACGCAGTTCACGTTCTGGGCGATCGCCGTGGTGGCGCTGACAGCGACGGGCCGCTCGCGCCCGCGGCCACGTTCGGCCACTGAACCCGCCGGCGCGCGCCCCAGCGGAACTACAGCATCAGGACGGCCTTACCGACGACACGGCGTTCCACCTGGTCAGTGAGCGCGCGGCCGACGTCCGCAAAGTCGTAGCGCGCCGGGGCCACAGGACGCAGCTCGCCCCGATCGACTGCTGCAGAGATGTCGTTGAGCATCGCCAGGTTGTCGAGCGGGTGGCGCGTCGACCAGGCACCCCAGTCGACGCCCACGACGGAGCGATTGGTGAGCAGCACCAAGTTCAGCGCCAGGCGGGGGATGTCGCCCGCGGCGAAGCCCACCATCAGCAGGCGACCCTCGGGAGCCAGCGCGCGCACGGCCTGCTCGGTGGACGCGCCACCGATGGGGTCGTACACCAGATCCACTCCCCCGTCGCTGAGCTCGCGTGTGCGCGCCTTTAGGTCGGCGGTGGCGGTGTCGATCGCTGCCTCGGCGCCGTACTCCATCGCGAGCGCCCGCTTCTCCGCGCTGGAGGCCGCAGCGATCACGCGCAGACCCATCGAGCGCGCCACGTCCACCGCCGCGAGACCCACGCCGCCGCCCGCTCCCAGAACAAGCAGCTTCTGCCCCCGCCGCGCGGCGGCGCGCCGACGCAGCGCGAACCACGCGGTGGCGTAGCTCTGCAGGAATGTCGCCGCACCGGCGTCGTCGAGCCGCTCGGGTGACCGGACGAGCACGAACGCGGGCAGCACGACCTCCTCGGCCATCGCGCCGATGATGCTGGAAATGCACACGCGGTCGCCCACGACCCACTGGGTGACGCCCTCGCCCAGCTCGCTGACCACGCCGGCCAGGTCGGTGCCGGGCACGAACGGCAGCGGCGGCTTGATCTGGTAGAGGCCCTGCACGAGCAGGCCGTCGACGAAGTTGAGGCCGACGGCCTTCACCGAGACACGCACCCAGCCGGGCCGGATCGCTGGTGATGGGGCGTCGCTGACAGTGAGGTCGGCGACTGGGCCGAACTGTCCGACCGAAACGACACGCATGACAGGCGACGGTAGTGCGAAGCTGTCCGACCATGCGGCTCGAACCGTTCACCCTCGAAGGGCGCCATGTGCGTCTCGTCCCCCTCACCGTCGACCTCGCGCCCGCGCTCACCGCGGCCGCCGACCGAGACCGATCCAGCTTCGGGTTCACCGCGGTGCCCGACTCCGTGCCGGCCATGGAGGACTACATCGCCGGGCTGCTCGCCGATGCCGCACGCGACAGCGTGGTGCCCTTCGCCCAGGTGCGCGTGGCCGACGGCACGGCCGTGGGCTGCACGCGGTTCATGAACATGGTGTGGTGGGCCGGGCGTGACACACCGGTGGAGGTGGAAGTGGGCGGCACGTGGCTGGCCACCGACGCCCAACGCTCCCCTCTGAACACCGAGGCCAAACTGCTGTTGCTGCGGCACGCGTTCGAGGTGTGGCACGTCGGCCGGGTGGCCATCTGTACCGACGCCCGCAACGAGCGCAGCCGCGCCGCCATCGAACGGCTGGGCGCCTCGCTGGAGGGCATCCTGCGCAACCACCGCCCCTCCGCCGGCCACGCGACCACCGCGGGGACCCTGCGCGACACGGCCGCCTACTCGATCATCGACCGCGAGTGGCCTGCCATCCGCTCGGCGCTGGAATCCCGCCTCGATGGCTGAGTCGCCCGTCACCGAACGTCCCGTCGCCCTGGTCACCGGGGGCTCGCGTGGCATCGGCGCGGCCGTGGTGCTCGCCGCCGCCGAAGCCGGCTACGACGTCGTGATCAACTACTCCGCGCGCTCCGAGGCCGCCGAGGACGTGGCCTCTGCGGCACGGGAGGCCGGCGCCCGCACCCTCGTCGTGCGCGCCGACGTCGCCGACGAGTCCGCCGTCGTCGCGATGTTTGCCGCCGTCGACACCGAGTTCGGGCGGCTCGACCTGCTGGTGAACAACGCGGGTATCGCCGGCGGCTACGGCCCGCTCGACAGCGTCACGGCGGGCACCCTCGAACGCCTGTGGGCGGTCAACATCACCGGCCCGTTCCTATGCGCCCGCGAGGCCGCGGCCCGGATGCGCAGCGACCGGGGCGGTCGCGGCGGCAACATCGTCAACATCTCGTCGAAGGCGGCCGCGCTGGGCGGCCCGTTCGAGTGGGTGCACTACGCGGCTTCCAAGGGGGCGATCGACACGATGACGATCGGCCTGTCGAAGGAACTCGCCGGATTCGGCGTGCGCGTCAACGGAGTGCGCCCCGGCCTCATCGAGAGCGACTTCCACGACCATGCTCCCCCGGGCCGCATCGAGCGCATCGCGCCGAGTGTGCCGATGCAACGGGCGGGCACTGCCGCCGAGGTCGCCGCGGCCGTGCTGTGGCTCGCGTCCGAAGGTGCATCGTTCGTCACAGGTGGGTGGATCGACGTCACGGGCGGCCGCTGACACCGACCGCGCGGTAACGTCGGCAGCGCATGCAGGTCCTGCTGGTGCTCGCGCACCCGAACCCGAACAGCTTCAACCACGCGATCGCGGCGCGGGCCACAGCCACGCTCGAGGCAAACGGCCACACCGTGAACGTGCTTGACCTGTACGCGCTGGGATTCCGCGCGGTGATGAGCCCCGACGAGCGGCGGGCCTACCACGCCGAGCAGCCGATCCTCGACCCGCTGGTCGCGGCCCACGCCGAACTCGTGAAGACCTGCGAGGCGTTCGTGTTCGTGTACCCCACATGGTGGAGCGCCCAGCCGGCGATCCTCAAGGGATGGCTCGACCGGGTGCTCGTGCCCGGCGTCGGTTTCGGGTTCGACGACAAGGGCAAGGTGCAGCCGGGCCTGCGCCATGTGCGCCACCTCGTCGGCATCAGCACCTACGGCTCGCCGCGCCTGTACATCCGGCTGATCAACGACAACGGTTGGCGCACGGTGATGCGCACCTTGCGGCTCAACACCGGCCGGCGCACGCGGGCCCGCTGGTACGGCTTCTACGCGATCGACACGTCCACGGCCGAACGACGCACGGCCTTCCTCGACCGCATCGGCAAGAAGCTGGCAGCGATATGAGGGCGGCGTCGTGAAGGTGCTCCTGGTGTACGCCCACCCCCTGGAGGGGTCGTTCGGTTCGCAGGTGCGCGACCGCGCCCTGGCCGGTCTGCGCGCCGCCGGCCATGAGGTGCGCCTCACCGACCTCTACGCCGAGGGCTTCACGCCCGAACTGTCGGCGTGGGAGCACGAACACCACCTCGACCCGCCGGACACCAAGTTCCGCGTGGTGCCCGACGTCGCCGGCCACGCCGACGACCTGCGCTGGTGCGACGCCCTCGTGCTGTCGTACCCGACCTGGTGGAGTGGGCAGCCGGCCATGTTGAAGGGCTGGATCGATCGGGTGTGGGTGACGGGTGTGGCCTACGACCTGCCCGCCGGCTCGAACCGCATCCGGCCGCGGTTGAAGAACATCCGCCGTGTCGTCGTGCTCACTACCCACGGTTCGTCGAAGTGGATCAACGCGCTCCAGGGCGAGGGAGGCAAGCGGGTGGCATTCCGCTCCCTGAGGATCCTGTGCCACCCGCTCACCCGCACGAAGTGGGTGGCGCTCTACGCGATCGACACATGCGCACCAGACGATCGCCAGCGCTTCCTCGACAGAGTCGAAAAGGCAATGCTCCGTCTCTGACCCTGTGTGCCGGCCGACGGTTGCTCAGCGGTCGAAGCGAGTGACGACCTCGACGTGAGGGGTGTGCGGGAACAGGTCGAGCACGGTCGCGCCTGCATGGCGGTAGCCGTGCGCGGCGAGCAGCGAGGCGTCGCGGGCAGCGGCGACCGGGTCGCAGCTCACCAGCACGACACGCGCCGCCCTGGTGGCGGCGAGCACATCCACCGCGTCTCGGCCCAGACCGGCGCGGGCCGGATCGGCCACGACGAGGCCCACGGCCTCGGGGGCCCATTGCTCGAACGGGGTTTCGTGCACGCGGGCACCGGCCACGTTCGCCCGGGCGTCGGCGCACGCTGACGGCGAACTCTCCACGATGATCGCCCGGTCGGGCGCGAGCGTGGCCGCGAACAGTCCGCCGCCGCCGTACGCGTCGAGGAACGGACCGGTCGCGGTGAGAGCGTCGCCGCAGGCCTCGCGAACGGTCGCCACGAGCAACTCCGCGGCGGCAGGTCCGCACTGAAAGAACGAGGCTGCGCTCACGCGGAGCAACACGCCCTCCACGCGCTCATACACCGTCGCCTCGGGGCCGACGGCCACCTGAGCAGGAAGGCCGCTGAAGCGCCCCCGCCCACCGTGTCCCATCGCCGTCGCCTCGCCGGTGGCCGCACTGACGCGCAGCGACACCTCCTCCGCACCATGCACCCGGGTGGCCGCCAACAGCGCCGACAGCGCTGGATGAGCCACGGGGCAATCGGCGAGCGGCACGACGCGATGGCTGGAGCCCGCCCGCAGGCCGAGGCGACCGTCGGGGGCGACAGCGAGTCGCATCGACGTCCGGTAACCCCACGGCGGCACGGATCCGCCGACGCGTACCTCGGCGTCCGGCAACTTGGCCGTGCGCCGCAACGCGTCGGCGACGATCTCCGCCTTCCACGCGACCTGGGCCTCGGGGGTCGCGTGTTGCCACGCGCATCCCCCGCAACCGAGTGCGAGCGCCGCGCACGGCGGGGCGACGCGATGGGGCGAGGACTGCTCCATCGTCGCCACCGCGGCGCGGGCGAAGTCGCGCTTGCTGGTGTGCACCACGACCCGCACGGTCTCGCCGGGCAGGGCACCCTCGACGAACACCACACGGCCGTCGGCCAGGTGCGAAAGGGCATCACCACCGGCGGCCATCTTCTCGATGCGCACCACCTCCACCTGAGCGCGAGGGGGCGTGTGTAGCACAGTGCGAGCATACGGAGATCGCGATGCGCACCGCTGCGAACTACCCTCGGGCCCGTGCCTCGCATCCAGATCGCCCCGAGCATGCTCTCCGCAGACTTCGCCCGCCTCGGCGCGGAGGCGGCGGCGATCGAGGCCGCCGGTGCCGACCGGGTGCACTGGGACGTGATGGACGGTCAGTTCGTGCCCAACCTCACGTTCGGGCCGATGGTGGTGGCTGCCACCCGCCCTCACACCACCCTGCCGTTCGAGGCCCACCTGATGGTGCTCGACGCCGACAACCTGCTCGGCGGGTACATCGCCGCGGGCTGCGAGCGCATCATCGTGCACGCCGAGGCGTGTCCCCACCTGCACCGCACGCTCGGCAACATCAGCGAACGCGGTGCCAAGGCATCGGTGTCGCTCAACCCCGCCACCCCCTTGGCGGCAATCGAGCACGTGCTGCACATGGTCGACATGGTGCTCATCATGACCGTCAACCCCGGTTTCGGCGGGCAGAAGTACATCGCCGAGATGGAGCCGAAGGTGAGGGCGCTGCGCGACACGATCAACGCCCGCGGCCTCGACGTCGACATCGAGGTCGATGGCGGCGTCGGCCCCTCCACCGTTGGGGCCATCGCACGCGCCGGCGCCAACGTGATGGTGGCCGGCAATGCGGTCTTCAAGGCAGCCGATGGCTACGCGGCCGCCATCGCCGCGATCCGTGCCGGCGGCGAGGCCGCCTGACCCGGCTCTCCCACTCAAGTCGGCGTTCGAGCGGGGTCCGCGACCGCCTCAACGCCGACTTGCCCGCTGCCTTGCTCAAGTTGGCGATCAAGCGGGCCGCTGAGCCGCTTCAGCGCCGACATTGCGGACAACCGGCGCGCACCCCTTCCGTAGAGTGCAGGGCGATGGCGATCGAGCGGCGCACCACTCCATACGGGCAACCGGCGTACGCCGCGTTGCGCGCCGCGCTCACCGATGTTCAGGACGGTGATCCGCTGGCGGCGGTCACGGTGCTCGTGCACTCCAACGCCGTCGGCGTAGCCGCGCGGCGGTGGCTGGCGGCCAACGGCGGTGTCGCCGCAGCCCAGTTCCTCACCGCCTTCCGCCTGGCCGAACTGCTCGGCGGTCCTGCCCTCGCCGGAGCCGGCAAACGGCCGCTCTCCACGCCGGTCATCGATGTGGCCGTACGCAAGGCGCTCGCCGCCGAGCCAGGCGTGTTCGCCTCCATCTCGGGCCACCAGGCCACCATCAGCGCACTGCGCGATGCCCACCGCGAGCTGCGCCACCTGCCTGCGGCCACCGTCGGCCGGCTCGCCGCCGCAGGGTCGCCGCGGGCGCGCGAAGTGGTGCGTGTGCATCGCCGCGTGCAGAGCGCGCTCGCGCACGACTGGTACGACGAAGCCGAGCTGCTGCACCTCGCCGCCGAGCATGCGGCGCAGGCGCCCGGGCGCACCATCGTGTTCCTGCCCCAGCGCATCCGCCCCACCGAGGCCGCCTTGTTCGATGCACTGGCCGAACACGGCACGCTCGTCATGATCGAGGGTGTCACCGCCGATCCCGACGGTGCGGTCATCGACACGGTCGACACCTCCGACGCGGACGAAGAGGTGCGCGAAGCCGTGCGCGCGGTGGCCGACGCGGTACACACCGGCACCCCGCTGCACCGCATTGCCATCGTGTGGCCGCGCGACCAGCCCTACGCCCGCCTGGTGGCCGAGCACCTCGACGAGGCGCTGATCCCCTGGAACGGGCGCAGCGGAACCGCCCTGCACGAGCGCCTCGTCGCCCGCCTCGTACTCGATGTACTCCGCCTCGACCGGCGGGGCATTCGCCGCGCGGATCTGTTCACCCTGCTCGCCCATGTGCCCGCCCACACCGCCGACCACACGCTCGTGCCGCGCCAGTGGTGGGAGCGCATCAGCCGCGAAGCGGGGGTCGCCGGCGATGGCGATTGGGAGCGGCGCCTCACCGATTTCGCTGCCGACCGCCGGGCCCGCGGCGGCGAGCACAACGAGCGCGATGCCGGTGCCGCGCTCGCCTTGCAGGCGTTCGTGACCGACCTGCGCCACCTGCTCGGGCCGCACACCGAGGCTGCAACCTGGCGGCACTGGAGCGACCTCGCCCATGGCCTGGTGCTGCGCTGGCTGGGTGGCCACCGTGGCGTCAACGCACTCCCCGCCGTCGAGGCCGCGGCCCACCAGGCGGTGCAGGCGGCACTCGACCGCCTGGCCAACCTCGATTCGCTCGCCGGCCCGGTCACCCGCGCCGTGTTCGCCGACACGCTGGAGGCCGAACTCGACAGTTCGCCCGGCCGTGTCGGGCGCATCGGTACCGGCCTGCACGCTGGCCCGCTGTCGTTCGCCGTCGGGCAGACGTTCGACCTCGCGGTCGTGCTCGGCGCGTGTGAAGGCGTGCTGCCCGGAGCCCCACCGAGCGAGGCCTTGCTCGCCGACAGCGACCGTTCGCTGGCCGACGGCGCGCTGGCGCTCGACGCCGACCGTGTGGCCGAGCAGAAGGCTCAGCTGTGGGCAGTGCTGGCCGGCGCCGAGCGTGCCCTGCTCGTCTCGCCACGCGGCGACCTGCGAGCCACTGCCCAGCGGCAACCATCGCGCTGGCTGCGCGAACTCGTCGGTGCACGGCCCGTGCCCGCCCGGCGGGTGCCGTCGTTCGCCGCTGGAATCGCCAATGCCGCGTTCCCGGCCACCATCGGCCAACACCGCCTCCGCGCCGCGCAACACGCAACCCGTTCCGGCGAGGAGTTCGCCGCCATCCCCCTTGTCGGCCAGCACGCCGCGCTGCGGCTCGGCTCGGCGCTCATCGCCGCTCGCGCGTCCAGTGCACTCACCGAGTACGACGGCGACCTCAGCGGCCTGCACGTCGAGCCGCTCGGCTCGCGCCCCGTGTCGCCCACCCGCCTCGAGGCCTGGGTCGCCTGCCCCCATGCGTGGTTCATGCAGTACGTGCTCGAGGTCGAGCCCGTCGAACAACCCGACGAGCAGATGCAGATCAGTCCCAGGGATCGTGGCACCCTCGTACATGACGCGCTCGACGAGTTCCACCAGCGCGTCGTCGCCGGCGAGCTGCCCCAGCCCGGCGCAGCCGGGTGGGGTGAGGTGCACCGGGTGGCGCTGCTGCAAGCGTTCGAACATGCCGCCGCGCGGATGGAGCGCAGTGGGCTCGTCGGCCGCACCGCCTTCTGGATCACCGAGCAGACCCGTCAGCGCCACGAGCTCATGGCCTGGATGAAGTTCGACAGCCGCTGGATCCGCGACCGTGGCGCACAGGTGATCGCCTCCGAGCACCGCTTCGGTATGGCTGATCAACCCCCGGCCGTGGTGCCCCTGCCCGATGGCGGCGAGGTGCTGATGCGCGGCGCCGTCGACCGCATCGACCGCTGCGCCGACGGTTCGCTCGTGGTCACCGACCACAAGACGGGAGGGCCGAGCGGCTACAAGGCGATCAGCGAGCTCGATCCGACGGCCGGTGGCACGCGCTTCCAGCTGCCGGCCTACGCCGCTGCCGCCCTCGCGATCACCGGTGCCGCGCCCACCACGCCGGTGCTCGCCGAGTACGGCTTCTTCGCCAAGGGCGACTTCAAGCGGGTCGGCGGGCGCCTCACCCCCGAGCGCTGGCACGACGTCGGTGCCCAGCTCACCCGGGTGCTCGACGGCATTCGCTCCGGCCTGTTCGTCGCTCGGCCGGAGAAGGCCCAGTACCGCCTGTCGTTCGTGCGCTGCCCGTACTGCGACCCCGATGGCCTCGGTACCGCCGAGCGGTGGACCGAGTTCGAGCGCAAGTCGGCCGATCCGCGGGTGATCGCGCTGCTCGGCCTCGGCGACGACGCGGACGCCGCGCCGGTGGAGGGTGGCGGCGATGACTGAGCAGCTCGACCTGTTCAACGCCCCGGAAGCGCCCCGGCGGCCGGTACCGCCCGACCAAGCAGACCGCGACCTCGTCACCGACGAACTCGATACGACGCTCTTCGTCGAGGCCGGCGCGGGAAGCGGCAAGACCACCGCGCTCGTCGGCCGCGTGGTGAACCTCGTGCTCTCCGGGGTGCCGATCTCCGAGATCGCGGCCATCACGTTCACCGAGAAGGCCGCGGCCGAGCTACGCCATCGGATCCGCGAGCGCCTCCTCGCCGCGTCCGCCACCAGCGCCGAGGCCGCGCTGGCGGATCTCGACGCCGCACCGATCGGCACCTTGCACGCCTTCGCCCGTCGCCTGCTCGGCGAGTTCCCCATCGAAGCCGAGCTGCCGCCGCGCTTCGAGGTGCTCGACGAGGTGCAGAGCGCCACCGCGTTCCACGAGCGGTTCACGGACTTCTTGGAGGCACTGCTCGACGACACCGCCTCGGTGCGCCTCGTCGAGCTGTGCCAGTACGACAACTTCGGCGTCGAGAAGGGTGTGCGCCGAATGGCCGACGACTTCCAGTCGAACTGGGATCTCGTCGACGAGCGCGTCGGCGCCACTGCTCCCCCGCCGGTCGACCACACCGCGATCCAGGCCGGCCTCGCGGCGGCATGCGCCTCGGTCGCGGCGTTCGAGGCACCGCCGGCCGACAGCCAGGAGAAGGTGATCGCCGCCTTCGCCCGTCACGCCGAGGTGCTGGCCACCCCCCTGCCCTTCGGCGAGCTGCTGCGGGTGCTGCTGGCGATCGCCGGCGCGAAGGCGCAGGGCAACGCGGCCAACTGGAAGAAGCACCACCGCGACGATTCGGTGATCGGGGCCTACAAGGCCGCAGTGGCAGCTGCCGCGACCTCGGCCACCGCCGGCCTCGCCCGCTGCAACGAGGAGCGCCGCCTCACGCTCGGCGCCGTACTGCGCGAGTTCACGCTGTCATCCGTCAACGCCCGCCGCGAGGACGGCAGCCTCGAGTTCCACGACCTGCTCGTGCTCTCCCGCCGCCTGCTGCGCGAGCACGAAGGGGTACGCCGCTCGCTGCACGCCCGCTACACCCACCTCCTGCTCGACGAGTTCCAGGACACCGACCCGATCCAGCTGGAACTGGCTGTGCGCATCACCGCCCCGCCCGACGGCCAGCCCGCCGATTGGACGCTGCTGCAGCCCCTGCCCGGTCGGCTCACTGTCGTGGGCGATCCGAAGCAAAGCATCTACCGCTTCCGGCGGGCCGACATCGCCCAGTTCCTGCGGGCCCGCGAGCAGATCGGCGCCCGCGGCGCCACCCTCTCGGCCAACTTCCGCAGCACCCGCCCGGTCATCGACTGGGTGAACCATACGATGAGTTCGCTCATCCGGTTCGACGAGGGAGTGCAGCCGGGCTACCAGCCGCTCACCGCCGCCCGCGTCGGCGGGCACGATCACGGCACGGTGGTGATGCTCGGCACCGAGGCGCACACTGATCTCGGGCGTGCCTACGCCGAGGTGTTGCGCGAGCGCGAGGCAGCCGATGTCGCCGCCGCCGTCGTGCAGGCACTCGCCGAGGGCTGGCCGGTGTGGCGCGACGATCCCGGGCGCAAGAGTGAGGGCAGCGTCGCGGGCGGCATCGAGCGTTGCCGCCCGGGCGACATCGCCATCCTCCTGCCGTCACGCCTCTCCCTGCCCACGCTGCAGGCCGCGCTCGCCCGCGCCGAAGTGCCCTACCGCGCCGAGAACAGCTCGCTCGTGTACGCCGCGCCCGAGGTGCGGGCGATCATGCTCGCCCTGCGCGCGGCCGACGACCCCACCGACGAGTTGGCCATCGTGTCCGCGCTGCGCACCCCGTTGTTCGGGTGCAGCGACCGCCACCTCTACGAGTGGAAGGTCTCCCATGGCCGGCGCTGGCGGCTGTTCGACATCCCCGACGAACTCGCCGACCACCCGGTCGGCGCCGCCTTGCGCTGCCTTGGCGAGGTCAACCGCCTCATCCCCTACTCCACCCCCTCCGAGTTGATCGCCTGGCTCGTGCGCGAGCGGGCCGTTATGGAACTCGCGCTGGCCGGCCCCGACAGTCGCGATGTGTGGCGCCGTGTGCGCTTCGTCGTCGATCAGGCCCGCGCGTGGAGCGAGGCCGGCGGTCATGGGGTGCGCCGCTACCTGCTGTGGACGAAGTTGCAGGGCGACGAAGGCCGCTTCGTCGCCGAGACCGTGTTGCCCGAAACAGATCACGATGTCGTGCGGATCATGACGGTGCACGCGGCAAAGGGTCTCGAGTTCCCGATCACGATCGTCTCCGGGCTCACGTCGCCCGGCCGGTCGTCGACAGGCCGCCGCGTGATCTGGACCACCGACAGTTGGGCGCTCAGCGAGCCCGACGATCCCACGTACGAGCAATTCGCTCCGATCGACGAGGCGATGGGCGAAGCGGAACGACGACGCCTGCTCTACGTGGCCTGCACGCGGGCCATGGACCACCTCGTCGTGTCGTGTCACCGCCCGCCCACGAGCAAGGGCTCGGCGGCGAGCGCGATCGCCGCTGCGGCCGAAGGCGCCGGACATCTCGCCTTCACCCCGGGCGCTCATGTCCTCACCCGCGACGCCACGGTGGCCGGCGAGCTGCCGTGGGCCGACGAGGGAGCCTGGGCCGCTGAGTGGTCGCACACGCTCGCGCGGGCTTCGCGGCCGGCGGCGCTCGGAGCCACCAGCCTCGCGGCGCGGCTCACCGCCGTGGCCGATGCCGGCACTGCGAAGGATCCCGTCGACCTCGACCTGCCGCCGTGGCAGCGCGGCCGCTACGGCACCGCCGTCGGCCGCGCCGTGCACGCCGTGCTGCAGTTCGCCGACCTCGTCGACGGCCACGACATCCCCGCGCTTGCCGCGGCCCAGGCCGCCGCCGAGGGCGTGTTCGGCCACGAACGCACCATCGCGCGGCTCGCCCGCTCCGCCCTGCAGGCGCCTGCCGTCGCCGCCGGGGCCCGCGGCAAGCATTGGCGCGAGCTGTTCGTGGCCACCATGGTCGGCACCACCGTCGTCGAGGGGTACATCGACCTGCTCGTCGACGATCCGGCACAGGGGCTCGTGGTGGTCGACTACAAGACCGATCAGGTGTCACCCGGCCCCGACCGTGCCGATCGCATCCGCCGCTACGGCCACCAACTCGCCGCCTACGGAGTAGCGCTCGAGCAACTCCTCGGCCGGCCGATCGCGGGTGGCGTGCTCGTGATGTGCAACCCATCAGGTGCAGCCGAACAGGTGGAAATCCCCGACTGGGCGGCACTGCAAGAGGGCTTGCGCACCGAGTTGACCCAGGCGAGTTGACCGATCAAGTGGCCTCAGTAGGTCTGCGGCCGGCGGCCGGTGCCCACCCGCTGCGGAGCACGTTCGCGGGTCTCGCGCACGGCGCCGAACAGCGCCAGCTTCAGCGTGACGAGTAGCACCAGCACGACGAAGGCGATCCCAAGCGGCTTCAACACGGCCATCACGAGCTCCGCGCTATGGTCCTTCAGCGGTGACAGCACGCCGGTCTCCACGGAGGTGCCGTCGGCGAGGAGGGTGCGCACGGGATCTTCGAGCGTGGGGCAGTCGGTGTCGGTGTCGTTGACCCCGATCACGGCGTCGCCGCCGAACATCGGGGCCTGCTGGCGCACGGCGCTGATCAACACCCCGGTGGCCTCATCGGTGCGCACCCCGACGATGTAGCTCGTGCCGACGACGAGGAACCGCGCCTCGCTGCCGTAGCGCACGTCCGCGCTGTCGCCCGTTTGGTAGCCCGTGAGTGAGCCGGCCAACACCGTCGAGACGCGGTAACGCACCGCGGTCGGGTGGTCGGGGTCGTCGACGGCGATGATCGTTCCGGTGAACACCGCCAGCGCGGGAATGGGCGTGGTGCACCCGGGCGGGACCACCACGAGCGGACCCATCGCGGGCGCGAGCACGGTGGACGAAGTGGGCACCGTGGAGCCGGAGACGTCGGTGCCCGGTGGCACCGACGGCGGAACCGTCGGCGGCACGGTGGGTGGCACGGTGGCGGGCAACGACGCCGGCCCCTGACGCGGCGCGGCGAGCACCGAGCCTGCCGCGGCGGGCACGAGCACCAGCCCGACGCACAACCAGATCGCGGGCCGCAGTCGCATCGGCCTCACGCTACTGACCACCTCGGCTGCGGCGGTGTCAGGCCATACTGGGCCGATGGGCTTCGACTCCACCCGCCCC
>JAYRWH010000090.1:0-70953 GCA_041918155.1 Ilumatobacteraceae bacterium | reverse complement strand
CCCTGCACGTGAGGCCGGTTCATGTCCCACTTCACGAACGCGATGTCGTGATCGCGCAACAGCGCATCGAGCTGACCGAGCACATGCGCGTACGCCTCGGGCCGGCCCAGATCGAGCACCAGCTGGTTCCGACCGAGCACAGCCTCGTACTCCTCGGTCACGAGTGCCCACTCGGGGTGAGCCCGGTACAGGTCGCTGTCGGGGTTCACCATCTCCGGCTCGATCCAAATGCCGAAGTCCATACCCAGACCGCGCACACGGTCGATCAGCGGAGCGAGCCCGTCGGGGTACACCTCCGGCGACACCCACCAGTCGCCCAGGCCGCGCCGATCGTCGCGCCTCGATCCGAACCAGCCGTCGTCGAGCACGAAGCGCTCGATCCCGAGCGAAGCCGCCACATCGGCCAACTCCATCAACGCGATCGGCGACTGGTCGAAGTACACCGCCTCCCACGTGTTGAGCAGCACGGGCCGCGGCCGGGCGGGCGGCACCGCACCGACGGCCCGCACCACACGGTGGAACCCCCACGATGCGGGCGTCAGCCCGCCGGGCGACCACACCCCCATCACCCACGGAGTCGTGTAGGACTCGCCCGGTTCGAGGCAGCACTCCCCCGGATGCAGCAGTTCACCGGCCTGCACGTAACGGCGGCCGTCGGCGAGGCACTCGGCGAGCAGCACTGAGTTGCCGCTCCAGGCCAGGTGCACGCCCCACACCGCGCCGGTCCATTCGCCGAAGCCAGGCTCGCCCGCGTACAGCAGCGGCAGGTGCTCGTGCGATGTGCGGCCCGAACGGTTCTCGCTGACCCACGCGCCGCTCGGCCATGGTCGGCGCACGGGGTGGAACTCACGCGTCCAACGGCCGTCGAAGCACAGCAGCTCGGTCGCGTGGGCAGGCAGCGGCAACGTGGGCGCCAGCCCGTCCAGCAGATAGCGAGTCGACCCCGTGTTCGTCAGCGTGCAGCGCACGGCGAGCACATCACCCGCCGTCACCTCCGTGACCAACCGCAGACCGGCGACCGGGTCGAGCGCCGCAACTGAGACGCCACCCACCAACGGCGACACTCCATGGGGCACGAACCGCGGCGCCCACGCCGTGCCGCCCTGGCGATGGCCGGCCAACCCGGGCCGGCCCGGCCAGCCGGCACCGTGCTCTGGCACCACCGAACGTGGCGCGACCACCTGTCCACCTCCGAACGCCGGCGGCAGCGCGAGCGCCGCCGCGATCGTGGCCGGATCGATGTCGCCGAGCGGAGCGCCCCAGTGCACGATGACCGGCGCGCCAGTCGACTCGTCGAGCACCACGTCGAACGTCGAGCCGCGCAGGTGGATCACGGCCCCAACGTAACCCGCCCATGTGCCAGGCTGGGGACCGATGGATGAACGCGTCGACCCCCACCTCGGAACCGTCGTGCACGTCGTCGGCACTCGCCAGGCGCGACCCAACCTGCCGAGCACCGGGTGCCCGTTCTGCCCCGGCGGGCTGGAGGCGCCCGAGCCCTACGACGTGCGCTGGTTCGCCAACCGCTGGCCGGCGATGCCCGGCGAGCGCTGCGAAGTCGTGCTCTACACCTCAGAGCACGACGCGACGTTCGCCTCGCTCGGCGTTGCCGGCGCCCGTCGCGTGATCGACTTGTGGGCCGACCGCACCGCCGCCCTCGGCGTCCGCGACGATGTCGCGTTCGTGCTCGTGTTCGAGAACCGCGGCCCGGAGGTGGGGGCCACGATCGCCCATCCGCACGGCCAGATCTACGCGTACGACCACATCCCCGAGCGTCAGCGCAGGCTCGCCGAAGCGCCGTGGGCACCCGACTCCAGCCCCGGTGAGCGATTGATCGCCGAGCACGACGGCTGGCGCGCCGTCGTGCCGTACGCGAGCACCCACCCGATCGCGGTCGACGTCGCCCCCACGACGTGCATCGCCGACCTGCCGTCCGCCACGGCCGAGCAGCGCGATGGGCTGGCCGCGATGCTCGTCGACGTGTTCGATCGCCTCGACCGTCTCTACGACCGCCCGCTGCCCTACATGATGTGGATCGCGCAGCGGCCCACCGACGGCGGCGAGTGGCCGAACGCATGGATGCACTTCGAGATCGTTTCGCCGTGGCGCAGCGCTGGCGTCGCCCGGTTCATCGCCGCCGCCGAGGTGGCATGCAACGAGTACTTCAACCCGCTCCCGCCCGAGCAGCTGGCGGCCGAACTCAGGCGTGCGGGTCGATAGGGCCGAACTGTGGCGGCCGCTTCTCGAGGAAGCTGGCCACACCCTCACGGAAGTCGGGACGGCGCAACGACTCCTTCATCAACTGCACCGAATCGGCGTGCGCCGTGAAGAGATCCTTGTCCCAGTCGGCGTAGACCTGGCGCTTGATGACTGCCATCGACGTCGGGGAGACGTTGCGGGCAAGGTTCTTCGCGTACTTCAATGTGTGCTCGATCAGCACCTCGGGCTCGACCACCGCGTTCACGAGGCCCATCTCGGCGGCCTCCTCGGCGAGCACAACCCGCCCGGAGTAGAGCAGGTCGAGTGCCCGCGCCGTGCCCACCAGGCGCGGCAGCAGCCACGACAGACCCCACTCGCCGATGAGGCCACGCTGGCCGAACGACGTGGTGAGCTTGGCTCCGCGGGCGGCGAAGCGGATGTCGCACATCAGCGCCTGCGCCAACCCCATGCCGGCTGCGGCGCCGTTGATCGCGGCAATCACCGGCTTGGGCACGAGCACCGTGTCGTACTGGTGGCGGGTGCCCACGGCCGCAGCGGCACCCTTGCCCCCCTTGCCCATCCCCTGCAGCTCGGTCATGTCGGCGCCGGCGCAGAAACCCTTGCCCGCACCGGTGACCACGATCACTTTCACGTCAGGGTCGGCGGCGGCGCGGTCGAGCAGGGTGAAGTAGAGGTCACCGAGTTCACCGGTCCAGGCGTTGAGCCGCTCTGGGCGGTTCAGCGTGATCAGCGCGATGCCGTGCTCGCGCACCTCGTACAGGACGACGTCGTCACTCATCCTCGGAAACGTAGTCGGCTGCGGTTTCCGCGGGCTCACCCGGCTCACCCGGCTCACCCGGCTCGACCGGGTCACCCTCGACCGGCTCACCGACACGGTGGCGCCACCAGTCGATGCCCAGGTACACCAGCGCGGCACCGCCGGCGATCACGGCGGTCCACTGGTTGAGCCGCCAGCCGCCGCTCGAGTTGGCCGGGTCGATGCGCAGGCCCTCGATCCAGAACCGGCCGATGGCGTACCCCACCACGTACACCGCGAGCAGGCGACCGGGCCGCAGCAGAATCCGCTTGTCGACGACGAGCAGCAGGCCGCACAGGGCCAGGTTCCACAGCACTTCGTAGAGGAAGGTGGGGTGGAACGTGGTGCCCGACGCGTAGCCCGCAGGCAGGTGGTCGTCGTCGATCTTCAGCGCCCACGGCAGCGAAGTGGGCCGCCCGAAGAGCTCCTGGTTCCACCAGTTGCCGATGCGGCCGAGCGCCTGGGCCAGCGGCACCGCGGGCGCAGCGGCGGTGAACAGGCCGGACGCGGAGATGCGCCGCCGGCGAGCTCGCCACAGGGCGACGAGGACGCCGGCCAGGAGGCCACCGGGGATGCCGAGGCCACCCTGCCAGATCTTCAGCCAGCGGGCGGGCTCGCGCCACGGATCGCTCTTGTCGGTGGCGATGTAGTACAGGCGCGCTCCGATCACGCCCGCGCTCACGGCCCACACGGCGATTGACGCCATGTCGTCACGGGTGCCGACACCGGCAGCTTCGAGGCGACGGCCGGCGAGCCACACGGCCGCGACCACTCCGAGCGCGATCATCAGACCGTAGGCGTGTATCGACAACCCGAACAGATGGATGACGCCCGACGACGGGCTGGGAATGGCAGCGATCATGTTCAGCCGAGCACCCGCTGGGCGAAGGCGACGGTGGAATCGAACACGAGCAGCTTGTCGTAGTCCTGCGTGGCGACGTGGTAGCTGCGCTCGAGCGTGATGCGCTCCACCGGCCCGCCGTAGCTGGCGGCCAAATACTCCGATTGGCCGGGATCGACCACATGGTCGTTCGGCGAGGTGAGCAGCAGCAGCGGGATGCGCAGCTTCGGGTACTCGCCCGCCAGCGGCCGCAGTCCGTCGATCATCATCGACAACAGCGGCGCCAGCGGGGTGGCACCGTAGGCCGATTCATGGGCGTCGGGGTCCGCGATGTCGCTCCCGATGGCAGGGTTGACCTCGGTACCGCCATCCACCATGCCCTGCACCATGTCGAGCACTTCCTGTGGCTGGGGCTGAGTGGCCGGGTTGATGAGCACCAGGCCGGCGACCTCGGGGTGATCAACGCCGACGCGCAATGCGAGCGACCCACCCATGCTGAGCCCGACGACGATCGTCTTCGCCGAGCGGGCGGCGAGCGTGCGGTACGCAGAGTCGGCCGCACCGGCCCAATCCGCCCACCGGGTCGGAATCATCTCCTCGATGACTGTGCCGTGGCCGGGCAGCAGCGGCATCTCCACCTGGTAACCCGCTGCCCCCAACGCCTCGGCGACACCGCGCATGCTGCCGGGGTTGCCGGTGAACCCGTGGAGAACGAGCGCCCCATGGGCCGAAGTGCCGTGGTGCGACCAGGGTTCGGCCCCGGGGATGAGTGCGGTCATGGGCAGCAGTATGTCATCGGTACGGGTCGTCCGGCCCGCCGGGCTCACGCCACCAGGAGTGTGGGGTGGGGTGCTCGGCCCACTCGGGGAACGGGAGGATGCAGTCCACCGGGCACGGCGGCACGCATTGGCCGCAACCACTGCACAGCTCGGGCACGATGACGACATCAATGCCGTGGCGGAAGATCGCCCCGAATCGCGGCGGGCAGTGGCCGATGCATACATCGCAGTCGATGCAGTCGAGCACCTCGATGCGCAGCGGCGGCGACTTCCACTTCGGGTTGCGTTCGCGAGCGGCGATACGCGCGTCCCTGGCCGCGGTCATGAGTACCGAGTGTACGGGCGACGGCCAGCGGGCCGATCCTCGCCAGATTGACCAGCTGGTCAAGGCCTGGTGAACTTGGCCCGTGCCCGACGGTCGACCCCACACGGAACACGGCCGCGAGCGCAAGGAGCAACTACTGCGCGCGGCCGAGGCGCTCTTCACCGCGAAGGGCTACGGCGCGACGCGGATCAGCGACATCTGCGCGGCCGCTGGTGTCGCCAAGGGCTTGTTCTACTGGTACTTCCCGACCAAGGAGTCGCTGTTCGCCGAGCTGGTGCGCACGATGCGCCACTCTCTGCGCCGCGCCCAGGCGGCAGCGATGGATCCGGACGCCGATGTCATCACCCGCATCTGCCAGGGCACCGAGGCGAGTGTGCGCTTCATGGCCGAACACCAGCCGTACTTCGCTCTGCTCGATGTCGAGCGCACCGACGACGCCGTCGCGGCGGTGATGCGCGAGGGCAGCGACGTGTACGCCTCCGACGTACGGCGGCTCGTGGTGGAGGGCCAGGCCACGGGCGAGGTGCCCGACGGCGATCCCGACTTCTACGTCGTCGGCGTGCTCGGCGCGGTGTCGTCGTTCGGCCATGCCCATCGCTCGGGTCGCATCGACATGCCGATCAACGACCTTGCCCGGCTGGCCGGCGAGTGGGTCACGCAGGCGTTGACGGGTCGCCGTCGGCAGCCAACGACGGGTGACGGCGCAGCATCACGGTGACGAACGCCTCGACGAGCACGGGGTCGAACTGGGTCCCGCGCCCGGCGACGATGAAGTGCACCGCTTCGAGTGGCGTCCACGCCCGCTTGTAGACCCGCTCGCTGACAAGGGTCTGGTACACGTCGGCGATGGCGACGATGCGACCGCTCAGCGGGATCTCGTTCCCCTTGAGGCCCCGCGGGTAGCCCGTGCCGTCCCACCGCTCGTGGTGGGTGAGCGCGAGTTCCGCACCGAGATGGATGGCGGGCGAGGCCGCGCCGGCGAGAATCTCCGCGCCCAGCATCGTGTGCGCCTTCACGAACTCGTACTCGTCGGAGGTGAGCGGCCCGGGCTTCAACAGGATCTGGTCGGGTACGCCGACCTTGCCGATGTCGTGCAGCCGGGCGGCCACGCGGAGCCGGTCGACGGATTCGGCCTCGAGGCCATGTTCCGCAGCGATCTCGGCCGACAGGTCGGCCACCTCTACCGGGTGTGAGTGGGTGCGCGCATCGCGGAACTCCGCCATGATCGCCACCCGCTGTAGCGACTCGACCTGGAACGACTCGAGTTCACCCGTGCGGAGCGCGACCATCTGCTCCAGCTCTGTGGTGCGCAGGCGAAGGATCTCGGCCTGCTGCCGTGACGCCTCGGTGTCGTGCTGGATCTGCAGGGTGCGGATTCGCAGATCCGTGCCCCGGTTGAACATCTCCTCATTGAGCTTGAACCGCTCCTCCTGGTGGGCGAGCGCCTGGTCGAAGCGCCCCATCTCCTTGCAGAGGTTGGCCAGCTTCTCGCGCAGCTGTAGCGACACCTCGCTCATGTTCGCCTTGGTGGCGATCTCCAGCGCCTCGGCCCACTCGCGCAGCGCATGGTCGCGCAGGTGCTGGCCGACATACAGCTCACCACGGGCGATGCGAACAGTGACAACACTCCCGGGCGATAGCGCCAGCCGCCGGTCTGTGCGGTCGCGCAACAGGCCGTCGGCCTCGTCGAGACACGCCGCGGACCGATCGAGCGCGGACAACGCCGTGTAGGCCATCGCCAGCCGGGCCAGGATCTCGGTGATGAACTCGGGGGAATGCTCGCGGGCCAGCGCGAGCGCGGACTCGCCGAGGCTGACTGCGAGCAGATCTTCATGGCGGTCGGCGCGCACCTTGGCCATGTTCGCGAGCGTGATCGCGTCGAGATCGGGCCGGTTCTGGCCCTTGTTGGCCATGAGGGCCGCCTCGTAGGTGACGATCGCCCGATCGGTGTCTTTCAGGCCGTGCTGGATGACGGCGATCGAGTTGAGCAGCAGTCCCTCGCTGGAGCGCTCACCCGTGCTGCGGTACAGCTCCAGCGCGGCATACGCCGAGGCCAGCGCCTCGGAGAAGTTGCCCGAGTGGTACTGCACGGCGGCGATCAGGTTGAGCGCCGCGACCTGGGTCTTCACCGAGCCGCAGTGGGCGGCGAGCTCGCGGGCCTCGAGCGCGACAGCGAATGCCTCGTTGCTGAGGCTGGAGGCGTACGACAACTCGGCCAGGCGATACAGCGCCTCGGCCTCGCCCATCTGATCCTGCGCCGACTTGGCGAGCACACGCGCCTGCTGCACGAGCCCACGGGCGCGGGCGAGGTCGACGGATTCGATCTCTCGGGCGCGCTCGAGCAGTTCGAGCACGGAAGGCTCACTGTTCGAACCCTGTGAACGAGGGGCCGTCACCGTCATGCGTCACCTCCTCGGCCTGGTTCCGTGCAAGAGCATCGGCACGAGCGGGCGTCAACTCAAGCTGGATGCAGGCTACCCACCGCGTATCGTGGGCGCGGTGAACATCAGAGGTTCGCATCGAGCGACGCGCCGCAGCCTCGAAACGTCGGCGGTAACGGCTCTCGCCCCGGTGGTCGCCGTCGCGCCCGTGTGGTTGTTGGCGATCGCTGTCTGGTGGCTGCCCTTTCGTTGGGCCTTCGGTGTGCCGTTCCTGTGGTTCGCGCTCGGGCACCTCGCCGCCGTCGTCCTGCTCTTCCTCAGGCCGGTCCAGGTGTGGGTGCTCGCTCCCCTGCTCGGCGCCCGCCGGCCGACCCACGACGAGCGGGTGGTGCTCGCGCCGGCGTGGCGCCCTGTGCTGCAGATCAACGATTTGCCGCAGCGACGCTACGTCCTCGCGGTGCTGCCGTCGAACGAGCTGAACGCGTATGCCTGCGGTGGCCACCTCGTCGTGGTCACCTCGTACGCGCTCGACGCCCTGCCGCGCGACGAGCTGAGCGGTGTGCTCGCCCACGAGCTGAGCCACCATCTCGGCCTGCACACGACAGCGCTCACCTTCGGCCAGTGGTTGTCGGTCCCCGTGCTCCTGTTGGCCCGTATCGGCTTCTTCCTGCAGAACGTCGCCGCGGCGGCCACGGACAGCTTCGCCCGGCAGTCCGCGGCGGCCACCCTCCTCGGCCGCACCGTTGGCGCGCTCCTCACCGCCGTGTCGTGGGTGTTCCTCAGCGCCCTCCTGCTGCAGAGCGCGCTGGCCAACGCCGTCGGCCACGGGAGCGAACTCCAGGCCGACACGAGGGCGGTGGAGATGGGCTTCGGCAAGCCGCTCGCCATGGCTCTGCGCCGGGTGATGGCCGAGTTCGGCGACGAGCGCCCGCACACCTGGCGCGAGCGGCTCGCCGCCAGCCATCCGCCGGCCCGCACGCGCATCTTGCGCATCGAGGCGATGCTCCGCCGCCGGGCAGGGACGCGCAGCTAGCGTCGGCAGGCGTGGTACCCAGTCCCGACTCTGCCGCAATCCAGGCCCGCGGTCTCGCCCGCAGCTTCGGCGACACCGAGGCCGTGGCTGGGGTCGATCTCCAGGTGGTGCCCGGTGAGGTGTATGGGTTCCTCGGCCCCAACGGCGCGGGCAAGAGCACGACGGTGCGCATGCTCACCACGTTGCTGCGCCCCACCGCCGGCACCGCGCAGGTGGCCGGCTACGACGTCGCCGTCGATGCCGAGAAGGTACGCCTGCGCATCGGCGTGGCCCTGCAGGACGCCGCGCTCGACCCGAAGCAAACTGGCCGCGAGCTGCTCGACCTGCAGTGTCGGCTGTACGGCCTGCACCGCGGGGAACGCTTGCAGCGGGTGGCCGAGCTGCTCGTGCTGGTCGACATCGGCGACGCGATCGACCGGCGGATCAGCACCTACTCGGGCGGCATGAAGCGCCGCCTCGACCTCGCCGCGGCACTCGTCCACCAACCCGAGGTGCTGTTCCTCGACGAGCCCACCACCGGGCTCGATCCCACCAGCCGAGCCGCCGTGTGGGCCGAGGTGCGGCACCTCAACGAGCAACTCGGCATGACGATCTTCCTCACCACCCAGTACCTGGAAGAGGCCGACGCGCTCGCCGACAGGGTGGGCATCATCGCCCACGGGCGAATCGTCGCCGAGGGTACGCCGGCCGAGCTGAAGCGCTCGATCGGTAGCGATGTGATCGTCGCCCGCGTGGCCCACGCCGACGGCGCCAGAGTGGCTGCGGTGGTCGAGCCGTTGCCCCAGGTGGATCGGGTGGAGGTGGCCGGCGAGGAGGTGGTGATGTCGGTGGATCATGGAGCAGCAGCCATCAGCCCGGTCGCCGTCGCGCTTGCCGATGCCGGTATCCATGTGGAGGGGCTCACCCTGCGCACGCCCACGCTCGACGACGTGTTCTTGCACATCACCGGTGGACGCATGCAGGAGGACGCCAGATGAACGTCAGCGAGCGCGTGCATCCCCGCGCGGCCGGCTTTGTCGCCGACTGGCGCACGGTCGCGCTGAGGGCGCTGCGCCTCACGTGGCGCGACCCGGAGGCGTTCGGCCCGGCCCTGGCCATCCCTCTGTTCTTCTTCGTGGTCAACGTCGGCGCGCTGCAGTCGTTCGTGGAAGGCAAGTTCCCGGCGGGCTTCGACTACAAGGCGTTCCAACTCCCCGTGGCGGTGGTGTTCGCCGTCACCGGCGTCAGTCGCGCCACGTCGCTCGTAATGGACATCCAGGACGGCTACCTCGATCGCCTGCTGCTCACGCCGGTGCGCCGCGGCACCCTCCTTCTCGGACTGATGACGGCCGATCTCGCGCTCATCGTCGCGCTCGCCATTCCGGTCACCCTGCTCGGGCTGATCCTCGGCATCCATGTCGCCACCGGCCCGCTCGGCTGCCTGGCGTTCCTGGCGATCGCCGGAGTGTGGGGCCTGGCCTTCACCGGCTTTCCGTATTCGATCGCGCTGCGCACCGGAAACCCGACGGCGGTGAACAACGCGTTCTTGCTGTTCTTCCCGTTTGCCTTCCTCACCACCGCCTACCTGCCCCAGCAGGCGATGACGGGCTGGCTGGCGACCGCCGCGAGATTCAACCCCACCACCTACCTGCTCGCGGCGATGCGAGCGCTGCTGCAGGACGGCTGGGAGTGGGGCACGATCGGCAAGGGCTTGCTCGCGGTGGTGGGCATGGGCGCGCTGAGCTTCACGCTCGCCTTCACCGCCCTGCGCGGGCGCGTCAACCGCGGCTGAGCGAGCGCTCCGTGGCGATCGGGGCCACGACAGCGCATAGCACCTCGACGAGCACGTCGGCGGCGATCTCCAGATCGAGCCCGCGCTTGCCACCGCTGACGAAGATCGTGTCGAACAAGATGCACGTCTCGTCGATCGCCGTGCGCAGTCGCTTCTTCTGCCCGAACGGGCTGATCCCGCCCACCACATAGCCCGTGACCCGCTCGGCGACATCGGGCTTGCACATCTCGGCCCGCTTGCCGCCCAGCGCCGCGGCCAGTTCGCGCAGCGACAACTGGCTGCTCACGGGCACGATCCCCACCACCTGCTCGGTGCGGCCCTCCACGGCAAGATCGGCGAGCAGCGTCTTGAACACCCGCTCGGGCTCGACAGCGAGCGCCTCGGCCGCCATCTGGCCGTAGTTGCGTTCACCCGATTCGTGGCCGAACTCGTGCACGGTGAAGGCCACGCCGGCAGCGGTGAGGGCGATAATGGCGGGGGTCACGACGGCACCACGTCGACATTGTGCCTGGTGACCGGGGTGCTCCGGAAGATGGCAACATGAGCAGTCATGGCGCTGATCGACACCTACGAGTTGAACGACCGGTACCGGCTCGACGAGGGGAGGGCGTTCCTCAGCGGCTCGCAGGCCTTGGCCCGGCTGCCGTACGAGCAGTTGCGCGCCGACCGTCGCGCTGGCCTCGTGACCGCCGCGTACATCAGCGGCTACCCGGGCAGCCCGCTGGCCGGGTACGACCGCGATGTGCAGGCAGCCGCAAAGCTGGCCGCGGCCGACGGGCTGCACATGGTGTTCCAGCCGGGCATGAACGAAGAACTCGCGGCCACCGCTGTGATGGGCTCGCAGCTGGCGGTCACCCTCGACTCGTGCCGCTACGACGGCATCATCGGCATCTGGTACGGCAAGGCCCCCGGCCTCGATCGCGCCAGTGACGCTCTGCGCCACGCCGTGTTCGCCGGTACCTCACCGATGGGCGGCGCGGTGGCGATCGTCGGCGACGACCCCACCGCCAAGAGCAGCACCCTGCCGTCCTCCAGCGGGGCGACGCTCGTCGATCTCAACATGCCGATCATCTACCCCGGCGACGTGCAGGAGGCCATCGACCTCGGCCGCCACGCGATCGCGATGTCACGCGCCTGCGGTGTGTGGCCGGGCATCAAGGTCGTGGAAGGTGTCGCCGATGGAACCGGCTCGGTGGAACTGCATGCCGAGCGGATGAACCCGATCATCCCCACTGTCGAGGTCAACGGCCGACTGTGGGTGCCACGACCGAACGGCAACGTCATCACGCCCAGCACCCGCGAGCTCGAGCGCGAGTTCCACGAGGTGCGCCTGGAGTTGGCGCGCGAGTACGGCGTGCTCAACCAGCTCAACCGCATCGAGGTGCGCGGCCCGAGCGACTGGATCGGCATCGTCTCGCCCGGGTACACGTTCCACGAGACCCTCGAGGCGCTGCGCACGCTCGGCTTCCGCTCCACCGACGATCTGCGTGCCGCGGGCATCCGCCTGTTCCACCTCGACATGCCGATCCCGATCGATCCCGGCCAGATCCGCGAGTTCGCCGAGGGACTGCAGGAAGTCGTGGTGATCGAGGAGAAGGCACAGAACCTCGAATGGGCGGTCAAGGACGCGCTCTACGGGCGGGCCAACGCGCCCGTCGTGTACGGCAAGCGGGCGCCCGACGACTCGCCGCTGTTCCCGTTCACCGGCGCGGTGGAGGCGGACACGATCGCCCCCATCCTCCGCAAGCGCCTGCAACAACGCCTCGCCGACCACATGACCCCCGAACCGCCGGCGGCGCGCCAACTCATCCCGCTCAGCGTCAATCGCACCCCGTACTTCTGCTCCGGGTGCCCGCACAACCGCAGCACGAAGGCGCCGGCCGACACACTCGTGGGTGCCGGCATCGGCTGCCACAGCCTGGTGATGATGGCCGAGCCCGGAGCCCACGGACACCTCGTGGGCCTCACCTCGATGGGCAACGAGGGCGCCCAGTGGTTCGGGATGGCGCCGTTCGTGGACGACGAGCACCTGGTGCAGAACCTGGGCGACGGCACCCTGTTCCACAGCGGGATGACTGCCATCCGCGGGGCGATCGCGAACGGTGTCAACATCACCTACAAGATCCTCTACAACGGCGCCGTGTCGATGACCGGCGGCCAACTGCCCTTCGGCCAGCTCTCTGTACTCGACCTCTGCAAGGTGCTGCTCGCCCAAGGGGTGCAGCGGATCATCATCACGACCGACGAGCTGCACCGCTACCGCATGGTGGACGTGCCGTCGGGCGTGAAGGTGTGGGGCCGCACCCGCCTGCAGGAGGCCCAGGAGGAGCTGTCGTGGGAGCGCGGTTGCACCGTGCTCATCCACGATCAGCGGTGCGCGGCCGAGAAGCGTCGCGACCGCAAGCGCGGCAAGATCGAGACGCCGCCGTTCCGGGTCGTGATCAACGAGCGCGTGTGCGAAGGGTGCGGCGACTGCGCCGACAAGAGCAACTGCCTGTCGGTGCAGCCGGTCGACACGCCCTTCGGCCGCAAGACGCGCATCGACCAGGACTCGTGCAACCTCGACTTCACGTGCGTCGAGGGCGATTGCCCTGCGTTCATGAAGGTCGCGGTGAGCCCCGCGGTAACACCTCGGCGGGGGTCGGCGGCGGACCGCACCCTCCCTACAGTCCCGGCACCTTCTCCGGCCGCCTCCGGATCGACCGCCGACCTCACGATCCGCATGGCGGGCATCGGTGGCACCGGTGTGGTCACCGCCTCGCAGATCATCGGCACAGCAGCCATGCTCGCCGGCTTCCATGTGCGCGGCCTCGACCAGACCGGGTTGTCGCAGAAGGCCGGGCCCGTCGTCAGCGACCTGCGCCTGTCGCGCGACGAGCCCGTTCCGTCGAACAAGGCCAAGACCGGCGCGGTCGACGTGCTGCTCGCCTTCGACCAGCTCGTCGGCAGCGCCGATGCCACGATCACCACTTTGTCGGCTGGGTACACGAAGGCCATCGTCAACACCGCAGCCGTGCCCACCGGCGGCATGGTCACCCACCCCGAGCGGCCCTACCCCACCGCCGAGGTCACCGACCGGCTCGGCCGCACGGCCGCGAACATCAGCCGCGTCGATGCTCATCGCATCGTCAAGGCGATCCTCGGCGACGACAGCACGGTGAACGTGTTCATGCTCGGCGTCGCCGTGCAACAGGGGCTCGTGCCGCTCGCCCCCGAAGTCGTGGAGCGCGTCATCGACCTCAACGGCACCGCGGTGAAGAAGAACCTGGCCGCGTTCACGTGGGGCCGCGCGTGGGCTGCTGATCCCGCGGTCGTGGAGGCAGAGGCCGGGTTCCCGGCGGCCGGCGCCGCCGACGACGAGGAACCGCTGCGCGACCGCCTGCACGCAGATCTCGTCGGCTACCAGTCGGAGCGCTACGCCAAGCGCTTCGACGCGGTGATCGAGCGCGTCGCCGCCCTCGGCCACGACGAGCTCACCGAGGCCGTCGCCCGCCACCTGCACAAGCTGATGGCCTACAAGGATGAGTACGAGGTCGCCCGCCTGCTGCTGCTGCCCGCCACGCGCGCGCAGGCGCAGGCCGTCGGTGGCCGTACGGCGAAGGTCACCTGGGTGCTGCACCCGCCGATGCTCCGCGCCGTCGGCTGGAAGCGCAAGATCGACTTCGGCCGCTGGTCGCGCCCCGCGTTCGCCACCCTGCGGGCGCTACGTCACCTGCGCGGCACGCCCTTCGACGTGTTCGGCTGGGCCACGGTGCGCCGCGTCGAGCGGGCGATGGTGCCCGAGTACATCGCTGCGATCGACGCGCTCCTGCCCCATGTCACCGCGGAGAACCTGGCCGAGGTGGTGGCCATCGCCACCCTGCCCGACAAGGTGCGCGGTTACGAGCACCTCAAGCTCGAACGCGCGGCAGCGTTCCGCCAGGAACTCGCCGCCCGTACCACGGCCTTCACCTCGGTTCATGTCACACACTGACCACGGGCGCCCGTGGCCGCTGTGTGACACGAACGGTGTTCGAGGGCGGCTCGCTCAGCAGTTGTGCGTCTCTTCACACCAGGCCAACTTGGCTCCTTGGTGACCGGCCTGCGCCATCGTCCAGGTGGCCGCGCCGGCGCTGACGACCAACACGACGGCGGCGACGATCGCACCGAGCTTCGAGCCGGCGAAGCCCCACACGCCACCATTGGCCGCCTTCTTCTTGGAGTACCAACGCAGCGCGACGACGGCCAGCACGACGATGAAGAACACGATCGAGAGTGTCCGTGCGAGTTCGCCGAGCTCGAAGTGATCTTCACGCGCGGCGGTTTCCGCCTCGCCCTGCAGTGTCTCGAGTCCCTCGCCACTCCCGGCGGCCAGGATGGCCCCGATCATGCCCACACCGGTGAGGCCGACGAGCCACCACCCGAAGCGATCGAGCCAGGCCGGTTTGAACGCGAACACGATCGCGATCAGGCCGGCGAGTGGGATGAGCACCACCGGCAGGTGGACGAGCAGTGGGTGCGCGGGAAGACCGAAGAGTCTTTCAAGTTCCATGTGCGGCACCATACGCGTGAGCCCCGGCCAGAACGGTGAGAGCGCGGTGAGAGTTCATCCAAGGTTTGTCGAAGCCATCAGCGCTCCAACGCGGAGTTCGCGGGGTTCGCCGGGTCGTAGAACACCTCGACGCACGACCCGGCGGGATAGCGCGCGACGGTCGTGGACGCGCTGCTCGCCGCGCCGTTGACGCGCACCCGCCCGAACTCGTCACCGGCGCGAACCTGGCGCCCTTGAAACACCTGGCCGTTCACCTGGTACGTGTAGAGCACGAGCGGGGACTCGTGGCGTGATGCGCCCTGGTGGCTCACCTGTACGGTCGCGCTCAGCACGGTGCCGCGGGTCAAGGGCCAGTGAGCGGCCAGCGACCGCACCGACCGCGACCTGAGCGCGCGGAGGCCCAACGATGCGGCCACTGCGCCGACGATGACCAGGGGCGCGGCGACGGTGAGCGTGCTCGTGTCGACACCAAATATGTGCGCCGTCATCGCGCCCGGTCTCCTTTCGGAAACTCCCCTTGCCCGGCACATTAGTACGCGCGCCTCAGCCCGATTTCCAGCGGAGGCCTCCTCAGCCGCGACGCGGGTCACCGCACGGCGACCAAGTGGAAACGGTCTGGTCGGGGTTTGTGTCATCGGCGGCCACCAGCGCGGCAACCGGGCAGCCATCTGCAGCGGCGTAGTCGCTCATCGACGTGCGCGCCGATTGGAAGTCGACTCCGGAGATGCCCGTCGTGCCGCGCCCTCCGTCGATCGGGTGGTTCGTGTCGGCATTGCCGTGGATGTGCAGCAGCGACACCGGATGACTGGGCCGGCACTCGTCGATGCCGAGGCTGCCTGCCTGCAGACCGACGGCGACGATGCGATCCGACAGCTCGCAGGCCAGCCGTTCCAGGTGCGCAGCGCATCGTTGGGACCCACCCCGCCGTGCAGCGCGATGAGCAGCGGCACCGGCTCGTCGGGCAGATCACGCGGCACGTAGAGGTGATACGTCCGCACCCTCCCGTCAGTCGTGGTGAGGTGCGCGCCGACCGTGTAGCCGGTCGCGGGAGTGGTCCCACCACTCACGTCGGTGACGTCGATGAGGAGAGCACGGTGACCGTGCCAGCGGTGCCGTCGACCTCGATCATCGTGCCGTTGGCGATTCGCTCGGTCGCCTCACCCACGGCGACCACGCACGGGATGCCGAGCTCGCGGCTGACGATGACGGCGTGGCTCATCAGCGCGCCCACGTTCACCACGACGGCAGCGGCCGGCAGGAACAGGGGCGTCCAGGCCGGATCGGTGTGTGGCGCGATCAGGATCTCGTCGGGCTCCAGCCCCTCGGGATCGGCCGGGTCGTGCACCACCCGGGCCCGACCACGAGCGATGCCGGGTGCACCGGCCGACCCGTGCAGCACCGCGCCGGCCGTGGCCACCGCGGGCGCAGCGGCATGGCCGAGCCCCTCGAGTTGCTCGATGGACGGGATCTCCGCGTCGCTGGTGATGAAGAACGGCGGCGGCACCGCGGCGAAGCGGTCGCGCAACGCGACCCGCTCGCCGATCATCGCGTAGTACGCAGATGGGTCGGCCACATAGCCCGGCAACTCGGTGATCGGGTGCAACATCGCCACGTCGCGCAGCTCGGCCCAGCCACCGCGCTCCGCGGCTCGGCGGGCCATCTCGAAGAACACCCGACGCGTCGGGTTGTGCGCGCGTATGGCGAGGTCGCGCGTCGCCTCGCGCGATCGCGCCCACCACGGCGCGGCCACCAGCGCCTTGTCGAAGGTCAGCCGATCGAGGCGCCTCAGGTGCGGCCGCACCGCATGCGTTGCTTCGTCGCGCTCGCGCACGGTCGCCGCCAGGTGCTCGTGGTGCGACAGGTCGCGCGCCGAGCGGCGCATCACGTCGACAGCAGCCCAGGCCAGCTCGGGAGTGTTCTCCCACGTCCGCGACGACAGTTCCCAGTCGTTGGGCCCACGGTGGCCGTGGGTGTCGATGAACCGCTGGAACTCGGCCAGTAGCGGCTCGGCGACCGCCATCGCGGCCAGCCGCTCACCGAGACCGTGGACGCCGCAGTCGAACTCAGCCATCAGCTCCGGCTCAGCGTGCACGAGTTCGGCCACGGTCCAGAGGTGCGCCGCGTACTGCGCCGACACGACCCCGTCGACCGCACCGAGCAGTTTCACGACCAACCCGGGATCGCCGGCGGCGATCGCCGCGTCGGACAGTACGCCCGACACGATCGCACTCACACCGCTAGAGACCATGTGGTTGCGGAACGCCTGGCGGATCACGGGCGGGTAGGCGCGCAGGAACGCGTGCAGCTCGTCGTCCGTGGCCGTCGCGAGATCGGGCTCGCGGGCCTCCCACGCGGCCACCACCTCGCGACTGTCGGCCACTGGCCACGGCAGCTCCTTCTGGCCGAGTGCCTTCAGCACGGTGCGCAGGATCTTCACCGTGTTGAGCGGGCGCTTGTCGCCCTTGCGCGGGGTGTACGCGGGCGGGTCGCCCTCGCCGAACAGCGACACGTCGATGGCCTGCGCCGACGAGCCCGGGGCCCGCACCCCGAGGATACGAAGGTACGACAGGTTGAGGTACCCGTACCCGCCGAACAGGCCGATGATCGTCGGCTCGTCAGTCGCGAAGTCGCGCCGATCGTGCACCCCGAGCATCGTGTACGCCTCGCGCCAGCCGGCCTCGGCGGGCTTCACGCCGAGCTCGTAGCTGAGCGGAGTGAGCACCTCCGGGAAGACCTCACCAATGTTGCCGCGCGTGTAGACGGGCCAGCGTGGATCGACGCGACCCTCAACGATCCAGTGTGTTCCCCCGAGCACGCCGGTCAGATTGCCACACTCAGGTGAGTGACTTCGCCAATCTCAGCTTGCCGACGTTCGCCGGCGCGGCGAGCGCGGTCATCGCGAGGTCGTAGTCGGGCAGTGAGTACACGTCGCCGTCGTCGTTGATCATCAGGAAACGGTCGAGCTTGGCGAGGAACGTACGATCATGGCTGACCGCGACCACGGTGCCCTGAAAGCCGTCGAGCGCACGCTCCAGCGCCTCGGACGACTCGATGTCGAGGTTGTCCGTCGGCTCGTCGAGCAGCAACACGTTGTGGCCCTCCAGTTCGAGACACAGGATCTCCAGGCGCGCCTTCTGCCCGCCGGACAGGGTCTCGAACTGTTGCTTCGCGTTGTTCGCGAGACCATAGCGGGCGAGCGACTTCATCGACTTCTCGTCGTCGAACACCCGGTCGCGCACGATGTCGAAGCACTGCCGGCCGAGGAAGTCGGGGCGGTCGTTGATCTGGGTGAACGTGCCGATGCTCGTGCGCGGGCCGAAGCCCACCGTGCCCTCCGTTGGCTGCTGGGTGCCGGCGAGCGCGCGCATGAGGTGGCTCTTGCCGGTGCCGTTCGGGCCGATCAGGCCCACCCGCTCCCCGAAGTGCACCTCGTCGCTGAACGGCAGGAACAGGTCGTTGACGGACACCGAGTTGAGGATCAGCACCCGCCGCGCGCTGTCGGCGCCGCGCAGGTTGACATAGATGTTCTGGTCGGGCACGGGCGGGGGCGGCGGGCCGATGGCGACGAACTTCTCCCACCGCGTCTCGGCCGCGTTGGCCTTCGTCGCGTTCTTGAAGTTCTGCGCAGCGCGCTGCTTCATGATCTTCATGTGCTGGAACAGGCGCCGCTCTTCGTCGGTCCAGCGCTTCAGCGCGTCGCCGAGCAATTCCTGGCGGCGCGCCCGCGCGTCGGGGAACGTGGCGTACGAACCACCATGCACCCAGCAGCCGGCGCCCTCGATCACGACGATCTTGGTCGCCACCCGCTCGAGCAGGGTGCGGTCGTGACTGACCATCAGGATCGTGCTCTTGCACACCTTGATCTGTTCTTCCAGCCACACGCGGGTGGGGATGTCGAGGTAGTTGTCCGGCTCGTCGAGCAGGAGGATGTCCGCGCCGGAGGTCAACAGCAGGTCGAGCACGAGCCGCTTGCGCTCACCGCCGGACAGTTCGCCGACGAGGCGGGTGTGGAAGTCATCGACGTTCGTCTTCACGCTGCGCTTGGCCGCCGCGGCCCACTGCGATTCCAGCTCGTAGCCGCCAAGGTCCCCCCAGTGGGTGAGCGTCTCCGCGTAGTCCATCCCGTCCGACTCGCCGGCGTACATCGCCTTCTCCGCGGCGACGAGCGCGCGGCCCGCTTCGCGCAGCGCGGTGGGCGCGACCTCGATGAGCATCTCCCGCAGCGTGTCGTCGGGGCGGCTCATGCCCACGTCCTGGGTCATGCGCAACATCGTGCCGCCGAGCGCGAACTCGCCCTCGTCGGCATCGATCTCGCCGGAGAGGATGCGCAGGATCGTGCTCTTGCCCACCCCGTTGGCACCGACGATGGCGGCGTGTTCGCCAGGGGCGACGCCGAAGCTGACATCGAAGAACAACGAGTCGGCCCCCGGGGGCGCGTACTCCAACTCGGACACCACGATGCTGCTCATGGGATGCTGCTCACGGCCGACCATCCTGCCGTGTCCACCTCCCGGTCGGGCGCGATTTGTGCCGTTTCTGACCGCCCCCGCCCCCACGGGCGCGATTCGTGCCACACCACGGGACGAACCGCACCCGTTGAAGATCCAGATGAACATGTTGTTAGCATGCGATGCGCATGCCATCATGAACGCATGAGCAATGTGCAGGTGAAGAACCTCGACGAGGAGTTGCACGAACGGCTGCGCGCCCGGGCCGCCGCCGAGGGCACGACCATCAGCGACTATGTACTCGAACTCATCCGCCGCGATCTCCGAGTGCCGCGTCGCCGCCAGTGGCTCGACGACATCGCCAAGTTGCCGAAGCACAACATCCCGAGCGAAGAGATCTACGCGGCCATCGACGAGGGGCGAGACCGGCGATGAAGGTGGTCGACGCTTCGGCGATGGTCGACGTGTTGATCGGCAATCCGAAGGCACCCGTGTTGGCGTTGTCACTCGACGACGACCTGTTCGCGCCCGACCTCTTGGTGTCGGAAGTACTCCAGACGCTGCGACGGCTCGCCCGCGACGGTTGGCTCACCGAGGCCGAGGCAGGCGAGTCCGTACACAGCCTCGTGAATGTGCCGATCGAGTACTTGCACTCCTGGCCGTACACAGAGCGCATCTGGGCGTGGCGGCACAACATGACCCCGTATGACGCCACCTACGTCGCCCTCGCTGCCGACCTCGGCGCGACGTTGGTCACCACCGACCTGCGCCTCGCACGGGCGGCCGAGGGCCTCGTGCCCGTCATCGCTGTCTGAACCCCTGGCCTCAGGCCAGGCGGCCCGATTCCATCCGCAGCACGCGCGTCGCCACCGAGGCGAGCAGGGGGTCGTGGCCGGCCAACAGGCAGGCCGTGCCCCGCGCCGCCACGGCGGCGATGGCCCGCAGCACCACCTCGCCGTGCTCGTGGTCCTGGTGGCTGGTCGGCTCGTCGGCCACCAGCACCTTCGGCCCCACCACGAGGGCGCGGGCGACCGCCACCCGCTGCTGCTGGCCGAGCGAGGTCTCGCCCGCCAGCCGGTCGGCGAGTTGATCGACACCGAGCAGGGTGAGCGCGGCCGCCACACGCGGCGCCACCCGCGCCACCTCGGTTCGGCCGCGAGCAGTGAGCGGGAGCGCGATGTTCTCCGCGACGGTCAGCTCGGGCAGCAGGCCCAACGATTGGGGCACCACGGCCACCGCCGACCACGACGGCATCGAGCCCCCGCCGGGCCACTCGACGCGGCCTTCGTCGGGGCGCTGGAAGCCGGTGAGCATCTGCATCAGCGTGGTCTTGCCCGAACCCGACGGGCCGGTGACGAGCACGATCTCGCCCGCGTGCAATGCGAGGTCGACGCCGTCGACCGGCATGATCCGCTCATCGCCCGAGGTGAACCACTTGCGCAGCGCGGTGGCGGTGAGGACAGCACTCATGACTCGCGCCTGCCTTCGCGCAGGCGCACCACTTCGCCGGCGGCGGCGATCAGGTCGGGGTCGTGGCTGGCCACCACCACGGCCTGTCCGTCCGCGGCGGCACGGGCGAGCGCGTCGATCACCTCGTGGGCATGGTGGCGATCGAGCTCCGCGGTCGGCTCGTCAGCGAACAGCACCACGGGCGTCACCGCGGTGGCCATCGCGATCGCCAGCCGCTGCTGCTCGCCGCCGCTGAGGTGCGCCGGGCGCGACCGCGAACGCTCGCCCAGCCCGTACCTCTGGAGCGCGGCGGCCACCGAGAGCGCCACTGCCTGGCGGCCACGTGCCTGGAGCGCGAACGCGACCTGCTCCTCGGCGCGTAGATCATCGACCAGGTTCGTCACCGGCCGCTGGTGCACATAGGCGAGATGGGTACGGCGCAGGCGACGGCGGCCGCGATCGCCGAGCGCGAGCACGTCGCGACCGGCGAGTGACAGCGATCCACTGGTGGGGCGGTCGATGAGGCCGAGCACGCGCAGGAGGCTGCTCTTGCCCGAGCCCGAAGGGCCGGCGAGTACCACCAACGTGCCCGAGTGCACCTCCAGCGACACGTCGACGACCGCCGGCACCGCACCGTCGACGGCGCGGTACGACACATTGAGGTCGCGGCCCACGAGCACCGTCGCCTCACGATCCATCGCGCAACACCTCCGCGACATCGACACGGCCACCGACGAGCTGGGCGAACGCGGTGCCGAGCAACACCACCGCGACGCCCACACCCCAGATCACGGCGAGGGCGATCCACGGCACCACCATCAGCGGCGTGGGTGGAGTCACCGGCAGCGGATCGACATGGGGGCTGACGATCCTCACGCACGCGAGCGCGAGCGCCGTGCCGAGCAGCACCACGCCGAGCATCATCGCCCCCACCTCGGCCACGAGCGCCGACCAATGCCGCCGCCGGGTGAAGCCCATCCGCCGCAGGAAGGCGAAGCCGAGCGCCTGCTGGCGCTGGCGGGCCGACAGGTGCAACACCAACGCAGCCACCACCAGACCGCCCACGAAGACACCGAGCGCCTTCACGAAGTCGAACGACCACGCGGCGAACTGCAACACCGAGGAGTCGACCGCGCCCTGACGGGAGATCGCCAGCATCGGCTGCGCGCCGAGTTCCTGCAACGTGCCACGCCACTCGCCGTAGTCGCCCTTCGCGGACACGAAGTGGAAGTAGTTGATCGGCCCGGCCTGCGCCGCCGCGAGCGGCACCACCAGCGTCGGCCGCTTGCTGCCCGCGCCGGGGAAGGCCCTGACGTGGGCGACGACCTCCACCGGCCACGGATCCGCCGGCTGGTTGGGGTTGACGACGCCACCCGACTCGGCGGCGTCGCCCACGAGGATCGCCGGCACCGGCGACCCGGATCCCGTGGCGATGTCGCTCATCAGCGAAGCGAGCGAGGCGTCGGCGAACGCGTCGTCCCAGAAGGCGGCCTGCGCGAACGATGCCGGGTCGACGGCGAGGAGATCGACCTCGACGCCTGCGTACTCCATCTCGCTGCGCTGCCACACCTCGGTGGCCCCGGGCACGTCCGCCGGCAAGCTGCCGGCGATCAACACGCGGATATCGCTGCCCACGTACACAGAGCTCTTCGCCACCCCGGTGCGTTCGAGCGACGAGTTCATCGCCAGCCCGAACACCGACACGCCCAGCGCGAGCGTGCCCGCGCCGAGGATGGCGGTGCCCGCCTTCGAGCCGAACTGCAGCCGACGCAGCGCGAGGCGGCGCTGCAGGCGCGTGGGGAGGTGTTGCGCGCGTCGACGGCGGGTGAGCAGCCACCAGGCGCGCGCGGTGAGGGCCGCTCCGAGGGCGAGCACGGCCAGCGGCAGCAGCAGCACGGACGCGCTGGTGTCGACGACGCGGCTGCCCTCCACCGGCACGAGTGCCTCGGTGCCGATGTCGCGGGCGGCCAGCCAGGCCACCACGGCGAGCCCCAGCTCCCAGGGCACCACGGAGAGCCAGCCGCGGCCCAGCGGCACCGCGTGACGCAGCAGCGACCGGCACGAAACGGCCGCTGTCGCGGCGACGAGCATGATGCCCGCCGCGGCCGCAGCACCGCCGGCCACGAATGCCCACCCCAGCGACCCCGGCTCGAGGTCGCTTGACGGCGCCCACAGGCCCATCGACGTCTGTGCCGTCATCACCCCGGCGGCGGCACCGACGACGAGCGCACCGCCCACCTCCAGCGCGGCCTTCCCGCCGATGGCCGAGGGCGGCACCCCGATCGTCGCCAGGGCGATGCACGAGTTGCGCCGCGCCCTCACCCACAGCAGCCCGAGCACCGAGGCGAGCGCGAGCGCGCACACCACCGCGAGCGCGGCCACCGGCAACGTGGTGTCGCGCACAGCAGTGCGTACCGTTCGCGAACGGTTGTCGAGACGGTCGATCGAGGCGATCACCCGCGCCGCCGGATCGGCCGCAGCCACGCGGCTGCGCACCACCGCGGTCTCGTTCTTGTAGCGCGTGGCGTCGGCGATCGTGAGCGGCGGACGAGCGAACTGGGCCACATACCGCGAGAAGTAGAGGCTGTCGCGCAGCGCCTCGTCGTCGAACGTGGCCTTCTCCACGATCGCCATCGCCGGGGGGAACACCTCGCCGAACATGTTGCGCGGCAGGATCGCATCCACCGCGGCGCACCAGAAGTCGTCGAGCTGGCGCAGGGCGAGATCACGGAAGACGGCCGCCACGCGCAGGGTGCGATCACCTCCCCCACGCGTGTGCACCACGATCGTGTCGCCCGAGCCGACCGAGAGCCCGGCGGCCAACGTGTCGGGCAGCCAGACGTTGCCGGGCACCTCGTCGGTGACGAACTCGACATGGTCGCGCCAGCCCGGGCGCACGAGGAAGCCGATCTGGCCGTCGGCATCGCCCGCGCTCACCTTGGTGGGCGAGTAGCTGGCCTCCACGTGCTCGGGAGCAGCGAACGACGCCTGGCCGGCGGTCACGTCGCCGAGCAGACGGAGCGCGCTGCTGTCGTCGTAGGGCTGGAACACACCGTTCACCACCACCCCACGTGGCACCGTCATCGTCACCGAGGTGGAGGCTGGGCAGGTGTCGGCGTACTGCACCTGCACCGCCCCCGAGCCGACGGCCGACACGAACAGCACCGGAGCGCTGGCCACGAGCCCGATGATGAGGCCGGCCGCCGCGGCGGTGGCGAGCATGCCCGGCCGATGGCGCAGCGCCACGAGTGCGCGGCGCCACGGCGCAGTGAGCAGGAGGGCCCGGGCCACGGGCGAATGCTCGCACAACGAACCGCCGATCACGAGCGCGTAAGGTCCCCCGCATGAGCAGCACCACAGGCAGCGCCACCAGTGTCATCGAACGACCCCCGGCAGAGGTGTGGGCCGCCGTCGCCGACATCACCCGCATGGGCGAGTGGAGCCCCGAGTGCACCGCGGGGCGTTGGAAGGGCGACGCCACCGGCCCCTCTGTGGGCGCCGAGTTCGAGGGCGACAACGTGGCCAAGATCGCCGGCCGCACGGTGAAGGCCTGGACCACCACGTCGAAGGTCACCGCCTGTGAGCCGGGCGTGGTGTTCGAGTTCAGCGCCGAGGGCTACACGACGTGGCGCTACGAGTTCGCTGCGGAGGGCAACGGCACGAAGGTGACCGAGTCGTTCAGCTTCGTGCCGAAGGGCGTGACCGGGTTCGTCTACAAGTACGTGCTCGGCCGGCGGCGGATGATGGTGAAGGGCATGCAGGCCACGCTCGACCGCATCAAGAAGGGGTTGGAAGCCGCCTGAGCGCGTTGAAGTTCGGCTGGCTCACGCCGGTGATCGGCAACCGGTGGAGCGACTATGTGCCCATCGCCGCCTACCAGGACACCGAGATCCTGCCGACCGCGCTGCCGCACTTCGACTCGTTGTGGGTCGCCGACCACTTCTACGGCTTCGACGCGAAGACCGACCCGTTCCTCGAGGGCTGGACGACGCTCACCTGGCTCGCCGCCCGCCACCCGAACGTGGCGCTCTGCCACCACGTGCTCGGCCACGGCTACCGCCCGCCTGCGCTCACGGCGAAGATGGCCGCAACGTTGCAGGTGCTGTCGGGCAACCGCTTCATCCTCGGCATCGGCGCCGGTTGGCGGGAGGACGAATACCGCGCCTACGGCTACGACTTCCCCTCGGCGAAGGTGCGTTTCGAGCAACTCGAGGAGGTCGTCGCCATCTGCCGGCTGATGTGGAGCGAGGCCGCACCGACGTTCCACGGCAAGCACTTCCACATCGAGGGTGCATCGGCGCCGCCGTTGCCGGAGCTGCCACCACGTGTCTGCATCGGCGCGTCGGGCGAGCAGGTGGGGCTGCCCCTCGCGGGCCGCATCGCCGACATGTGGAACGGCCGCTACGTCGATGACGAGGACTACGCCCGCAAGCTCGGCATCGTGCGCGCCTCGGCGGAACGCGCCGGGCGCGACCCCGGCGCGATCGAGATCAGCAACACGGTCGAACGGCCGCTCCCCGAATCCGACGCCGACAGCGCCGCGCTCCTCGAGCTGTTGGCGCACCGGGCCGATCTCGGCGTGCAGCACTTCGTGATGGACTTCGGGCACCCGCGCTCGCTGGAGCCGATCCACCGCTTCGTGGAACAGGTGATGGGTCCGCTCAAGCAGCGCTGAGCGGCTCGCTGCCGGCGGCCTCGCCCACCAGCTGCCGCGTCGAGCCGGCCACGAGCACACCGACGCCCAACAGGCCGGCCGTCACCGTGAGGGCGTGCAGCACGCCGACATGGTTGCCGACGAGGCCGATCAGCGCCGGGCCGGCGAGGAACGCGCAGTACCCGATCGTGGCCACCACGCTGACGCGGGCGGCCGCGTACTTCGGCTCGTCGCCCGCGGCACTCATGCCGGTGGGGAAGCCGAGTGCAGCCCCGAGGCCCCACAGGACGGCGCCGATCGCGGCCGTCGCCAGGTTGGGCCCGAACACCACGATGAGCAGCCCCACCATGGCGCAGGCCGCGCTCGCGCGCATCGCCACCACGCGGCCGAAGCGATCGATCAGCCCCGGGCCGAACCAGCGACACACAGTCATGCCGGTGACGAACACCACGTACGCCATCGAGCCGACCGCCGCGCTCGCCCCATAACCATCGATCGCGGCCACCCCGAGCCAGTCGTTGGCGGTGCCCTCGGCGAACGCCATCGTCAGCACGAACACGCCGATCAGGAGCGTGCGCGGCTCGACCCAGGCGTGCATCGGGTGCTTGCTCTCAGCGTGTTCGTCGTGTGCCACTTCGACGATCGGCAGGAATCCGAACGACGCCAGCGGGACGCCCACTCCGATCAACACGGCCATGCCCACCAGGTGAGCCGTCACGTTCACGTGGAGCGCGTTCATGCCCGCGCCGATCAGGCCACCCATCACCGTGCCGACACTGAACCCTGCATGGAATCGGGGCATCACCGACCGGCCGGCGCGCTGCTCGATCGCCGCGGCCTCGACATTCGTGGCGACGTCCCACATCCCGTTGCCGAAGCCGGCCAGGAACAGTCCGGCCATCACCGGCGGCACCCCGAACTGCACGCCGACACCCATCACCCCGACACCAATGGCACACACGATCGACATCAGCCGGATCGTGCGCTCCGCGCCGAGGCGGTGTACCACCAGCCCGGCCAGGGGCAGCGAGCACAGCGACCCGATCGCGAACGCGAGGATGACGCCGCCGAGGGCCTTCGGGGTGAGGTGCAACGCGTGCTTCACCTGGGGGATGCGCGAGGCCCAGCTCGCCGTGGCGACGCCCATACCGATGAAAACGACGAACACGGCGCGCATCGCACGCCGTGTCGCTTCGTCATTGGGGCCGGAGTCGGCGGATTGCACCCGCCGGAGGGTACCGGTCAGGGCTTGGTGGTCACGCCCGCTCCGCCGGAGACGTTGATCACGGCCTCGCCGCTCGTGGCCGTGGCGACCTGGGCCTGCAGGTCCTGCAGGTTCGCCAGCGCTTCGGCGCGCATCGCCGCGCACTCCTCGGCGGTGCCCTCACGGGTCTCCGGTCCGGCGATCGGGGTGCCGTCGGCATTCGTGCCACTGATCTGGATCCCACCGGTGGCCGTGCTGGCCTCCACCGTGATCACGCCGTCGGCAGGCAGGGCGCCGGGGGCGATCGAACCGACGATGACGCCGGCGTTGCCGACGACAGTGCCGCCGTCGACGTCGATCTCTGGCAGGCTGCCCTCGGCGGAAACGATGTTGGCGACGCCCATCACCATCTGGCCCTTGAGCGCGTCGTCGGTGGGAATGCCCTCGGGCACCAGGCCCTCGATGTCGGCACCGGTGAACGTGCACTGCAGGGCCGTGCCGTCCTCGCTGATGTTGATCATCGTGAGCGCGTCGGCGGTCTCCACCTGGCCGTCGGAGGCCATCGCGTTCTGGCTGACGATGGCGCCGGCGCCGATCGCCGCACCCGCCACCAGCAGGCCGGCGGCTCCGAACAATGTGTTGCGCTTCATCACGCTTCCTCTCTCTCCGCCCCGCCGATCGGGGCTGATGGCGGCATGATCCGCTCGCACGACTGAATTGCACCACGGATGAACCTGAAACGAGTCTGAACGGGCCGTCGAGCAGGCCCTGCGCCCGCTCGTTACGGTGACATCCATGCGGGTGCTGGTGATCGAGGACGACGATGCGATCCGCAGCGTCGTCGAGCGCGGCCTGCGCGCCGAGGGCTTCGACGTCGACACGTGCGCCGACGGCGCGGAGGGCCTGTGGAAGGCGCTCGACGGCGGCTACCAGGCGATCGTGCTCGATCTGCTGCTGCCCGGCATGAACGGCTACTCGGTGTGCACCCGCCTGCGCGAGGAGGGCGACACCACGCCGATCCTCGTGCTCACCGCCAAGTCGGGCGAGTACGACCAGATCGACCTGCTCGATTCCGGCGCCGACGACTTCATCACCAAGCCGGCCAGCATCGCCGTCATCGCCGCCCGCCTGCGCGTGCTCATGCGGCGCAACTCCGCGCTCGCCAGCAATGTCGTGCTGCGTGGCGACCTGCACTACGACCTCGGCACCCGCGAGTGCGCGGTGGCCGGCGAGCCGATCACGCTCACCAGCCGCGAAGACCAGTTGCTGCGCTGCCTGCTGCTCGCCAACGGCGCGTGCGCGACCCGCCAGGAACTGCTCGACGACGTGTGGGGCCCCGATGCCGGGGTGGACGCGAGCAACCTCGACATCTACCTGCGCCGCCTGCGCGAGAAGCTCGCCCCCGTGCAGATCGAGAACGTGCGTGGCCTGGGCTACCGGATCGGAGTGCGATGAGGAACCCGCTCACTGGCGTGCGCGGCCGGGTCACGTTCACCGTGCTCGCGGTCACCGCTGGGCTCTACTCGTTGCTCGGCACGGTCGGCTTCGTCGCCATCGCCAACAGCGGGCGCGACGCGATCCGTGAGCGGGTCGGCGAGGTGCTCGACCAATTGGAGGCGGGGGTGCGCTCGGGCACGGGCACGGTGACGCTGTCCACCGCCGACGGGGTGGATGCCCTGGTGGTCGATCCGGCCCAGGTGCCGGCCACACCGGCGGGCAGCCTGCAGGTGACGCGCACCGTGGAGATCAGGGGAACCACCGTGGTGTTGGTGGGCACCACCTCGCAGGCGCGGCTCACCGACAGCCTGCACTCGCTGTACCGCGGGCTGTGGATCGCGATCCCTCTGGGGGCCGTGCTGAGCGCGCTCATGGCCGGCCTGGCCACCCACCGCGCCTTGCGGCCCGTCGGCTCGATCACCGCGCTCGCGGGCACGATCGGCGGCGCGAACAGCGGCGCTCGCGTGCCCGTGCCCGACACGGGCGACGAGATCGAGCGCCTCGCCACCACCGTGAACGCAATGCTCGACCGCATCGAGGAAGGCCGCGCCGCGCAACGCCAGTTCACCTCCGACGCGGCCCACGAACTGCGCACCCCGTTGATGGCGCTGCAGGGCGAGCTGGAGCTGGTGGGGTCGAAGGCGCAGGCGGTCGACGACGCCCTGCTCGATCGTCTCGACGCGCTGTGCGCGCGGCTCGGCGAGCGCATCGACGATCTCGTGCTGCTCTCCACGCTCGACGAGGCACGGCCGATCGCGCTCGCGCCGATCGACCTGCTCGCACTCGTGCGCGAGGAGGCCGCTGTGGTGGCGCCCGCGGCCGAGGTGAGCGGCGCGTCCCGGGAGGTGTCGCTCGACCGTGCCCTGGCGGCCCGCGCGATCCGCAACCTGCTCGCCAACGCCCGCCGTCACGCGGCCGATCGCGTCGCGGCCACCGTCGAGGTCGCCGACGGTCGCGTGTGGCTGCACGTGGACGACGACGGCCCGGGCATCGATCCCGCCCAGCACGACGAGATCTTCCGCCGCTTCACCCGCCTCGACGAGGCCCGCACCGCCGATCGCGGCGGCGCCGGCCTCGGCCTCGCGATCGTGGCCTCGGTCGCCGAGGCGCACGCCGGCGGCGTCACGGCTGCCCGCAGCCCCCTCGGCGGCGCCCGCCTCTCCCTCTGGCTACCCCTCCCCTCATGCGTTGAGTAGGTTGACGACGGCGGCACGGAGGAGCGGACCATGGCCAACGACGACGGACAACGGCCCGGCGTGTCGCCCGAACCGCCGATGATCACCACCAAGGCCGAGCAGCGGCGCACGGGACTGATCGTCGCCGCGATCGTTTCGGTGCTGGTGATCGTCATCGGCATCATCGTGATCATCACCGTCACCGGTGACGACGGCACGGTCACGTCGCCGGCGACCGATGTGAGCACCCCCGACGGTGGCACGTGGAACACGACCGCCACGAGCCGCTCCGAAGCGCCCGCCGACCCGTGCGCCGACGACGTACTCGCCGCCGATCTGCATGTTGCGGGCGCGACAGCCGCCATGTGCGACGGCGCGTGGGCCGTGGCCAAGACGGCGTCCGGCGGCACGACGATCGCCAAGTTCGCCGACGACAACACCTGGCACGTCGTCGTCGACACGGCCACCACGGCCGCCTGCCGCACAGAGATCCTCAACGCCGGCGTGCCCGCGGAGGCGGTCGATGCTGCCGCGTGGTCGTGCGAGATCACGACCAAGCCCGCCACCTTCGTCGAAGAGGACAACACGTTGGCCTTCGGCATGTTCGGCCCCCGGATCTACGCCGCCCAGCACGTGCTGGCCATCTGGGGCTTGATGCCGGCCAAGTCGGTCGACGGCTACCTCGGGCCCGAGACACTGCAGGCTCTGGTGAAGTTCCAGGTCGCAGCGGGTGTTCCCGCAACGGGAGCCATCGACGGACCGACGGCCGAGGCCATGGGGATCGACTCCACCTCGCGCGTGGCTTCGGGGCCGATCATCATCCAGAAGAACGCACTCAACGACATCTACTTCGGGTCCTCGGTGGACGGCACGATCGCGGCACTCTCCGAGATCCTCGGCCCGCCCGATTACATCGCGCCGCCGAGCCTCGGTGACCTCGGGTGCGCGGACGGGTACGAGGTGCGGTGGTCCAGCCTCAAGGTCCTGTTCCTACGCGCCGAGAACACCGGCAGCCTCGCGTTCAGCGGATGGGAGTACGGCTCCTGGGGACCCGACTTGCAGATCCGCACGGCCGATGGGCGAACCGTCGGCATCCCGTGGGCCGGCACCAGCTCGAAGCCCGAGGTGTCGCACTCCGAGTTCGGACCGGACACAGTGGGATGGTCCGATGGTCTGATCCTGGCGCGGGCGGACGACGCGGGGATCATCACCCTGCTCCAGGCCGGATGGCTCAGCTCCTGCTTCGGCGACGGCGACTGACGGTCACGCCCATCGATTCACTCGAAGACGAGGCAGCCGTCGTCGAGGTTCACCGCGGGCAACGCCACCTTCTCCGCCCAGTAGTCCTGGGTGTGACTCCACTCGGGCTTGTCGAGGCGCTTGGGCATCAGGTGCATCGAGCGCTTCAAGTAGTTCGGGTTGAAGTTGTCGTCGCCGATCCAGTCGAGCACGGGCTCGCCCTGCTCCTCGGGCCGCAGCTGCGGCGTCACCCGCCGCGCACCCTTGGCGTCCATCAGCCGCAACAGGCGGCAGGTGAGGTCGCCGATCAGGTCGACGCGCAGCGTCCAGCTGGCACGGAAGTAGCCGAACACCCACAGCAGGTTGGGCACGCCGGTGAACATCATCCCGCGATAGGTGATGGTCTTCGACAGGTCGAGTGGAGCACCGTCGATGGTGAACGTGATCCCGCCGAGCACGCTGAGGTTGAAGCCGGTGGCCGTGATGATGATGTCCGCCTCGAGTTCCTCACCACCCACGGTGCGGATGCCGGTCTCGGTGAACGTCTCGATCTCATCGGTCACCATGCTCGCCTTGCCCGAGCTGATGCCCTTGAACAGGTCGCCGTCGGGAACGAACGCGAGCCGCTGCTGCCACGGCCGGTAACGCGGGGTGAAGTGCTTGTCGACGTCGTAACCCTCGGGCAGTTGCTTGCGCACTTCGTCGATGAGCGCGGCCTTGGCGAACTCGGGCTCGTCGACGGCGAACTTGGTGAGCGCGCCCTGGTCGTGGAGGATCTTGCGGCGCACGATCTCGTGCACCCACTCCTCGGGGATCTCCAACTCGCGCAACATGTCGGCGACCTCGTTCGCGTTGCGCCCCGACCAGAAGTAGGTAGGTGAACGCTGCAGCACGGTGACGTGCTCGACCGCGCCGGCGATGGCCGGCACGACGGTGGCGGTTGTGGCGCCCGACCCGATGCACACGACCTTCTTGCCGTGCAGGTCGATGTCCTCGGGCCATGTCTGCGGGTGCACGATCTGACCCTGGTACTGATCCATGCCCGGCCACTCGGGCGTGTAGCCCTCGGAGTGCTTGTAGTAGCCCTGGCACATCCACAAGAAGTTGGTCGTGAACCGGAACGGCTCACCGGTGGCAGTGTTGGTCGCATTCACCGTCCACAGGTTCGTGCCGCTGTCGAACGACGCGTCGCTGATGTGGTGGTGGTAGCGGATGTGGCGGTCGAGGTCGTTCTCCTCGATCACCTCGCCCATGTACTTGAGGATCTCCTCTGCCGTGGCGATCGGTGCGCCCGTCCACGGCTTGAAGCGGTACCCGAACGTGTAGAGGTCACTGTCGCTACGGATGCCCGGGTATTTGTGCATCAGCCATGTGCCCCCGAAGCTCTCGAGAGCTTCCAGGATCACAAATGACCGCTCTGGGCATTGCTGCTGAAGGTGATATGCCGCGCCGACGCCGGAGATCCCCGCCCCCACGATCAGCACGTCGAAGTGCTCGATGGTGCTCACCGCCCGGACGCTACGACGGCGACCGAGTCCACCTGCAGTCGGAGGGTTCAGCCACCCGTGCGGTCGGCGCGCTCTTTGACTTCGCGTACGGTGTCGGCCAGACCCTGCAGCATCGCCTTGGCGACACCCGGGATTGTGTCGAGCAGCAGGAACATCTCGTTGCGGCTGAGCGCCGCGAGCAGACCGTCGGAGGTAGCGATCACGTCCGAGGTGCGCGGCGCGGGCCGCAGGACGGCGAGTTCACCGAAGTACTCGCCAGGCGTGAACGTGTGAAACAGACGGTCGCCATCACGAGCCTCGGCGGTGCACGACAGCACGAGGAACATCTCGCCGCCGTCCTCACCCTTGCGCACGATGACCTCACCTGCTTTCACCTCGCGGCTGGTGCAGTGACGAGCTACCACCTTCAACTCGTAGTCCGAGCACCGCGAGAAGAGCCCCACGCTGCGGAGATACGGAACCAGTTGCGCGACGAGATCCGATTCAGCCATGACCCCCATCCTTTCGCCGCGAGGCTAGCCAGAATCATCTGAACGGCCGGTGAACACGAGGCCAACATCAGCCGAACGGCACCTGGTGCGGTCTTCAGCCGGCCAACGAGGTCGTGCTGGCCGGCCGCTCCGGGCGGCTGGAGCTCGTGGAATACGTTCCGGGTGCCTGACCCGACACGGGATGCGCCAGTCGGGTCTCCGGCCGGCGCCTCTGCGAACTACCCTTTGAAACCAACGGTCGAGAGGACGGCACCGATGCATCGACACCAAGACCCCCTGCACCAGATCCCGCTCTTCGTCGGGATGTCGGCCCACGACCTGGAGCACATCCACAAGATCGCCACGTCGCTGAACGTCACCGCCGGCGAGGTGTTGATGGAGGAGGGCTCGGTCAGCCATGAGATGGTGATCGTCCTCGATGGCACCCTCGAAGTCACCCGCCACGGCCAGCACATCGCCGATATCGGCAAGGGGGGCGTGGCCGGCGAGATCGGGCTGTTGTGCCATCGGCCACGCAACTCGCGCGTCACTGTGAAGACCGATGGTGCGGTGCTGCACATCGACGGGCGCGGCTTCACCGCCCTGCTGGAGGACGTGCCCCAGCTGGCAGTGAAGATGCTGCCGATCGTGGCCGAGCGCGCCAGCCACACCGAGCACGACTGAAGGCCGCCAGGGCCGCGCGGGCGGCCAGGTAGCGTGCCAAATCATGAGGTACGCATCGGTGTCGGATCGCCTCGACGGACTCGGCGCCGCGAAGTGGGCCGTGCACATGACGGCGCGCCAGCGCGCGGCGAAGGGTGAGCCGCTGATCTTCTTGTCGATCGGCGAGCCCGACCTGCCCCCGCCGGCGGCCGTGCTCGACCGCGCGGTCGAGTCGATGCGCGCCGGCCGCACGCGCTATTCGGGTGGCCAGGGCGAGCCGGCCGCGCTGCAGGCCATCGCCGCCCACCTCACGCGGCGCTCGGGCCTGCCCGTCGCGCCTGAACACATCGTCTACACGTCGGGCACGCAGAACGCGCTGTACGCGACCATGACCACACTCGTCGAGCACGGCGACGAGGTGCTCGTGCCCGACCCGTACTACGCCACGTACGAGGGTGTCATCGCCTCCACCGGCGCAACGTTCGTGCCGGTGCCGACCCTGCCGGAGGACGGTTTCCACCTCACCGCTGAAGCGCTCGAGGAGCGCATCACGCCGCGCTCGCGGGTGCTGTTGCTCAACACGCCCGGCAACCCCACCGGCGCCGTGCTCTCGGAGGCCGAGATCGATGCGATCGGCGAGGTGTGCGAACGCCACGATCTGTGGATCGTGTGCGACGAGGTGTACGCCGATCTCACCTTCGACGTGCCGTTCTGCTCGCCCTTCGACCGGCCGCAGCTGCGTCACCGCTCCGTTGCACTGGCGAGCATCTCCAAGTCACACGCGCTGCCTGGCTTCCGGGCCGGCTGGGCGGCGTGCCCGCCCGAGCTCGCGCCGCGTCTCACGCTCGTGACCGAGACGATCCTGTTCGGCAGCCAGCCGTTCATCGGCGATGCCGTCGTGGTCGCGCTCGAGCAGCAGCATCCTGAGGTCAAGCTGCTGAAGCGCACGTTCCGCGAGCGGGCCGAGACGATGGTCGCCGCGCTGCACGGCAGCACGTCGGTGAGCGTGCACATGCCGGAGGGCGGCATGTTCGTGATGGCCGACATCCGCCCCACCGGCCTCAGCGGGGAAGCGTTCGCGTGGAGGCTGCTCGACGAGTTCGGCGTGGCGGTGATGCCCGGCGAGAGCTTCGGCTCACGCGGTGCCGGCCACATCCGCCTCGCGCTGACGGTGGAGAGCGACGTCATGGCCGAGGCCTGCCACCGCATCCGTACATTGGCTGATCAGCTCGTGGGCGAGAAGGTCGCCTCATCGTGAACGCGCCAGCGGGCGCCACGTTGCGCGTCGGCGAGGCGGTGATCGATCTGCTCGCCCGCGAGTACGGGGTCGACACAGTGTTCGGCATCCCCGGTGTGCACAACATCGAGCTGTACCGCGGGCTGCACCGCGCTGGAGTCCGCGCCGTCTCCCCGCGTCATGAGCAGGGTGCGGGCTTCATGGCCGACGGCTGGTCGATCGTCACCGGCCGGCCGGGGGTGTGCACGCTAATCAGCGGGCCCGGGCTCACGAATGCGCTCACCCCGATGGCGCAGGCGTTCCACGACTCGCGCCCGATGCTCGTACTCGCGACCACCACGCCCACCAATGCACTCGGCCGCCGCTTCGGGCCGTTGCACGACCTCGATGACCAGGCCGCCGTGGCCCGCACCGTCACCGCGTTCAGCGAGACCGTGCACGACCCGGCCGACGTGCCCGCGCTGCTGGCCCGGGCGTGGGACGTGTTCACGTCGCGTCGCCCGCGGCCCGTGCACCTGGCATTCCCCACCGACGTGCTCGCGCAGTGGGTCGCACCGTTCGAGAAGGTGCCGTCCGCAGCCACGCGGCCGGCACCCGAGGCGGCGCTCGTGCAGCAGGCCGCCACAGTGCTCGCCGGAGCGCGCCACCCCCTGATTGTTGCCGGCGGCGGATGCCTCGGCGCGGGTCGTGAGTTGGCCGCAGTCGCGACTGCGCTCGACGCACCGGTGCTGCTCACCGGCAATGCGAAGGGGGTGCTGCCCTCCAGCCATGCCCTCTGCGCCGGCAACACGATGATGACGCCGGCAGTACAGGCCGCGCTGGAAGCGGCCGATGCCGTGCTCGTGGTGGGCGCCAAAGTCTCCGACACGGACCTGTACAACGGCGGGCGGGCGTTGGCGTTGCAGCACCTGGTGCGCATCGACATCGACGCCGAGCAGCTCACCCGCCGGATGACCCCGCAGGTGGCGATCACCGCGGATGCAAGCGCCGCGCTCGACGCACTGGCCGCAGCGCTGCCCGCCGGCGCGGATCGTGACGGCGCGGCCCGCGCCCTCACGCTGCGCATCGCGGCCACCCCGCCCGCCACGCACGCCCGTTGGCTCGACGCGATCGCGGACGCGTTGCCGCCACACACGATCGTCGCCCTCGATTCCACCCAGCTCGGCTACTCGGCCCATGTTCACCTCCCGGCCGAGCAGCCGCGCTCGTGGCTCGCGCCGTACGGCTACGGGACGCTTGGCTGTGCGCTGCCGATGGCCATCGGCGCAGCCATCGCCGCACCACAGCGGCCCGTGTTCGCGCTCGCTGGCGATGGTGGGTGGCTGTTCACCGTGGCCGAGATGGCAACGGCGGTCGACGAGGAACTCGACATTGTCGTCGTGCTGTGGGACAGCCACGGCTACGCCCAGATCCGCGAGTCCTTCGACGCTGTGGGCGCGCCGCGCATGGGCGTGGATGTGTCGGCGCACGATCCCGTCGGCATCGCCCGCGGCTTCGGCTGGACTGCCGAGTCCGTAGCTACGCCGGACGATTTGAGGACCGGGCTGCAGCGCGCATTCGCCGAGGGCGGTCAACGCTTCGTGCGCGTCGCCGTCCCCAGCTGAGGGCCGAACGACACCTACGCGAGCACGGCGTCGGCCTGGGCCAGGGCGCTCGTCGCGCCTTCCTCCATGCCCATCGCCAAGATCTGCTCCATCGCTTCCAGTGTCGGGAAGTGGCTGGTGATCGACATGCGCGTGCCCCCCTCGGGCCGCGCCGCGAGCGACACCTGCATGCGGGTGGTCGGCAAGTCGTGGTTCACATTGCCGTCGGAGTCGGTGAAGAAGTCCTCCGCCTCCAACCTGTGCGGCGCGCTCACCGCCCGCACCTGCCACAGGCCGTGGTACTGCTCACCGTCGGGACCCGTCATGCAATACGTGACGCGCCCACCCGACACCAGGTCGTGCACCCCTACCGTGGCCGGGTGGCTGGGCGGACCCCACCACTTCTCCAGCTTGCGCGGGTCGCTCCACAACGACCACACCTTCTCGACGGGGTGGTCGTACTCGCTCACAAGCGTGAGCGTGAGGTGCGCAGGGTCCTTGCGGACGTCGGTCACGGGCATGTCATTCTCCTTCGTCCTCGTCGAGGACTGTTTCGAATCGGTCGAGTCGGCGGCGCCACATCGCCTCGTACTCGGCGAGGAGGGCGACGGCCCGCCGGAAGGCATCGATGTCGCCGGTCACCAGCACCTCCCTGCCGTGCCGCTGTTTGGTGACGATGCCGGCCGCGGCGAGCACGGCGACATGCTTCTGCACCGCGGCGAAGCTCATCGGGTAGCGGCGGGCCAGCTCGGACACCGAGCGCGGTGACTCGAACGTGGCCATCGCGATGTCGCGTCGGGTTGCGTCGGCGAGCGCGTGGAACAGGCGGTCGACCTGTTCCGGAGTCCAGTCCCAACCTACAACCATATGGTTGTAGATTAGCGAGCAATCCGACGATGTCAAGCGAGGCCCGGCGGGCGACAGCGGCTGTTACCTTGCGGGGCCATGACACGGCATCGCCTCCTCCCCGCCCTCGGCGTCGCCATCGCCCTTGTGGCGTGCAGCGACGGGGCGTCGGGCGGCGCCGCCACGACGGCCGCACCGAACACGACCGACGCTCCCTCGACCACCCACCCGCCCACCAGCGACCTGCTGCTGGCTGCTCTGCCCAAGGCCAGCAACATGCCTGATGGGTGGGTGTTGCAGGTAGGCGAGCCGAACACCCTCCTCAGCGCCGGCGGGGGCGTGTTGGCCGGCGCGTGCAACGAAGGCAACCAGGACTGGCGGGCAACCGAGAACAATGTCGAGTCCGTCGCCAACGGGGTCGGCTACACCACGGCCGAGGGCGGTGTCGGGTTCGTCACGGTCTTCGCCTTCCCCTCGGTGGCCGATGCGCAGGGCTACCTCGCCCTCACCCGCGAGCAGGCCGATTGCACGCTCGACTTCGCCGCTCCCGAGGGCGCGGAGAACGGCGAGTACAACGGCTTTGGCGACGAGTCGCTCGCCGGCATACAGATGTGGAACGTGCACGAGGTCGTGTCGACCGAAGCCCGGGAAGTGCCGGATGCCGACGAGGCGTTGGTGATGACCAACGACCAGGTCTTCTCCACCACACTCGACGGCATCGACTACTCGGCGAACGAGACGAGCATCGTGGTGATCGAGCGCTACGGGCGCATCGTGCTCACCGCCAACCTCGACTCGTACTGCTGCACCACCGGCTACGCCGAGCCTGCGGGAGCGTACAAGGCGCTGCTCGCCGACCTGGCGCCGGCGGTCGACCTGTTCCGCGAGCACGCGCTGGCGGTGCTGCGCAACGGAGGCCTGGTCTGAGATGGAGCCGGCGACGCCCCGCGAGTGTGCCTGCCCCCGCCCCCATCCGCCGGGTGAGGACGAGTTCCGCCATGTCGTGTCGATCGTGGCCCCCGGGCTCGCCGTCAGCGGCCAGCCGATGAAGCGCGACACGGTACCCCCGGCTTCGTGGGAGGCGCGTGGCGTGCACCTCGTGATCGACCTCACCGACGACGGCTCACCGATCACCACCCCCATGTCGGCCGTCTCGAGGGTGTGGCTACCCGCGCCCGACGACGGCTCGCCGCGCGACCCGCGCTGGTTCGAATCCACGACCGCGGCGGCGGAGCGCGCGGACTCGGTGCTCGTGCACTGCCACATGGGCGTGGCCCGCGGGCCGTCGGTGGCGTTCGCGATCTTGCTTACCCGCGGCTGGCACGAGATCGACGCGCTGGAAGCCGTGATGTTCGGCCGCCCGATCGCGAGCGTCGGCTACGCGGCCGACGCGCTGCGCTGGTGGCTCGGCCCCTCGGCCGACGAGGTGCGCATCGAGCGCATGGAAATCCGCCGCCATGAGCTGCTCGCGGTCCTGCGCGACCGCATCGTGGCCGGCTGACGCTCCCGTTCGTGTCACACGTCCACGTCGGGGGATGGACGTGGAGCCGCGACACAAAGCGTCATTCGGGTGGGCGATGGCCGATCTCGAGGCCGGCGAGTTCTGTGCGACCCGAGTACTGCAGGCGGCCCGTGATCTCCATCGTCACGCTGCCGCAGAGGTACTCGGTGTCGGTATCCGCGTTGCGGCGCAGTGCGGGCAGCGGCACGGGCAGGATGTGCGGCTCACCGCGGCCCTTACCGACGAGGTGCAGCCGACAGCCATGACCGCGGGCGGTGACCTCCCACTGGTGGCCGTCGGTCTCGCATCGCACCCTCGCGAACGGCGGCGCGAAGCGAACCACATGCGCGCCCACGCGCACGACTGCCCCGCTCACCGAGGCGGACCAACGACCGGCGGTGAGCGCCCCGCCGCCGAACGCGACACACACGTCGGGCCGGTCGAAGCCCTGCGCTTGGCCCCACCACCACCGCTGCGGGAAGCCCTTGCCCCAGTTCTTCTCGGCGTAGATCTGCGCGCCGTCGAACATCCAGGTCGCGTCACCGACATGCGCCGTGCCGTCCGCCCCGCCGCCCAGCACGTGGGGGTGCCAGTACTGTCCGAGGAAGGGCAGCGCGGAGAACACACCACCGCCACCGAGCAGTTTCGGCCACAGCACGAGATCGTCGAGCGCGACATCGGCGCGGGCGTCGTGGCCGAGGTCGATGTGCACATGCGTCGCATCGGCGGTGAATGCGCCATCGCCAGCGGTGATCGAGAACCGCTTCGGTGACGACACCGCGCCGTCCAACACTGCAGAGCGGATGAACCCACCCGGTTCGGCGGCGATGGCGACCGTCGCCCAGTCACCGTCGGGGTGACGGTTCACACCGCACAGAACGACCAGCACCCGCTCGTTGGCGACGTCGGTGACGCGCCAGAAGTAGCCCTCCATCTCGGCGTGGTGCGAAGGCAACGGGTCGCCGCCAATGGGCAGGTTGGCGCCGGTGCGGCGGTACACCCGATCAAGCCGCGACAACACGCTCATCGCGCAGGCACGCTCTCGCACACATACTTCAGCCGGGCGAGGATCTGGTCCGTCGCCTCCTCGTGCTGTCGTTCGAACAGGACCTTGTCGACGATGTCGCCGATGATGCCGAGCGGAGGGTCGTATTCCACCTCGAACTCGACCCTCGATCCCTGGCCCTCACTCATCACGAGCTGGGTCATCGACGCCCGCCCGTTCGCCTTCGACGTGCCTTCGAAACGCAACGTACTGCCCTCCACGAGTTCGGTGACCACCCACTCAGTGTCGAACACTACGCCGAGCACCTTCACGGTCTGCTCGAAGTTGTCACCCTTCTCCAACTTGCCGGCCGGCGCGTTGCGCACGGCGATGGTCATGTGCGAGAACTCCGCGAGCCGGGCGACGTCCTGCAAGACGGCGAACACCCGCTCCGGAGGGCACGACACGGAAACCTGGCGCGAGATGGTGGACACGGTTCCTCCTCGCCGTTGCACTCGGGCGCAACGGTCGTCCACCTCATACCCGCACGTCAGGGATTCCAAACGGCGACCTGGTGCGGTCGGGCTCAGCCTTGGGCGCGGCGGCCGGATGCTGCTTCGGCGACGATCTTCGCAGTGCGGTTCGAGCGGGTCTCCGACTTGCCCGAGCTGATGACCCACCACAGCATCTGCTTGCGGGCCGATGGCGGGAAGCGGTCCCACGCGGCGCGGGCTGCGGGCACGGCGTCGAGGGCAGCGGCCAGCTCGTCGGGCTCGAGCAGGTCCTCGACTGCGTCGTACGCCGTCCACGAGCCGTTCGCCTTCGCGGCCTCCACCACCCGGCGGCCGGCATCGGTCATCCGCCCCTGATCCTCCAGCGCCTCGACGCGCCGCCGGTTCAGGCGGGTCCAGCCGCTCTTGGGCTTGCGCGGCGTCATCAACTGCATGCCCCGCTCGTCGTCGAGCGAGTTCACCGTCGAGTCGATCCAGCCGAAGCAGAGCGCCTCCTCGACCAACTCCGCGTAGGCCACGGGGATGCGTCCGCTCCGAGAGCGCCACGACACCACCCACACGCCACGGGCCGTCTCACCGTTGGCGGCGAGCCACGCCCGCCATGCCGCCAGATCAACCGGGTGATAGACGGGGAAGCCGAACTTCCAGGCGTCCGGGTGCTCCGAGGCGGTGTCCGGGACGGCTGGCACCCCTTGACTGTACGACCCGCGAGCCAGGGGGGATGGACTGCGTAGTCTGTGGCGGTGGCGGATTCCTTCGGTGGATTGTTCCCGGCGTGGAAGTTCCGGGTGCCCATCCCAACTTCGTCCGCGCCCAACGTCCCCGTTGCCACGAGAGTGGCCGCTGCCGTTGATCGGGCGCCATTCGTGCTCCTGGTCGCGCCCGCCGGGTCGGGCAAGACCACGACCCTGACCGCATGGTCGGTGGCCGAAACGCGCCGTACCCCCGTGTGGGTGCGCCTCGACGCGCAGGACGACGACGTGCACACGCTCTCTCTCGCCATTGGCGCAGCAATCAGTCGAGTCTCAGGTGGAGCGACACGCACGGACCAGCTCTTGCGCTCGCCAACCGCGTTCGAGGTTTCCCAAGTGGTTGCCGCACTCGCGCTCGATCTCGACGCTCTGGGTGACGCGGTACTCGTACTCGACGACTTGCACCACTTGTGCTCGAGCGATGCGCTGGCTCTGATCAGTGCACTGCTCCCCGAACTCGGCCCATCGACGCGAGTGATCGCCGCCAGCCGCGTGGAGCCGGCCCTCGCTCTCGCCCATCGGCGCGTACGGCGCGAGGTGTTGGAGTTCACTGCCGCCGACCTGCGGCTCGATCGTGCAGGGATCGGTGCCCTGCTCGCGGCCGTGGGTGTGAACGACGAAATGATGGTCGAGCAGATCCTGCAGCGCTCCGAGGGTTGGGCCGCGGCAGCAGTACTGATGGCAGCCAGAGTCGGAGCCGAGGTTGAAGCTGGGCGCGCCCCCTCGGCAGCGCTGCGGGCAGCAACGCTGACGAGCAGTGACTCGGACATCGACCAGTTCCTGCGCGCGGAGTTGCTCCACGAGCTCGATGAGGAACTCCAACGCTTCGTACTGAGAACGTCGTTGCTCGACGAGCTGGATGTCGCGTCATGTACACAGCTCACGGGCACCGATCACGCCGAGTCGCTGCTGGAGCAGGCGCGCCGGCGCGGAATGGTGGAGCGCGTCGCGCCCACGGACAGCTCGTCGGGTTCGGGCACGCTGCGCTACTACGATCGAATCGGCGCGTTCCTGAGAGCGGAGCTGCGGGCGAGAACGAGTGCCGCTGAGTTGTCGGAGCTCTTTCGGTCGGCGGCTCGATTGTGCTCGCCGATGACCGCCATCGCTCTGCTCCTCGACGCCGGCGACACAGTTGCCGCGGCGACGAAGGTGGTCACCGTTGGCCGCGCCTTGATGGATACGCCAGGTGGCCGCGTGCCGCGAGCATGGCTCGCCCGCTTCGATTCGGAACAGATCGCGAGCGACCCGTGGTTGTCCTTGATCGTCGGTCTGGCGGCCATCGAAGACGGCGACATCGGCAGCGCCGCACAGCACTTGGCGCCCGCCGTGGCGACGATGCGAGAGCAAGGCGATCGCACTGGGTTGCTCCGCAGTGCGTACGGGCTGGCCGAGGCGCACCTCGTGTGGGGCGAGGTGACCGAGGCCGCCGCCCTCATCGACGAGTTGCTCGAGCTCGCCTCGACGGCCGACGAGCGCGTCAAGGTACTGATGGCGAAGTTGTGGTTGGACTACTTCGGCGCCGATTGGGAAGCGGTCGGCGCATCGCTCGATGAGGTGTTCCACCTCGCGTTCAATTCCTGCACGGAACTCGGGCGCAACACCGTCGCGCTCGGCCTGGGCACCGAATTCCTGTTCGGTCCGCGTGGGCCGCAGTGGTTGTTGGATCGCTGTGTCGAACTCGGGCAACGGATCCAGAGCGATGCGATGGCGGCCGCCGCGCTGGAAGTGATGCAGGCGGCGGCACACCTGATTGCCGGCGACGTGCGGTTGGCAGAGGAACTCGTCGCCGGAGTCGACGAGCGAGCGTTGGAGATGGGCAGTCTCAATTGGCTGGCGATGGCCGCCGATCGCGTCAGCCTCGGGCTGGCACTCACCACTGGCGACCATCACCGCGTAGAGGCAATCGTCGATGCTGCGCGCTTGGTCTTAGCCACCTCCGATCGCCATCATCAGGAGCGCGCGATGTACGCCTACGCGTTGGCGCGATCGGGCTGGCTCACTGACCGGCCCGCCCTCATGCGGGCCGCGCAGGTCGTGCTCGGCGATGTGACGGCAGCTGATCGACCCGACACCGCGGTCACTGCCGCCGTCATCGCGGCCATGGTGCAGCGGCACAGCGGCGACCATCGGACGGCGATGGCAACCCTGCGCTCGGCGCACGAGAACGCTGATCCGATTCGCTTCTGCCTGCTCACGGGCCTGCTCGATCTCGAGCTCGCCGCCGTGCTGCTTACAGAGGGCAGCCCAACGGAGGCGATGGCCGCTGCCCTGCCCGCCCTGCAGACACTCGCCGACCTCGATGCTGTCGGCCTGCTCGTCATGGATGGCAGTGAAACGCACCGCGCCGTGCTGACCGCCGCTGCCGGCGCCGGCGCGGCGGTGGTGGGCTCGTTCGCCCGACGGGCGCTCAGTCGCTTGGCCGCACCGGTGGCATCGGGCACGGTGATGGTTGCCGAGACACAAGAGCGGCTCAGCGTGCGCGAACTCGACGTGCTGCGACTCGTGGTTGCCGGTGCCTCGAATCGCTCGATCGCCGACCAGCTCTTCATCGGCGAGCGCACCGTCAAGAGCCACATGACGTCCTTGATGCGCAAGTTGGGTGTCGCCTCCCGTACCGCGGCCATTGCCCGCGCACGCGAGCTCGGCATCTCCTGACCGCGAGGACGACGCTGTAGGTACGGCTTTCGTACCCGAATTGCGACCTTGGTACGAGGCGGCCTCCCGGGCCGCTGACGTACAACTCTCGCATGTCAACCACACATGCGTCCCGGCCGCGTTCCCGCCGGTCCCGTTACCTGCTCGCAGCCACGTTGGCGGTCGCCGTCGTCGGCGGCTGCAGCGATGACAACGACGATTCCACAGCCACCACCAGCAACGAGGAGAACACATCAGTGAAGCGAACATCAGTCAACCCATGGGCCTGGTCGGTCGAGCTTGGTTTCAACCAGGGCGAGCTCGTCGAGGGAGGCAGCGTCGTTCTCTACCTGTCCGGGCAGTCCTCTGTCGGAGCCGACGGTGCCCCGCAACACGCGGGCGACATGGCCGCGCAGATCGAACTCGCGCTCGACAACTTGGAGGCTGTTCTCGCCGAGGCCGGAATGGACCTTTCCAACGTGGTGCGGCTGAACACCTACACCACGGATGTCGATGCCGTGTACCAGAACTACGGGCTCATCGCCGAGCGTTTCGGAGCGGCCGGCGTGCAACCTCCAGGGTCGCTGCTGGGCGTGGCCCGGCTCGCCTACCCCGAGCTGATGGTTGAGCTCGAAGCGATCGCGGTGCGCTGAACGATGAACGCCTCAATCGTGTTGGGAATCGATCTCGGGCCGACGAGCGACATCTACAACGTGGCTCTGACGGCCCACATCCTGTTCGCCATCGCCGGCTTCGGTGCCGTGTTGCTCAACGGCGTGTACCTGACCAAGGCCCGTCGTCTCCTCGGCCCGCAGGGCCGTGCCATCTCCGAGGTCAACTACTCGGTGGCGGCCATCGCCGAGTGGCTCATCTTGCTCGTGCCGGTCTCGGGGTTCGCGCTGGTGTGGGCCTCCGATGGGTCGTGGGACCTGAGCACCACCTGGTTGAGCGTGAGCAGCGCTCTGTTCGTGGTCGCGTTCGTCATCTCGCGGGCGGTGCTGATGCCTGGACACCGACGCATCAATCAGCTGTTGGGCAACCTGGAGACCGGGTCGGCCGACGAAACGGCCACGCTCGCCGACATCGACCGCCACCTGCGCAACAACGGCATCGCCGGCGCGACGCTCAACCTGCTCCTGGTCGCCATTCTTGCGCTGATGATCTGGAAGCCGGGCGCCTGACACAGTTGGGCTGGGCGGGCGCATAGCCACGCCCAGCCCAGCTCGACACGTCGCATTCCTCCGTATATTCTGTAATCAGAAGTATTGGAGTCGATCGGACGTGACCATCGAGTTCGCCATCCTGGGCCTGCTGGCCGAGCGTCCGATGCACGGCTACGCGATCGAGGCGATCGTCGCCGAGCGAGGCATGCGCTCGTGGACACCGATCGGCTTCTCGTCGATCTATCAAGCGCTCGACCAGCTCGTGGCACGCGGGTGGGCGCTCGCCACGGACGAGCCCGCACCCGGCCGCGGGCGGCCGCGCCGCGTCCACCGCCTCACTGCCAAAGGCCGCCGTCACTGGCGCACCACTGCCATCGCCGCCCTCGAGGATCCGCGATGCAGCGACTCCGAGTTCCTGATCGCCTACTCCGTCCTCCCGCTCCTGCCCGCCGCCGACGTCCTTGCCGCGCTGCGGCGCCGCCGAGAGCGACTCACCGAGTCACTGGCTGCGCTCCAAGCCGACCTCGACCAGGCCTTACCCGTCCCACCTCACGTCGAGACCATGTTCTCCTTCACCCGGACCCGACTCGCCGGGCAACGCGACTGGCTCGATCAAACCATCCCCGCCCTCACCACGGAGGCATCGTCATGACTGCCATCGACCTCACCGTCACGTACCGAGACTTCTACCGCGCCACCGCCGTGCCCGCGATCGTCACCGTGACGGACCGACCCTTTCTCATGATCGACGGCCACGGCGACCCCAACCACGGCACCGCCTACCCGAACGCCGTCGCCGCGATCTACCCCCTCGCCTACGCGATCCGCGCGGCCATCAAGGAACGAACCGGCGACGCGTACAAGGTCATGCCGCTCGAAGGTCTGTGGTGGGCCGACGACATGGCTCGCTTCACGATGGACGACAAGTCCAACTGGCACTGGACCGCCATGATCTCGCTCCCCGACGACGCCGGCCCTGAGCTCGCCGACATCCTCGAGACGACGACACGCTCCAAGCACCTCGACGCCGGACACCTGGCCCGCATCGACCGCTACGGCGATGGACTCGCCGCACAACTCCTCCACCTCGGCCCCTACGCCGAGGAGCCCCCGACCATCGCCAAGCTCCACGCGTGGATCGGCGAGCACGGCTACCGCCTCACCGGCCTCCATCACGAGATCTACCTCAGCGACCCACGCAAGGGAGACCCTGCGAAGACCCGCACCATCATCCGCCAGCCGATCACGCGACCCTAGAGCGGCGTCCGGCGATCGCCGCGTGCCCGATGAAGTCGCAGGTGGCTGCCGGTCTGCGACAATTGACCATGAATCGGACTGGTCACTGGTACCTGTGCTGCGGAGCAGCGGTACTGAGTTTGGCCTCCTGCACGAGTCAGTCGTCAGACGTGACATCTGCGTCGGTGCCCCCATCAGCATCGCCGTCATCGACGGGCGCTTCGCCAACGCTGGGCTTGGGAACAGTCGGCGACCGGGCAGCTCACACGGCCAGCGTGTTGCCAGACGGTCGCGTCCTTGTCGCGGGCGGTTGTGTGACAGACGGTTGCACCACTGCGACATCTGAGACGTTTGTCATTGACAGTGATGGAACCACGGCGATGGCCGGGCCGACGTTGCTGACACCGCGCGACAGCCACACGGCGAACGTCATCTCCGACGGGCGAGTTGTGCTCGTTGGTGGCTACCCCGGGGAGGGCGCCGGCGTGCTTTCCTCGATCGAGGTTTTCGATGCCGATACGATTTCGTCTCAGCTCGACCTGGTTCAGGCGCGCGGTGGCCATGCTTCGGCGGTAGTCGCCGATGGCGAGGTGCTCGTCGTCGGTGGCTGGATTAGTTCCCGCACGTATACGGCTACTGCTGAGTTGATCGATGCGGATGCCGGCACCGTCACTCAGCTCCCTGACTTACCATGGGCGGCTGACGCTCTCGATGCGGTCACGTTGCAGGACGGCCGGGTGCTCGTTACGGGTGGTCAAATCGCGGCCGGAATCCCGACCGCAGAGGCGGCGATCTATGACCCAACGACCGGTCAGTGGGTCAGCGTCGATCCGATGCGCACAGCCCGGCTCAAGCACTTCAGCGTCGTCTTGGGCGATGGCCGAGTTCTCGTGATGGGCGGTGACATCGGCAACGAGTCGATCACCGCCACGACTGAGATCTTCGATCCGGCGACGCTCACGTTTACGTTCGGGCCTGATATGGGTGAACCCCGCTACAAGTTCCCCGGTGGAGCCCTCGCGCTCGACGACAACCGGGTCCTCATTGCTGGCGGCGGGCGATCCGCCGAGATCGTCGACATCGAGTCCGGCACGACCAGCGTTGTTGCCGGGTTTCAGCAGGTCGGCTCATTCGCCACGCTCAGTCGCCTCGGCAACGGCGACTTCATCATCATCGGCGGATACGACGACCGGATCACCCTTCGCCGGACCGCGATCATCGTCGACTCAGCGACCGTTGGCGACCGATCTGGGTGACCCTCGTCCGTCGTGACGCTGGCGCGAGATCATCGCCCGCAAGGCCGCGGCGTGACTTCTCACGGCTCCCCTCAGGCAGTCGGCAACACGCCGCGCTCGATCGCGGCGAGCAGCGCGGCATGGTCCCGTACCGTTTGATCGGCGTAGGCCTCTGCCCAGTCGGCGATCGATTCGCCGAAGCGCTCGGAGGTGCCGATGTAACCGAGCACCGAGACCGAGTCGCCGGTTCGGGCGTGGGCCCGGGCGAGTGCCCATCCGCAGTACGTCGCATAGAGGTTGAAGCCGGCCCGCGAGAGGGACGTGACCTCGAACGACCCCTTCGAGTCCCACAACTGGCGGACGAAGTAGTGGATGCCCGTCACGGGGTCGGTGGCCCAGCCGAGCATCAGGTCGCTCGTTGCCTGCAGGAGTCGTTGTCCTTCGACCACTCGTTGCCCGTGATGCATCTTCAGCACGCGGTCGAGCGCCAGGCCAGGCGCCGATGGACCGGCCTCTTTCACCTGCAAGAACAGCGGACCCCCGTTGGGCCCCTGGAACAGTGCCATCCAGCACCGGGTGCCCACACTGCCGACGCCCACCACTTTGCGGGCGAAGTCGACGAAACGGTAGTTGTCGAACAGCGCCTGCCGGTCGGCGCTCAGCGTCTCCCGGTACTGACTGAACACGGCCATGAGCCGCGACTGCAGATCGGGAAGCAGATCGTCGACGTGCATGATGACCGGCGGATCGTCCACGATGCGACGGCGACCGTCGATCTCCTGAGTGAGCTTGGAGAAGGCCTTGAGATGGTTCTTGGCGGCCATCTTGGCGAGCACTTCGCGCATCCCCCGCTGTCCGGCGGCGTTCATCGAGTCCATCAGATCCGCGGCATCGATGCGCGAGTACCACACGTCGAGGCGGGTCATGCCGGCGTAGCGTTCCGTCCAATCGCGATAGGCGGCGACGGCTTCGAGCACGGCGCGACGCGCTGCGACGGCGTCGTGACCGGACTCGCGAGCGGCCACGACGATGCTGGCCGCGAGGCGCTTGACGTCCCACTCGAACGGGCCGGGAGCCGATTCGTCGAAGTCGTTGAGGTCGAAGACAAGGTTCCGTTCGGGGCTGGCGAAGATGCCGAAGTTGGCCAGGTGTGCATCGCCGCACAGCCGCACTTCGAAGCTGGTGCGCGGCCCCATGGCCAAGTCGTAGGCCATCACCAGCGCGGAACCACGGAGGAACGCGAACGGTGACGCGGCCATACGGGCGTAGCGCAGGGGCACGAGACCCTGGTCGCGCGTGCGGTTCGACTCGACGAGCACCTCGATCGGGTCGCGCCGGTTGGGCGTCGGCTCCCACTTGGCGTGCACGCGGCGCGGAGCCTTGGCCCGCACGGCCTTCCCGGCAGTGCGGCGTTCCGCCGACGTCGGAATGGGCGCGTCGAACGCGGCGAGCGTGATGGTGGGCTGGCGCGGCCTGGTCATCGATCCATCGACTCGCGGAGTTGTACGAGGGCGGCGTCGGGCACCCTGATGAACCCGCGGCGAGGGCGGTCGAGATCGAACGACACGAAGAGGATGATCAACAACACCACACCCGTGATCAGCGATGTGGCGATGCCTCGACCCAGCAGCGTGAGGAAGTAGGCCAACGCGGCCAAGGCGGCCGCGCTGGCCACGACGAGGAGCAGCATCACCGGCGTCGGCACACGGTTGCTGAGCGACGCCACCCGCTCCGTGTGGGTGTCGAACGTGTCGTTCAACACCTCGATGTAGAGCCGGGGCGCCGTACCGACCGGGTCGGCCTTCACCGCGTCACCCGCAAGGGCCCACAACTGGTCCTGCAACGCCTCGACCTTGTCGACCCGCTCGCGATACTGCGCAGTGTCGGGCACGACGCTGGCGACCGCGATAGCCGCGTCGGTGTACTCCTTGAACAGCGTCAGCGTTTGGCTCCGCTCGGGTTCGTCGAGCAGCTGTGCGCGCAGGTAGGCGGTACCGATGTCGTTGGCCTCCTGCACCACGAGCGCCCGCCGCCCCTCGTACCGGCCCACCGCCATCGACAGGCCGAACGCGAGCAGCAGGCCGACGAAGCCGAGTAACGCACCTTGGACGACCGCCGCGGGTTCGTGAGTGGTGTTCGGCCGACCCCGCATCGCACGACCGACGAGGACGCCCGCGGCGAGGCTGCTTCCGAGTACGAGCACGAGAACGGCGGCGAGCGCTGCCGTGCTCAAATGAAAGAAGTCCACGCCGTCCACCTTCGCATATCGTCCACCGCGCTTGTGCCGCCGATCTGCCCCGCGTCCTGCAGCGCCCCCGGCAAGGATCGAACTTGCGACCTGCGGTTTAGGAAACCGTTGGTCAGAACCTGTGTTCGACCTGCTCAGGGTCGGTTTGCGGATCGAGGGAGGGAGTTCCTCCCAATGCTCTCCCAATTTCCTGTAACCCCCACCCTCTACCCGAGGGCGGGTGAAACGGGTGGGAGGTCACACATGAAGCGCATGCATCAAGAGGTGCAGGTGTACAGCATCCAGGACCGCCGATCCTCAGACCGCGTGAAGCGTCCGTGGGTCGTGCGTTGGTCCGTCGACAGCCGGCAACGCAGCAAGTCGTTCCACACGCGTGCCGAAGCGGACAGATTCCGTGTGCTGCTGATGAACGCCGTCCAGCGCGGCGAACGATTCGATGAAGTGACAGGCGATCCATCCTCTTGGCAGCCGTCGCTGAGCGACATGAACGTCTACGAATGGGCCCGGCGCTGGCTCGGCGAACAGTGGGTCGAGTGGCAACCTCGGACGCGCAACTCCGCGGTCGAGAGTCTGGCGAAGCTCGTGATCATCGCCGCCGATGTCGAAGTTGGACGCACGGAAGCAGAGCTGCGGCGCTACCTGAAGCAAGCGCTACGCCCCGATGCCGACGGACCTGAGGTCCGCTGGGAGAAGTGGCTGACGGAACATTCGCTGACGCTGTCGGCGATCGATCGAGAGTCGACCGCGGAGATCGACCGGCAGCTCGGGCTGCGACTCGATGGGCAGCCGCTGTCGGCGACCACGGCGAACCGGACACGCATCGTCGCTCGAGCTTGCATCGTTGCCGCCGTGCAGGCAGGCGCCATCTCTGGCGACCCGTGGCCACCGCGATCACGTACTCGTGCCCGCCGCAAGGTCGCGAGGCGTCGCCGGTCGGTGGATCCGCGCCGGCTCCCCGATCCGCCGACGATGGCCCGAGCGATTGAAGCGATCGCAAGCCATCAACCGGGCAGCCAGACGTACAGGGCGATGACCGCTGTTGCGTACTACGCCGGGCTCAGGCCATCGGAGGTTGTGATGATCCGACGAGCGTCACTCGACCTTCCGGCCGATGGGTGGGGCCGTCTCCACGTCACCGAAGCTGACATCTCGTTCGATGAGCCGGGAGAACCAAAGACCGGGCCGAGAGACGTACCGATCCCGCCCGTGCTCGTCGAAATGCTCGCCAGATGGATCGCCGAACAAAGCATCGTCGATGATGCGCAACTCTTGTTCCGCACGAGAACCGGCTCACGCCCGAGCCAATCGAACTGGGTCCGCTCATGGCACCGCGCGCTCGAAGCCGTCGGCCTACCGCCGATGCGCGTCTACGACTGCCGACATGCAGCAGCGACCACCTGGCTCCGCAGCGGCGTTCCACTTGGCGAAACCGCCCGTCGTCTCGGCCACAGCGTCGAGACCCTCGTGTCGACCTACGTCGGCGCCCTGCAGGACGACGAGACGATCGGCAACGCGAAGATCGAGAGCTTCCTCAATGAGCAGACACCGGAGCATGTCGGCAGCCATCGAATTCAGCCCATCGGTGCCGGTTTGCTCGTGCCCGCTGATAGCCGTCCAAACGCCAAGAGTGATCAGCTGCTGTGACCGCGATCGCGGCATACCGATACTTCGGGGCGTCCCAAGCGCACCGACCGCCAGCGAGGTGCGCCAGTACGTCGCCGGTCGGCGTGTTCTCGGGTGCCGCCTGCGAACGCTGCTCGCTCTCGGGGCGGATGTACGTTCGCTGCTGGTCCCTCGCTTGCCGATGTTCTCCATCGCGCGGAGAACTCCGGGGGCGCCTTGCGCATCACCGGTTGCTTGGTGCTGCAAGTCCTGAGGGTCTTGTACTTATGTCTCGGCGAAGCCGGCTCATGAATCCCGAGCGAGTCGGATCTGGCGGAGAGCGACGACGCCGTCGCCAATGTCTCGCGCGCTCAACCACGCTAGGACGCCGTCTCCACCATCAAGTGAGAGCGCGAGTTCCTGATTGAGACGCAGACCGTAGCCCAACGAATACTCGATCGGCACCACAGTTCCATCGGCGTCGAGGCGGCCGAGCCACAGCGTCGCCCATGGGTCGATCATCAGAGTGTCATCCCGGGCTCTCCTCTCTGCCGCCGACTGTTCAAGACCCTGTTCGAGGTGGATCGCCTCGAGTCGCGGTCGCCAAGACTCACGAAGATCATCCAGGCCGTCGAGCAGCGCCGCTGGGTTGAGTCGGCGACGGCGCGCTCGCTGGTACTCACGCGGTTCTGTCGGCGCGCCGCACCACGCCAGCACCACTCGCCCGTTGTCCGCTGCTACGGCAGGGAACTTCCCATGGCTAGACACAAGGTTGCGATCGAGAATTTGTCCAACCTCGAAGTCATAGGTGATCAGCTCGAGTGCCCCATCGAAGAACTCGCACGCCAGCACCAAATCTGATCCGGCTGAGGCGAGGGCAAGTCTCCGCACCGATCGAAGCAGAGGGGACTGAACGCGCCGCCACTCGTGGCTTCGCAACTGAACGAACTCGATCTCGGTTCGCAGTTCATCGTCCGAACGGGCCGCGATGCTTGGAAAGGCCACAAGCAACGAGTCCCTATGTACGACATACGCGAGATCAAGACACCCACCCACGCACCGAATCGTTCGGGCGATGCCGTCTCTAAGGTAGTGCGCGACGAGGTCCGTCATTCCTGCTTCGGCGTTCTGAATGTACAAGACCACCAACTCATTGTTCAGGCGCACGAGTCGCGGGGCGTAAGCGAGGCCCGATACACCCGAGACAACGATCGGCGGTCCTGAGTCAGCCAGCGTGACCGAGAGTGGACGAACAATGATGTCCCAAGTGTCTGCGCCGGACACCTTTCGAATCCAGGAGACGTAGATCTCGTCTCGCAGCATCGCACAGCCAGGATCGGCGCCTCCGTTGATGCTGCGCGTTACGAGACCCTCCGGTCCGACATAGACGATGTGGACTGTCTCATCTTGGTCTTGTCCCGGTGGAGTCGACCACACAACTGCGGACCCCAGATCACAGTCGGCGCACGTCACTACATCAAGGACCCTCTCGTTTCGCTCCCCGAGAAGATGACAGGCGCCGACCATGAGGGAGTCTGACGTCAGCAGCGCTCCGGGAATCCTCAACTCGTCGGTGACCACGAGCGCGTTCTCAGCCCGCAGACACTCGTCCTCCACCCAGGATCGCTCGAGGACGGTCAGATCCATTCCGAAGTCGACCCTCAGTTCGTTTTGCCAACGCGCTATTCGTTGATTGGAAACGGTTCTCGGCGTGACAAACACGACTCGCTTGGGAGGATCATGCGCCTGCAGTCGACCAGCGTCTGCGCGGAGCTTCGAGATGGAGGCTGTCAGCGACGAGAGTACGGATGCCGGGTTTCCCAGGAAGTTGATCACGGCATCTCGGCCTAGGTCCGCGTGTTCGTTGTGCGGGAACACGTTCCCCAACTGAGATCGCAACAGACGTCGGGCCAATCGTTGAAAGGTGATGCCATCCTGCCTCGAGATGAGATCGTCAAGAGCACGCGAGACTTCGACGCGACGGTACACATTCGTCAGAGTAGGCGTCAGGTGCCGGCATCGCCGGACCCCGGCCACGACCTGATGGGTCGCGCGGCGCAAGAGTGATACGCCTTACGCGACAGCGCATCACGCGCGAACAGAACGACGTCGACTCACTCGGTCGAGTAGCGCTGATCCTCGCATCGGACGAGCCACGAGCCGGCGGTCGATGACAGCTCAGGTCCTGGCCGCCCAGCAGCAGCCGAAGCGAGTCAGGTTGGCATCGTTGTCGATGCGCCTGCGGGAAGCGTGTCGAGGAGCGGCCGCCGGCGTCCTGTGCAGAAGCTGGCACCCGGCGCTATCGAAGGCGGCGGGAGAATCCCGTCGGTGAGTCGAATCCGTGACAGGGAAGGGCCAATTCATGAGAGTCTAGGATTGTGGAAGGGTCGCTCGATCTGGTGGGTATCGGTGCATTGAACCGCGATTTCATCGTTCGATGGCACGACATCGCAGAGGAAGCGTGTCCCGAGCTCAGACGGCAACTCCTCGACCTTGAACGCACTACGAAGGACCTGGATGCCTTTGTCGCCCACCTTTCGAGCGTTCTTCGGGCCGCCAACCAGGTCGCGCGAACTTACGGGGGGTCGGCTTTCAATGTTGTACGGGCCGTTGCTGGTCTGTCGCCAACGCTCCGCGTGGGCTACGTGTCAGTGCTCGGTCCTGTGCCGATGAAAGCGGAGGCTCCTCGATGGCCTGAGTTGGCGGCAGCGGTTCCTTACGTCGATCTGGCTGGAGTGACCGGCACAGGCGCAGCGACCGGCGCGTGCCTCTCGCTCGTCGACGATCAGGGGAACCGAGAGCTCCACACGTACTACTCAGACGCTGTCGCCCAAGGCCTCACCGACCCCACCTTTGAGGACGACGCCGTGGACTACCTACGGCGGGCGCGACACATCCACGTCTCGTCGGTCCTTGGAGAGAGGGGGCCCGCGGCGGTGCTCCGCCTGCTGGAACGGGCGCTCAACTCGAGTCGACCATCGGGAACAGCGCCGTCGCTCAGCGTCGACCCGGGACTGCCGTGGGCGGAACTCGTTAGTGCCGGAGTCGGCGATGACGTATTGGAGATCATCCGGCGTGCGGATTACGTCTTCGTCAACAAGGAGGAGCTCAAGCGACTCGGGGGCTCCCCGGACCTTGAACTGGCTGCCCACAACCTTGCGGGACGGGGAGAGGCCACGACGGTCGTGCTGCTGAAGGACTGGGACCGAACGGTCATCGTACGGAACGACGGCAGCACTGACGTAGTCCCGCTGTCGGCCCTTCCACCGTCCCGGATTGCCGACTCTACGGGCGGCGGAGATGTCTTCGCCGCGGGCTTCCTTGCTGCCCTGCTTGACCATCGGTTGGGAGAGGTCGCCGGCGCGCTCACGGGCATGGTGGCTGCTCGGACGAAACTGCAAGCCTTCGGAGATCACGGCTACGACCGCCTTCGCACAGCTTGGGCCAATGATCACGACCGTGGCGGCGGCGTATTCATCAGCTTCGAGGCCGGTGACCTCCGACTCGCGCGGGCCTTCGTCAACCTCCTCGAATCCACAGGTGTCCCGATCTCACGCATCTTCTGCGTCGGCATCGAGGGCGCCGGCGTCCCACGGGGCGACGAGTGGCTCCCAGCGGTCGCGTACCGCCTGCAACGCGCCGACCTCGTGGTCTCACTGGTCACGCCAAGGTTCCTGGGCAGCAACTTCTGCGACTACGAGACCGGCGCAGCGTGGATCCTCGGAAAGCAGAACTGGTGCCTCGTCGATCGCGACGTGAGCATGTCCCAACTCGGGCCACTCCGCGCTCCGATACAGGCCACTCGGCTCAACGATGACGACGGCCTGCTTCGCCTCCGCGAGCACATCACACGGATCGGCTGCGCTCCTCCGCATGCAACGGAATGGGACCGACCTTGCAGGGCGTTCCTCGACGCTACCGACAACGAACCACCTCATCATTGATAGCTGGCTCGAACCGCACAGCCAGTCACCGGTAGCGTCTCGCAGGACCGACAGAGGTCACTCCGTTACGCATCCAAGGCCCGGCGGGGCACCGAAGCGTCGGTAGGCGCCAGAGAGCGCACGGCGTGTAGCGACGGCTGACCGCTCCCACGAGGGACGCACAAGTGGGCGCATCTGTACGTGTCCCCCAGGCGAGCATGGGACCGAGCGACGAGGCACCGGACCTCGGAACCCACCAAGCTGAGGGTTCACGGCGACGTGATCGACAGAGGATCCGTTGGCCATTGCCCGCCACTGGGCAGTACCTGGTGGCCGCCGACAGCTATTGAGCATCAGCTGCGCCGCTGCCTCGATCGGCGCCCTGAGACCGCCAAGAGCTGTTGAGCGCAACTTGAGCCGTCACATGTCATCCCCATCGCGGGTCGGGTAGGAGAGTGAGGACGACACCCGAGGCAGGACTGGAGTAGGGGTCTGCCGCGACTTTGGTTGACGGTTGTTGTGTTGTGATCATGCTGCCTCGTTGGTGAAGGCGAGCTCGAACTCGACGGGCGTGAGCCGGCCGAGGCGGCGTTGGCGGCGGCGCCGGTTGTAGGTGTGTTCGATCCAGTAGATGATCGCGTAGCGCAGGTCGTCGCGGGTCTTCCATTGCTGGCGGTCGAGGACGTTCTTCTGCAGCAGCGCGTTGAACGATTCCATTGCCGCGTTGTCGCCAGCGGCAGCGACGCGGCCCATCGATCCGGACAGGTCGGCGGCCTTCAACACAGCGACGAAATCTCGAGAACGAAACTGCGACCCGCGGTCGCTGTGAACGATCACGGTCCCGACGAACTGACGGCGGGCAAGCGCTGAACGGAGCGCGGCGACGGCGAGGTGTTTGGTCATTCGTTCGTCGATCGCGTAGCCCACGATCCGGTTCGAGTAGAGGTCCTTGATCAGACAGCAGTAGAGCTTGCCTTCGCCGGTGGGATGCTCGGTGATGTCCGTCACCCAGACAGCGTTCGGCCCTGGGCAGTGAAGTCCCGCTGCACGAGATCGTCGTGCACCGCCGGCCCTGGCCGCTTGCCGCTGCCGTGGCGGCCCTTGCGCACCGTCGTCGACCACAGACGCTGCGCACGACACAGCCGCCACACCCGCCGCTCACCCACCTGATGGCCGGCGCGTTCGAGCTCGTCGGCCAGGAACCGGTAACCGAACTCCGGGTCATCTCCGTGGGCGTCGATCAACTCGTTCGTCAGATGGGCGTCGTCGAGGTCCCGGTCGCTGACCGGTTGCTTGCACCACTTGTAGAACGCCTGCGCGCTGAACCCGAGCACCCCGCAGGTCAACCGCACCGGGATCCCTTCGGCGGCCAGTTCACGGACCAGCGGGTAGCTCATTTTGGAAGATGATCCCTGGCGAAGTACGCAGCAGCGCGGCGCAGGATCTCGTTCTCCATCTCCAGGCGGCGCTTGTCGCGACGCAGCTGCACGATCTCGGACTGCTCCGCGGTGGTCAGCCCGTCACGAACACCGTCGTCGATGTCGGCCTGGCGCATCCAACGGCTCACGGACTCCTCCGAGATCCCGAAATCCGCGGCGACCTCGGCACGCGTCAACTCGCCTCGGCGAGCGACCGTGACCACATCACGCTTGAACTCAGGCGGGAACTTCTTGGGCATGGCATCCATCCTTCCGCAGGGCAACGCCCCACAAATGAGATGTCAACCAAACCCGCGGCAGACCCGAAGACCTCGCCACGCAACTCGCCAATCTCGTAGTCCCATCACTGGACTCGCCAGTTCTGGCAACCCACGCACAACCGGAGTTCTGACATGAACCGAGCCCTCGACCGAGACCCCCCCTCGTCAAGCCAGGTATGGCTCGACGTGGTATCCGCCGTCGACTACCTCTCGCGAGGCCACCGCCACGGCCTCACCGTCTACGACGCACTTGAAGAGGCGCTGCGCTGGCATATCGGTGCGCTTGTGGCGGGCCACGACGATGAACCCGTCATAGTCGAAGGTGCGGATCTGCCTTGGGACGACCCCGATGCCCTGCGCACCGCGCTTGAGCAACTAGCTCTGCACAACCCTCCCGCCCACGACGAGCAGTCGACCTCTGCGTACGCCTTTCACAGCGCCCTCGCGCGCTGGGTGCGGCAAATGGGCGACCTATACAACGACGGGTGCAGGTGGGCCCACCCAACTGCAGACGGCGGATTCGCCGGACGGCGCCAGGATCGTTTGCCCGCTACGTGACCCCCAGGCACTGGACGTCTCGCACGCCCTGGCTGGGCCATCAGGAGGCGGCCGTCAACGTAGTCGAGGTGGTTGCGCGAGCCACGGGGACTCGACGAACTCCGACCTCACCCGCGCCTGTCGGCAAGCCCTCCGAATCTGCCAACCGATGGCCACCTGGACTTGCCACCGATGGTCATCGGAACGCTCAGAGTTGTCAATCGTGGGCCCCTTCTCGGCGCCTGACTCGCGCGCTCGCGCTGCGCTAGCCCTGGACCGCGTCAGACCGGTGTCAAACGTGCCAGTCTTGTGCGGTGTCTAGTGAGGAACCCCGTCGGATGGCTCGTGAAACCAACCCAGGAGAGTCATGAGCGCCCACGGTCCAGGCAGTTCACGCGAACGCGAAATCGAGGACTCGCTCATCGGCAAGCTCGTGGGACTCAAGTACGCATACCGCAAAGACATCCACGACCGGGCCTCGCTGGAGGCCAACTTCCGCGAGAAGTTCGAGGCACTCAACCACGTCTCCCTCACCGACGGCGAGTTCCGACGACTCCTCGACGAGATCGTCACGCCCGACGTATACGAGGCAGCACGCGCTCTGCGAAACCGCGAGTCGTTTGTCCGCGACGACGGCACGCCGCTCAACTACACGCTTGTCAACATCAATGACTGGTGTAAGAACTCCTTCGAGGTCATCAATCAACTCCGACTTAGTACGGACTACAGCCATCATCGCTACGACGTAATCGTACTGATTAACGGAGTTCCAGTTGTACAGATTGAGCTAAAGACGCTGGGCATCAGTCCGCGGCGGGCAATGGAGCAAATTGTCGAGTACAAGAACGATCCCGGGAACGGATACACCAAGACACTTCTCGCCTTTGTTCAGATATTTGTCGTTAGTAACCGCACGGCGACATGGTACTTCGCCAACAACAATCCGCGCCATTTCGCGTTTGACGCCGACGAACGCTTCCTCCCTGTGTACCAATTTGCCGCTGAGGACAATACGAAAATCGCCCACCTCGATGACTTCGCCGATCGATTTCTCGCCAAGTGCATGCTTGGCCAGATCGTCAGCAAGTACATGGTCCTCGTTGCCAGTGAGCAGAAGCTTCTAATGATGCGCCCGTACCAAATCTACGCTGTCAAGGCGATTGTCGACTGCATCGATCAGAATTGTGGCAACGGCTACATCTGGCACACGACGGGATCCGGCAAGACCCTCACATCCTTCAAGGCCTCGACGCTACTCAAGACCAACGACAGCATCCACAAGTGCGTCTTCGTCGTCGATCGGAAGGATCTCGACCGCCAGACCCGCGAGGAGTTCAACCGGTTTCAGGAGAACTGCGTCGAGGAGAACACCAACACCGCGGCGCTTGTCCGCCGACTGCAGTCCGACGACTACGCCGACAAAGTCATCGTCACGACCATACAGAAGCTCGGAGTGGCCCTGGACGAGAACAACAAACACCACGGACGGAATGGCGCTCAGGGACGGTCAACGTTCAAGGAGCAGCTTGCGTCTCTGCGCAACAAGCGGATGGTCTTCATCTTCGACGAGTGCCACCGGTCGCAGTTCGGCGAGAACCACAGGGCCATCAAGGAGTTCTTCCCAAACTCCCAGCTGTTCGGCTTTACCGGTACCCCGATCTTCGAGGCCAACGCGACGGTCAGGCAGATCGAGGGTGACGTCGCCACCCTTCGAACCACCAAGGACCTTTTCCAGAAGGAGCTCCACGCCTACACCATCACCCACGCGATCGAGGACCGGAACGTCCTCCGCTTCCACGTCGACTACTACAAGCCAAAGGACGCGCACACCGTGCAGCCCGGTCAGGCCCTCACCAAGCAGGCGATCGCCAAGGCCATCCTCGACAAGCACGATGCCGCGACCGGGGGCCGACGCTTCAACGCGCTTCTCGCCACCGCCTCGATCAACGACGCCATCGAGTTCTACGAAACCTTCAAGATGCTCCAAGCCGAAAGCCAGGCCGAAGGTCTCGAGTTCGCGCCTCTCAAGATTGCCGCCGTATTCTCGCCGCCCGCGGAGGGCAACAAGGACGTTCAGCAGATCCAGGAGGACCTCCCACAGGAAAGAGAGGACAACAAACACGACCCCGAAGGTAAGAAGACTGCGCTGAAGGCCATCATCTCGGACTACAACCGGCAGTACGGCACGAACCACGACCTCAACAACTTCGATCTCTACTACCAGGACATCCAGCAACGCATCAAGGACCAGCAGTTCCCCAACGGCGACCTTCCCCGCAGGGGCCAGGAAAAGATCGACATCACGATCGTCGTCGACATGCTGCTCACCGGTTTCGACGCCACGTACCTCAACACGCTCTACGTCGACAAGAACCTCAAGCACCACGGCCTCATCCAAGCCTTCTCTCGCACAAACCGGGTCCTCAACGCGACCAAGCCCTACGGACAGATCCTCGACTTTCGCCAGCAGCAGGACAGCGTCGATGCAGCCATCGCAATGTTCTCCGGCGCCCAACCCGACCGGGCTCGCGAGATCTGGCTCGTCGATGAGGCTCCCCTCGTCATCGACTCCTTCGAGCAAGCCGTCGCCGCCCTCCGTGAGTTCATGCAGTCGCAGGGCATCGAAGCCCGGCCCGATCAGGTGAGCAGACTGATGGGCGATGCCGCCCGAGCACAGTTCATCAAGCGGTTCAAAGACATCCAACGTCTCCAGACCCAACTGGACCAGTACACCGACCTCACCTACGAGCAGCGGGAGCAAATTGAGCAGGCCCTTCCCAACGACGATCTACGCGCCTTCCGCGGCGCATACCTCGAAACCGCCCAGCGCCTTAGAGAACAGCAGGGCAGGCCCGGGAAGGAAGGCGAGTCGGCCAACTCCGAGATCGACGAGCTCGACTTCGAGTTCGTCCTCTTCGCATCCGCAATCATCGACTACGACTACATAATGAGGCTGATCACCATGTACTCGGCGCAGGACCCGACGAAGCTGGCGATCAGTCGCGAGCAACTCATTGGGCTAGTCCAGTCCGACGCCAAGTTTCTCGATGAGCGGGAGGAAATCACGGAGTACGTCGGCTCGCTTGAGCAGGGCCAAGGGCTCGACGAGGCTGCAGTCCGTGTTGGCTACGAGCAATTCAAGTCCGAGAAGCTGGAAAGGGAGATCGAAGGCCTCGCCCTGACCCACGGACTGACGACCAAGTCGTTGTCGGTCTTCATGACCACCATCCTCCAGCGCATGATCTTCGACGGCGAGCAACTCACCGATCTGATGGAGCCGCTTGATCTCGGCTGGCGCGAGCGGAGCGAACGTGAACTCGCCCTCATGGCGGACCTCATTCCACTACTGAACAAGCGAGCCCATGGTCGAGACATCTCTGGGCTCAATGCCTATGAATCTGGGCGGACACGGTGACGGATGACGCGCCGTCGCCCCTGGTGCCGAAGCTCAGGTTCCCGGAGTTTTACAACGACGCGCCATGGCTGGCCCCGCCACTCACTGATCTGTACGCCTTCAAACGCACCAACACTCTCTCCCGAGAGAATCTCAACTATGACCACGGAACGATCAGAAACATCCACTACGGCGATATACACACCAAATTCGCGCCGATATTTCGACTAGCGGATGAGCGAGTTCCGTATGTGAATCTTGATGCTGCACCAAGCGAGTTTGATTCCTCGGCCTTCTGTGAGGAAGGCGACATCGTGATGGCTGATGCGTCCGAAGATCTCGAAGCCGTCGGAAAGGCAATCGAAATCGTCTCGTTAGACGGTGAACGCGTCGTAGCAGGGACGCACACCATTCTGGCAACCCGTCGAGGGGACGTTCCCGTTGTTGGGTTCGGCGGACAACTATTCCGAGCCGACGCTGTTCGCGCTGCGATCAAGAAGGAGGCTCAGGGAGCGAAGGTCTACGGCATATCGATGAGCCGGATTTCGGGGATTCGAGTTCCGGTCCCACCGACGAAGGCCGAGCAGCAACTGATTGCCGAATGTCTCGGCTCGCTGGACGATCTGATCGCGGCTGAGGAGCGCAAACTCGAAGCTCTCCGACGGCACAAGCTGGGATTGATGCAGGAACTGCTTCCTCGAATTGATGAGAGCGAGCCTAGACGTCGATTTATTGAGTATCAGGGAGATTCTGAATGGAGGCATAAGCAAATCTCGGAGCTAGTCGAGAAGGTAGAATTACCTATTGTAGTAGATCCAACTCTGAGTTATCGAGAGCTGGGCGTCCGGTCTCACGGAAAGGGAGTGTTTCACAAAGCGCCGAAGTTTGGATCAGCACTTGGTGACAAGCGTGTGTTCCAAGTAGTAGAGAACGCGCTCATATTCAACATTGTCTTCGCTTGGGAGAGAGCGGTCGCCACGACGTCTAGCGCAGAAGCAGGAATGATCGCCTCGCACCGCTTTCCGATGTATCTGCCTAAATCCGGGCAATGCGACGTTCGCTTTATGAAGTACGCCTTCCTTACTCAGCGCGGCGCGCATCTCCTACATGTGGCGTCTCCTGGAGGGGCGGGACGAAATCGCACCCTGGGACAAACACAACTGATGGGCCTCAAGATGGCTGTGCCCGGGCGGGCTGAGCAAGGTGCGATCGCAGATGTTATCGACTCGGCAGACAGGATCATCGAGGAGCAGGCCAGAAGATGTCGCTTGGTCAGGCAGCACCAGGACGGGCTTATTCAACAGATGTTTCCAGATCTGAAGGCAGTATGACAACCATCGAAAGCCTCGCTTTGCAGCTACGCGACGAAGAAGCGGACGTTCATCTCCTATATGCCTTCAACTCAGTGGGAAAGACACGGCTGTCAGTCGCGTACAAGAATGCAACCAAGGACGATGATGGAAGGCATGCGGGCGTCTACTACAACGCTTACAGCGAGGACCTCTTCGTTTGGAACAATGACATCGAGAACGGTGAGGTCGACATCCGACTCGCCGTGCTTCCGAGCAGCCTCAGCAGGCTGCACGCCGATTTGAACGAGCTTGACGTTCACGAGAAGCTCAAGCCATACAGACCAAGCTTTGACTTTCGCTTCATCATGCACCAAGACGCTGAGAAGGGAATCGAATCGATCTCGTTCTTCCCTACGGGCACGCAGCCCGGCGAGGTTCCGCCAATAAAAATCTCTCGTGGCGAGGAGCGGGTGTTCGTCTGGTGCTTCTTTCTCGCCATGATCGAAGTCGAGGGATGGGCGGACCAGCAGGCTCGCCACATCTTCATCGATGATCCGGTCTCGAGCCTTGACGATCACAACATCTTTGTGACCGCATCGACGCTGTACGACTTGGTCGACAAGCACTTTGGTGAGCGAAAGATCATCATAGCCACGCACCACGTCGGTATGTTCTCGATCCTCCATGACTGGCTGATGAAGGGCGAGAAGAGCGGCAAGTACAAGCGCACGACGAGAGCAGGAATCTTGAGCGGCAAGCACGGCGTAGTGTCAATAGAGTCTCTCCGTAGCGACGTATTCCTCTATCATCTCCGGGTCCTTCAGGTGCTGGAGCAGGCTCGACAGAATGACGACGTCCGCGCCTACCACTTTGCCCTTCTGCGGCAGCTGCTGGAGTGCGTCTCATCGTTCCTTGGTGTCGGCCGAATCGGTTTCGCGCTCGAACGCATTGGCTTTGGGGATCCCGATGAAGTCGCCCGAATCGTCAACGCGCTCGCTCATAAGAACGTGTACTACTTCGAATCCGATCTTCTTGTGCCTGACAGCCTGGACCTATTCGAAGAGATCTACGAGAAGCTGACCACCCACTACGCGTTCGTCACCCATGCGAGTTGAGCTATGACCGAGGACAATCAGAAGCAACTAGGCAAGACTCTCTGGGGGATCGCCGACCAGCTCCGCGGAGCGATGAATGCGGACGACTTTCGTGACTACATGCTCGCGTTCCTTTTCCTTCGCTACCTCTCAGACAACTATGAGGCGGCGTCGAAGAAGGAACTCGGGCGCGATTACCCGGACGCGAGCACCATCAGCAACGGCGGGCGATCCTGCCTGTCTATATGGTACGAGCAGAACCCTGGAGATGTGTCGGCGTTCGAGAGACAGATGCGGCTGAAAGCCCACTACGTCATCCGCCCGGAGCACCTCTGGGCTGGTATCTCCCACATGGCCCGCACCCAGGACAGCGATCTGCTCCACACGCTTCAGGCCGGCTTCAAGTACATCGAGAACGAGTCGTTCCAGAGCACTTTCTCGGGGCTGTTTGCCGAAATCAATCTTGGGTCGGAAAAGCTCGGCAAGACGTACGCGGATCGTAACGCGAAGCTCTGCACGATCATCACGAAGATTGCCGATGGCCTCGCAGAGTTCTCGACTGACAGCGACACCCTAGGTGACGCCTACGAGTACCTGATCGGCCAGTTTGCCGCCGGCTCGGGCAAGAAGGCCGGTGAGTTCTACACGCCACAGCGGATCTCGGACATCCTTTCCGCGATCGTCACACTCGACAGCCAGGAGCCGAAGAACGGGTCCCGTGAGCGGCTCAACAGCGTGATGGACTTCGCCTGCGGGTCGGGTTCGCTGCTTCTCAACGTGCGCAAACGGATGGGACCGCACGGCATCGGAAAGATATACGGGCAGGAGAAGAACATCACGACGTACAACCTCGCGCGGATGAACATGCTGCTGCATGGGGTGAAAGATTCGGAGTTCGAGATCTACCACGGCGACACACTGACGAACGACTGGGACATGCTTCGTGAGACCAACCCGGCGAGAAAGCCGTACTTTGACGCCGTAGTCGCCAACCCTCCGTTCAGCTACCGCTGGGACCCGAATGAGGCTTTGGGCGAAGACGTACGCTTCAAGAACTACGGACTGGCCCCGAAGTCAGCGGCGGACTTCGCGTTTCTTCTGCACGGATTTCACTACCTCAAGGACGACGGAGTGCTGGCGATCATCCTGCCGCACGGTGTCCTGTTCCGCGGGGGCACGGAGGCAAAGATCCGCTCGAAGTTGATCCAAGACGGGCACATCGACACCATCATCGGGCTGCCGGCGAACCTGTTCTATTCCACGGGTATTCCTGTGTGCATCCTGGTGCTCAAGAAGTGCAAGAAGCCCGACGACGTTCTCTTCATCAATGCCGCAGAACATTTTGAGAAGGGACAGCGGCAGAACTATCTCAGCGACGAGCACATCAAGAAGATCATTGACACCTACCAGCACCGCAGGGAAGAGGGGCGGTATGCCAGGCGTGTGGGGTTGAGCGAGATCGAGGCCAATGACTTCAATCTGAACATCTCTCGGTACGTGAGCACCGCCGAGGCGGAGGTTCAAGTCGATCTGGTGGCGACACATGCCGACTTGGTGGAGGTCGAGAGACAGATTCGCGAAACGACATTGAAGCACAATGGGTTTCTGAAACAGCTCGGTCTGAATCTTCTGCCGTCGCCCGCTGAACGAGCGGAGTGAGCCATCCTGGTGAGCAACTCCTTGATCGGGACGTCCGAATGCGAAGTGGATGCGGTGCCAGACGGGTGGCAACGCTCGGCTACACCGCGGTGCCGGTCCGGAGGCCACGCACGCTTGAGCCGACCCCCGCGGCTACTGCAGATCCAGTCCGCTGATGACGTTCGTGTTGGCACGAACGCGTGGCGTCTCCGGTGCGGGGGCTAATAGCTGTCGTAGTTGTTCCTGTGCAGCGAGCTGGTCGCAGCCGGCTGGAGTTGCACCGAGGGTTTGGGTGCTGGTCACACTCCAACGTCGGCGGTAGTCCGCAATGGCATGGAGTTGAACCGCGGCGTCGGATTCGAGCTCGGCGGCCCATTGGGGCGCGAGCCCGCCGATTGCGATTGGCAGCCACTGCTCGCCCGCTGCAACGGCCGCGGCGAGCGCTGATCCGGGCTCCGGCACCAGGTTGCCGAGGATGGCGGCCGTGTCGGGGCCCCACAGCTCATGGATCAGAGTGTTGGCGATCTCGGCGTACTCGACGATGTGCGGCCAGTGCTCGAGGATCCAGTGCCTGCGGGCGTGCTGGTTGTCGAGGGCAGCCTTGAGCACCTCGGCGGTGTCGTCGAGCAGTTGCGGGTCGCCGCGACGAAGGCGTGCGATGAGTGGCTGTTGATCGGCCGGGGCGGTCTCGAAGATCTGGTCGAGTTCGGTGCGTCGCGCGACAAGTTCGCGATGTGAGCGTCGGTGAGGCCACAGGACGGTGGGCGGGTCGCGGTGGTCGAGCCAGGCTTTGGTGTGGACCAGCCGGGTGTTGAGCGCTTCCCACGCCTCACTCGCCGCATCGTCGAGCACGGGCAGCACGCCGACGTTGTCTCCGTCGTGGTGGTGTCGGCTTCGCCTTGCGATGTCGCGCACGGCGGTTGTCCAGGTCTGGGTTCCGATCGGGTCGGCGGGCTGGTAGCCAACGAGGGTGGTGAGCCATTGGGGTTGATCGGCGATGAGGGTGTTCGTTGCGCGTTCGATGACGCGTCGGATGGCCTGTTGGACGTTGTCGGCTTCGCCTGGGTCGATGCCGTCGTCGGTGAGGTAGTTGGTCCATGCGGCCAGCGTGACGTCGGCCGCGTGGGCGAGTTGAGCGAGTCGGGTGCGGGCACTGTCGGGCAGCGAGCGAGGGCTCGTGTGTTCGTCGAGGATCTCGACTTCGTGCCATGCGAGTGAGCGTTCGGCGCACTTTCCGTCGGCGGACAGGAACCCGACGAGTACCTCGCCGGCGGTGTCGTCGAGTCCGATGATGGTGCCGATGTTGTGCCGGTCGAGTGCTTTGACGGTCTGTCCGATGGCGGCGTGGATGGCCGTGCGCGTCGCGGTGGCGATCGCATGTCGGAGCACGTCGACGTCGACGCCGATCAGCTGGTTGGCGAGGCGTTCGATGTGTCGGCATTGGGCGAGTCGAGCTTCGAGCTGGTCGAGCGGTCGCCGGGCGAGGGCGTCGACGGTGGTGACGTTTGGGTCGATGGTGTGGGCGAGGTGCTTTGCGCGGGATCGTTCGAAGGTGTCGACGAGTTCGTCGTCGATGATCCCGGGTTCCTCGGTGGGCAGCGGGATGCCGTGTTGGTCGTGGCGTTCGAGTGGGTCGCGGGCGAGGAGGTCGATCTGTTCGGCCTCGGGCTTGGTGATGACGAGCAGGTTGGTGTGTTGTCCGCGAGACATGTCGACGTATGCGGCTTCTCGGTAGAGGCCGTCGAGGCCGACGGTGATCGCTTGTTCCCAGGTGCCGCCTTGGGCGCGTGTGGTGGTGAGGGCGTAGGCGTGGTCGACGCGTCCACCGTGGGCGAGGTAGGTGTTGTCGAGGGTGATGATCGTGTTGTGGTTGTCGAGGATGACGGAGAGCGCGCCGTCGCCGATCCCGGTGATGGTGCCGGTTTGGCCGTTGGCAACGGTGACTTGTTGGGCGTCCAGGGTTCGCGCCCGATCGCTGTTTCGGCGCAGCACGATCCGCTCACCGATCCGGTAGCTGCGATGCCCGTAGTGCCCGTCGAGGTCCGGGTTGAGTTCACCGTTGTCGACCAGTTGTCGGCGTGCGGCCTCGTTGAGGACGTCGACGAGTTCGTTGGTACCGGCGAGCAGCACAACATGCCGACCGTCGCCACGGGCCTGTTGCCACCGGTCGATCGCGATCTCGACCATCTGTTGACGGTCGTCAGCGACTGCCACTCGGTCGTGGTCGAGGTAGGCACGCACGGCGATGGTGATGTTGCCGGCGCGCAGTTCGGCGAGCGCGTCCTGTTCCCAGGGTGCGTGCTGACGTCGGTTCACGGTCAGTTCGGCAACTGCCGCGCTGCGCTCGGATGCGGCCGAGAACCCGCCTCCGGCGTCGATCTCGGGAAGCTGGTGGTGATCGCCAACCAGGACCACCCGTCCCCCAACCGCACGGACAAGGTTGATGCTCCGCTCCAGGAGTCGAACGTCGGTCATTCCCGCTTCGTCGATCACCACCACCGTGTCAGCGGTGGGGTGTTCGTGGCCGCGTTCCCACGCAGCCAGCAGCGAGTGCAGCGTGCGCGACGGAATGTTCGCGCCAGTGTGCAGTTCGATCGCTGCCCGAGCCGATGGGGCGGCGCCGATCACCTGGTAGCCGGCGCGCTCGAAGGCGTCGCGGACCGTGTCGAGCGTGAAGGTCTTGCCGGTCCCCGCCGGCCCGACAAGCACCGCCACAGGTCCGGTGGCGGCGCACAGCGTGCGCACAGCCGCGGCCTGATCGACACCGATCGTGATCCGGTCGGCGATCGCCGATTCCACGATGTCGGCGGTGAGCGGCTGGTTGGTGTTGGTGGCGTTGAACGCAGCGAGGAGGCGTTGCTCGACGGCGAGCATGTCGCGACTGGTGTAGCGGGTACGGCCGCGTGGCGCTGGTGTGGCCGGTTCGTGAACTGCGACTACTTGGTCACTGGCTAGGACGCGGGCCACGACACGATCGATCGTGTCGACCGTCGCACCCGTCCCGATCCGGGCAGCGACAGCTTCGGTCAACTCGAACCTGGTGAACGTGGTTGAGGTCTGGGTGAGTTCCCGCCGGAGCAGATCGGCGATCCACTCCTCCGGTTCGACGGTTCGCTCATAGTGGTCGGCACCGCCGGCCTCATCGAAACCGACCGCCGCCAGCCGCCACACCTCGCCGACCGGATCAGCGGCGACGGTCTGCTTGGCCTGGACGATCAGCTGCTCTGCCTGGTCCGGGCCCCACCCTTCGGCGATGGCTTCTCGCTTCCATCCGGCATCGAGCCGCTCGCCTTCGCGTTCGGGCTTGCCCCGCCGCGTCGCCAACGTGGCATCCTGCGCGGCCTGCGGGGTGTCGGCTCGACCGTTCGAAGCAAGCCACGATTCGATCTCGGCGCGTCGTTTCGAGAACACCTCGAGCAGATGCGATGGCACACCTGCGATCTCCTGGACGTGACGGCCGCGGACCCAGTCGACACCGAGGCTGGCGGTGAGTTCGCGGCGGGCGACGGCCTGGAAGATCTGGCCGGCGGTCTTGGCGGAACGGTAGATCTCCGGGTGAGCGAACGCCGACCAGCGCCCGTCGTTGCCTTCAACGAGGTTGGCGACCAGCACATGCCAGTGCAGCAATGGGTCGCCCGCGCGTGAGGTGCGATGCCGGAAACCTGCGGCGACGACACCGTGAGTGGTGATCCGCTGTGGCCGCCACCGGGTCGTGTTGTTCGGGTCGAAGGCCTGCTGCTTGTCGAGCCACGCCTTGTTGTGCGATCCACGGTTGGCCCGGATCGCTTCGCGTTCCAGCCAGGCGACAGCTTCCCTGACGGCGGTCTCGCCGGCGTCGATGATCGCTCCCTGGACGCGGGGATCGTCGGAGACGGCGTACAGCACGCTGGCCGACTTCGGCAGTTTGAACGTCAGATCGAACCCTGGGACGCGCCGTGCGGAGGTGCGGAGTGGGTTGCCGTTCGGATCAAGACCACCGGTGCCGGGGGCGAGTCCGGCGAGCACGGCGCGCAGATCGTCGGGTCGCACATCGCCGGCCAGGTCGAGTCGTGCGGCGCCGCCGCCGAGCCATTGGCCGACCGACTCGCCGGCGCCGGTGTAGTAGTCGTCGAGGGATTGGGCGACCCCGGACAGGTGGTAGGCCTCCTGGCCGACTCGGAGTTTGGCGATCGACAGCATGGTGCACCGACGCACCCCACCCCACCGGCGATGCGGCCGCAACGCCTGTTCACCCTTGGGTCGTAATCTGTGCATTCTGACTGGCGACTTCGGGCGCGGATCGGGAACATGCCGCGACTACGGATCGGGAACACCCTGACCGACGCGATGCGTTCATGTGGTCGACGGGGTGGGGTGGATCGGTGCGCGAGCGTGCAAGGTGCGGGCTCGGGAATCGAGTCAGCAGTCATGTCGCACACGGAGACGGGATGTTCGACGAGCGGCCGCAGCGGTCGGTCGGGTCGGGCTGCGTCGATGGTGCCCGACGGGTTCATGTCAGAAACGGTGGCCGCGAATCTTCGTCGAGCCAGGCGTCGTAGCGGGTGGTCGCAGACGAAGCTCGGCCGGCGCGTGGCGCCACTGCTCGAGGGGCTGGCGCTGACGCAAGCTCAGGTGTCAGCGCTCGAGCTTGGCCGGACGCACCTGACCATCGACATGCTCGTCGTCTTCGCGATCACGCTGGACGTCTCGCTGGTCGACCTCGTCAGCCCGACGACAGGGGTCCCAGTTCCAGCGTGGGCGTCAGCGGCATTCGCGACGCCGTCGCTGATTGCGGTGTCCGACGGTGAATTGATCGCCGAGGTGAGCCGCCGGCTCCGACTCTGAATGCGGGTGGTCGCACGTCGTGACGCGCGACGGATTCTCGAGGGGTGGGGTGACTCTGCGTCGAGGACGCGCTGGGCGGCCTCGACGCTCAGGAGGTCGATGATGAGATCAGAAGCGGTGAGCTCGCTGCGGAACTGGGCCAAGGACCGGCTCGGCGAACAAGAAGATCTGCTGCGCTCGGTAGAGCGCAGCATTGCGCGGTTGGCGGAGCTCGATCACGAACGCTCGCAAGTGGTCGAGACGATCGGTGCCAGTGTTGTCCGGCTCGGCGAACTTGGACTTGACGAGGACCAAGTCGCAGCGTTCGTCGGAGTCGAACTGGTTGCGCTTCGCGCCGGCCGCTCGAAGCCAGCCGGCACCGTCCCGACGCGTCGCGCATCGGCTGCACCGGTGAACGGCGAGATGCCGTCGTGACCGGAACGAATCCCGTCGACGAATGGTTCGCCCGGAACCCACGTCGTTCCAGCCCGGAGGTTGACTTCGGGCAGCGTTGGACGTCGGCTCGTGAACCGGGCGTCGAGTGGCGGATCGCCTGGAACATCGGCACGGGTGAGATGTACGCGGCCCGCCGTGACGACGCCGATCTGCACGTGCTCGGCATCGCCCGCACCTTCGCCGAGGCCGAGACGGCACTACAGGGATGGGCGAGTCACGCCAACCAGCCCGGCGGGCTCGACTGGGCGATCGAACGGACTCGTGATCTCACCGGCGACGGTGAACTCTCGCTCCACCTCTCACGACTCCGCGCCGACCTCACCCAGCTGGCATCGCACCCCGAGCCGCTCGGACGTCAGGGTCTGTCGGTCGAACTCTGATCTGAGGGCAGGAACGAAGCGCGGCGCGGACGCTGTGACCCGGTTGGGGCTGGGTGAGGGCGGGCGGCCGTGTTGCGGGGCTCGGACTTGTCGGCACCGACGGCGGAGGGATGCCTGGCGCACAGGACCGCTACCGAGTGACTCGTGCCGACCGGTGGCGCGCCGCAGTCTGGTTGATATCGGGCGCCCGTTGCGCAAGTGGTATCGGGCGAGTCCGGCAGCGATGTCGACCGCAAGTCATGTCACGTCGCTACGGTTCCATCTCGCCAGGTTCAGGTTTCCGGGTAGTGCGAACTCTCGGGTTGGTGTGCCGGAGGGCGACGAGTTTCGGATGATGGCGAGAGCTGCCCTGAGGCGGTTGAGGAACACGCTTGATAGAGCCCCGTGGAGTGGTGGGACTCGTAGGTCCACCAGCCGGTGAGCCATCGGCGTGATCGTTGGTTGGCTGCAGGGGTTGGTGGGTGGACGACGCAGCTCGCCACACGTACGAGAGACCGAATCCAACTACCGTAGGGGGAGTGAGCTTCGGGCCGGACGTCGGAACAAACTTGTTCGCGTCTGTAGTGGTCGAACTGGTCAAGGCTGGTATCGGAGTCCTTCGAAAGCGGCGGGATCGAGCAGACTGGGTCAGGGCACTCGGAGCCGCTATCGCCGACCACGGATGTCCACTCAATTCGGCCGAGACGCAGAGGTTCGCCGCGTGGGTCCTTTCTTCGGATCTGGACAGTTTGACGGCGACCAAAGTCGACGGAGGTGCTGATCTGGCGCGGGCGTTGGCGATCGAGGTGCTTGGTTCCGGTGACTTCACGAACGCGCCGGCAGGGGCTGATTTGAATGAATGGGGAGACCTTCAAGATCGTCGGTCGACTCAGTTAGCGGTCAACCTCTGGAGCGCGCTCAATTCCGTGTTGAGTCCCGAGGAACGCCGACAAATTCGTGCGCAAACCTCGACGATTCACACCGAAGCCATGGTGGCCGAAGTCCTCGAGAAACTCGCGCCGATCGGAGCACAGATACACGAGGTCGCTCACTTGCTAGCACGAGAGGCGACCCGTGGTGTCCCGCAGGCGCTCACTCAGCCGCTTCGTCGGCGGGGGGTGTTGTCTGCTTCGATGCTCTTGCGTGCCGAGCAAGGTGTGGTTCCGTTTCGCGGCAGGACAGCAGACTTGGAAGAGCTCCTCGTATGGTGTTCGGACTTACGATCAAGCCGATTTCGGCT
>JAYRWH010000089.1:0-36512 GCA_041918155.1 Ilumatobacteraceae bacterium | reverse complement strand
GCGAGGCATTCGGTGAGGACGTGCACCACCACATCCTCACGATGGCCAAGGCCGAGTGGCAGGCCTTCAACCACACGGTCACCGACTGGGAACTCCGCAGGTACTGGGAGCGCATCTAGGGGTCCCGCCGCGGTCAGCCTTCGGGGAATGTGAAGAAGCTGGTCTGGGTGGCGTAAGCCACCAGGGTGTCGCCGTCCCACAGGGCCATGTCGATGGAGGCGTAGCCATCGCCGGCCCAGCGGGCGGTGTTGTGCGCGAGCACCCACGGGGTGTGGCAGTCGCCGCAAAGGTGGACGGTGAGATCGACGCTGGGTCCGAACCACGGCCGCTCGGTGGGGCCGATGCGCTGGCTGATCGCGCCGGGCATCGTGTCGGCGAGCACCACGAGCGCGAAGGGGTCGAGGCGCGTGCCCCCGTCGATCCAGGGGGTGTCGTCGAACTCGTACCAGATGGCCACCTCCGCCGTGCGCTCGGTCACCGGCTCCCACGGGGCCGTTCCCATCGCCCCCTTGCCATGCACGCGCCCGCTCCAGAAAGGCATCGGTCGGAACGCGGGCACGCCGGGCGGAGGCGGATCGCGAAACGAGCGGCATGCGTCGTGCGGTGGCACCTGGGGTCGCTGCAGATGGGTGAAATGGAACCCCTCGCGCGACGACCCGAATACCGCGGTCGTGACGTGGCCCGCCTTCGCGCCCGGGTTGCGCACCTCGGCGCGCAGGTGCGACATCGAACGCCCGGCGCGCAACACGTCCACGGTGATCTCCAGCTCGCCGTGTGCCACCTGGCCAACGAACATCGTGTGCATCGTGCGCAACGACTGGGCTGAGTTGCCCAACTCCGCTTCCATCGCCCGCAGCGCGATCGCGGTGATGATCCCGCCCTGGGGGAGGGGCCGCAGGTTCCACGACTCGTCGAGCACCGTGCGATGGCGGCCCGCGTCGACTCGCTCCACCGTGGTGGCCAGTGCGAACGGTGTCACGTCCGCCGACCGTAGCCCCGCCCAGTCACCAGTCGGCCCCGCTTTTCGCGCCCGATCTTGTTTGTGTCGCGGCCCTGACCAGGGAATCTGCGGTCAGCCCAGCTCGAACTCGACGAGCAAGGGGACGTGATCGCTCAGCTTGTTCCACGTGTCGCCACCAACGGGAGTGTGCGTGGCCAGCCAGCGAGCGGAGGCGGGGATGAGTACATAGTCGATCCGCTGGTAGGGCGCGATCGACGGGTTGGTGACGTCGCCGCCGTGGTCGACCAGGCCGACCGCGCGGAACTCGCGGAGTATCTCGGTCTCGGTGTCGTCGGTCGTGTTGAAGTCGCCGGCGAGTACGCACTGCGCGGCCGGGTCGGCGCGCACCCGGTCGGCAACCCGACGCGCTTGGGCGATGCGGCGGTCGATGTCCTCGCCGCTCAGGTGGGTGTCGAACACGCGCAGTGAACCGTCGCGGCGGGTGACCGTCGCGGCCAGCAGCACCCGGTGGCGGTACGTCCAGGTGCTCACACCGGGCGAGATCGTGGTCCGCAGTCGATCCGACACGTTCCACGGCGACAGGATCGCCAGACCCTCGGCGCGCCACCACACGAGCGGCGTGTAGGGGTAGTGCTTTCGCGTCCAGACGTGTCGCCACCCCAGGCGGCGGGCGAGGCGGCGGGCCTGGCGGCGGCGCACCTCCTGCGCGGCGAGAACGTCGGGTTCGTGCTCGCGCACGACGGCGGCGATGTCGCCCAGGTTCGGGTTGTGCGAACCGAGGAGGTTCCAGGTCATCACGCGCCAGGTCGTCATCGCCCGCCAGTCTGGCACCCGCGGCGCGGCCGTTCGCGTCCGCTACCGTGACCCGCCATGAGTCGTCTGTCGGGCAAGGTCGCCCTCATCACTGGTGCATCGTCTGGTCTCGGTCGGGTGGGCGCGGAGCGCTTCGCCGCCGAAGGAGCCAAGGTGGTCATCGCCGACATCACCGACGGCGACGACGCCATCGAGGCAATCGCCGAGGCCGGTGGCGACGCCAGCTTCGTGGCGTGCGACGTCACCAACCCGGAGAGCGTCGAGAACGCGGTCAACTTCGCGGTCGAGACGTACGGCGGCCTGCACGTGCTCTACAACAACGCCGGCGTGATGCTCGGCGACGACGATAACCCCGTCACCACGAGCATCGAGACCTACCAGCGCACGATGGACATCAATGTCCTGGGCACCATGCTCGGCTGCAAGTACGCCATTCCGGCGATGCAGAAATCCGGGTCGGGAAGCATCGTCAACGTCGCCTCGTTCGTGGCCCACATGGGCGCGGCCACCCCGCAGATCGCCTACACCGCGTCCAAGGGCGCCGTACTGGCGATGACCCGCGAGATCGCCACGATCTACGCCCGCCAGGGCATCCGCTGCAACGCCCTGTGCCCCGGCCCGATCATGACCCCGCTGCTGGCCAAGTTCCTCAGCGACGACGCCAAGCGCAACCGCCGCCTCGTGCACATCCCCATGGGCCGCTTCGGCGAGCCGATCGAGATCGCGAACGGCGCGCTCTTCCTCGCCAGCGACGAGAGCAGCTGGATGACCGGCCAGTCGCTCATCATCGACGGCGGGATCACTGCGGCCTACGTCACCCCCGAGTGACATGACCCTCCACGGCCCGCAGGCCGCCACCGGCGACCTCGAGGCGCGGGCAGTGGCCTGGATCCGCGACCGGCTCGCGGGCACCGGCCCGGGTGTGGTCGGCGACCCCTTCGCGCTCGCGGCGGCGCTCGCGGGATCGATCACCAACGCCGGCCTCGGCGCCGACGGCGCGTGGCGCATGTTCGCCGACGTCGCCGCGCCAGCCAACGTCGGGCTCGACAGCAGCCGCTTCCTCGCCTTCATTCCCTGCTCGCCGTCGGTGGCGAGCGCGTGGATGGACGCGATCGTGGGCGCGGCCAACTTCTCCGGCGAAGCCTGGCTGGAAGCGGCCGGTGCCATCGTCGCCGAGAACCAATTGATCGATCTGCTCGCTCGCGAGGCCGGCCTGCCCACAGGTGCTGGCGGCTGCTTCATGAGCGGGGGCAGCATTGGCAACCTGTCGGCGCTGGCCGTGGCCCGCGAGCAACCGGGGGAGCGGCGCACAGTGGTGGTGGCCGACACAGCCCACGCGTCGGTGCACAACGCCCTGCATTTGCTCGGGCTGACGGCGCTCGTGGTGCCCACCGGCGCGGACTGCCGCCTCACCGGTGCAGCGGTGACGGACGCCATCGCCGGTCGCACCGACATCGCCGCGGTCGTGGCTTCGGCCGGCTCCACCAACGCGGGTGTGATCGACGATCTCGCCGGTTGTGCCAACGCGGCGCACGCCGCAGGCGCGTGGCTGCACGTGGACGGCGCCTACGGCCTCGCGGCGATGCTGCTGCCCGAACTGCGCAGCCGGTACGCGGGGATCGAGCGCGCCGACAGCTTCATCGTCGACCCGCACAAGTGGCTGTTCGCGCCGATCGGGTCGTGCGCGCTCGTGTACCGCGAGCCCGCGAAGGCGGCGGCCGTGCACACCCAGCACGGCCCGTACATCGAATCGATCCGCACCGGCGACGACCTGCACAACCCGAGCGACCTCGGCTACCAGCTCACCCGCCGGGCGAGCGGGCTGCCCATCTGGTTCGCGCTCGCGCTGCACGGGCTGGAGGCCCACCGTGAGGCGATTCGGGCCGGCATCCACCTCGCGCAGCGCATGGCCGACGAACTCGACGCTTGTCCGCACGCGGAACTCGTGATGCGACCTGAACTCGGCGTGGTGTTGTTCCGCCGTCACGGGTGGGACCGCGAGCGGTGGAGTCGCTGGGCCAGTGACACGCTCACCGCGGGCACGGCCTTCGTTGCTCCCACCACCCATCGCGACGAGCCTGTCGGCCGCCTTGTGTTCATGCACCCGTTGACGCCCGACTCGATCGTCGACGAGTTGATCGCCGGCCTTTCGTAGGGGCGTGCACATCGTGCCTTCGTGAGCGGCAAGACTGTGACCATGAGTTCCGTCGCCTTCATCGGACTCGGCGTGATGGGCACGCCGATGGCCCGCCACCTCGCTGCTGCCGGGCACCAGGTCACCGTCTACAACCGCACGCCCGACAAGGCGCTTGCCTGGGTCGCCTTGTACGGAAACCGTGCCGCACCCACCCCGCGCGAGGCGGCCGAGGGCGCCGAGTTCGTCATGCTCTGCGTCGGCAACGACAACGATGTGCGCGACGTGGTGTACGGCCCCGACGGCGTGCTCGCCGGAGCGGGTGCTGGTGCGGTGCTCGTCGATCACACCACCGCCTCGGCCCAGGTGGCCAAGGAGCTCGCCGAGGCGTGCGCCGAGTTCGGTGTTGGGTTCGTCGATGCTCCCGTCTCGGGTGGCCAGGTGGGCGCCGAGAACGGGCAGCTCACGATCATGTGCGGCGCCGACGACGACGCCTACTACGAACTCGTCAAGCCGGTGATGGAGGTGTATGGCAAGGCAAGTGCGTTGATGGGCTCGGCCGGCGCAGGCCAGCTCACCAAGATGGTCAACCAGATCCTCATCGCCGGCATCGTCCAGGGCCTGTCCGAGGGGCTCAACTTCGCGGTGAAGGCCGGCCTCGATCCCGATCAGGTCGTCGAGGTCATCAAGTACGGCGCCGCCCAGAGCTGGCAGATGGAGAACCGCGGCCACACGATGGTCAAGGGCGAGTTCGACTTCGGCTTTGCCGTCGAGTGGATGCGCAAAGACCTCGGGATCGTGCTCGACGAGGCGAACCGCAACGGGGCCCGCCTTCCCGTCACGGCGCTGGTCGATCAGTTCTACGCACAGGTCATCGCCCGCGGCGGCCGCCGTTGGGACACCAGCAGCTTGATCCATCTGCTGGCCAACGACTGACGCGGGCCCGTCAGCCCTGGACCGGCGCCGCGCGATCTGTGCATGATTTGGCCGGAGGGTGCGCCCTCCCTGTCCCCGAAGGGAGGCACATGAGAGCATCACGATGGTTGCTCACAGGGTTGCTGATCGGGTCGTTCGCGCTCGTTGGCGACACCCATCCGGCGCATGCGCAACTCGAAGGCCCGTGTGACGCATCCGGCAGCTGGCAGGACACCGACCTGATCGTCGACGCCGCAACCGTCGGCGACGAAGTGGTCACGATCCCGCGCAAGGACACCGTGGCCTGGCAAGGATCGGTGGGTGGCGCACCGGGCGACTACACCGGGTCGGTCTCCATCGACCTGCCGCCGCCGTTCGGTTCGTTTGAGGTCGACAGCTGGAGCGGCAACAGCGACACCACGTCGAACAGCGGGGAGAAGGAGTACACCCTTCCCAAGTTCGTTCCTGCCGGCGTAACGTTCCAGGTGAGCGGCCACCACTACGACGACAACGGTGAGTGCGTGGGCTACGTCAACATCGAGATCAAGGGCGGTGCGTTCGACTCACCGGTCACCTATGTGGCGCTCGCGTTGACCATCCTGTTCGGTGGCCTCCTCGGGGCGGCGCTCGTTCCGATCCTGCAGGGCATCGTCAAGAGCGGAATCAGGAGCGTGTGATGAAGATCGGGCAACTCCTCAAGCTGGCAATCCTCGGCTTCTTCTTCTTCCTGTTCGTGGCCCTCGACCTGGTGCTGTTCGGCGTGATTGCGCTGAACAGCGCGATGGTCAGCCTGCTGCCGCTCATCGGCCTGCTGCTGTGTGCGGTGCTCGGCCTGCTCGCGTCGCGGGGCAAGGATGCTCCGGCACCCGCCGCGGCCGCACCGGCCGGGCAGATGCCACCGCCGCCGCCAGCCTGATTTTGACAGCGCTTCGGGAACAGTTCAGCCCGCCGCGGCGACCGCCACGGCGTCGACCATGCGGTCGATCTGCTCGTCGGTGGTGACGAGCGGCGGGCAGAACAACAACGAGTCGGCATTGAGCGCGCGGCAGATGACGCCGTGCTCGAACATCACGTCGCGGATCGCCATCGCGTTCTGATCGGGGCGCAGGCCGGCGGCCCACATCGCGCCGAGGCCACGGGCATGGTCGATCGTGCCGTCGGCGGCGAGCGCCTTCAGCCCCGCCTCCAGGCGAGCGCCGACATGGTTGGCGCGCTCGACGAGACCCTCGCGGCGGATGATCTCCAGGTTCTTCAGGCCGGCGGCACAGGCGGTGGTGTGGCCCGAGTAGGTGAAGCCGGTGCGGAGGAAGAAGTTCGGGTCGGCCTCGAGCGCGGCCCGCGGCGCGGCGCCCACGAACACACCGCCGAGAGGCTGGTAGCCGGAGGTGACCGCCTTGGCGAAGGTGGCGAAATCGGGGTGCACGCCGTAACGGTCGGCGGCGAACCACGTGCCGAGGCGGCCGAAGCCGGTGATCACCTCGTCGAACACGAGGTACGCGCCGTGCTGGTCGCACAGCTTGCGCAGGCCGGCGAGGTACTCGGGCTCGGCGGGGTAGATGCCACCGGCACCCTGCACCGGCTCGGCGATGATCGCGGCCACCTCGTTGCCGCGCTGGCTCATCAGCGTGGCGACCGGCTCGATGTCGTCGGCGGGCACCTGCACGACCTCGTCGACGAACGGGCCGAAGTTCTCCTTGTTGGGGGCGATGCCCTGCGCGCTCGTGCCTCCGTAGGCCGTGCCGTGGTAGCCGCGCACGCGGGAGATGATCAGCTTGCGCTGCGGCTGGCCGACCTGCACGTGGGCGATGCGTGCCAGCTTCATCACCGTGTCGACCGATTCGCTGCCCGAGCCGGTGAAGAACACCCGCGCATCGGCCATCGGGGCGATCCCGCGCAGCACCTCGGCGAGTTCCTCCGCGGGTTCGTTGGTGAACGGGTCGAAGCACGAGTAGGCCTCGAGCGTGGCCACCTGGGCGGCGATCGCGTCGGCCATCTCCTTGCGGCCGTGGCCGATCGCGCAGTACCAGAGGCTGGCCATGCCATCGACGATCTCGCGCCCGTCGGCGGTGTAGAGCAGGGCGCCTTCGCCGCGCACGATGCGTATGAACGACTCGCGGGTGGGCTTGGCGAAGGGGTGCAGGAAGGCGCCGGGCATCCTGCGAGCATACGGTTCGGTCGGGTTACGGTTGCTACATGAGCTGGACTGTTGAAGTGGCGGTCGACCCGGCCTGGTTTGCCATCAAGGGCGTCCTCGCCGACCGTCCGTGCCCCGCACCCACCGTTGCCACGTGGGCGCTCGGCCAGGGCACCACCTTGGTGGGCCGCACCTCGACCGGGCGCGGGGTGCACCCCGAGATCCCTCTGAACGACGACACCGGTGTGTCGCGCCGCCACGCCGAGTTCGTGGTGAGCGGCGAGAAGGTGTTCGTGATCGATCGCTCGTCCACCAACGGCACGTATGTGTTCGCGCCCGGTGAGCAGTACGTCGAGGAAACCCCGCCGATCGCCTCGGAGGTGGCCCGCGCGCTCAACGACGGTGACCGGGTCTACTTGGGCGCCTGGACCCGCTTCACCGTGCGTTTGGCCGCCGGCTGAGACCTGGCCGGCTCCTTTGCTGCCTTCTTGGAGGGCTTGGCCGTCTTCGGCTGCGGTGTGGCCTCGGCGCACACCTCGGCGAAGCCTGCGCGTAGGCAGTCGAGCAGGGTGTCGGGGTCAGGGATCGCGGCCGCGTCGGAGTTGACGCCGATGCAGCACGTGCCGTTGTACGACATCAGGGTGATGTTCACCGCCGAGCCGGCCGTGGGGCCGAAGGGGAAGAAGCGCACGACGCGCTGGCCTTCCAGCCACATCGGCGTCGGCACCCCGGGCACATTGCTCGCCAGGAAATCGACGCCCTTCATGATCGCCCCGATGACGCCCTTGGGCATCAGGTTGAGGAAGCCGGCGATCGTGGAGGTGTGCGGGAGCGAGCGTTCATGGCGGACTTCCTCGACCACCTGGTGCAGGGCAGTGATGCGCTCCTTCACCGACAGCGAGCCGATGGGCACGGGGAAGCGCATGATCGTGATGTGGTTGCCGCCCTCCTCATGACCGTCTTCGCGCAGTGAGATCGGCATCGCCACGCGGAGTTCGTCGACCTCGATGCCGTGCCGCTGGTGATAGAGGTGCAGACCGGAGGTGATGCCGGCGATGAAGCCATCGTTCAACCGGCCGCCGGCCGCCTTGGACGCCTTGTGCAGGGCGTCGACCGGCACCTCCATCACCCGGAAGTTGGAAGTGAGCATGCGCCCCACCATCACCTGCGACTTGGGCACCATGGCCGGAGCGACCACCTTGCCGATGGAGCGGGCCGTCGCCATCACCTCGCGTGCGGTCTGCTGGGGGTTGCGCACCGCATGCAGCAGGTTTGGCACCGCCGAGGCCATCTGGTGACGGGCGAAGTCGACCATGCCCTCCACGTCGTGGGCGATCACCTCGCGCATCGTGTCGATCGAGCTGTGGTGGGCGACTGACGGCCGCGGGGTGGGCTCCTTCTTCGTCGGGGCCGGCTCGAAGTCGAACAGGTGGGCGGCGAGCTGCACCGCGCCGATGCCGTCGGACACCACGTGGTGGGCCTTCATGATGAACGCGGCGCCGTCGGGGTGGCCGTCGTGGTGCACCCCCTCCACGAGCGTGAACTCCCACAGGGGCCGGGCGCTGTCGAAGCCGCCCATCGCCGAGCTGCGCGTCCAGTCGAGCAGGTCCTGCAACCCGCTGCCCGCGGGCAGGCTGATGTGGCGCAGGTGGTAGTCGAGGTCGAAGTCGGGGTCAGGCTCCCAGCGCATCAGCGTGGGGTGCAGGGGCACCGGCATCACCTTCTCGCGCAGGGCCGGCACATGGTGGGTGACCTCTTCGACCCGCCGGTGTACGCGCCCCCACGGCGGCGCGGCCTCGAGCAGCACCACCCCGAGGATCGTGCTCCGCAGCAATGGATCGGCCTCGACCATCCACATGAGCGTGTCGGTCTGGCTCAAGTACGACGTGTTGGGCATACGAGTAACCCCCCTCCCGCTTGAATGGTGCGACAGTCGGAGGGCATCCGGCAAGGGGTACAAAGACCCGTTGCGCAGGTAACTCAGCCTTCATAGGGTGCAGCTGTGAGCGACCGATCTTCCGCAGCCGAGCTGCGACGTGAGGTGGTCGACGCCAACGAGGCAGTGGCGCGCGTAGCGCACCTGCTCTCCGAGGTGATCGCCATCTATCCGATCACCCCCGCCTCGCCGATGGGCGAGCATGCCGACGAATGGAGCGCCAAGGGCCACCCCAACCTCTGGGGCGTGGTACCCGAGGTGATGGAGATGCAGAGCGAGGCCGGCGCGGCCGGCACGTTGCACGGCGCCGTGCTGCGCGGCGCGCTCGGCACCACCTTCACCGCCAGCCAGGGCCTGCTGTTGATGCTGCCCGAGATGTTCAAGATGGCCGGTGAGCTCACGCCCACCGTCATCCATGTGGCTGCCCGCTCGGTGGCCACGCACGCCTTGAGCATCTTCGGCGACCACAGCGACGTCATGGCCGCCCGCACGACTGGCTTCGCCATGCTCTGCGCGCACAGCGTCGCCGAGTCGGCCGACATGGCCGCCATCGCCCATGCCGCCACGCTCACTACCCGGGTGCCGTTCCTCAACTTCTTCGACGGCTTCCGCACCAGCCACGAGCTGAACACCGTGCTGCTGCCCACCCCCGACCAGCTGCGTGCCCTCATCGACGAGGACGCGATCCGTGCCCACCGCGAACGCGGGCTCGATCCCGACCATCCGATGCTGCGCGGCAGCGCCCAGAACCCTGACGTGTTCTTCCAGGCCCGCGAGGCATGCACCCCGTTCCATGCCGCCGTGCCCGATGCCGTGCAGGCGACGATGGATCGCTACGCGCAGATCACCGGACGCCAGTACCGCCTCGCCGAGTACCACGGCGCCCCCGACGCCGACCGCGTCATCGTGCTCATGGGCTCGGGTGTCGGTGCCGTGCGTGAAGCCGTCGACGCGCTGAATGCCGCCGGCGAGCGCGTGGGCGTGGTGTCGCTGCGCCTCTACCGGCCGTTCCCCACCGCCCAGTTGCTCGCCGCCCTGCCGCCCTCCACCCGCACCGTCGTCGTGCTCGACCGCACGAAGGAGCCGGGTGCCCCGTTCGAGCCGCTGCACCTCGATGTGATTTCCGCCCTGTGGCACTCCGATGCCAGGTCGTTCGGCGCCGGTAAGCCGCGCGTCATCGGTGGGCGCTACGGTCTGTCGAGCAAGGAGTTCACGCCGGCGATGGTGAAGGCGGTGTTCGACGAGGCCGCAGCGGACGAGCCGAAGAACCCGTTCACCGTCGGCATCATCGACGACGTCAGCCACACCAGCCTCAGCTACGACCCCGACTTCCGCACCGACAAGGCCAAGGCCCGCGCCGTGTTCTACGGCCTCGGGGCCGACGGCACCGTGGGCGCCAACAAGAACACCGCCAAGATCATCGGCGCCAACACTGATCTGCACGTGCAGGCCTACTTCGTCTACGACTCGAAGAAGTCGGGCAGCATGACGGTCAGCCATGTGCGCGTGGACGAGCATCCGATCGAGAGCACCTACCTCATCGATTCGGCCACGTTCGTGGGCGTGCACCAGTGGAACTTCCTCGGGCGGATGGACGTGCTCGCCCTCTGCGCGCCCGGCGCGACCGTGCTCATCAACTCGCCGTACGGCCCGGACGAGGTGTGGGACCAGCTCATCGCCGAGGTGCAACAACAGGTTATCGAGAAGGGGCTGCGGCTCTACACGATCAACGCGATGAACGTCGCCCGCGAGGCGGGCCTCGGCGGGCGCATCAACACCGTCATGCAGGCGTGCTTCTTCGGCCTCGCCGGCGTGCTGCCGGTGGACGAAGCGATGCGCGAGCTGAAGGAAGCGATCGCCCACAGCTACGGCGCCCGTGGCGAAGTCGTGGTCGAGCGCAACGTGGCGGCGGTCGACAAGTCGTTGGAAAACCTGCACGAGGTGCGGATCCCCGCGTCGGTGACCGCCACTGCCCACCGGCGCCCGGCCGTCAGCGGCGCTGCCCCCGATTTCGTGCAGCGGGTCACCGCCCGCATGCTCGCGGGGGAGGGCGATCTGTTGCCCGTCAGCGCCCTGCCGCCCGACGGCGCGTTCCCGATGGGCACGTCGCGCTACGAGAAGCGCACGATCGCCGCCGAGATCCCGATCTGGGAGGCCGATCTGTGTATCGACTGCGGCAAGTGCGCGATCGTCTGCCCGCACGCGGCGATCCGCATGAAGGTGTACGACCCGGCCGATGCCCCCGAGGGGCTGAAGACGAAGAGCTTCCGTAGTCGTGAGGTGCCCGGCCTGTCGCTCACCGTGCAGGTGGCCCCCGACGACTGCACCGGCTGCGGCGTGTGCGTGGTGGCCTGCCCGGCGCACGACAAGACTCAGGTGAAGCGCAAGAGCATCAACATGCAGCCCATCGCCGAGCACCTCGATGCCGAGCGCATCGCGTGGGACCAGTTCCTCGCCGTGCCGAGCGCCGATCCGGCGCAGTGGGATCCGGCGACGGTGAAGACGAGCCAACTGCGCGAGCCCCTGTTCGAGTTCAGCGGGGCCTGCTCGGGCTGCGGCGAGACGCCGTACCTCAAGCTGCTCACCCAGCTGTTCGGCGATCACCTGCTGATGGCGAATGCCACCGGCTGCAGCAGCATCTTCGGCGGCAACCTGCCCACGACGCCCTACGCGGCGAACGCGGAGGGGCGTGGCCCAGCGTGGGCGAACAGCCTGTTCGAGGACAACGCAGAGTTCGGCCTGGGCATTCGCCTCGGCTACGAGGCCCAGCGCCGCACCGCCGAGGTGATGGTGGAAGCGGTTCGCCCGCAGCTGGAAGCCACGCTCGGCGCCGACGGTGTGGCCGCCCTGCTCGCCGGCGTAGAGGACGACGGCGAGATGGGCATCCGTGCCCAGCGCGAGCGTGTCGCCGGGCTGAAGGCTGCGCTGGCCGGGATCGAAGGTGCCGACGCCCGCCGCCTGCTCGATCTGGCCGACACCCTCGTGCGCAAGAGCGTGTGGATCATCGGTGGCGACGGTTGGGCATACGACATCGGGGCCGGTGGCCTCGACCATGTGCTCGGTAGCGGTCGCAACGTCAACATCCTGGTGATGGACACCGAGGTGTACTCCAACACCGGCGGTCAGGCCTCCAAGGCGACCCCCCGCGGCGCCGTGGCGAAGTTCGCCGCTGGTGGCAAGGGTGGCATGAAGAAGGACCTCGGCCTCGAGGCGATGAGCTTCGGTGATGTCTACGTGGCCCATATCGCACTCGGTTCCAGCGACCTGCAGACCGTCAAGGCGCTGCTCGAAGCGGACGCCTGGCCGGGTGTGTCGCTCGTGATCGCCTACAGCACGTGCATCGCCCACGGGTTCGACATGAAGAACTCGATGACCCAGCAGAAGCTGGCGGTGCAGAGCGGTCACTGGCCGCTGTACCGCTACCGCCCGTCGGGCGACAGCGACACCAAGCCGTTCACGCTCGACAGCGCCGATCCATCCGTTCCCTACAGCGACTTCGCCGCCAGCGAGGCGAGGTTCGCGATGCTCGCTCGCTCCAACCCCGAGCGTTCAGCAGAGCTGGTGGGCCTCGCCCAACGCGACGTCGACGATCGTTGGCACTACTACCGTCAGCTCGCTGACGTGCAGCGAACGTCTCCCGGTCACGCCAGCGAAGGCACCATTGCCGACGAGGAGGACGATCTCTGATGACCGATCTTCGTACCACCTACCTCGGCCTCGAGCTGCACAGCCCGCTGGTGGCCTCGGCCGGTCCGATCACCGGTGATCCGGCGATGTGGCAGCGCCTGCAGGATGCCGGCGCGGCGGCGATCGTGCTGCCGTCGCTGTTCGAGGAGGAGATCGAGCACGACGCGTTCGTGCTCGGCTTCGCCGCCGATCAGGGCATCGATGCCTATGGCGAGGCGCTCAGCTACCTACCCGATATCGCCCAGCCGGTGGTCGGTCCCGACCGCTACCTGGCCCTCGTCGAGCGCGCCCGCGAACAGTTGGAGATCCCGGTGATCGCCAGCCTCAACGGCACCAGTCCCGGTGGGTGGGTGCGCTACGCGAAGCACCTCGCCGATGCCGGCGCGAGCGCGATCGAGCTGAACGTGTACGACATCGTGGTCGACTCCGAGGTGACCGCCGAGCAGATCGAGCACCGCTACGCGGAGCTGGTGGAAGAGGTCAAGGCGGAGATCCATGTGCCCCTCGCCGTGAAGTTGGGCCCGTGGTTCACGTCGTTCGCCAACCTCGCCGTACGTCTGGAAGCAGCCGGCGCCGACGGGCTCGTGCTCTTCAACCGCCTCTACCAGCCCGACATCGACCTCGACTCGCTCGATGTCGTACCCCGCTTGGCGTTGAGTACCTCGGTGGAGACCCGCCTGCCGCTGCACTGGATCGCCAACCTGCACGGCACCCTGCAGTGCTCGCTGGCTGCGACCTCCGGCGTGCACGACGGCGCGGACGCCCTGAAGCTGCTGCTCGCCGGAGCGGATGTGGTGATGACCACCAGTGCATTGCTGCAGCACGGCCCCGAGCACTTCGTCACCATCGAGCGCTTCATCCGCCAGTGGATGGTGGACCGCGACTACGACAGCGTCAGCGAACTGCGGGGTAGCGTCAGCCGGGGCAATGTCGCCGACCCGCAGGTGTATGAGCGGTCCAATTACTACCGCGTGATTCACTCATGGGTCGGTGGCCGTCATCGGTAGCGTGTCTGGCATGCGGCAAAAGGAAGTCCACTTCGGCCACCGTGTGGGTTGGCTGCGGGCGATGGTGCTCGGTGCCAACGACGGCATCATCTCCACCGCCGCGCTCGTACTCGGCATGGCCGCCGCCGACGCCACGCGCGGCACCCTGCTCACCGCCGGCATGGCCGGGCTCGTGGCCGGCGCCGTGTCGATGGCGCTCGGCGAGTACGTGTCCGTCGCATCGCAACGTGACAGCGAGAAGAGCGACATCGCCACGGAGACCTGGGAGCTACAGCACCAGGCGGACATGGAGCTCGACGAGCTGACCGCGATCTACACGACACGCGGGCTCACGCCGGATCTGGCCCGCGAGGTGGCGGTGCAGCTCACCGAGCACGATGCCTTGGGCGCCCATCTGCGCGACGAGTTGGGCATTGCCGAAGATGCCCTGGCGCGGCCGCTGCAGGCCGCGGGTAGCTCGGCCGCCGCGTTCGCGATCGGTGCCGCGGTCCCGATGATCGCCGCGTGGCTGGCGAGCAAGTCGATGCGCATCAGCACGATCCTGGTCGTGTCGGTCATCGCACTCGTCATCCTCGGCTTCACCGGGGCGCGCGCCGGTGGTGCGCACCCGCGTCGCCCGATCATGCGAGTGGTGTTCGGCGGCATCGTCGCGATGGGCGTCACCATGCTCGTCGGCAAGCTGTTCGGCGCTGCCGTCGCCTGACCGGACGGTAATGCCGCGGCAGCCGGTAACTTGGGTACCGAGGCAGGCCGGTGTCAGGGCCGTAGTCGCCTGGCCGGCCGGCAGTAGCCTCGCCGGCATGGCCGAGCGTGCGGATGCCGTCGTCATCGGGGCGGGGGTGATCGGGTCGGCCGTGGCGTTCGAGCTGGCCAAGGGCGGGCGTTCGGTGGTCGTGGTCGACAAGGGGCCGGCGCCGGGCGCGGGCAGCACGAGTTCGTCGGCGGCGATCATCCGCTTCAGCTACTCCACGCTCGCCGGAGTACTCACCGCATGGGAGGCGGCGGCGATGTGGCACGACCTGGCCGGCCACCTCGGGTGCGCCGACCCCGACGGCATGGCCCGTTTCACCCGCACCGGCATGCTCATCTTCGACACGCCGAGCGTGGGCACCGATCGTGTAGCCCGGCTGTGGGACGAGGTCGGCATCGCCTACGAACACCTCGCCGCGGCGGAGATCAGCCGCCGCTGGCCGGGGCTGGATGTCGGCTCGTACTACCCACCCAAACGCATCGACGACCCGCACTTCGCGGACGATCCCGTGGGGCAGCTCGGGGCGATGTTCGAGCCGGATGCCGGGCACATGGACGACCCGATGCTGTGCGCCCGCAATCTCGCCTACGCGGCGCGGCAGCACGGCGCGGTGTTCCGTTTCCACGAGCAGGTGGTGGGCATCGAGCGCGCCGGCGGCCGGGTGAGCGGGGTCGCGCTGACGGGCGGCGGGCGCATCGACACGCCCGTGGTGGTGAACGTCGGCGGGCCGCACTCTGCGGGGATCAACCGCATGGCCGGTGTCGCCGACGCGATGCGCATCCACCACCGTCCGCTGCGCCAGGAGGTGTTCAGCGCCGAAGCGCCGGCGGGCATGCGCATGGAGGACGGCTTCCCGATCACCTCCGACGCCGACATCGGCCAGTACCTCAAGCCGCAAGCGGGTGGCATCTGGATGGTGGGCAGCACCGAACCAGAGTGCGACCCGCTGCACTGGGTGGCCGACCCCGACGAGTTCGACGAGTACCCGACGGTGCAGGCGTTCGAGACGACCATGCTGCGCGTCGCCCGGCGGGTGCCGGCGTTCGGCGTGCCGCACCGCCCCATCGGCCTGGCGGCGATGTACGACGTGAGCGACGACTGGGTGCCGGTGTACGACAAGAGCGACCTGCCCGGCTTCTTCATGGCCTGCGGCACGAGCGGCAACCAGTTCAAAAACGCGCCGCTCGCGGGCCGGTACATCGCGGCGCTCGTCGACGCGGAAGCGGCGGGCATCGACCACGACGAGCAACCGGTGCAGTATCGGGGCGAACGCACCGGGCGCACGATCGACCTTGCGGCGTTCTCTCGCCGTCGCGACCCGGCTGTGACCTCTGGCACGGTGATGGGCTGACCGCCGGTGTAAGTTCCGCCGCATGAGAGTCCGAGTCGACGAAGCCCGGTGCACGGGCCACCAGATGTGTGCGATCGCCGCCCCCGAGTGCTTCGGGGCCGACGACTACGGCAACGCCACCTTGCTGATCACCGGTGAGATCCCGTCCGAGCTGGAGGCGAAGGTGCGCCGCGCGGAAGGCAACTGCCCCGAGCGTGCGATCCTCATCGCCGAAGCCTGATCGAGGCCTGACGGTGACCACCTTCGATCCGCTCAGCGACTACGACATCTTCGACCGCGACTACGTGCTCGACCCGTTCCCGGTGCTCGGCGAGATCCGCGAGTCGCAGTGCCCGATCGCCCACACCGAGAAATGGGGCGGTAGCTGGCTGCCGACCCGCTACGAGGATGTCGTCGCCATGGCGCAGGAGTTCGAGCTGTTCACATCGCGCCAGATCCTCGTCACCGGCCCGCCGCCCGGGCAGGTGTTCGAAGGACCGTACGCAGGCGTGGCCGCGCCCCCGATCAGCAGCGACCCGCCCGATCACCACTGGCACCGCCGCTTGATCCTGCCCTTCTTCTCTCCGCAGGCGATCGCCAAGTACGAGAGCGTCACGCGTGAGTGGTGCAGCGAGCTGATCGACGGGTTCATCGACGCGGGCACGGCCGACGCCGCCGCCGACTACGCGCAGCAGATCCCCGTGCGCGTCATCGCCACCATGCTCGGTGTGCCCACGGATCTCTCCGACACGTTCACCGGCTGGGTCCGTGGCGTGCTCGAGACCGGGCTGCAGGATCCGGCGGTGCGCCTCGCCGCGCGCAAGAACATCCTCGATTACTTCAAGGAGCAGATCGAGGATCGCAAGACGAACCCGCGCGAGAACGATCTCATCACCACCCTGCTGGCCTGCGAGGTTGACGGGCAGCAGGTGCCCGAGGATTATGTGCACGGGGTCTGCAACCTCATGCTGGTGGCCGGTGTCGACACGACATGGTCGGCCATCGGGTCGTCGATGTGGCACCTCGCCCAGCACCGCGAGCACCGCCAACAGTTGCGCGAGCACCCCGAGCTGTGGCCGACCGCGATCGAGGAATTGCTGCGCGCCTACGCGCCCGTCACGATGGCGCGCATCGTCGATCGCGACACTGAGTTCCAGGGTTGCCCGATGAAGGCCGGCGACCGCGTGCTGATGGCGTTCCCGGCGGCCAACCGCGACCCGCGCATGTTCGAGAACCCCGACGAGGTGATCCTCGATCGCGAGCACAACCGCCATGTCGCGTTCGGTTCGGGCATCCACCGCTGCGCCGGCAGCAACCTCGCTCGGCTGGAGCTGAGGGTCGCGCTGCAGGTATGGCTGGAGCGCATCCCCGAGTTCGAGCTGGTCGATCCGACGGCGGTGACGTGGGCGGGCGGCCAGGTGCGCGGCCCGCGGCAATGCCTCGTGAAGTTCGGCTGAACTACCCTCGGGTCAATGGCTCGAATTGCCGCGCTGAACCATCACGACCTGTCACTCGAGATCGTCTGGCACGACGGCGTCACCACTCGCTACCCGTGGCTGTGGCTTCGCGACCACGCGCACGACCCCGACACGATGCACCCTGGCACCCAGCAGCGCCAGCTGTTCACCGCGCGGGTGCCGCGTGGGTTGCGCGGGCTCAGCACGGACATCGTCGGCGATGATCTGCATGTCACCTGGGACATCCTCGAACCGACGGCGGTGGTACCAGTCGCGTTCCTCGCCACCCACCGCTTCCCGCGCGTCGCGCGGGTGACGATCGACGTGCCTACGATGCTGTGGGCCGGGTCGTCGTTCACCGCGCCTACCATCGCCCACGACCTGGTGATGAACACCGACGCCGGCCTTGCCCGCTGGCTCTCCACCACGATCCAGTACGGGTTCTGCGCGGTGACGGGCACACCCCCCACGGCGGAGGCGACCGAGGCATTGCTGCGCCGCGTCGCCTACATCCGCGAGACCATCTTCGGCGGCTTCTGGGAGTTCACCGGCGACGGCGCGATGGCCGACACGGCGTATACGACCCTCGAGCTGCGCGGCCACACCGACGCCACGTACGCGGCCGACGCGCCGGGTTTCCAGATGTTGCACTGCCTCCAGTTCGACGGCGACGGCGGCGAGACGACGCTCGTCGATTCGTTCGCCATCGCCCGGCGGATGGAAGCCGAGCACCCCGATGACTTCGAGACGCTCTCCACCGTGATGGTTCCCGGCCAGTACATCGGCGACGGCTCGCACCTGATGGCCGCCCGGCCCGTGTTCCGCCACGACCACACCGGCCGGCTCGTGCAGGTGTCGTTCAACAACTACGACCGGGCACCGTTCCTGCTTGCGGAGTTCGACATGGTGGCGTTCTACGACGCCCTGCGGGTGTTCGAGGACATCGCCAACGACCCGGCGATGCAGTGGCGCCACGTGCTGCGCCCGGGCGAGGCCCTGCTGTTCGACAACTGGCGGGTGCTGCACGGGCGGGCTGCCTACACCGGCGTGCGCCGCATGTGCGGTGGCTACCTCAACCGCGAAGACGTGGAGAGCCGCCTGCGCGTGCTCGGCTGAGCATCAGTTCATACTGGTTCGGGATCGGCCGGGTAGCCGTTCCGAGAGTCGTGCCTGCCAGCCCAACCGCACGGGGATGTCGGGCTGCCGGATCGAGATCGCGTCCGCGAACTCGCGGAAGCCCTTGGAAGCAACCGTCAGGACGGGCGGTTCAGCCACGATTTCCATCACCACCATGTTCGATGCCATCTTCCCGGGCCTCAGCCGGCGCACATTGGTGAGCGGGATGCGGCGCGTTCGAAAGGCCCCCTTGGCGACCAGATGGTCGTCGTCGAGTTCGAGCTCGAAGGTAATCCGGACGAGCCACCAGTACGCATTCCACGCGACGGCCCCGAGCCAGAACACTGCGAAGAGCACTCCTGGTCCGTTGCCGGTGAGCGTCTCCGAGATGAGGAGGACCGATGCCATCGCGAATACAGCGAAGAGCACTTTGACGAACACCGTTCCGCCGGGCATGAGGCGATACCGCACGCTCAGGATTCTCGCATAGGCCGCCGCGGCGCTGCGGTTCTGCTCAGTCGATGACGAGGTCGGCGGACCCTGAGCGGGCCGCGATCAGGCGCGCGTTGGGCTCGTCGACGGTGTCGACCCAGGCCGCGGCCGCGGCGGCTGAGCGGCCGTGGCGCACATGGCGTGCCACGAGGCGCTCGCGGCGCACGTCGTCGGGCAGACACACCAGCCACGTCTCGTCGAGCAACGGCGCCACCGCTTCCCAGCCGCCTTCCCGCAGCAGCAGGTAGTTGCCCTCGGTGACCACCAGGTCGTGGCCGATGGCGATGCGGATCGCGCCCGCCACGGCGGCCTCGAGATCGCGGCGGAAGCGCGGCGCCAGCACGTCGCGGTCGCGAGCGCGCACACGCCGCAGGGTGGCGACGTAACCATCCACGTCGAACGTGTCGGGCGCGCCCTTGCGCTCCACGCGGCCGAGGCGGGCGAGTTCTTCGTCGGCCATGTGGAAGGCGTCCATCGGCAGCAGCGCGGCACGATCGCCGAAGTGGGCGACCAGCGCCTCGGCCATTGTGCTCTTGCCCGACCCGGGTGCCCCGGCGATGCCGAGGATGCGCCCACCGCGAGCGAGCAACGCCTCGACCCGGGCGATCAGCGCGACGACGATCTGCGGTGAATGCGTGGGCACGGTGCACGATCGTAGGCGGGTGCCGTACGCTCGCACGGATGCCGCTCGACGACCTGATCGCCCGCTTCGACGTCGACGACCCGGCGTTCATCGCCGACCCGTACCCGGTGCTGAATGCGTTACGCGAGGCCACCCCGTTGTTCCGCAACGAGCGCACCGGGCAGTGGACGCTCACCCGCTTCTCCGACGTGTACGAGACCCTGCGCGACCGCCGCCTGGGCCGCAGCTACACCCACCTCTACACCCATGCCCGGGTGGGCCGCGACGAGCCCGACCCACGCTGGGCGTCGTTCCACCAGCACGAGCGTTGGTCGTTGCTGTGCCTGGAGCCGCCGGATCACACCCGCATCCGCCGCCTCGTGGCCAAAGTGTTCACGCCCAAAGCCGTCGCCGCGATCCGCCCCGCGGTGGAGGCCTTCGCCGACGAACTGCTCGAGGTGTGTCGCGAGAAGGCCGCGGGCGGGGGCACGTTCGAGCTGCTCACCGACTATGCGCAGCCGTACTCGGTGGCGGTGATCTGTTCGATGCTCGGCGTGCCCCGCGCCGACACCCAACTGCTGCTCGACTGGTCGCACGCGATCGTGAAGATGTACGAGCTGAGCACCACTGATGCCGTGCGCGAGGCGGCGAACACCGCCGCGGCCGAGTACATCGAGTACACGAAGGCGCTGATCGCCGAGAAGCGGCGCACGCCCGACGGCCTGCTCGTGAGCGAGCTGGTGCAGGTGGAGGACGAGGGCGACGTGCTCACCGAGGACGAGATCGTGAGCACCACGATGGTGTTGCTCGAGGCCGGCCACGAGGCGACGGTGAACACGCTCGGCAACGGCATGCGGGCCACCCTGCGGCACCCCGGGGAGTGGGAGCGCGTCGTGTCGGGCACGGTGCCGGCCCGCGTCGCGGTGGAGGAGATGCTGCGCTGGGACCCGCCGCTGCACCTGTTCGAGCGGTGGGTGCTGGAGGAGGGTGTGGAGATCGCCGGTCAGCCGATGGCCGTGGGGGAAGAGGTGGCGATGCTGTTCGGCGCTGCCCAACGCGACCCGCGCCGTTTCGCCGATCCCGAGCGCTTCGATGTCGGCCGGGGCGACGCCGGCCACATCGGCTTCGGCGGCGGCATCCACTTCTGCGTCGGCGCGCCGCTGGCCCGCCAGGAGATCGAGGTCTCGGTCGCCGGCCTCGCCGCCCGCTTCCCGCAATTGTCCGTCGCCGCCGAGCCCGAGTACCACCCCAACTTCGTCATCCGCGGCCTGAAAGGCCTGCTCCTCACCCCGGGTTGAGCTCCCCCGTTGCCAGGCCAGCGTGCGCACCGTCTCGGACGTTTTCCAGCCGACGCGTTCACGGTTCGAGCCACACGGTGACCACGGGCGCCCGTGGTCGGTGTATGACAAGAACGGGGGAGCGGGCGGGGGAGCGGGCGGGGGAGCGGGCGGGGAAGGGGTCAGTGCGTGAGGATGGGGGCGGCACGGCGAAGGATCTCCCGCACGTCGGCCTCGGTGGTCTGCCAGCTCGTGACGAAGCGCACGAGGCCGTCGCCCATCTCGTAGAACAGCAGGTCCTCGTCGGCCAGGGCCGCCGCGGCCGGCGAACCGATCCGGGCGAACAGCATGTTGGCCTGCGGCTCGGCGAGGAACTCGACACCCATCTCGCGCAGGCCGGTCGACAGTGCGGCCATCGCGTCGTTTGCTTGGCGGGCCAACCGCAGCCACAACCCGTCGGTGAGGTACTCGGCGAGCTGCGCCGATAGGTACCGCATCTTGCTCGCCACATGCCCGGCCCGCTTCACCCGGTAGACGAGCTGCTCGCTGACGGCCGGGTCGAGGGACACGATCGCATCGGTGCTGATCGCCCCGTTCTTGGTGGCGCCGAGCGAGAACACGTGCACGCCGGAGTCGGTGAGCAACTCGCCGGGCGAGCAGCCATTGGCGACGAGCGCGTTCGCCACCCGAGCGCCATCGACGTGCACGCGCAACCCCCGAGTGGCGGCCACTGCGGCGACGGCGCGCACCTCGTCCACCGTGTACACAGTGCCCATGTCGGTGGGGCAGGTGAGCGACACGACCGACGGCTGCGAGTGGTGCGGGTCGCCCCAGTTCGTGGCCGCGAACGCAGCCTCGATCGACGGCGGCTGCAGCTTGAACCCGGCGCCGGGCAGGCCGCGCATGACCGCGCCGGCGCCGAACATGGAGGTGGCGCCGCACTCGCTGCGATAGATGTGAGCGGTCTCGTGACACAGCACGCTGCCCCACGGCGGGCACAGCGCGGCTAGGCCGAGGGCGTTGGCCGCGGTGCCGCTCAGCACGGGGAACACCTCGGTCTCGGGGTGCCCGAACACCTCGCGCGCGAGGTCGCGCAGATGGGCCGAGTGGTCGTCGCCGCCGTACGCGAGGGCCGAGCCGGCGTCGGCCGCGGCCAGTGCCGCCATGATCTCGGGGGCAGCGCCGGCGCAGTTGTCGCTGCGGAGTTCGATCGGTTGCATGGCAGCGACTCTACGAGGGGTGCCAGACTGCATGGCATGGCCAAGGACAAGCGACTCGACCCCGAGCAAGTGCAGCGCGACCTCGAACGGTTCGCCGCGGCGCTGAAGGACAGCGAGAAGGCCGACAAGGCCGCCAAGGAGAAGGAGCACAAGGCCCGCGACGAGCGCGACCAGGCCGTTGCCACGGCGAAGGCGAAGGCTGCCGAGACCACCGACGCCAAGCGCGAGCTGGAGCGGGCGGTCGAGGCCGTGCGCCGGGCGAAGGCATCCGGGCGCGGCCGGGCCGAGGCCGATGCGGCGTGGAAGGTGGCCAAGGCGCGCGTGATCGAGCTGGAGACCGGCACGGCTCCGTCGTGGGCGCCCAAACCCGAACCCGCCCCCGAACCCGCCCCCGAACCCGGCGGGGCAGACGACGAGGCGGACAAGGCGGCCGACGAGGCGGCCGAGGCCGAGGCCGAGGCCGAGCCCGCCGACTGACTACCAGCCGATCTGCTCGCGATCGCCCCACATGGCCCCGGTGGGGCCGTCGTCGGGCAGCAGAGCGAGCCACACGGGCGTGTCCGCGCCTTCTTCTACCGAGCGTTCGGCAGCAGCGCCGCCCATGCGCGTGCGCACCCAGCCGGGGCAGCAGGCGTTGACGAGCACACTGCTACCGGCGAGATCCTTGGCGAGTTGCACGGTGAGCATGTCGAGCGCGGCCTTCGACACGCCGTAGGCAGGCGCGGTGGCCCACGTCGCGGCGAACGTGCCCGAGCGGCTGCTGACGTTGACGATGCGGCCATGGCCCGACGCGACCAGGTGGGGGAGCGCGGCGCGGATCACCTCCAGCGGGCCGATTGTGTTGACCTCGAACGCGTCGCGCAGATCGTCGGCCGACACCTCGCGGGCGGGTACGCCGTCGTCGTAGTGGCCGCCGGCGTTGTTCACCACGATGTGCAGCGCGCCGGCGTGGGTCACGATGGCGGCAACCGCGGCGTGCACCGACGCGGCATCGGTGACGTCGAGCTGCACCGGGAACGCGTCGCCTCCGATTGCCGCCGCGGCCTCGGTCGCGTCGGCCAGCACCCGCGCCGCGACCGCGACGACGACGCCCTCGTCGGCGAGCCGCGAAGCGATCTCGCGCCCAATACCCCGGTTCGCACCGGTCACCACAGCCACCCGTCGTGTGTCGCTCATCCCGGCGAAACTATCGCCGCCGCTACGGGCGGGGTGTAGCCCAGGCGGCGCAATCCGAACTTCACCATCGGCCCCATCCCGACCGCGAACATCACGGTGCCCACGCCGATCGAACCGCCGAGCGCGGCGCCCACCACGAGGGGTGTCCCGTCGCTGATCCAGCGAGCGGGCACCACGCCCAGCCCGCGGTTGACGAGGCCGAGCATCACCACTTCCGTCGGCCCCGCGCCGAGCTCGGTCGTAACCACCAGGCAGATCGCGACGGCGATGATGAGGATGCCGGCCACGAGGTACGGCATACGCACGGCCAGGCCGTCGCGGTCGGGCACGGCGCGCAGCACGAGGTTCACCATCACCCCGATCGTCAGCGTGCCACCGAGGCACGCCCAGCCCAGCTTGGCCCCGAGCAAGTAGCCGGTGCCGAAGAACACCGCCGACATCAGCACGAAGCACAGCCCGAACGACCATTCGGTGACCTCGTTGAGCCCCGTGTTGAGCACGTCGAACGGGGCCACACCGAGATCGGAGCGCACCAACAGCGGCACCCCGATGCCGACCATCACCCACGAGACGAACAGGCGGGTGAGGCGGGCGGCTCGGGACATGACCGAGCCCACGGTACCGGCCACCAGGGATTTCCTGGAATCTCTACCAATTTAGTAGGAAATAGGTTGCGTCTCCCGAAGACCTGCGATAAAACCTGACCAACCCGGTCGGGATTAGTGACCGGTGTCCGATCCGGAGCCAGTCGCATGACCCGCAACAGCCACCCCTCACCGCACCAGGACCCGAACTGGTCCAACCGCCACGTCGCCCCCCGTCGTGGTTGGGCGCACCAGGCGCACCGTGCTGCGCACCCGGCCCTGGGTGGGGCTGACGGCGACGTCGTGGAGTGGATCGCCTCCGGTCTGGCCACGGTGAGCCCCGCATGGCAGCTCACCGAGGGCCAGTCACCCACTGCCCACCACGCCGAGCGTCTGCTGGCCACCGAGGCCTACGACGCCTGGTTGGTCTACTGGCCTCCCCTCTCGAAGGGCCTGTGGACCCCGGACGTGCAGTCGCCCGGCGTGGTGGCAGTGGTTGACGGAGTGCTGCGGATCACCTCCGCCACCCCCGCGGGTGTGCGCCCGCGCAACCTGATGGTGGGGGAGACCGTGCGCGTAGGTGACTCGCGCGAATGGATGGCCAACCCGACGCCCCACGCGGTGACATCTCTCCACGTCTACTCCCCGCCGATCGGCTCGCTCGAGCGCGCCGGCACGTTCGAGAACAGCGCGTTCGCGCCCAGTGCCCTCGAGGACAGCGCGGCATGACGGCCACCCTCACCGACGGGCGCCGTGTCGCCTGGGCCGCGCGCCGCTCCAACGGCACGCCCGCGGCGCGCGGCTGGTCGCGCGCCGCGGGAGCGCTCGCCGGGGCGCTGCTCGTTCTTGCCGTCTGGTGGGCCGCGTCGGCCTCGGGTCGCTGGAGCCCGATCCTGCTCGCCTCGCCGTCGAAGGTGTGGCACGCGTTCATCCAGTCGGTCACGATCCACGACGGCCACCGCGGGCTGAGCAACGAGTACCTGTGGACGCACCTGTGGGCCAGCGTGTGGCGCATCCTGCGCGGCGTGTGGTGGGCGATCTGGTTCGGTGGGCCGCTCGGTGTGGTGCTCGGTACGTGGCGGCCGTTCGAACTCGTGGCGGAGCCGATCGTCAGCTTCCTGCGCAGCCTGCCGCCGCTCGGCTACTTCAGCCTGCTCATCATCTGGTTCGGCATCGACGACACGTCGAAGGTGTGGCTGCTGTTCCTCGCCGCCTTCCCGCCGATCACCCTCTCCGTCGCCGCTGCCGTGGCGAACGTGCGCACCGAGCGGATCAACGCCGCACTCGTGCTCGGCGCCGGCCGGTTACAACTGCTGCGCCGAGTGGTGCTGCCGTCGGTGCTGCCCGATCTGTTCACCGGTGTGCGCGTCGCCGTCGGCTTCGCCTGGACGACGATCGTCGCCGCCGAGACCTCCAACGGCCTGCCCGGTATCGGCGGCCTCGCGTGGGCGACCAAGAAAGAGCTGCGCAGCGACATCGCGATCATGTGCGTGATCGTGATCGGCATCACCGCCGTGTCGCTCGACAGCGTGCTGCGCGGCGCCGAACGCCGCCTCGTGCCCTGGAAGGGCCGCGCGTAGATCCCCCAACAACCCCCAACCAACCCCCACCCCAAGAAGGAAAGCGAGACACCCATGCGTCAACAGCGCACCCTCAAGAAAGCACTGCCGGTTCTGCTCGGCCTGGCCCTCGTCGCCGCGGCCTGCAGCGACGACAAGAAGTCCGACACCACCACGACCGATGCCCCCACCACCAGCGCCGGCGCCACCACCGTGCCCGGCACCGAGGGCACCACCGCTCCGGCCGATCTGCCCGACACCATCACGATCGGCTACCAGAACGTGCCCAACGGCGACCTCATCGTCAAGCACGACGGCCTGCTGGAGGCCGCGTTCGGCCCCGACGTGAAGATCGAGTGGAAGCTGTTCGACTCGGGCGGCTCGGTCAACGAGGCGGTCGTTGCCGGCGCCGTCGACATCGGCCTCGTGGGCAGCAGCCCCACGTCGCGCGGCATCTCGACGGGCATCGAGTACCAGGTGCCCTGGATTTTCGATGTCATCGGCCAGGCCGAGGCGCTCGTCGTGCAGGAAGGCATCACCTCCATCGAAGACCTGCGCGGCAAGACCATCGCCACGCCGTTCGCCTCCACCAGCCACTACAGCCTGCTCGCCGCGCTGGAAGGTGCCGGCCTGAGCGAAACCGATGTCAACATCATCGACGCCGAGCCTGACGCCATCCTCGCCGCGTGGGAGGCGGGCCAGATCGACGGCGCGTATGTCTGGAACCCGAACCTGGCCAAGCTGAAGGAAGCCGGCGGCACGGTGCTCATCACCAGCGAAGACCTGGCCAAGGAAGGCAAGACCACCTACGACCTGGCGATCGTCACCAACGACTTCGCCGGCAAGTACCCGGCCGCCGTGCAGATCTGGATCGAGCAGCAGAACGCCGCCGTCCTCCAGATCCGCAACGACCCGGACAAGGCCGCCGAGTCCGTCGCTGCCGAGCTGAACATCACGCCGGAAGAGGCCAAGCAGCAGCTCTCCGAGCTGATCTTCCTCGATGCCGGCGAGCAAGTGGGCGCCGACTACCTCGGCGGTGGCCTGGCCACCAACCTGTACGCCGCGGCGCAGTTCAACCAGCGGCTTGGCAAGATCGACGAGGTCAAGCCCGAGGACGCCTACCAGAGCGCAGTGGTGACGACGTTCGCCGCTGCGGTGAAGTGACGCTCCTCACATCCGAACGCTTCGGGGTCCCGGCCGGCTCGCCCGGCCGGGACCTTGTGGTGGACGGCGTGGAACACGTGTACCAGTCTGCAAAGGGCGATGTGCCGGCCCTTGCGCGCCTCGACGTGCGCGTCCGCCAGGGCGAGTTCGTCAGTATCGTCGGCCCCTCGGGTTGCGGCAAGTCGACCCTGCTGGAGCTGATCGCCGGCCTGCGCGCCCCCACGTCCGGCGTGATCACGCTCGACGAGCGCGTCATCATCGGCCCGTCGCGCCATCGCGGGATGGTGTTCCAGTCGTCCTCATCGCTCTACCCGTGGCTCACCGTTCGCGGCAATGTCGAGCTCGGCCTCGCCATGCAAGGTGTGTCGCGCCGCGCCCGCCGTGTCCGCGCTGCGGAGGAGATCGAGCGGGTCGCGCTCACCGACTTCGCCGATCGTCACGTGTACGAGCTGTCCGGCGGCATGCAGCAGCGTTGCCAAATTGCACGCGCGCTCGCGGTCGACCCCGAGGTACTGCTGCTCGACGAGCCGTTCGGCGCGCTCGACGCGCTCACTCGCGAATCGCTGCAGACCTCGCTGCGCGAGATCTGGCGGAGCACGAACCGCACGTTCGTGTTCGTCACCCACTCGATCGAGGAGGCCGTGTTGTTGAGCAGCCGGGTCCTCGTGATGAGCCCCCGACCCGGTCGCATCCTCGTCGACCGTGAACTCCCATTCTCCCGATCGGGGCGCGACGCAGCCGAGCTGCGCGCCGATCCCGACTTCGTCGGCGCGTGCCATGAGCTGCGCGTGGCGATCACCGAACCGCGTCAGGAAGGAACACCCCAATGACCACCCACAACTGGACTCTCACCCCGCTCACCGGCACGTTCGGCGTCGAGCTCTCCGGCGGGCGCATCGGCGACCCCGGCTTCGACCCGGCCGCCCTGCTCGCGCTCGTGGAGGAGCACCTCGTCGTCGTGCTGCACGATCAGCACCTCACCCACGCCGAGCAGGTGGAGGTCGCCCGCGCCCTGGGCGAGCCCACGCCGGCGCACCCGGTGGTGCCCGGGCACCCCGACCACCCCGAGATCCTCGTGCTCGACGGCAACTCCGGCGGGCGTAACGCCCGCTGGCACACCGACGTGACGTTCATCCCCACCCCACCGGCGGCGTCGGTGCTCGTGGGCGATCAGTTCCCTCCGGCGGGTGGTGACACGGTGTGGGCCGACCTGCGCACCGCCTACGAGCGGCTCGCGCCGGCGCTGCAGCAGGCCGTCGATCAGCTCGATGCCGTGCACCGCATCTCGCCCCTCGCGTACTGGGGTGAGCCGTTCGACACCGCCATCGGCCGCGACGACGCGCAGCAGCTCTACGACGACGGCCAGAAGGTGCCGCCGGTGATCCACCCGGTGGTGCGCGTCCACCCGTCGACGGGGCGCAAGTCGCTGTTCGTGAACCACGGCTTCACCACCCACATCGTCGGCCTGTCGCGGATCGAGAGCGACAACCTCTTGCGCCTGCTGCTCGAACACAGCACTCAGCCCGAGTTGCAGTTCCGCCACCGCTGGCGTGTCGGCGACGTGCTCATCTGGGACAACCGGGCGACGACCCACTACGCGGTCGACGACTACGGCACGGACCAGCGGCTGATGCGCCGGGTCACGATCCGGGGCACGAAGCCCGTCGGGCCGAGCGGGGTGGAGAGCCGTGTCGCCGACGACCCGCTGGTGGCGGTGCGTTGACCCCGGGCGTTCGGGTCAGCCGAGCCCGAGTTGGTCGATGAGGAAGGCCTCCCAGGCCGGGTCGACTTCGGCGCGGTGCTGCTCGTAGAGCAACTTCGCGTGGTTGCTCTCGCCCATGTAGTAGAGCGCCTCCACGTCGACTCCCGCGGCCTTCGCGGCGCGTTCGGTGGCCACCGTGCAGGGGAAGGCAACGGCCTGGTCGTTCTCCGAGGCGATCAGGAACATGGGGCTGTCACCGCGGCCGATGTCGGCGGGGTCGAAGCTGCAACCCGACGCCACCAGCGCAGCGGCGACCGTGGACGGCTGGTCGAGGTTGTCGCCCACTTCGCCCGGGTCGTCGCTGCGGGTGGCGACGTTCACCGCGGTGACAGCGCCCGCGGAGAAGCCGCCGATGGCGATTCGATCGGGGTCGACGCCCAGGTCGGTGGCGTTGGCGCGCACCCAGCGGATCGCGGCCTGGGTGTCGTGTTGTGCGGCGAGGATCGCGGCGAGGCAGCGATCGCGTTCGGTGCCCATCTCCACGCCGGTGAACCTCTTGTCCTGCACCTCTTGGCAGCGCGAGCCGGTGTCGAGGCGGTAGTCGATCGAGATGGTGACATACCCCCGTTGCGCCCAGGCCGTGGCGGCGGCCGTGGTGGCGTTGCGGTTACCTGCCTTGAACCCGCCACCGTGCACCCACACGATCGCCGGGCGCGCGGTGAGCGGATCATCGGCGGGGGAGTACACGTCGAGGTGCAGCTCGGTGGCGGCGCCGGTCTGCAGGTCGGGTGCGGTCGCATACAACAGACCCAGCCGGCTCTCGGTGTTGGGGAAGACGTCCTCGACATAGCGTGCGCCGTCGGTCGCGGCAGTGGTCGAAGTCTCCATGCCGGAGGTGGTGGACGCGTTCGTGGAAGCGGACGGGGCGACGACCTGCTTGCTGTCGGAGCAAGCGGCGAGCAGGAGGAGTGCGGCACAGCCGAGAACGGCGGTCGTTCTGTTCATGGTCCGATCCTCCTGGCAGAAGATGATGAACCTGTGACGCGTCTGTGAGGGCACCTCTACTATGTGCCCGTGGAGTGGCCCGGGGCACGTCAGGCGGCCGACCGGCTGAGGGCGGCAATGGCCGACGACGGCGAGCGCGCTGTGCGGCGGTGGGCGCAGTGCGGGGCGATGCATCTCACCGGGCTTCCCGGCGAGCCGCCCTCGGTGACTCCGGCGCGTGTGGCGTTGGCCTTCGACGAGTGGGCCGCGCAGGTGGCCCAACACACCGGGCGACTTGGGCGCGCGGTGGTGGTCGACGGGGCTGCCCTCATCGGCGAGCGCGCCGCGATCGGCGGGCTCGCCCGCCGCGGCGCGGTGAGCTGTGGAGGCGGCAGCCGCCTGGTGCGTTCGGCCGACGGCTGGGTTGCGCTCTCGCTCGCCCGCGCCGACGATGCGGAGCTGCTCGACGCATGGCTGGAGGAACCGCTCCAGATCGGCGCGCAGGTACCGGTGGCGGCCGAGGCGTGGGAGCGGGTCGCGGTGGCGGTAGCCGTCCGGTCGGCCGAGGTCCTGGTCGAGCGGGCGATCCTGCTCGGGCTGCCGTGTGCTGCGCTCGGTGAGCGGTCGCCGGACCCCGAACTGTTCACGGTCGAGCAGGCGTCCACGGGGCCGGTGAGGCCCTTTCCCGACGTGACCGTGGTCGACCTCTCCAGCCTGTGGGCCGGGCCGCTGTGTGCGAACGTGCTCGGCCTCGGTGGCGCCCGCGTGATCAAGGTGGAGAGCACCAGACGGCTCGATGGCGCCCGCTCCGGGCCGCCGGAGTTCTTCGATCTGCTGCACGAAGGTCACGAATTCGTCTCGCTCGATCTGGGCACCGGCGACGGGCGCTCGGCGCTCCGCGAACTCCTCCGTCGCGCCGACGTCGTGATCGAGGCATCACGGCCGCGCGCCCTTGCTGGGTTGGGGGCCTCGTTCATCGACCTGCACGCGGGTGGATGGCGCGGCGTGTGGCTGACGATCACTGGGCATGGCGCGCACGGCGAGCAGGCTGCGAGGGTTGCCTTCGGCGACGATGGCGCGGTGGCGGGTGGGCTTGTCGCTGCGAGTGCCGACGGCAGCCCGGTGTTCTGCGCGGATGCGATCGCCGACCCGGCCACCGGCCTGCTCGGCGCCACCGCGGTGCTGGCCGCGCTCGCTGATGGTGTGCGTGGCCATGTCGGCGTGTCACTGGCCAACACGGCCGCGCAGCTAGCCGCCGGGGTGCGCGCCAACCCACCGGTCAACGCGCCGGATGGCCTGATCGTGGCCCCGCCGACGGCGCGTGCGGTGCCGCGGTGAGCAGCGCGTTGGTCGTGCGCGACGCCGAGGTGGACGGTCGCAGGGTGGATGTACTGATCGAGGGTGGGCTGGTGCGCGAGATCGTGCCCACCGGCGGCGTGCTGACGGGTGGCGGGGAAGTGATCGACGGGCGCGGCGGCGCGCTGCTACCGGGCCTGCACGACCACCATGTCCACTTGCTGGCGATGGCGGCTGCGGAGGGCTCGGTGGCTGTCGGCCCGGCTGATGTGCACGGACGGGATGGCTTGGCCGCCGCGCTACGCGGCGCGCCGCGGCACCCCGACGGCTGGGTACGCGCGGTCGGCTATCACGAGGCGGTCGCCGGCGACCTCGATCGCGGCACGCTCGATGCGCTCGTGCCCGACCGGCCGGTGAGGGTGCAGCACCGCAGCGGCGCGCTGTGGATGCTGAACTCGGCAGCGCTGGCGGCGATCGGCAGCGACGATCCCATCGGCCGCCTGTTCCGCCGCGACACATGGCTGCGCGAGCGGGTGCCGCGCCGGCCGCTCGACCTCGCCGCCGTCGGCCGCCGGCTCGCCTCGTACGGCGTCACCGGTGTCACCGACCTCACGCCCACCGACGACGCGGCGGAGGCCGCCACGATCGCCGCCGCGGTGGCGTGCGGCGACCTGCCGCTGCGGGTGACGATCACGGGCGGTGCCGCGTTGCCCGCCAACGCCGCGCCCGAGCTGCCCCGTGGGCCGGTGAAGGTGTTGCCGCCCGATCACGAGCCGCCGTCGCTCGAGGACCTGGTCGCCCGCTTTCGAGCAGCCCGGTCGCTCGGCCGCCCTGTCGCGGTGCACTGCGTCACCCGCGAGGCCCTCGTTCTCGCAATGGTCGCATGGCACGAGGTCGGCGCCGTGCCCGGCGACCGTGTGGAACACGGTGCGGTAGTGCCGCCCGAGCTGTTTGCCGACCTCGCCGCGCTCGGGGTCGTGGTCGTCACGCAGCCATCATTCGTGCGCGAGCGCGGCGACCAGTACCTCGCGGATGTCGACGTCGCCGATCGGCCGCATCTGTGGCGCTGCGCGACATTGGTGGACGCAGGCATCCCGGTCGCCTTCGGCAGCGACGCGCCGTACGGGCCCGCCGACCCGTGGGCGATGGTGCGCGACGCAATGGCCCGGCGCACGATCACAGGGCGCACGCTCGGCTCAGCGGAGGCGATCCCGGCCGAGGCCGCGCTGGCGATGCTGCTCGGGTCGGCCGACGCGCCCACACGACCGCGGCGACTCGAGGTCGGCGCCCTCGCCGATCTGTGCCTGCTCGACCGACCGCTCGCCGAGATGCTTGCCGCGCCGACGGCGGACGCGGTGGCGATGACGATCGTCGGTGGACGTGTGGTGTCTCAGACCTGAGTGGGGTCTTGGTGGGCGGCGGCCCACACCGACAGTGACACGGTGCGTTCGACAGCGCCACGGTCGATGCTGTCACCGTAGAGATGGGCGAAGGCCCAGGTGCGATCGAGCAGACCGAACATCGCCAAGCCCAACTCCAGGGCGTCGGTGCGCCCCGTGCCGCCGATGTCGATGAGCACCTCGCCGAGGCGCCGTGCCATGTGGATATGGCGCTGGAGGCCCGCGGCGCGGATCTCTTCGTCGTTGGTCGCGGCCTGGGTCCAGGCGAACGCGAACGCGCCCTCGGACTCCAGGAAGGCGAAGTAGCCGCTGACCCACGTGCTCAGCTCGTCGAAGGTGTGCACCGTCCCCGGGATCTTCTCCACGAGCACCTGTGCCTGCATGGACGACCGCGCTCCCGCGGCGAGCAGCACGTCGCGCTTGGAGGGGAAATAGGTGTAGAAGCTCGCTCGCGACACCTTGGCCACCTTGGCGATCTCGTCGATCGTCGTGCCCGCGTAGCCGTAGCTGAGGAAGACCTCGCGGGTCGCCTCGATGATTCGGGCGATGGTGCGCTGGGCTCGCGGGCCGAGCTCGGGGGCCGGTTGCCGCAGGATCGTGAAGTTCGCGAGTTCGTCGGAGACAGGCTGGCTCATCGGATGTGGTCCTGGCCGGACAGGTCGCCCGCTGTTACATCGTGTGTCTCGAAGCGTTCGCCGGCCATGTCCTGCAGTATCGCAAGTAGTTCGTGAACCGACTCAATCGGAGCGAACTTCATTTGGTGGGCCCCTCCAGCAATCGCAGCACGTCGAGGGGCACCGTGTTGCCGAAACCCGTGTCCGGCCAGTTGAACCATCCGGACGCGGTGAACGTGCCGCCATCGGGGTGCAGGGTTGTGCCGGTGATGTACGACGACAGACCGGAGGCGAGGAATACGACCGCGTTGGAGATGTCATGCACCGTGCCGACGCGGCCCATCGGGATCGACACCTGCGGGCCGAGCGGGTGGTTGAGCTGGCTCTCGGCGCGGCCGCTGAGCTTCAGCATGTTCGGCGTGGGTGCCATGTCGGGGGCCACGCAGTTCACGCGGATGCCGTCGGGCGCCAGCTCGATCGCCAGGGATCGAGCGAAGTGGGCGACGGCCGCCTTGGCTGCGCTGTAGACGGCGAACCCCGGCGCCGCGCGATGGCCCTCGATCGTGGTGATGTTGACGATGCTGCCGCCGCGCCCGCCGGACTTGATCGCCGGGATGGCACGCGAACACGCGTGCAAGACGTGCAGCAGGTTCGTACGCAGCAGGGCATCCCACGCCTTGGGTGTGCTGTCGGCGAAGTCGCCGCGGAAGGTCCCGCCCACCACGTTCACCAGCGTGTCGAGGCGGCCCCAGCGTTCGTTGGTGGCGGCGAAGAGCGTGTCGAGGGCCTCCGGGTCGCGGGCGTCGCCGACGTGCGCGATCGAGTCCGCGCCCCGCCGGCCGAGCTGGGTGATGAGGGCCGCGGTCGCTTCGGCGTCGCGGTCGATGACGGCCACACGGCAGCCGTTGGCCTGCAGATCGAGGGTGATCGCCTCGCCCAGTCCGCCCGCCCCGCCGGTGATGACGGCCACGGTGCCGTCGAGCCCGGCCCGTTGCGTCCACCACTCTGCGCTCGTCACGGTGCGACAGTAGCGTCCAGCTCATGAATGTGAAGGCGGCGGTCCACGCTCGCACCTCGATCCGTCAGTTCCTGCCCGAGCCCGTCGCCGACGCCGTTTTGCGCGAGTTGCTCGCCGACGCCTCGCGGGCACCGAGCGGCGGCAACCTCCAGCCGTGGCGGATCTATGTCGTCAACGGCGACTCGTTGGGCCGCCTGCGCGAGTTCCTCACCACCCAGCCGCCGCTGGAGGCGGCCGAGTACCCGATGTACCCTCCGAACCTGTGGGAGCCGTATCGCACGGCTCGCTTCGAGAACGGCGAGCAGTTGTACGGCGTGCTCGGCATCCCGCGCGAGGACAAGCAGGCCCGCCAGGCGCAGTTCGCACAGAACAACGACTTCTTTGGCGCGCCGTGCGCGATCTTCTGCTTCGTCGATCGCGGCATGGGTCACGCGCAGTGGAGCGACCTGGGCATGTTCCTGCAGACGTTCATGCTGCTCGCCGTTGAGCGCGGCCTGGCCACGTGCCCGCAGGAGTACTGGTCGCTGCGCCACGGCGCGATCCAGTCGTTCGTCGGTGCGCCCGCACAGGAGATGCTGTTCTGCGGGGTGTGCGTGGGCACCGCCGACCCCGATGCGCCGATCAACACGATGCGCTCGACGCGCCTGCCGTTGGAGCAGTGGGCCCGCTGGGTGTGATCGGTTCGGCCCGTTCTTGTCACACGCCGACCTCGGTAGTCGGTGGCCAGTGTGTGACAAGAACGCTGGATGGGGATCGATCCGAATGCCCGAAATGTGCGCCTGCGCCTGCGCAAGCCGCGTGAGCGCTCAGAAGATCCGATCTGGGTGGTTCCCAGGAACCGCCCCAAGCGCCGGGACGTGGCCGCGAACTGCTCTCCCGCCAACGCGAGTCGGCGATACGACCATCCGATCTGACTGCCGGCGACTCCTCCTCAGCTCACGACAGGTGGTTGCCGATGCGCTCGATCTCGTCGAGGTTGCAGGGGACTGACTTCCACGGCAGACCGATGGCGTCCTTGCCGGGTTGGTCCTTGAACCGCGGGACGACATGTAGGTGGAAGTGGAACACGGTCTGCCAGGCGGCCGCGCCGCTGCAGTTCAGAAGGTTGACACCATCCGCCCCGAGCCGGTCCCTCGCCCGTCCGGCGACCTCTTGCGCGAGATGAACGCACGCTGCCAGATCTTCGGCGCTGACGTCAAGCAGGTCGGCCGCGTGCACACGAGGGACAACGAGCGCGTGACCGGGAGTCACCGGGTTGATGTCCATGAAGGCGACCGCCCGTTCGCTCCGGGCGATCGTCGTAGAGGAGATCGCGCCGGCGATGATCCCGCAGAAGATGCAGTCGGGCTCGGCTGTCACCACAGGGACTGTACTTGGGTCTGTATCGACGCGGCTCTTGCCCGTGCGTTGGCTGCTGGGCGTCAGGGGGCCCAGACGACGGGCGTCCAGCGCAGCAGATCCTTGCTGGCGATCTGGCCGTCGTCGCCGACCTTCACGCCCGCGCCGATGACCTCAAAGCGCATCAGGTGACCGCCGGCCGCGGGCACGCGCTCCTTCAGCGTGTGGCGGAACTCGAGCATGTCGCCCTCGAAGGCGGGGCCGATGTGGTCGCAGCCGTCCCACGCCACGACGGTGGCCAGGCCGGGCAGCAGGCGAGTGAGCGAGGCCTGGGCGAGGCCCTGCACATGGCCGCCGTACACGAGCCGCCGGCCGCCGGGGCCGAGCGTGTGGTCGCGGTGCACCGCGGCCTGGTTGAACGTGAGCCGGGCGAACGGGGCAGCGAGGTCGACATGGTCGCGCAGCGGGTCGGTGCGGGTCTCGTCGACGGGCCACTCGGTGCCGGCCAGGCCGGAGAGGTCCCAATTGGGCACGTAGCCGAGCAGTTCGCTGAGCGGGGTGGGGTCGGAAGGGCCGGGGATCACGCTGTCGTGGCCGGGGGACCGGCTGCCGGCAACCAGCGCGCAGCGTTCGTAGCGAGCGACCACGCCGTCCTCGCTGCGGGTTTCGATGCCGAGCCACACCTTGCCCCGGTGCTGGCCATCCTTGGGCGCCGAGTCGCACAGGCCGAGCACGGTGGCGACCGTGTTGAGCGTCTGGCCTATCTCCACCGGCAGCATCACCCGCACCGAGCGGTAGTAGAGGTTGGCGATCGCGCGGCGGGTGGCGTTGGTGGTCTGGCCGATGGAGACCTGCATCACCAGGCCCGGGTTGGCCAGCGCACCCCGGCCGCCGGCGGCGCGATAGGCGGCATGATCGGCGGCGAAGCGGTGTTGGTCGCCGGTGACGGCGCGGTAGAAGGAGTTGTCGCCCTCGGTGATCGTGAGCGCAGGCAGCAGAGGGATGGTGCCGCCGATCTCGAAGTCCTCGAACAGGGGGCCGGTTTCGTGCATCGGACGCATGGCCCCATCCTGCCGCGATTCCCGGATCGGGGCCAAGCGGCCGAGGGCGCGACCGGCGGAACCCTGTCACACCTCCTGCGTACAGTTGTTCGTATGGAAGTCGGGCGCATCCGCTGGTTGATCGAAGGGGGCCGGTTGGCCGATGTCGATGCCTGCCGCGCCGAACTCGCCGCGATCACGTCCGTGAGGGCGATGTTGGCCCAGCGCGAGTTGCGGGTGACGCAACGGCTCGACGAGCTGTCGGCGGACACCGAGGGCGAGCTGGCCGCACACACGAAGGGTTCCGCTTCGAAGGCGGCTCGGGTGCGCAAGCGCAAGCCGGCCTGCGACAACGTGCCCCAGTTGGCGGAGGCGTTGGCGGAGGGTGAGACGACCGAAGCGCATGTCGACGCGGTCGCGCGGGCGCTGTCGGATCTTTCGGCTGATGATCGTGCCCGGTTGGCTGAGCATGGGGGCGCGATCCGGGCCAAGGCCGCGTCGTCGGACGAGGCGACGCTCCGCGAGTGGTTGACGCGCAAGGTGCGCGAGGTGCGCACCGAGGACGGGCTGCGTCGGTTGGAGCGGCAGAAGGCTGCGGTGCGGGCCAAGACGTGGCTCGATCAGGACGGCATGTTCAACCTGCACGCCAAGTTCGATCCCGAGACCGGGATCGGGTTGAAGGGGCGCTGGCAGAACACGATCGAGGCGATGTTCCACGGTCGCGTCCCGGAGGGCGCGCCGCTCGACCCGATCGAACGGCAGCAGTGGCTCGCCGCGTTGGCCCT
>JAYRWH010000088.1:0-66350 GCA_041918155.1 Ilumatobacteraceae bacterium | reverse complement strand
GACGTCACGCTCCGGCGGTGGGGTCGTCCGAGCCGCTCTGCTGAACACGGTCGCCGACGGGATCAGACGTAACGGAGCGCGTCGCCCGTCTTGATCCGCGTCGCCCGGCGGACGGGGCCGATGACGATGAGCGCCGCCAGGACGACGGTGACGGCGAGCACGATGAGGGCCGTGGTGGCATCGAACACGGTGGCGATCTCCAGCTCCATGATCGTCAAGGTCAGGCGCGCCAGGCCCCACGACAGCAGGTAGCCGAGCGGGAGGCCGATCACCCATCCGACCCCGGCCTGCAGCACGCTCTCGGCCGCGAAAGCGCGGCGGATGTCGCGGGCGCGGGCCCCGACGCAACGGAGGATGCCGATCTCGCGGGTGCGCTCGATGACGTTCATCGTGATTGCGTTCACGAGGCCCACCATGCCGATCGCCACCACGACGCCTCCGACGACGACGATCATGTTCAGGATCGCATCGTTGGCTGCCTCGTTCTCCGCCTTCAGGGCGTAGAGCTTCTGCGGCGCCACCCGGTAGCCCGCGGCCGTGAGCGCATCCTCGACCGCGTTGGTGGTGCGGTCGATGCCGCCGTTGTCGGTGGCGGTCAGCGACATCCACAGCACGTTGCTCGCGTCGCCCCACCCGGTGGCCCGTTGCAGCCAGGACAGCGGCACGAACAAGGCACGGCCACTGTCCTGTTGGCTGTCGTCGACCCCGACGATCTGCACCGCGTCGGCGCCGCCGGCCGTCGTGACGGTGATCGTGTCGCCTGGGTGGAGGCCCTGCTCGCGTGCGAGGTTCGGGCCGATGACCGCCACGGCCGTACCCGCCTGCGCTTCGCCCGCGTCGAACCAGCGCCCGGTGCGCAGCCGCGGTGTGTAGAGCGCGGTGCTGGTCAACCCGTACACAGTGTACGTCTCGCCCTCGTAGCCGATCGTGTTGAGCAGCACCGGCTCGACGCGCTCGACCCCGGCAGTTCCCGCGACGACTTCGCGGGCGGCAGCATCGAGCTGTGGGGTGCCGGGTGGCGCGTACGCACTCGCGTCCCACGGGATGACGGCGTAGTCGTGGTCCAGCGCGCGGCCGAACGAGATCGCCATGTTGAGGAACCCCAACGCGGTCGCGACCGCGAGCGAGATCTGCACCGTCGTCGCAACGGTGCGGCGCTTGTTGCGCACCAGGTTGCGGGCACCGAACCGCATCGTGCGGGGCAGCAGCCGACCGTGCACGATCAGGCGGTCGATCGGCGACGTGCCGAACGTGACCGCCGCACCCTGGCTCTGCAAGGCCTCGCGCACGGGGATGCGCAACCCGCGTCGGAGCGCCGGCGCGGTGGCGCCGACGGTGAGCACCACCGCGAACACCGCGCTGAAGATCACCACCGGAACGCTGACCCCGAAGCGGCCGGGCACGCCCAGGACGCTGCTCGTGACGAAGCCGGCGATGAGGTGGGCGATGCCGATCCCGAGCGGCACACCGATGGCGACGCCGAACAACGCCAGGTACAGCGCAGAGCGCAGGAACACGCCCGCGATCTGTCGCCGTCGCCCGCCGATCGCCTTCATCACCCCGATCTCGGAGGTCTGCTCGGCCATCAACGTGTTCATCGTGTTGGCGATCAAGAACACGGCGGTGATCAACGCCAGCCCGGCGAGCACGTACACGAACGTGGTCATCTGGTGGGCGAAGGCGCGGCCCGGCCAGTCACCTTGTTCCCGGGTCACGGGCAGGTCGGTGAGCGCGCCCGGCCCGACCTTCGCGCCGAGCCATCCGCGCAGGCTCGCCAACGTGGTGTCGACGGCCGCGGACGAGGTGTCGTGGAGGCGGAACGCAAGGCTGTTCACCCCGGCGACACCGGAGAGCGCACGCACCGTGTCGTTCGTCGCGTACAGGACGAGCTGCTTGGGCTGCTTCCACGGCCCCTGGTAGAACGCCAGGCTGTGCCCAGTGCCCGATACCTCGGGCGTGGCCACCGAGCCGTCGGCCGCGATGAGGTGCACGGTGTCGCCCGTGCCGAGGCTGACGTCGACGGCGGTCGAGTTGCCATCGTCGGCGAGCACCTGACCTGCGGACAGGACCGCGCCGCCGGTGACGCGCACGACGTCGATGGCCTGCTGCGCGAAGTCCTCGACGCCCCACAGCGTGGCGGGGATGCGCCGGTCGCCGATCAGTACCCGCGTGGAGTAGGTCACACGTGCGCTCACCGCATCGACGTTGGCGATGGCCGCGAGTTCACGCTCGGTCTCGGCGTCGAACTCCATGTCGCGCACCGGCAGGGTGATGTCGTAGAGGTGGGTGCCGCGCACCTCGGCAGCCATCGTGCGATCGATCAGGGCGGGCACGGCAAGCATCCCCGTGCCGGCCACCGCCAGGCCGATCGTGGCCGAGGTGAGGACTGCGCGGGCGCGTCGGCGTCCGAGGTCGCGCCACGCCTTGCGCGCCAGCGTGGTGCCCATGATCAGACACTCCTGGTGTCGCCGACCACGAGACCGTCACGGATGGTGACAACACGCGGTGAGCGCGCCGCCAACCCGTTGTCGTGGGTCACATAGACGATCGTGGTTCCTGCCTCGTTCAGCCGGGTGAGCAGGTTGAACATCTCGTTCGCGGTGTCGCTGTCGAGGTTGCCGGTCAACTCGTCGCCCATCAGGATCGGTGGGTCACTGGCCAGCGCACGGGCGATGGCCACCCTCTGTTGCTCGCCGCCGGACAACTCGACGGGGAGGTGGTTGGCCTTGTCCGCGAGGCCCACGAGATCGAGATTGTGCAGCGCTCGCGTTTCGCGTTCGCGGGCTGTTGCCAGGCGAGCGAACTCCATCGGCAACAGGGCGTTCTCGAGGGCGGTGAGCGTGGGCAACAGCTGGAAGAACTGGAAGACGATCCCGACGTGCCGACCGCGCCACGTGGCCAGCTGTTCTTCGCCCAGGCTGTCGATGCGCCGGCCGGTGACCGTCACGGTGCCCGCCGTGGGCCGGTCGATCCCGGAGGCGAGGTTCAGGATGGTGGTCTTGCCGCTGCCCGACGGCCCGACGACAGCCACCATCTCCCCCCGCTCGATCGCGAGGTCGACGCCCCGGAGCGCCCGGTACGACAACTTGCCGGTGCGGTACTCCTTCTCGACACCGCACAAGCGGATGATCGCGGTGTCGGTTTCCGGGGTCACTGCAGCAGTCGCCACGGCTGGCATCGGGGAACCTCCTTCCCCTCTGAGGCCAGCGTGAGCCCGGGTCAGGCCACCCCCGTAGGGCCGGAGGTCCCGACCGGCCCTCCGCCGGGCGCTCGCAGTGCCTGGGGCACTAGGGTCGCGGGCATGAGTGGGACCCTGATCGAGGCGCCGCCCACGGCCGAAGTCGTCGAGGGCACGGCACCGCTCACCAGCGAACCGGCGCACGCCATCCGCTTCCGCGGCAACACCTACCCGGTCGTGCCGCCCAAGCTGCGCGACCCGCGCATGACGATCGCGGCGGTGGTCATCTCGCTGCACGTGCTCGGCCAGGTCGGGCTGAACTTCCAGGTGAGCGTGCCGCAGATCCTCGCCGCGGTCGGCACCACGTTCATCCTCGGCGTGATCATCACGTTCCGCCAGACGCGCACCTTCGCGTGGCCGGCGAGCGCGATGCTCACCGGCAACGGCATCGCGCTCATCCTGCGCGTGCCGGACACCCCGTTGCACGACCACTGGACGTTCCACAAGTGGTACGTGTTCGCCGGCGTGGCCGCGCTCTCGATCCTCATCAAGCACGTCGTCCACTACCGCGGTAATCCGCTGTTCAACCCGTCGAACGTCGCGCTGGTGGTCGCCTTCCTGGCGCTCGGCAGCAGCCGCGCGGTGCCGCTCGACTTCTGGTGGGCGCCGATGAACGGCTGGATGATCGCGGCCTACGCGGTGATCATCATCGGCGGTACCTCGGTGGTCGTGCGCATGAACTTGTTCACGATGACGACGATCTTCTTCGTCGCGTTCGCGGCCGGCATCGCGGTCATTGCCGCGTTCGGCCACAGCATGACGGCCAACTGGGCGTTCGGGCCCGTGTCCGGATTCGACCTCTGGCGGGCGGTCGCCACCTCACCCGAGGTGCTGATCTTCGCGTACTTCATGATCACCGATCCCAAGACGGTGCCCACCGGGCGCGTCGGGCGGGTCGTGTTCTCCCTCGTGGTGACGCTGAGCTGTCTACTGCTCATCGCCCCGCAGAGCACCGAGTTCGGCATGAAGGTGGGCCTCCTCGGCGGCCTCACCGTGATGTCGCTGTTCCGGCCGCTGCTCGACCGCTTCCTGCCCGTACCCGGCTCGGACGACGACCGGCTGGGACGCTATGCCTCGCGGGTCGTGTTCGGCAGCCCGGCCAGCGCCGGCACGATGAAGCACTACGCCAAGCTCGCGCTGGCCTCGCTGGTGGTCGTCGCCGTCGGCACCGGTGTGCTCATCGCCGGCCGCCGCGCCAGCACCACGTTCGGCGACGACAGCGCCGCCGTGCTCGATCGGGTGCCGCACGCGATCAACCCGGACACATTCCCGACGATCACCGTCGAACAGGGTGTGCTCGACTGGAACCACACGATCACCGGCAGCGCCGCTCAAGCGATCGTGCTCACGCTCGCCGAGAACCTCGAGCTGGAGACGCAGGCGCTCCTGCGCGCCGACCCGACGATCCTCGAAGCCGTCGACCACGGCGACCGCCTCGACGCCATGAACCAACAGCTCACCGACGCGACCGCGAGCGGCGTCACCGTCGTGCACCGCTACCTGATCGACAAGGTGAACATCACCCTCGTCGTGCCGTTCGGCCGCCAGGACGGGGCGAGCCTCGGGATGCAGTCCCGCGGCACCGTCACCACCGAGACGTACGCGAACGGGAAGATCCAGTCGCAGGTGGACTCGCCGTTCGCCACGACGTTCGTCGTGCGCCGCGCCACCGGTGCACGCTGGCTGATCGTCGCCGAGCTGCCGCTCACCGACGGCAACTGAGCCCCATGCAGCGTTCCGCCACCCGCGCCGCAGTCGTCGCGCTCATGAGCGCTGCGCTCCTCACGGCCGGCTGCGGCGGCGACTCCAAGTCCGGTGCCTCCGCCCCGCCGCACTTCGTGGACGAGTCCACCACCGCCGGCATCGAGCACCAGTACACCGGCGGGTTCGAGTACTTCGTCGGTGGCGGCGTGGCCGCGTTCGACTGCAACGACGACGGGCGCGACGAGCTGTACTTCGCCGGCGGCACCTCGCCCGCCGCGCTGTACCGCAACGAGAGCTCGATCGGCGGCGCGCTGCAGTTCACCGCGGTGCCGTCGCCCACGACCGACCTGACCGACGTCACCGGTGCTTACCCGCTCGACATCGACAGCGACGGTCAAACCGACCTCGTGGTGCTGCGCCGCACCGGCAACAGCGTGCTGCGCGGTCTCGGCGACTGCCGCTTCGAGGACGCCACCGCCGCGTTCGGTGTCGCCCCCGGCGACTCGTGGACCGTGGCCTTCAGCGCCACGTGGGAGGGCGCGAACGCGCTGCCGACGCTCGCCTTCGGTAACTACCTCGGCCCCGAGCGCAAGGGCTGCGCGGACAACCAGCTCGTGCGGCCGACGGCGGCCGGCGACGTGTACGACGCCCCGGTCGCGCTCCCCGGCTACTGCACGCTCTCGCTGCTGTTCAGCGACTGGGATCGCACCGGCGAGCGCGATCTGCGGGTGGCCAATGATCGCCACTACTACATCGACGGCAGCGAGCAGCTGTGGCGCATCGTGCCCGGCGAGGCACCGCGGCTGTACACCGAGGCCGACGGATGGCGGCCGCTGCAGATCTGGGGCATGGGCATCGCCAGCCAGGACGTGACCGGCGACGGCAAGCCCGAGGTGTTCCTCACCAGCCAGGGCGACAACAAGCTGCAGACACTCGACGACGGCGCCGCCGGGCCGAGCTACCACGACATCGCGGTGCAGCGTGGCGTGACCGCTGCCCAGCCGTACGCCGGTGACGACGTGTTGCCGTCGACGGCGTGGAACCCCGTGTTCGCGGACGTCAACAACGACGGCAACATGGACCTGTTCGTCACCAAGGGCAATGTCGAGGCCCAGGTCGACAACGCCCAACGCGACCCGAGCAACCTGCTCATCGGCCAGCGCGACGGCACGTTCGTCGAGGGTGCCGAGGCCGCCGGCGTGGTGGCCTACGAACGGGCCCGTGGGGCCGTGCTCGTCGACCTCAACCTCGACGGCCTGCTCGACATGGTGGTCGTGAACCGCGAGGCGCAGGTCACCGTTCGCCGCAATGTCGGCTCGGGTGACGCCACCAAGCCCGCCCCGATGGGGCACTGGCTCGCGATCGACGTGCAGCAGCCGGCACCGAACTCCGATGCCGTCGGCGCCTGGCTGGAGGTCACGGCCGGCGGGCGGACGAGCGCACACGAGATCACCGTCGGCGGCGGGCATGCGAGCGGCGAGATCGGCTGGATCCATGTCGGCCTCGGCAGCGCCACGAGCGCGCATGTGCGGGTGCAGTGGCCCGATGGCGAGGTCGGGCCGTGGATCACGGTGACGGCCGACCAGTTCGTCGAGATCGATCGCGACGCTACTGCGGCCGTTCCCTGGACCCCGAGGGTTCCCAACAGCCCTTAGTTCGGATACTGTACTAACTCGTGACGAACGTCTCGCCCCGATCCGGCGGCCCGAACCCACCGCGGGCCGCCGCGATCCCGGCGCGGCCGACGATGGATCTCTCGGACGTGCGTCGTCACCATCTCTCCGTCGTCCTCGAACACCTCGTGCGCAACGGGCCCCGATCACGGGCGGCGATCGCCCAGCAGACGGGGCTGACCAAGGCCACCGTGTCCGCGCTGGTGGCCGACCTGCTCGACCGTGGCCTGGTGGACGAACTCGACACGCCGAACGTCGGCCGGGTGGGGCGGCCCGCCACCGACATCGGCGCGGCCGGCGACCGCGTCGGTGCGCTCGGCCTGGAGATCGATGTCGACGAGGTCGCGGCGTGCGTCATCGACCTCACCGGCGCGGTGCGCACCGTGCACCGCCACGTGGCTGCCAACCGGGCCGAGCCGGCGGCGACGATCATCGAGCGGCTGCGCCGCGTCACCCAGGCCGCGCTGGCGGACGCCGCCGCGCTCGGAATCGACTGCATCGGTGGCACGCTCGCGCTGCCCGGCCTGGTCGACCCCGGGTCGGGCACGTTGTTCGTCGCCCCCAACCTCCACTGGTTCGATGCCGATCTGCGCACGGTGGGCGCCCAGCTGCGCCTTCCCCACGGGTTCCCCCTCGCGCTCGAGAACGAGGCCAATCTCGGTGCCCTCGCCGAACTGCGCCACGGCGCCGGACGGCGATTCGGCTCGTTCGTGTTCGTCTCCGCCGCCGGTGGCGTCGGTGCCGGCATCGTGATCGACGGGCGCCTGCTGCGCGGCGCGCACGGCTTCGCCGGCGAACTCGGGCATGTCATCGTCGATCCGTTCGGTGCGCCCTGCGCATGTGGCGCCCGCGGCTGCCTGGAGACGCTGATCGACCGCGCCGGCGACGACGAACTCGCCGGCCACCTCGCCGCCGCGTTGCGCGCCGTCGTCCACCTCGTCGACCCCGACGCGATCGTGCTCGGTGGCAGCCTCGCCGCTCGCGGCGACCGCTTCGCCGAACTCGTCGGCGAGCGGCTGCGCGAGATCACGCTCGGCGCCCGCTGGCACCCGTGCGTCGTGCGCCGGTCGCTGCTCGGCGCGGATGCTTCACTCGTGGGCGCCGCCACCGCCGCGCTCGACCAAGTCATCTCCGACCCGACCACCGTCCCACTGCCCGCACTCACCCAACCAGCTTGAACCACCAGCCAGAAATTGAGGGAACCACCATGTCCGACCACCTGACACCCCGCCCCGAGCACAAGTTCACCTTCGGTCTGTGGACCGTCGGCAACACCGGCCGCGATCCGTTCGGCCACGAGGTCCGCGCCGCCGTCGACCCCGTCGAGTCCGTGCACCGCCTCGCCGAGCTCGGCGCCTACGGCGTGAACTTCCACGACGACGACCTCGTGCCTGCGGGCTCTTCGGCCTCCGAGCGCGAGGCGATCGTCAAGCGCTTCCGTGTGGCCCTCGACGAGACCGGGATGAAGGTGCCGATGGCCACCACCAACTTGTTCAGCCGCCCGATCTTCAAGGAGGGCGCGTTCACCGCCAACGACCCGCAGGTGCGCCGCTTCGCCGTGCGCAAGACGCTCGAGGCGATCGATCTCGGTGCCGAGCTCGGCGCCGAGGTGTACGTGATGTGGGGCGGCCGCGAGGGCCTCGAAGTCGAGGCGGCCAAGGACGTGCGCTCCGCGCTCGACCGCTACAAGGAGGCCGTCGACCTGTGCTGCGAGTACATCCGCGAGCGTGGCTACAACCTGCGCATCGCGCTCGAGCCCAAGCCGAACGAGCCGCGCGGCGACATGTTCCTGCCGACGGTCGGCCACGCGCTGGCGTTCATCAACGAGCTGGCCCACCCCGAGATGGTGGGCCTCAACCCCGAGTTCGCGCACGAGACGATGAGCGGCCTCAACTTCACCCACGCCGTCGCCCAGGCGATGTGGCACGGCAAGTTGTTCCACATCGACCTCAACGCCCAGCGCATCGGCAAGTACGACCAGGACTTCCGCTTCGGCTCCGAAGGCATCCGTGACGCGTTCTACCTCGTGCGCCTGCTGGAGGATTCGGGCTGGCAGGGCATGCGCCACTTCGACGCCCACCCGTACCGCACCGAGAATGCGGCCGGAGTGTGGGACTTCGCCCGCGGCTGCATGCGCACCTACCTGATCCTCAAGGAGAAGGCCGAGCGCATGCGCGTCGACCCCGAGATCCAGGCGGCGCTGAAGGCGGCGAAGGCCGACCAGCTGGCACTGCCCACCGGGTCGCTCGCCGACGTGCGCGCGGCAAAGCTCGACGAGGCCGCGCTGGCCGAGCAGGGCTACGGCTTCGAGCGCCTCGACCAGCTCGTCACGGAGTTGCTCCTCGGGGTCAGTCCTCGATGAGGTCCAGTCCTTGCTCGCGGAGCCGAGCAAGGTTGTCCAGCATCGTCTGCAGCACCTCGGGGGCGTGGCCGACCCAGGACTCCAACTCGCCGACCACCCGCAGCGGATGGCGGGAACGGTAGGACTGCGTGACATTGCCCGGGAACTTCTTGTTGGTGACGTTGGGGTCGTCCTCAAAAGGACCCAAGGGCTCGACGACGTAGACATGCCCTCGCTCATCGCTGCCGGCGAGCGCGGTGGCCAACTCCGCTCCCCAGGCGGCTGTCTCCACCAGCGCGGTGAAGTAGATGTTGTTGGAGACGCGGCCCGCTTGGAAGTTGGAGCCGTAGCCCGGGACGAGCTGATCGCCGACCGCGAGGGTGAACCGCGTCCCGTGAAAGAACGGCCCCTCGATGTGGTCACATCGGTCGACTGTCACCGGGATGTACGCGCTGTCGCCTGCTCCCACGCTCTTCCCCTGTCGAAGCTCTACGAGTGGAGTTCGTCGAGCTCGTGCTTGCTGACTTCGCCGGGCTGCTTGCCCATGATGATCATCGCCAACACCTCGTCCTTGGTGACCTCGTGCTTGTTCACCGTGCCGACGAGTTTGCCCTGCAGCATCACGCTGATGCGGTCGGAGAGATCGAACACGTCGTGAATGTCGTGGCTGATGAGGAAGATGCCGATGCCTTCGGCCTTGAGCTGGGTGATGAGGTCGCGCACCTGCGCGGTCTCGGCCGGCCCGAGCGCCGCGGTGGGCTCGTCCATGATCAGGATTCTGGCGTTGAAGTGCACCGCGCGGGCAATGGCCACTGACTGCCGCTGGCCACCGGAGAGTGACTTCACCGCCGTCTTCAGGTTCTTGAACCGCGGGTTGAGCCGCTGCATCACCTTCTGTGTGGCGGAGTCCATGGCCTCGTCGTCGAGCGATCCCGTGCGCGTGCGCAACTCGCGCCCGAGGAACACGTTGGCCGCAGCGTCGATGTTGTCGGCCAGGGCGAGCTTCTGGTAGATCACCTCGACCCCGTAGTTGCGGGCGTCGCGAGGGGTCTTGATCATGACCGGCTGGCCGTTGATGAGGATCTCGCCGGAGTCCGCCGGGTGTGCACCCGACAGGGTGTGGACGAGTGTCGATTTGCCGGCGCCGTTGCCTCCGACGAGCGCGACGACCTCGCCCGCGTGCAGGTCAACGGACACACCGTCGACGGCGTGCAGTCCGCCGAAGGCAACCCTGATGTCGCGCATTTCGCACAGCGGAAGGCTCGCTGTGGACGGGCTGGTGGCGGTAGTGGTGGTGTCGGTCATCTCGATCTCTCCTTCGCGGCTCACGGCCGGCCCGTCTGGATGACCCAGGCGGCGACAGCAACGCCGCCGGCGAGTGCACCGAACAACCCTGCGCGACGCCGCTGGCGCATGAGGGCGTCGATGGCGACTGCCGTTACGAGGACGACGCCGACGACGATGTCCTGCGACGGCGAGTCGATGTTCAGCAACGACATGCCCGAGCGCAGCGACTGCATGACGACGGCGCCGAGGACGGCACCGGGGATCGTGCCGATACCGCCGGAGAACGAGGTGCCGCCGATCACCGCGGCAGCGATGACGTCGAGTTCATTCTGGATGCCCATGTTGGTGGTGGCCGAGTTGAGGCGAGCGGTCTGAATGGCGGCGCTGACGGCGCACAGCATGCCCATCAGCATGTAGGTGTAGGTGATCGTGCGGCGGGTGTTGATACCGCCGAGCTCGGCAGCTTCCGGATTGCCGCCGTAAGCGAACACGTAGCGGCCGAAGCGCCGACGACGAGCGAGATACGTCATCAGCAGGGTGACCACAATGAGCAACAGGACCGGATAGGCGAAGCCGACAGGTTCGCCGGTGGTGGGCGATGGATACTTGACGAAGATCAGCCAAGTTCCCAGGAGGACTGTGGCGCAGCCACCGATGGCGAAGCCGACGTCCATGGCCATCGGGCGCACGATCAGTTCATGGCGCTGCCGCCGCTTGCGGGCCATGACGATGCTGAACACGATGCCCACGCACACGAGCACGGCGACAACCCATGTCTTGCTCTCGCCGAGTGACCGATCAGGTGCACCGCCGAGGTAGCGGAACGTCGAGTCCAGCGGAGCGAGCGTCTGGCCCTGCTTGCCGCCCGTGCGGAAGATGAGACCGCGCCAGGCCAGGAACCCTCCGAGCGTGACGATGAAGGCTGGGACACCGACGTAGGCAACGAGTGACCCCTGTAGTAGTCCGATCAGCGCGCCGAGGATCATTCCTATCGCGAGAGCGACGAGCCATGTGTACCAGTGGTGCACTTTCAGGCCATCGAGGGTGAGGTTCAGGCCGAGGATCGAGATCTTGCCGTCGGTCTGTACCAAGGCCATCGTGTAGCCGAGAAACCCGAGCAACGAACCGACCGACAGGTCGATGTTGCGGGTGACGATGATGAACACCATGCCGGTCGCCATGATGGCGATCGACACGCTCTGGACCGACAGGTTCCAGAGGTTGCGTGAGGTGATGAACTTCCCGCCCGAGAGGACGTTGAAGCCGATCCAGATGACCGCGATGGCCACCACCATGCCGAGCAGTCGGGTGTCGATGCCGCTCGACGTGACGAAGTCGCGCCACGATCGGCGCGATCGCGCGGTCTGTTCGTTGTCGACGGCCGGGGCTGTGTCAGTCATCTGTTGACCTCAGGTATTCGGAGTGTGAGTCGTGTGTCTGCCGAGATACTGAATGCCCCCCGCTCGCCGTTTGCGAGCGGGGGGCATCCATCTACCGGAATTGCTGGAATGTCTGGTGTGCGCTCAGGCGCAGACCGTCACCTTGGCGGTGTCGACATCGCCCTTGCAGAGGTCGGCCTTGGTGATCCAGCCTGCGTCGAGCACCACGTTCAGGTTCTCCTGGGTGATGGCGATCGGGGTGAGCAGGATGGTCGACAGGTCGTTGCCACCAGGCGTGGTGAACGGCGAGGCGCCGGTCACCTTCGAGGTGTCTGCGTCCTTGCAGAGCTGCAGGGCAGCTTCGCCGGCCGCCGTACCGAGGTCACGGGCGTCCTTCCACACGTCGACGGTCTGGGTGCCGAGGGCAACGCGGTTCAGCGCAGCAAGGTCGCCGTCCTGGCCGGAAACCGGCACGGAGCCGGCGAGGCCCTGGGCGTCGAGGGCGGCGATGACGCCACCGGCCATGCCGTCGTTCTCGGAGAGAACGGCGTCGACTTCGTTGTTCTCAGCAGTGAGGTACTGCTCCATCTCGGTCTGGGCGTTGGCGGGATCCCAGTTGTCGGTGTAGGTCTCGCCGACGATCTTGATGTCGCCGCTCGTGACCGCTGCACCAATGACCTCTTCCATGCCGGCACGCAGGAAGTCTGCGTTGGCGTCGGCCGAGTTGCCCTTGATGATGACGTAGTTGCCGGTCGGGACCGCGGCGAAGATCGCTTCGGCCTGCATCTTGCCAACCAGCTGGTTGTTGAACGTGATGTACAGCGCGCCCGGATCCTCGATGAGGCGGTCGTAGGCGATGACCGGCACGCCGCCTTCGATGGCTGCCGTGACGGCGGGCTTGATGGCCGTGCCGTCCTGGGCGAGGATGATGACGACCTGAGCACCCTGGGTGATCAGGTTCTCGACGTTGCTGGCCTGGGTCTCGGCCGAGGACTTCGCGTCGTTGGAGATGTAGGTGCCGCCGCCGGCCTCGATGGCTGCCTTGATGGCGGGCTCATCCCACTTCGCCCAACGCTCTTCCTGGTAGTTGTTCCAGGACACACCGACGGTGCACTTGTCGCTGCCGCTGCTGCCGCCATCGCTCTTCTTGTCGTCGCCGCAGGCAACCAGAACGGATCCTGTCAGGATCGCGACTGCGACCAGATGTCGTGCTCTCATTTGTGAACTCCCCCTCATAGGACCATCACCCCTCGGTGACGGCAAATCGAGCGTACTCCATTTGCTGCAGAAGCGACAGCGCGCAGTCGTTCTGAGCAGGCAACACGCGGTCCGTCGGGTGTTGCGACGACGTCAGACCGGCGCAGTCGCCGGGTCGTACGGCGCGGCGACGGCGCGGCGGCCGCCTTCGATGTTGCCCGGGTTGGCGAACTGCATGAGCTCTACGACCCGCTCGGCTGAGGGACCGTGCTGATCTGAGGAAGCCCCCGGTCACTGGGTCCCCTTGACGGCCACGGGCTTGACGACGGGGCAGGCGTTCGCCCTCGCCGACCAACTGGTCGCCACCACCTGATCGCCGTCCCCGCAGCTCAAGTCGGCGTTCAGGCGGGCCGGGAGCCCGCCCCACCGCCAACTTGTCCGAGCCCGGGTCCAAGTTGGCGTTCAGGCGGGGCCTGCGCCCGCCTCACCGCCGACTCGACCGACCGGGCGAAGGGCCCTAACCGGGGCGGGCGGACGGTGCGCAGGATGGAGTCGGATATGACGACGACACTCGCCCGCGAAGCGCCACCTCTCGTGGTGCGCATGCGCGGGGTGACGCGCACCTACCAGCGTGCGGGCTCGCCGGTGGAGGCGTTGCGCGGCATTGATCTCGACGTGGGGGCTGGTGAACTGGTGGTGCTGATGGGGCCCAGCGGGTGCGGCAAGACGACCCTGCTGCACATCCTCGGTGGGCTCGATCGTGCCGACGGCGGTGAGGTGGAGGTGGCCGCCGAGGACCTGATGGGCGCCTCGCAGCGCGACCTTGATCGCCTGCGCCAGCGCGACGTCGGCATCGTGTTGCAGTCCGACAACCTGCTCTCCACGGCCACCGCCCGCGACCAGGTGGCGTTGCGTCTGTTGGCCCGTGGGGAGAGATGGCGGGCGGCGCGCGCAGAGGCCGACCGGCTGCTGTCGCTCGTGGGTCTTGCCGACCGCGTGCACCATCGCCCGGCGGAGTTGTCCGGCGGCGAGCAGCAGCGCGTCGCGTTCGCTCGCGCGCTCGCGGGCGGGCCGCGGCTGGTGCTCGCCGACGAGCCGACCGGCGAACTCGACAGCGACACGACCCGCGGCATCATCGACCTGATCGGCCTCACCAACCAGACGCTCGGGTGCACGTTCGTGATCGCCACCCACGACCCGCTTTTCGCCGAAGGAGACCACCGGGTGGTGAGGATCCGCGACGGCCGGGTGGTGTCGTGAACACGTCTCGCCTCTCCCTCGCCATGCGCATGCGGCTCGCGCTCGGCGACCTGCGTGCCGAGCCGCTGCGCACCGCGCTGGCAGTGCTGGTGCTCACCCCGATCGCGGCGAGTTGGTTCCTGCTCGCCACCATCGCCGGCTCGCTCGACACGCTCGGCAAGACCGGTGAGGTGCGCAACGTCGTGGTGACCGAGCAGGACGTGTTCGACCTCTCCAACATCCACCTCGGAGCAGCCGAACTCGCCGCGGCGCGGGCCGCGGCGGGTGACGACGCCGAGTCGGTGAGCCCGCTCATCATGCGCCTGGTGAAGCTGGACGAGCGGGTGATCCAGTTGCGAGCACAGGACCCCGCGATTTGGACCACGGTGGGCGGGTTGCGCCTGCTGGAGGGGCGGATGCCCGACGCGGCCGCCGACGAGATGGCCATCACGCAAGCAGTGCGGCTTGCCACCGGTTGGGACATCGGTGATCAAGAGCGTGTGTTCGGCACGGTGTTCACCGTCACCGCCGTGCTCGAGGGCTCGGGGACGAAGGTGGCCTCGATCTGGCTGCCGCTCACCCGCGCCGAAGCGTTGTTCGAGCGGCCCGGCGAGTACCAGATGGTGGTCGTGCGGGTGAAGGCCACCGCGGACGGCGACGAGGTGCGCGCCCACCTACGTGAGGCGATGCCCGGCTTCCTCGTGCTCGACGAATCGGCGATCCAGGCCGAGGCCACCCGCGGCGTGCGCTCGCTGGGCGACATGGCGCGGATCTTCACCGCGATCGGCATCATCGGCCTCGCCGTCGGCTGCGCGAACACGACCGCGCTCACGCTCGCCGAGCGCACGCGCTCGGTTGGGCTGCTGCGCGTCGTCGGTTTCACCCCGCGCTCGGTGCGCGGCCTGCTCGCGATGCGCGCCGTCTTGCTCACCGTCGCCGCGCTCATGCTCGGGTTGGCGGTGGCGTGGCCGTTCATCGCCGCCCGCCCCTCGTTCGTGCTGCGGTCGTTCACCATCGCCCCGCGGCTGGAACTGCTGCCTACCGTCGCCGGCTGCGTGCTCTCGCTGGCGAGTGCGTGGCTCGGCGCGGCCATCGCCTCGCGGCGCGTGTTGGCGGCTCCCGCCGGAACATTGTTGGAGGCCTGACGTGGCCGCCGTGGCCGTGCTTGCCCTGCGTGACCTCGCCCGCCGCTGGCGGATGATGGTCGCGCTCGGGGTGATGGTGGCGCTGACGGTGCTGATGGTGACCCTCCTGGATGGCTATACGCGCTCGATCGACGTGCGCTTCCGCTCGGCGCAACCCCACCTCGTGGTGCAGCAGGACAGCACCGTGGGCGAGTTCGCCGGTAGCCGCATCACCGCGACCGTGGCCGACGAGCTTCGCGCCGCGGGCGTCACCGACATCATCCCCGAGGTGCACGCCGTCACCGGCACGGCCGGTACGACCGCGATCATCATCTCCGGCGTCGACCCAGCGCGTTACCAGGAGCTCGACCCGTACCACCTCCTGTCCGGCCGCCACCTGCGCGCCGGTGAGTCGCGGCGCACGGCGATCATCGGCACCCTGCTCGCGGACCGCTTCGGCCTGGGCACGGGCGACACGGTCCGCCTGCGCGGCCGCGACTTCGCAGTGGTTGGCGTCTACGAGCTAGGCACCTACCTCGACGATGCTGCGGTCGTGCCGATCACGGACGCGCAACAATTGCTCGGCTGGGGCAACGACGTGTCGCTGTTCGTGATCCCGGCGGAGGGCCCGTACACAGCGGGCCAGGCGCTGCCCGGCGGCCTCGCGGTGGGCCAGCGTGGCGATGTCGCGCTGGTCGACGAGTGGCAGCCGCTCATCGACCTGCTGACCACCTCGGTGCGGCTGCTCGCGATCGGGGCCGTGGCGGTGCTGGCGGTGGCGCTGTGGCGGCTGGCGTGGATGCATCGCATCGACCTCGGCCTGCTGCGTCTGGTCGGCTTCCCCCGCCGCGTGCTGGTGGTGTTCCTGGGTGTGCAGGCCTTCACGTTGGTGGCGGTCTCGGCGCTGGTGGGCGTGTTCACCGCGGTGGCGATCGCCCCCAGCATGGCGCGCACCACGATGGCCGTCACCACGGGCCCGGTGATCGACGCGACGGTGGTGGCGCGCGCCGCGATCGATGCCATGCTGGTGTTGACCATTGCTGTGTCTGTGCCACTGATCGCCGTGGCCCGTCGGGGCGTAGGAACCCTCGTACGGCGCGACGACTGAACGAGAGGAGCGGCCATGTCGAGCAATCCGTCCGGTTGGTATCAGGATCCGAGTGGGAAGCCGCAACAGAGGTGGTGGAACGGCACCGACTGGACCGACTTCGTGTCCGTGAACGGTCAGACCTTCGTCGATGCGCCCACGTCCGCACCCGCCGCGCCCGCCGCGCCAGTCGCGCCGGTCGCGCCAGCGGCTCCAGTGCCCCAGGCCGCGCCGATGGCGTACGCACCGGCCCCGGCATCCATCCCACAGGCCGCAGTCGGGTCGGCGGGTCGCCGTTCGCTCACCCAGCGGCTGGCGGCGATCGCCGCGGTCTCGCTCGTGGTCGGTGGTGTGGTCGGGTATGTCGCCCACGGCGACAACGGTGGTGGTGGCGGCGGCGCGGCAGCGGGCACGCTCAGCACCCCGATCCTGCAGGGCCTGTCGAGCCTCGACTCGTACGAGTGGAAGGTGTCGACCGTCAGCGTCGGCCCCGGCGCGGCCGACCGCTCGGAGGAGAACGGCAACGGGGCCTCGGACAGCCAGGCCAACTTGCGCTACCAGAAGATGGCGAGCAACAGCACGTCGGCCGACGATCCCGCCGGCTCGCAGAGCGTCACCGAGACGTGGCGTACTGCCGACATGACGTGCACGTTCGACGGCGAGGAGTACACGTCCGACGCAGCGAACCCGTTCGTTTCCGACATGGGGACCGTGCTCGCCGGTGTGTTCGACATCGTCATCCCGCAGGGCAACGCGAAGAACGTCGGCTCGGAGACCATCGCCGGTGTCGCGGCCGACCACTACACGTTCACGATCCAGGGCCTCGGCGCTGAGTCGGGCGCGCAGGTAGAGGCCAACTCCGGTGAGGTGTGGGTCGCGAAGGATGGCGGCTACCTGCTGAAGTACCAGGTGACCGCATCGCTGCGCTCCGACGCGGCGAGCAGCGAGGTGTCGTCGCTCACGCTCACGCTGGAACTCACCAGTGTCAACCAGCCCGTGAACATCCAGGTGCCGGCGGCCTGCCCGGCTCCCACCACCGTCACCACTTGATCGGCACGACCAGCTGGTCCGCCGGTCAGCCGAGCAGGGGCACGACCTGCTCGGCGAACAGGCGCATCGTCGCCTCGGCCGACTTCACGTTGGTCATGAAGATCAGCGAGTCGATACCTTGCTGTTCGCGGGCGCGGATCTGCGCTGCCACCATTTCCGGGGTGCCGATGTAGGCATGCTCGAGTCCGAACCCCGGCCCGCCGTAGCGCTTGCGCACGGCAGCCTCCACCTCCGGCAGGCCGCGCTCGGTCTCGGCGAGGCCGATCACCGCCTCGTGTGAGCGCTTGATCTCACCCGGGTCGCGCCCGATTGCGGCGCACTGCTCACCGAGTTGGGCGTCGAGCGCGGCCCAGTCGCCAAGCGCATACGTGGGCACGTTCCACACATCCGCGTAGCGGGCGACGAGGGGCAAGGTGAACTTCGGTCCTGCGCCGCCGATGTGGATCGGCGGGTGCGGGCGCTGCACCGGCTGGGGAAGGTTGGGTAGATCCCTCACCGTGTAGTGCGCTCCTTCGTAGGTGGTGCGCTCCTGGGTGAACATGCGCGTGATGATCTCCAGCGCCTCGCCGAGGCGCGCGCTGCGCACTCGTCCCGACTCCCACGCGATGCCCGCCTCGTGGTGCTCCTGCTCGTATGAACCGCTGCCCAGCCCGAACTCCAGGCGGCCGCCGGAGATGACGTCGAGCGTGGTGGCCATCCGCGCCAGCAGGGCGGGGTGGCGGAACGTGTTGCACAGAACGAGCGCGCCCACACGCAGTGTCGTCGTGTTGGCCAGGAGCGCCGTCATCGTCGTCCACGCCTCCAGCGCCGGGTGGGTGGGCGCGCCGGGCGTGTAGAGATGGTCGTAGACCCACATGGAGGAGAAGCCGGTGTCCTCGGCCGTCCGGGCGACTCGCGAGAGCTGCTGATAGTCGCTGACCACTTGGGGGACATACACGCCGAACTCCATGTGGAGTTTCTAGCCGAGCGCGCAAGCACGCTGGTCACGCGCTGTTCACCGGCACGCATCCTGCAACCCGTAGGGTGATCGCGACGAGGAGGTTGTGAATGGCTCGCACTCGCCGGCGTATTGCCTTGGTGGCCCACGATCACAAGAAGGCCGATCTCATCGAGTGGGCCGAGTACAACCGCGGCACGCTCGTGCGCCACGACCTGGTGGCGACCGGTACCACCGGTGGGCTGCTTCACGAGCAGGTCGGGCTCGATGTCAAGCGGCTGCACAGCGGGCCACTCGGCGGCGACATGCAACTCGGCGCGCTGATCGCCGAGGGCGCTGTCGATCTACTCGTGTTCTTCTGGGATCCGCTGGAAGCCCAGCCGCACGACCCCGACGTGCGCGCCCTGCTGCGCATCGCCGTCGTCTACAACACGCCCACCGCCTGCAACCGGGCCACCGCCGACTACCTCATCTCCTCGCCCCTGCTCGCCGACGTCGATTACCCCACCGTCCCCACCTGATCTCCGAGGGTTTCCGGCCGGCCGGCTCGTCTTGGAGTGTTTCCGTAGGACCTGTACCGACGGAAACACTCCAAGAACCCCGCCCCGTAGGAAAGCCTCGAAGGGGACGTCAGCCCATGTAGATGGCGTGGTGCTTCTCGACTGCCTTGCGGTCCACGGGGTCGGCCATCGAGAAGCGGATGATCATCTCGCCGCGCAGGGCCTCGAACGGGATCACACTGTCGAGCACCAGCTCGCTCGCGAGGCGGTACAGATCCACGTCCTCCTCGTACTCGGCGCGACGCTCGGCCACGTAGGCCTCGCGCTCGGCCGGGTCGGCGATGGCCTGGATCTTGTTCGCGAAGACCGCGTTCACGGCGGCCTCGGGGCCCATCACCGCGATCTTCGCCGTGGGCAGGGCGATGACGGCGATCGGGTCGAACGCCGGCCCGCACATCGCGTAGAGGCCGGCGCCGTAGGCCTTGCGCACGATCACGCAGATCTTCGGCACGGTGGCCTCGGTGATCGCGGTGATCATCTTCGCCCCGTGGCGGATGATGCCTTCGCGCTCCACCTGCTTGCCGATCATGAACCCGGGCACGTCGGAGAGGAACACGATCGGGATGTTGTACGCGTCGCACATCCACACGAAGCGGGCGGCCTTGTCGGCCGAGTCGCCGAACAGCACGCCACCCTTGTGCATCGGGTTGTTGGCGACGATGCCCACGACGTGCCCGTCGAGGCGTCCGAAGCCGGTCGTGAGTTCGGGCGCGAAGAGCGGCTTCAGTTCGAAGAAGCTGTCGGCGTCGACGAGGCACTCGATCACCTTGTGCATGTCGTACCCGGCTGCTTCCAGTGCGGGCAGCTCCTGGCGGGTGAGCTGGCGCACGGGCGGCTCGGGCTGCGCCTGCTCGGGCCGGTCGCGCCAGCGTTCGGGCAGGTAGCTGAACAGGTGCTTGGCCTGCTCGATCGCATCGGCGTCGTCGCGGGCCAGGTTGTCGCCGCAGCCGCTGACGGTGGCGTGCATGCGCGCCCCACCCATCTCCTCCAGCGTCACGATCTCGCCGATCACTTCTTCGGCCATGCGCGGCGAACCGAGATACATCGATGCGTTGCCCTCGACCATGAACACCACGTCGCAGAACGCGGGGATGTATGCGCCGCCGGCGGCCGACGGGCCGAACAGGCAACAGATCTGGGGCACCTTGCCGGACAGCTTCACCTGGTTGGAGAAGATGCGGCCCGCACCGCGACGGCCGGGGAACAACTCCACCTGGTCGGTGATGCGCGCGCCGGCGGAGTCGATGAACCAGAAGATCGGCAGCTCGTGGCGCAGTGCGTACTCGGTGACGCGGATGATCTTCTCCACCGTGCGCGCGCCCCACGAACCGGCCTTCACCGTCGGGTCGTTGGCCACCACGAGCGCGGGGCGGCCGTCGACGCGGCCCTGGCCGGTGACCACGCCGTCGGCGGGCAGATCCGTGGCCATCGTGTTGGCCAGCAGGCCGTCCTCCACGAACGTGCCCGCGTCGAACAACAGGGCCAGGCGATCGCGCACGAACAGCTTGTTCTGGCGGGCGAGCTTCTCGCCTTCCTTGTGCAGGTTGCCGAGTCGCGCTCGGTCTTCACGCGCGACCAGATCCTCGTGCTCGTTCATGACGGCTCCTTCACGGGATTGATCTTCCCACGGCCCGATCATCCAACAGGCAGCCCGAGGCCACGCGAAATGACGAGGCGCTGGATCTCGCTGGTGCCCTCGCCGACTTCGAGGATCTTCGCGTCGCGGTAGAAGCGGGCGGCCGGGCCCTCGATGAAGCCCGAGCCACCGAACACCTGAGTCGCGGTGCGGGCCGCGCCGACGGCGGCTTCGGTGCTGTACAGCTTGGCCATCGCCGCCGCCTGCTTGAACGGTTTGCCCGCGTCCTTCAACGCCGCCGCCTGGTAGGTGAGCAGGCGGCTGTTCTCCACCGCCACCGCGAGGTCGGCGAGCTGGAACGAGAGGCCTTGGAAGCGGCCGATCGGGCCGCCGAACGCGGTGCGCTCCTTCGCGTACTGCACGCTCATGTCGAGGCAGGCACGCGCACTGCCGAGCGCGAGCGCGCTGATCGCGATGCGCCCGTCGTCGAGGATCGCGAGGAAGTTGCGCAGGCCGTTGCCGCGGGCGCCGAGCAGATTGGCCGCTGGAACCCGGCAGTCGACGAGGGAGATCCCGTGGGTGTCGCTGGCGTGCCAACCGAGCTTGTCGTAGGCCGGCTCGATGATGAGGCCGGGTGTGCCCGCGGGAACGATGATCGAGCTGATCTCGCCGGGGCCGGTGAGCGCGGTGACGGTGACGACCGACGTGATCGGCGTGCCCGAGTTGGTGATGAACGCCTTGCTGCCGTTGATCACCCACTCGTCGTTGGCCGCGTCGTACTCGGCCGTGGTGCGGGTGCCGCCGGCGTCGCTGCCGGCGTCGGGCTCGGTGAGGCCGAACGCGCCGAGGGATGTGCCGGCCACGAGCGCGGGAAGGTACTCGGCCTTCTGCTCGGCAGTGCCGAACGAGTGGATCGGGTTGGCGCCGAGGCCCACCGCCGCGGAGATCGTGATGCCGAGGCTCTGGCTGACGTAGCCGACCTCCTCGATGGCGATGCACACGGAGGTGAAGTCACCGCCGCCGCCGCCCCATTCCTCGGGGAAGCCCACGCCGAACAGGCCGAGCTCGGCCATTTTGCCCACGGCCTCCATCGGCAGCTCGCCAGCGGCCTCCCACCGATCGATGTTGGGGGCCAGATCTTTGCGTGCGAAGTCGCGCACCACGGCGCGGAAGGCGTCGTGCTCTTCGGTCGAGAACGTCATCGGATCCTCCTCCTGAACGGTCGTTAATGTAGCAGCAGGCACGAACGAGTGTTAACCGAGTCCGCGGTGCGGGAGCCGGTGTTCGCGGACGGGTACCCTGCGGTCATGCTCAACCCGGTGACGAAGTGGCGTCATGTCCTCGTCGGGGTGGCGGTGGTCGTCACACCCGCGGCCGTCGCCCTCGGCCTCGTCGGCAATGGTACGTACCCCCAGCGGTTCGACGCCAAGCAGGTGTTGGTGTGGCCGGCAGGCGGCGACAGCGTGCGCATCCGCGAGGTGGTCGATGACGACTTCGGCAGCCACGACGGCCACGGCTACGAGCGGAAGATCCCAACCGACTTCGGCACCCCCACCGACATCTCGGCCTCGTCGCCCGACGCCAACGCCGATCTCAACGTGGTCGACTTCGGCTACGAGGTGCGCGTCCGCCTCGGCGACCCGGACAACACGATCGACGGCCAGCACCGCTACGTCCTCGCGTACACCCTGCCCGAGGCGCGGCTGTCGTCCGGTTTCCTCGCGCTCGACATCATCAACGCCGGCGAGGAACTCGAGACCGGCCGGTTCGAGGTCGTGCTCACCGGCTTCGAACTCGCCGATCCCGCGTGCCATACCGGCCGCTACGGGGCGATCGGCGGGTGCACGCTGACGATGGTGGGCGACGAGTACCACGTCGTGCTCGAGCCGCTGCGCGCGGGCGAGGGCATCACCGTCGAGGGCCGCATCCTCTCCCTCGACACGACCACCCCCGACCTCACCCTGCCGCCATTGCCGAAGCGGCGCAGCAACGACCGCTTGCCGCTTGCGCTCGGCACCGTCGCGCTCGGCTTGGCGATGGCGATCGGCGCGTTCGTGCTCGCTCGCACGGTCGGGCGCAACGAGGTGGGTGGCACCGGTCCGGCCGACGCCGCGTTCGCGGGAATGAGCGGTGGCACCTCCGGCCCCGTGCGCAAGGTCAGTGACGGCGCGCTCGATGCGATGGCCACCACGGAGTTCGCACCACCACGCGGTCTGCACCCGTGGCAGGGCGCGATCCTGTTGCGCGAGCGGGTGGACGCCCAGTCGGTGGGCGCGTGGTTCTCCGAGCAGATCGCGCTCGAGCGAGTGGTCATCGAGGGCCCGCCGCAGGTGCTGCGCAGCGGCCCCAAGCTGGCCGACGCGCCGGCCGCGGAGCGTGACCGCATCGAGAAGCTGATGGGTGGCGACGGCGAATTGGCGCTCGGCAAGTACCAGCCGGCGATGGCGCGCCTGTGGACCAAGCTCACCAAGGAGCAGACGAAGGCGGCTGCCTCGTCGGGGTGGTGGACACGTTCGCCCGCGGGTGGCGCCATCGGCTACCCGGCCGGGCTCGGCCTCGGCGTGGTCATCGTGGCGGCCGTCGCCGGCTTCGCCATGTGGCAGAAGTGGTGGGACGTGCCGCTGCTGGCGATCGGTCTCGGGATCGCCGTCCCGGGCCTGGTGGCCGGTGGCGCGTACCGCGGGATGCTTCCCGCGCGCAGCGCCACCGGGTCGGCCCTTGCGCTGCAGGCGGAGTCGTTCCGGCGGTTCCTCGCGTCCAGCGAGGGCAGTCATGTGGAGTGGGCCTGGACGCATGGCCTGTTGCGCGAGTACTCAGCGTGGGCCGTCGCCCTCGGCGCGGCCGATGCGTGGAACGACGCCGTCGCCGCGAGCGGCGTACCGCGGGCCGAGGTGCGTGCCGCGACGATGCCGCTGATGGTGCACACGTACGCGACATCGTTCGCCGGCTCGCGCGCCGCCCCGTCGACGAGTGGCTCGAGTAGCAGCGGGTTCTCCAGCAGCTTCTCCGGCGGTGGGTTCTCCGGCGGTGGTGGCGGGGGCGGCAGTTCGGGCAACTGGTAACGGCTCGTTAGCCTGCAGCACCATGTCCACCCGATCGGAACAGATCCAGCATGCCGCGGCGAGGTTGTTCGCCGAGCGCGGCTACGGGGCGACGGGCATCGACGACATCGGCGCTGAGGTGGGCGTCAGCGGGCCGGCGATCTATTGGCACTACTCGGGGAAGCAGGCCCTGCTGGCGGCGATGCTCACCGACGTTAGCGAGCGCCTGCTGGCCGGCGGGCGTGAGTGCGTGGCCAGCGCGGAGAGCGATGCCGAGGCGATCGCCGCGCTCGTGCACATGCAGGTGGAATTCGCGCTCGACGAGCCCGACCTCATCGTCGTGCACGCCCGCGAACTGCGCCACCTCGACACCGAGCAGGCCCACGCCGTGCGCGCTCTGCAGCGCCAGTACGTCGATGTGTGGGCCGATGTCGTCGAGCGCCTGCACCCCTCGGTGCCGCGGCCGCGATCGGTCGCCGCAGTGCAGGCCGCGATCGGCCTGGTGAACTCCACGCCCTATGTCGGCAAGCTGCCGCGCAAGTCCCTCGCGCCGCTGCTGCACGACATGGCGCTGGCGGCCCTCGCCGCCGTATGAGGCGCTCGCCCGCCGGTCAGGCGAGGGCGTCGAGGATCAGCTGGACGTCGTCGCTCGTGGTGAGCGGGTTGACGAAGCAGAAGCGCAGTACGGACTCGCCGTTGTAGACGGTGGGCACGACGAACGCGAGGCCGGAAGCGAGCAGCTCGTCGCTCCACGTCTGGTACTGCTCGGGCGACCACCCGACCTTGCGGAACAGCACCACCGACAGCTCGGGCTCCATCAGCAGCTCCAGCCCGGGCGTGGCCTCGATCATCCGCGCCGCCTCCTTGGCGAGCAGGATGCTGTGGGTGATGGCGCGGTCGTAGGCGTCGGTGCCGTGCGAGGCGAGCGAGAACCACAGGGGCAGGCCGCGCACGCGGCGGGTCATGTGCACCGCGAAGTCGCTGGGGTTCCACTCGTAGTTGGCCTCGAGCGTCTCGAGGTACTCGGCGTGTTGAGTGAGTGCCTGGCGGGCGATTCCCGGCTGGCGGTACACCAGCGCGGCGCAGTCGAACGGTGAGAACAGCCACTTGTGCGGATCGATCACGAACGAGTCGGCGCCCTCGATGCCCTTGAACAGCGGCCGACCGATCGAGGACGCAAGAGCGGCGCCGCCGTACGCCGCATCGACGTGGAGCCAGATGTCGAGTTCGGTGCAGAGGTCGGCCGCCCCCTTGAGGTCGTCGACCACGCCGGCGTTGGTGGCACCGCCGGAGGCAACCACGGCGAACACCTGCCGGTCGGTGACCGCGTCGAGTGCTGCGCGCAGGGCATGGCCGGTGAGGCGACCACGCTCGTCGGGCTCGACGTTGATGACATCGACGTCGAGCACCATCGCCGCGAGCCGCACGGATGAGTGCGCGCTCGGGGCGGCGGCGATCGCGAGGGGAAGGTCGCGGCCGTGGTGGGTGCGCCAGTGCTGGCGGGCGGTGGTGAGGGCGGCAAGGTTGCCGAGCGTGCCGCCACTGACGAACGTGTCGCCGGCGTCGGATGGGAAGCCGGCCAGGCCGGCCAGCCACCGCAGGGTTTCGTTCTCGGCGTGGATCGCGCCTGCGCCTTCCACCCACCAGTCGCCGTAGATCGACGAGGCGGACACGACGAGGTCGAACAGGGTGGCCGCCTCACTCGGCGCGGTGGGCACGAACGACAGATAGCGCGGGTGGTCGCTGGAGATGCAGGCCGTCGCGAGCACGTCCTTGAACAGCCGGAACGCCTCGTCGTAGCCGAGCCCGTAGGTGGTGATCATCTTGCCCGTGGCGTCCATCAGCTCTTGCGCAGTTCGTGGGCCGTCGAGCGGCGCCGGCGACATGCGGATGCGATCGAGCACATACTCGAAAATCCGGTGGGCGAGGAGTTCGGTTCGGTCGTCGAACTTGTGCAGCGAGGGGTCTTTGATCACCGCTCGCAACACTACGGCGTAGGGCGCGCCTTAACCTTGCGTGCATGTCCCTTCCTGGCAGTATCACCATCCGTGAGGTGGGCGCGCGCGACGGCCTTCAGGCAGAAGCGCCCCTGCCGGTCGAGCAGCGGCTGGAGTTGATCGATGCACTGCTCGTCGCCGGCGTCACCCACCTCGAAGCCACCGCGTTCGTCAGCCCCAAGGCGGTGCCGTCGATGGCAGGCGCGGCCGAAGTGTTGGAGGGCCTCGGCCGTCCGGAGGGTGTGGTGCGGGCGGCGCTCGTGCCCAACGTGCGTGGCGCAGAGATGGCGCTCGCCGCCGGGGTCGACGAGATCACGGTCACGATCTCGGCCTCGGCCGGTTACAACCAGCGCAACGTGAAGATGACGATCGACGAGTCCATCGAGTCGATCGCTGGCGTCTGTTCGCTCGCCAGGCCCGCGGGCGTGCCGGTGGATGCGGTCATCTCATGCGCGTTCGGCTCGCCGTACGAGGGCGACATCAAGCCGGCCGACGTTGGACTGCTCGCGGCTCGCCTGCGCGCCGAGGGCGCTTCGGCGATCACGCTCGCCGACACCACCGGCATGGCGACGCCGCGCCGCATCAACGACGTGCTCGCGGCCACCGGCAACGACGTCGGCCTGCACCTGCACGAGACCCGCGGCACTGGATTGTTGAACGCGTACGCAGGCCTGCTGGCCGGGGTGGTGCGGTTCGACACGTCGGTCGGCGGACTCGGTGGTTCGCCGTTCGCCGCGGGCGCGGCGGGCAATGTCGCCACCGAGGAGTTGGTCGCGCTGTGCGACGACCTCGGCATCGCCACCGGCATCGGCATCGACGCACTCATCGAGGCCGCGTTGCTCGTCGAGGGCTTCATTGGTCACCCGGTTCCCAGCCGTGTTGCCCACGCCGGCCCCCGCTCCCGCCTGGCCTGATCCAAGTTGGCGTTCAGGCGGGCGCAGAGCCCGCCCCACCGCCAACTTTCGCGCTCCCCGGTTCAAGTCGGCGGGCGCGGGCGAACCTAGGATTCGCGCGTGACCGAACCCCTGTGGACCCCCAGCCCCGAGCGCGTCGCTGCGACCAAGATGGACGCGTTCCGCCGCTCGGTCGGCGCGACTGCCGTCGCGGCACTGCACGAGTGGTCCGTTGCCAATCCCAGCGAGTTCTGGCAGCGCATCTGGGACGACTGTGGCGTGATCGGCGAGCCCGGCGACGTCATCTTCGATCCGGGTGACGGCACCGTGCGTGGCGGACGCTTCTTCCCCCAGTCCGGCGTGTCGTACGCGGAGAATGCGCTCGCACCCAGAGCAGGAGCAGGCGAGGAGGCGATCGTCGCCATCACCGAGGCCGGCGAGCGCCGCTCGTACACGTGGGCGCAGCTGCGCTCCGAAGTGGCCGCGATGTCCGTCGCGCTCGTGGCCCAGGGCGTGCAGCCGGGTGACCGGGTCGCGGCGTACATGCCGCACGTGGCCGAAACGATCATCGCCTTCCTCGCCGCGAACGCGATCGGCGCCACATTCACCTCCACATCCAGCGACTTCGGCGTCGATGGAGTCGTCGACCGCTTCGGCCAGACCACGCCGACGGTGCTCGTCGCCGCGGACGGCTACCGCTACGGAGGCAAGTCGTTCGACTGCCTGGGCCGCATCGCCGAGGTGGCCGCGCAGCTGCCGAGCCTGAAACGCACCATCGTGGTGGGCGTGCTGAACGACACGCCCGACGTGAGCGCGATTCCCAACGGCGTGCGCTGGGCCGACTCCGTCGCGCCCCACGCGGGCGCACCGCTCACGTGCCTGCGCGTGCCCGGGGATCACCCCGTGTACATCCTCTACTCCAGCGGCACCACGGGGAAGCCGAAGTGCATCACCCACCGCGCGCTCGGCGTGCTGCTGATGCACCTCAAGGAACAGCAACTGCACTGCGACGTGCGTGCCGGCGACCGGGTGCTGTACTTCACGACCTGCGGCTGGATGATGTGGAACTGGTTGGTGAGCGTGCTCGCCAGTGGCGCCACAGCAGTGCTCTACGACGGCAACCCCGCGCACCCCACACCGGCGGTGTTGTTCGACCTCGCGCAGAGCGAGCGGCTGACCCTGCTCGGCGTGTCCGCGAAGTACATCGATTCCGTGCACAAGGCCGGAGTACGCCCGGTGGAGAGCCACGACCTCGCCGCGCTGCGCACGGTGTGCAGCACCGGCTCGCCGCTCAGCGAGGAAGGGTTCCGTTGGGTGTACGAGGCGATGAAGCCCGACGTCCACCTGGCCTCGATCAGCGGCGGCACCGACCTGTGTGGTTGCTTCGTCGGTGGCGACCCCACCCTGCCCGTGTACGCGGGCGAGATCCAGGGCCCCGCGCTGGCGATGGCGGTGGATGTGTACTCGCCCGACGGCGCACCGCTGACCGCCGCGGACGGCAAGGGCGAACTGGTGTGCACGATGCCGTTCCCCAGCGTGCCGGTCGGCTTCTGGGGCGACACCGACGGCTCCAAGTTCCAGGCCGCGTACTTCGATCGCTTCCCCGGCGTGTGGGCCCACGGCGACTTCGCCTCGTGGACCGAGCACCGCGGCATCGTGATCCACGGGCGCAGCGACGCCACGCTCAACGCCGGTGGCGTACGCATCGGCACGTCGGAGATCTACGCGCAGGTCGAGCACATCCCCGGCATCGTCGAGGCAGTGGCCGTCGGCCAGGAGTGGGACGACGACACGCGCATCGTGTTGTTCGTGCGACTCGCCGAGGGCACCGAGCTCACCGATGCGCTGCAGGCCGAGATCCGCTGGCGCCTGCGCACCCACGCCTCGCCACGCCACGTGCCCACCCGCATCGCCGTCGTCACCGACGTGCCGCGCACGCGCAGCAACAAGATCAGCGAACTCGCCGTCGCCGACGTGGTGAACGGCCGCGAGGTGCGCAACACCGAAGCGCTCGCCAACCCCGAGAGCCTGGCCGAGTACAAGAACCGCCCCGAACTGGCCGTATGAGACCTTCGGCTTCTGGGAAGCGTGGTTCCCATTCGACCTTCTGGGGCGATTCAGTCCCGGGAGCCGGGACGGACCGCGCGCAGAATCGGTCGCGCCGTCGAGTTCGGATCGCTGTGACACGCTGGTCCGATGGCGGCTCGGCGAGTGCTCCGCAGTGTGGTGATCGCGGTCATCGACCAGTTGCGCCTGGGCGGGGTGAACTATGTGCGTTCGGCGGAGTCCGTCACACAGGATGAGCTGGGTGAGCAGATCGGCACGATCGACCAACCGCTGCCGCACGCCGCGTTCCGCTGCGACACGTATGCCCTGAAGGACGGCATGGGCACACACTCCGTTGGCAGCGCGGTGTACTCGGTGAGCGGGCACGATCCCTCCGAACTTGTCGCCGTGCTCGACCCGACCTACCCCAACCGCACCTCACCCGCGCCGCAACTCTTCAAGGCCGACACCAATCACCTGCTCGGCTGAATCGACCTACCCCAGCGCGGCCACCGCTTGGAGGCCGTCGTAGACGTCGACGAAGCGGGTGGTTAGTGGTGAGCAGCCGGCGCGGATGATGTTCGGCTCGCGGAAGTCGAAGATCACGTGGCGGGCGGTGAGCTCGGTCACCACCTCACGAGCCCGCAGGTGCTGCACGGCGACGTGCGCGCCGCGGCGGGCTGCGTCGCGTGGCGTGGGTGTGGCGAGGCCGAGCTGGTCGCACAGGTCGATCGCGAACGCGGTGAGTGCGCCGCCCTTGGCGTGGATCGCCGGCATGCCTGCCTCGGCCGACACCGAGATGCCCACCTCGGCGGCCACGAGCCCGAAGATGCCGGGCGTGCCGAGCAACATGCGGGCGATGTCGTCGCGCGGCTGGAACTCGGGCCCCATGGCGAACTGGTCGCGCGTGGCGAACCAGCCCCAGATCGGCTGGCGCACGGTGGCCTGCAGCTCGCAGGCCACGAACGTCCACGCGGGCGCGCCCGGCCCGCCGTTGAGGAACTTGTAGCTGCACCCGACGGCGAGCTGCACCCCGCACCCGCGCAGGTCGATCTCGATCGCTCCGGCAGCGTGCGACAGGTCCCACACCACCATCGCGCCCGCGGCATGAGCGCGGGCGGTCTCGGCGGCGACGTCGACCCGCTCGGCACTGCGGTAGTCGATCACCGAGCGCACGCACACGGCCACGTCGTCGAGCCGATCGAACCCGTGGCGCACCTCCAGACCGAGCGCGTGCGCGATGCCGTCGACCACGTAACGGTCGGTGGGGAAGTCGCCGGCGCTGATCGCGATCACCTTGCGCTCGGGCCGCAGGCCGAGCGCGGCGTGCACCGCTTGGTACACGTTGAGCGTGGTGTTGTCGTGCACCACCACTTCGCCGGGGCCGGCGCCGATCAGTGGGGCGAGCCGATCGCCCACCCGCTGCGGCAGGTCGACCCAGTGCTCCCAACTGCGGATCAAGCCGGTCGCCCAGTCGTCGTGGTACACCTCGGTCAGCCGCTCGAGGGTGCGCTTGGGTGGCATGCCCAGGCTGTTGCCGTCGAGGTAGATCACCCCCGGGTCGGGGATGTGGAACCGCTCGCGGAAGTGGGCCAGCGGGTCGGCGGCGTCGTGCGCCTGCGCATCGTCACGAGTGATCACGGCGGACAGTCTCACACGAGCGACACGAACACCGCGTGGCGGACGAGGCCGTCGTTGGTGAACTCGGCGATGTCGACGACGGCGGTCAGCGACGGCTGCACCCACGTGGCCGGACCGGTGAGCCGCACGGGCGGCACGACGGTCAGCGGACACTCGTCGACGACCAGCTCGTTCAGTCGGGCTCGCAGCGACTGCAACACCGACTCCGTGAACCCACTCCCCACCGCCCCGGCGAACGCCAGTCTGCCGCCGACCGGATCAACCCGGCCCAGCAAGAGCGCCCCGAACGTGGACGCTCGCGCACCTTCACCGGTCGTGAACCCGACAACCGGCAGCTCGACGCGCACCCGGTTCTTCACCTTGCGCCACGCCGCGGAGCGCGCCCCGGGCACGTACGGCGAGCCGAGCCGCTTGGCCATGATGCCCTCGAGCCCGCGCTCGCCCGAGGCCGCGAGCAGCGCCGCGCCGTCACCCAGGCGGTGCGCGGGCACGGCCCAGTTCGCGCCCGGCTCCACCAGCGCGGCCAGCAGCGCCCGCCGATGTTCGTAGGGCAGCCCGATCGTGTCGTTGCCGTCGATCTGCAGCACGTCGAACGCGTAGAACGCCACCTGCGACTCGTGCCGTTGCATCAGCTCGAAGCGCGGCCGCCCCTCGGCATCGAGCACCACCAACTCACCGTCGATGATCGCGGTGCCCGCGTTCACCGCCGCAGCGAAGTCGGCCAACTCCGGATACTTGGACGTGACGTCGGCCCCGCTGGAACTCTGCCAGCGGGTGGCCCCGCCGGAGACGAACGCGAGCGTGCGGAACCCGTCGAACTTGACCTCGTACGCCCAGTTCGCATCGTCCGACGACGCCGGCAGTGACGCGAGCGTGGCCTTCATCGGCACGACGGGGAAGCGCAACGCCACGCCTCAGCCGCCGACAAGCGCGTGGGCATCGCCCAGATGCAACTCCACGAGATCCCAGTCGACCGGGCCCTCGTCGAGGTACATGCCCACCCACCCGCGGCCGCCGTAGTAGGGCGGGCGGAAATAGAGCGCCGGCGATGCGGCGACGAGCTGCTCCTGCGCGCCCGGCGGCGCGGCGAACAGGAACGCGTTGCGGTCGTCGTGGTGATGATCCCACGTGGTGGCGAACTGGCGGGCGGCCCGGCCCGCACCGACGGACCACGCCAACTCACCATGGCTGGTCTTCACGCTGCACTCGGCGAGCGCATCACAGATCGCACGCAAGCGCTCCCACAACTCGGGCACGGAGGGTCGCGACGGCACGCTCATGCGGGCACGATAACCGGCGCCGGGCACAGGCCATCGGCGCCGCTGCCTCGGCTGGCATACCATCGGCTCATGCATGACGACTCGACGCTGGTGGAGCAGCGCATCCGGCGCGAGTTGTACGACCGGCTGATGCCGCTGATGTATCGCGCCAAGTCGCCCCTCACCGTCGAGGCGTGGGACACCCCGGGCGAACCGGTGCCGTACACCGAAGCGATGGCCGCGCTGGCGAGCGACGAGGCGCGCCCGTTCGTCGTCGGCCACCGCTGGAGCCGCCCGTGGGGCACCACCTGGTTCCGCTTCACCGGCGAGGTGCCCGCCGAGTGGGCCGGCGGCACGGTGGAGGCCGTCATCGACCTCGGCTTCCACCCCGACTCGGCCGGCTTCCAGGCCGAGGGCCTGGTGTGGGCACCTGGCACCGATGGCCGCGGCCTGCCCGTGCAAGGCGTGCACCCGCGCCGCACCGCGGTGCCCGTGGCCGCCACGCCCGGCGCCGTGGAACTCGTCGTCGAGGCTGCCTCGAATCCGGCCTTCCCGATGACCGGCACCCGTATGGGTCATCTCGGCTCGCTGGAGACGGCGGGCGACCAAGCCCTGTTCAGCCTCCGCGAAGCATCACTGGCGTGGCGCGACGACGACGTGTTCCACCTCCTCCTCGACGCGGAGGTGCTGTTCGGGCTGATGATGGCGCTGCCCCGGGAGGCCCGCCGCCGCAAGCGCCTGCTGCGCCACCTCGAGCGGGCCTTCGGCGCGCTCGACTACGCCGACATCGCGCGCACCGCGCCCGTCGCCCGTCGCCTGCTCGCGCCCGCGCTCGCCGACCGTGGCGCGCCGAGCAACCACGAGGTCGTGGGCGTCGGCCACGCGCACATCGACACCGCGTGGCTGTGGCCGTTACGAGAGACAGTTCGCAAGTGCGCCCGCACGTTCGCGTCGGCGACGATGATGATGGACGACTACCCCGAGTACCGCTTCGTCTGCTCGCAGGCCGCGCAGTACGAGTGGATCGAGCAGCAGTACCCGGCCCTGTTCGAGCGCATCCGTGAGCGCGTCGCCCGCGGCCAGTGGCAGCCGGTCGGTGGCATGTGGGTGGAAGCCGACATGAACCTGCCCAGCGGCGAGAGCCTCGTGCGCCAGATGGTGTACGGCCAGCACTACTTCGAGTCGCGCTTCGGCGCCCGCTGCCGCGAGGTGTGGATCCCCGACGTGTTCGGCTACCCCGCCTCGCTGCCGCAGATCTTCGTCGCCGGTGGCTGCGATCGCTTCGTCACCCAGAAGCTCAGCTGGAACAAGCAGAACGTGTTCCCGCACAGCACGTTCTGGTGGCACGGCCTCGACGGCTCGCGGGTGCTCACCCACTTCCCGCCGGTCGACACGTACAACGCAACCATCGTCGGTGAGGAGATGGTGTTCAACGAGCGCAACTTCAAAGAGCACGGCTGGAGCGACGTGTCGCTGATGCCATTCGGCCACGGCAACGGCGGCGGCGGCCCCACCCGCGAGATGCTCGAGCGTGCCCGCCGCTTCGCCGATCTCGAAGGAGCGCCGCGCCTGCGCCAGGGCACCACTGACGAGTTCTTCCAACAGGTCGAGTCCGAAGCGCTCGCCGGCGCGCCCGTGCCGGTGTGGGACGGCGAGCTGTACTTCGAGACCCACCGCGGCACGCTCACCAGCCAGGCGCGCACGAAGGTCGGCAACCGCCGTTGCGAGCGTCTGCTACGCGAGGCCGAGCTGTGGTGGGCAACGGCGAGCCACGGGGCACTGCCCGTGGAGGTCGCCGCGGAGCTGGAGGAGTTGTGGAAGCAAGTGCTGTTGCAGCAGTTCCACGACATCATCCCTGGCTCGTCGATCACGTGGGTCCACGACGACGCGGAAGCGGCTCACGAGCGTGTGGCCGCGCGCCTGGAGGAGCTGATCGCGCAGGCGTTGGCGCGAATCGTGCCCGGCCCGTCGCTGGCGAACGCTGCCGGACGAGCCCGGCGTGAAGTGGTCGTGGCGGCCGAGGCACCCGACGGTGACGGGCCACGCCAGACGCTGTCCGACGGTCGCACCGCCTTCGTCGTCGATGTGCCCGCGTTCGGGACGGCTCCGCTGCGCGCCCGCGCATGTACCGACGCGGTGTCGGTCACCGAGCACTCCTTCACCAACGGCTCGCTCGCGGTGAGCTGGGACCTCGACGGAACGATCACCTCGATCATCGACGTTCGCGCCGCGCGGGAACTGCTGCCGCCCGGCGAACACGTGCGGCTGGAGATGGCGCCCGACCACCCCATCGAGTACGACGCGTGGGATCTCGAGGCCTGGACCCGCGGGCTCGGCCAGGAGGTGGCCGGCGTCACCGACGTGCAGGTCGTGGAGTGGGGCCCGCTGCTGGCCACGTTGCGCGTGCGCCGCTCGTTCGGGCACAGCACCATGGTGCAGGACATCACGTTGCGCGCCGGCAGCCCGCGGCTCGACATCACCTTCGAGATCGACTGGCACGAGGACGAGCAGCTGCTCACCCTGATGGTGCCGCTTGCCGTGCGCACCCGCGAGGCCGCGTGTGACATCCAGTTCGGTCACGTGATGCGCCCCACCCACTCCAGCACCTCCTGGGACGCGGCGAAGTTCGAGGTGTGCGCCCACCGCTTCGTCGACCTCAGCGAGCCGGCCTTCGGTGTCGCCGTATTGAACGACGGCCGCTACGGCCACGGTGTGCAGGACGGCGGCGTGCGCGTGTCGCTGCTGCGCTCAGCGCGTTTCCCCTCACCCGTGCAGGACGTCGGCCGCCACACGGTGACGCTCGCGATCCTCCCCCACGGGCCCGGTCTCACTGAGGTGCTGGCCGAAGCCGAGGCGTTGAACGAACCGCTGCGGCCGGTGTCCGGCACGGCAGAGAACGCGGATGTGCCCGCTGTGACGATCGATCACCCCGGTGTCCAGGTGAGCGCGGTGAAGCGTGCCGACGACGGCAGCGGCGACCTGATCGTCCGCCTCTACGAAGCGCTCGGCGACCACGCGCGCATCACCGTGCGCACTCCGTGGCGCATCGCCGAGGCAGGTGCGTGCAACCTGCTGGAAGAGTCGCAGCGTTCGTTCGAGGTCAGCGACGGCATCGTCGCGATGGCCCTGCGCCCCTTCGAACTCGTCACCCTCCGCATGCGCTGACGACTTCTCTCCGGTTCTTGTCATACATCGACCACGGGGCCCCGTGGCCGATGTGCGGCATGAACGGGTGGCTGTGAGCTGGGGTGGCGCGTCGTCAGGCGCGGGCGAGGTGCTGCAGCGCCATCGCGCCGTAGACGGCGATGCCGTTCACCATCGCACCCTCGTCGAAAACGACGCGGTTGGAGTGGTTCGGCGCGGCCTTCGACGGGTCGCGATCCACGGGTGTGCCGCCGAGGAACAACATCGCCCCGGGTACCCGGTTGAGGACGTAGCTGAAGTCCTCGGCGCCCATGATCGGGTTGGGCAGGCGCACGGTGGCCTTCTCGCCGACGACATCGCCTGCCACGTCGAGGGCGAAATCGGCCGAACCCGGGTTGTTGACGGTGACCGGGTAGCCGTCTTGGAACTCGACCGTCACCTGCGCGTCGTGAGCCGCGCTCACGCCCTCGGCCACGCGGCGGATGCCGTCGCGCACCTTGTTCCGTGTGCGCTCGCTGATCGCGCGGATCGTGCCCTCGATCACTGCGGTCTCGGGGATGACGTTGTTCGTGGTGCCCGCGGTGATGCGCCCGACCGTCACGACCGTGGGATCGAACACGTCGACAGTGCGGGTCACCATCATCTGCAGCGCCTGCACGATCTCGCATGCGATCGGGATCGGGTCGAGCGCAAGGTGAGGTTGGCTGGCGTGGCCGCCGCGGCCGGTGACGGTGATGAGCATCTGGTCGGCCGAAGCCATGATCGGCCCGGGTCGCGACGCGACCCACCCGCTCGGCAGGTTGGCGGTGATGTGCAGCGCGTATGCGCCGGTGACCGGCGAGTCGCTGCCGTCGGCGCGTGCGGACACGTCGAGCAGGCCTTCGTCGAGCATGAACTCGGCGCCGCCGAAGCCCTCCTCGCCCGGCTGGAACATGAACAGCACGCGGCCGGGGATCTCGGCGCGGTGCGCGCTGAGCAGTTTCGCCGCGCCGACGAGCATCGCCGTGTGCGTGTCGTGCCCGCAGGCGTGCATCGCCCCGTCGACCGCGCTCTCGAACTCGAGGTCGGTGTCCTCGTGCAGCGGCAGTGCGTCCATGTCGCCACGCAGCAACACGGTGGGGCCGGGCTTGCCACCTTCGAGCACGGCGCCAAGGCCGCTCGTGGTGGTGTGCTGGGTCACCGTCAGCGGCAGCCCTTCGAGCGCGGCGAGCACGTGCTCGCGCGTCACCGGCAGGTCGTTGCCCAACTCGGGCCAGCGGTGCAGCTCGCGCCTCAGCGTCACCGTCTCGTCCAGGAGTTCGCGCGCTTCCTCGCGAAGTGTGTCCGCCAGCGCCGTGTCGCGTTCCATGGCGGCATCGTAGGCTCGGCGGCGTATGCCGCCTGCGACGGAGATGGTGGATGTCGTCGATGACGACGATCGGGTGATCGCCACCGTCACCCGCGCCCGCATGCGGGCCGAGCGGTTGCAGCACCGGGCCGTCTCGGTCGCCGTGCTCGGCACCGACGGGCGCCTGCTCGTGCACCGCCGCGCCGACATCAAGGACGTGTGGCCGGGCATGTGGGACATCGCGGCGGGCGGCGTGGTGAGCGCGGGCGAGGACTACGACACCGCCGCCCACCGCGAGCTGGCCGAGGAGCTCGGCATCGACGGCGTACAACTGAAGCCCCTTGGCACGGGCCGCTACCGCGACGAGGCGGTGGCGCTGCTCGGCCGCGGCTACCTCGCCATCAGCGACGGTCCGTTCGTGTTCACCGACGGCGAGATCGCCGAGGTGCGCTGGGTGGATCACGCCGGGCTCGACGTGCTGCTGGCCAGCGAACGCTTCGTACCCGACAACCTCGCCCTGCTGCTGCCGCTGCTCGATCTCGCCTGAACCTGCCAGGTTCCGCTGCCGGTCCGGCGATCTCGCCGTACCCAGTGGGGGTGCCGCGCCGCATCCGGCGGCGGGCAGGAGGTATCGACGATGACCATGTACGGCGCCAACCCCGAGCAGCTTGCCTCGCTCGGGCGCACCCTCAAGCAGCAGATCAACACGATCGAGGGGGTGATGAGCGCGGTCTCCTCGATGCTCGGGGGCACTACCTGGGTGGGCCCCGCCCGCGACCGCTTCGAGCAGGACTGGAACACCACGTTCCGCACCGCGCTCGGCCGCCTCAACCAGGCCTTCGACGCGGCCGGCGGCGACTGCATCGCCCGCAGCAACGACCTGATGCGGGTGATGGGCGCCGGCTGAAACCGTACAGAACAGTGGCAACGGAAATTCACGCTGGCGACATGGACGTCGGAGTGCCACGTGGGACCAACGGCTGGCCACGGCAGCCCTGGTGGCCGGTCTCTCCGTGGTACCCGCACCGAGTCTGACCGAATTCTGTCAGCCGGCGGCTTCGGCGTGCTCGGCGCCGAGGCGGCCGTCGACGATCTCGACGGTGCGATCCGCGTAGTGGGTCATGCGCTGGTCGTGGGTGACGATCACGGCCGCAGTGTCGCGGGCCTTCATCTCGTTACGGATCAGCTCCATCACCTGGGCGCCGATCTTGGTGTCGAGCGCGGACGTCGGCTCGTCGAACAGGACGAGGCGTGGGTTGTTGAACAGGGCGCGGCCGATGGCCACGCGCTGGCGCTCGCCACCGCTCAGCTGGCTGGGCATATTGCGCGTGCGCTGGCCGAGGCCGAGCTCGCCCAGCAGCTCGCGGGCGCGGGCCTTGGCCGCCTTGCCACCCTTGCCGCCGCCGAGTTCGTCGACCACCAGCAGGTTCTGCTCGGCGTCGAGGAACGGCACCAGGTTCACGGCCTGGAACACGAAACCGACATTGTCGCGGCGGAACTTGGTGAGCTCGCGGGCGTCGTGGCCGGTGATGTCGGTGCCGTTCACCACGACCGTGCCCTCGGTGGGCGACAGCAGGCCGCCGGCGATGGAGAGCAGGGTCGTCTTGCCCGAGCCCGATGGGCCGAGCAGGGCCACGATCTCGCCATGGTCGACGCGGAGAGAAGCGCGGTCGAGGGCCACGATCTCGTTGTCGCCACTGCCGTACACCTTGCGCACATCGCGCATGTCGAGCACGCTCATGCGGGTTCCCTTCTCATGATGCGGTTCCGATGGCCGAGGCCGGGTCGACGTTGGTGACCCGGCGCAGCGAGATCGCGCTGCCGAGCACTGCGGCGACGACGACGCCGATGAATGTGAAGATGAACCGGCTTGGTTCGAGCTGCAGCGGCACCTTGGCCGGGATCGCCGCGGCCGCTGCCATGGCGAGGCCGGAGCCGATCACGAATGCCACCGCTGCTACCAACAGAGCCTGCAGCAACACACCGGCGAACAGGCGGCGGCTGCTCGCGCCGATCGCCTTCAACACTCCGTAGAGGCCGATGCGCTCGAGCGTGAGCAGGCTGAAGAACAGGCCCACGACCGCCAGCACCACAGCGAGCGTGGTGTAGATGATCTGGTTGAACGTGTCCTTCTGCTGCTTCACCCCGGGCAGGGCGAGGACGGCCTCGTCGATCGTGAGCGTCTTGGTGGCGCCGGCGGTGGCGCCATCGATCGCGGCGGCGATCGATGCGTGCGAGCCAGTGCCGCGCACCACGAGTGCCTGCACGACACCTTCGGCGACGGCACTGTCGGGGCGATTCGCGTTCTGCACCGAGCGCCAGGTGGTGAGGTTGACCCATACCGAGCCCTGCAGCAAGTAACCCGTGTCGTCGACGAAGCCGGTGATCTTGATCGGCGTCGCGGCCGGGCCGACGAGGATCGTGTCGCCCTTCGACACGCCCTGGTCCTGGAGGCGGCTGTCGGCGACGCCCGAACCGTCGGTGGGCGGCGCGGGCACGCCGGTGGGCGGCAGCTCGTAACCGGCGACGGCCACATCGGCGAGATCGGTCTCGCCCGGCACTTGCGCGCCGAGCAGCACGAATCCGATTCCACCGACCTCGGTGACGCCCGGGGTCGCCTCCACCTCGGCCCGTGTCTCGGGGGTGATGCGGCTGCGCAGGAATGAGTCGCGAGCGCTGGAGGAGTAGACGATGACGTCGGCCTTCTGCGCACGGATGGCGCCCGTGGAACCGAGGTACAACCCGTCGAGCAGGCCGCCGAGGAACAACAGCAGGGTGGTGAGGAACGCGAGCACGACCGTGGCCACGATGAAGCGGTTCGGGGTGCGGCGCATCTCGCGCAGGGGCAGCTTCACAGGTGCACCCCCGCTCCGGTGGTGGCCGCGATCGGCTCGATGCGCAAGACGCGGCGCACCGCGACGAGCGAGGTGAGCAGGGCGAGCGCGAGCACGATCGTCGAGGTGACGAGCGCGGGCATGACCTCGACATGCACGCCAAGGTTCTTCACGCCTTGGAGGGCGCCGGCGTAGAGGCCGAAGGCGAACACCGACCCGAGGCCGGTGACGAGCACGACTTGCACGAGCAGCGACCGCACGAGCACCCCTGCAGGCGCACCGATGGCGCGCAGCAGGGTGAGTGCGGAGGCCTTCTGGAACGTGACGATGAGGAAGAACAGGCCGGTCACCAGCGGTACCACGAGATAGAACAGCCCGAGGATGAGCGCGAAGCTGGAGCGCACACTGCTGACGCCCGGCGAACCATCGACCGCTTGCTGGCGGGTGAGTGCCTGCACACCGTCGACGGTGGCGTTGATCCGCTTGGCGACGTCGTCTGCGGACGCACCGGCGGCGACCTTGATGGCAATCGCCGACGGCAGGATCTCCGTCGCGTCGGGGTTGCGCGTGCGCTTGGCGGATTCGTAGGTGGCGAAGTCGACGAACAGCACCGGGGCCACCGAGTAGTTGATGTCGCGGGCGATGCCGACGACGGTGATCTGCACCCCGTCCGGTTCCACGGTGATGACGTCACCGATGCCATAGCCGTCGGCGGTGTCCTTCTCACTGGCCACGGCCTCGTTGCCGCCCTGTGGCAGGCGGCCTTCGACCAGGGTGGTGGGTCCGCCGGGGCGGCCGAGGTCATAGCCGAAGATCACCGTGTCGCGTTCCTTGCCGCCGGCGGTGACGGTGAACGTCGCCTCGCCGAGCGGTGCCGCGTCGGAGACCCCATCGACGGCCGCGATCGCGTCTTGCTGCTCGGCGAGGATGATCGAGCCCTCGAGGTTCTTGCGCGCCTGGCCGTTGTAGACGAGCACCTCGCCGGACTGGTTCTTGATCGCGCCGATGAACTGGTTGACCAGGCCGGTGAGCAGGGTCTGCTGGAACATGATGAGGAACACGAGGAGACCCACCGCGCCGGTGAGCAATCCGAAGCGCACCTTGGCCCGCTTCATCTCCTGGAATGCGAGGAACATGCGAGGCCATTCAACCGGCGGGTGCCGAAAAGCATTCCAGCCCGGCCATAAGGGGCCGGGCCGGAATGCCGTTGGGAGGGTCGTGTCCAGTCAGCCGTTGTGGCCGTGGCCCTGACCGGGTTGGCCGCGCTGACCGTTGTCGGAGTGCTCGCCGCCGTGCGCATCGACAGTGCCGGTGGTCGGCTCGACATCGGTGCTGTCGGTGCCCTCGGTCTCGGTGCCTTCGGTCTCGTCGTGATCGCCGTGGTCATCGAGCACGTGGTGGCAGTACTCGTCGATCGTGCCGTGCATCTCGTCGGCAGCATGCTGCAACTTGGTGAAGGCGGGGTTGTCAGCCTTCTTCTCGTGGCCGGCGTTCCAGGCCGTGCACAGGCCGTGGGCCTCGGGCAGCGGCGAGGTGGTGGTTGAACTGTCGGTTCCGGTCACGTCGGTGCTCGTCGGGTCGGTGACACCCGACCCAGTGGTCGGGTCGCTGATCGTCGATCCGCTGCCGATGGTGGCCGATGCCTCCGCGGCGGTGTCGGCGCTGAACGGGCCGGGGAGCACGCCGCCCGCTGCGGCCGCAGCCGCTCCGGCGAACAGGACGGTGATGGTGACCACCGCGGCCGCCCGGCCGGTGATGCGTCGTGACTTCATGAAGGGGTACTCCTCAGATGTACATCGGGGGACGAATTGAGTATCGGCGCCGGATGTTCGGCATCCAGCCCGCATCTGTCCAAGGTTCATCCAACAAAAACTCACCCACCGTGAGGGGCCGCCGGATCACTCCTCCGCTGAAGCGAGCGCCTTCCCGAGTGGCCTAGCCTCGCGACATGGATCACAACGTCACACCGCTCGACCAGGTCGCGGCGAAGGTGTCTGCGGCACGCGCCGCCTACGTCGCCGGCACCACCCGTCCGCTCGCCTGGCGTACCGCAACGCTCCAGCGCATGCGCGAACTGGTGAGCATCCACGAGCAGCGACTGCTCGACGCGCTTGCCGCCGACTTCGGCAAGCCCGCGCACGAGGCGTGGATCACCGAGGTCGGGTTCATGTACAACGACATCGACTTCGTGCTCGCTCACCTGCCGGCCTGGGTGCAGCCCGAGAAGGTGATCACTCCCGTCTCGTCGAAGCCGGGCGTGTCGTACGTCGTGCCCGAGCCGGTTGGTGTCACCTGCGTGATCGCACCTTGGAACTACCCGGTGCAGTTGCTGCTGTCGCCGATGGTCGCCGCGATAGCGGCCGGCAACGCCGTCGTCGCCAAGCCGAGTGAACTCGCCCCGCACACGTCGGCTGCGCTGGCCGCACTCATCGAGGAGATCGGCTCGCCCGCGGTCGCCGTGGTGGAAGGTGGCGTCGCCGAGACCACCGAGCTGCTCGCCCAGCGTTTCGACCACATCCTCTACACGGGTAACAGCCGGGTGGCCCGCATCGTCATGCGCGCTGCCGTCGAGCACCTCACGCCGATCACGCTCGAGCTGGGTGGCAAGAGCCCGGCGATCGTGAGCCGCAACGCGAACATCGAGGTCGCCGCGCACCGCATCGCGTGGGGCAAGTACCTCAACGCCGGCCAGACGTGCATCGCCCCCGACTATGTGCTTGTGGAAGAGCCGGTGCACGATCAGCTCGTCGCCGCGATCGGCAAGAGCATCACCGAGTTCTACGGCGATGACCCGCAGCAGAGCCCGGACTTCACGCGCATCGTCAACTCGCCCCACTTCCACCGCCTGGAGAAGCTGCTCGACAGCGGCACCGTCGCCTTCGGTGGCGTTACCGACGCGGACACCCGCTACATCTCCCCGACCGTGCTCACCGGTGTCACCGCCGACGAGCCGGTGATGGGCGAGGAGATCTTCGGGCCGATCCTGCCGGTGTTGAAGGTCAAGTCGCTCGACGAGGCGATCGCCTTCGTCAACGACCGTTCCGCAAACGGCGACAAGCCGCTCGCGCTCTATTCGTTCAGCGAGAGCGACACCGAGAACGACCTCGTGCTCGGCTCGGCCACGAGCGGCGGTGCGTGTGTCAACGGCACCCTGCTGCATGTCGCCAACCCGCACTTGCCCTTCGGCGGCGTCGGCGAGAGCGGAATGGGCAGCTATCACGGCAAGTTCGGCTTCGACCGGTTCACCCACCACCGCGCCGTGCACACGCGCAGCACGCGGATGGACCCGCCGATGCTCTACCCGCCGTACACGGCGAAGAAGCAGAAGCTCGTTCGCAGGGGCCTGTCGCTGACCGATCCGCGCGACTCGTTCAGCAAGCTGCGCAACAAGCTGCGCCGCGGCTGACCATCACCCGCTGGGCCTCTTCAGGGAGCGAGCAGCGCCTCGACGTGGCGCTGCAACAGCTCGATTCCGGTGCCTTTGGCGGCGCTCACCCACATGATGTCGCCCAGGTCGAGATCACAGAGTTTGGCCACCTCCCGCTTGCGTGCGGCCAACTTCGAGGGCCTCACCTTGTCGAGCTTGGTGGCCACGATCGTGTGCGGCACGCCGCTCGCGCGCAGCCAATCGAGCATCTGCAGGTCGAGCTTGGTCGGGCCGATCTCGCCATCAACGAGGACGAACACCAGCTCCAGCCCCTCGCGCTCGAGCAGGTAACCCTCGATCATTGCCTGCCAGCCGGCGCGCTCGCGGCCGGGCACCTTGGCGTAGCCGTAGCCGGGCAGGTCGACGATCGTGCCGCCTTTGGGGAGGGTGAACAGGTTGAGCAGCTGGGTGCGGCCCGGCGTGTTCGACACCTTCGCGAGTTGGCGACGGTTGGCGAGCGCGTTGATGAGCGACGACTTGCCGACATTGCTGCGGCCGACGAAAGCCACCTCGCACGGCGTGGGTGGGAGGTCGGAGTACCGCTTGGCGGACGTGACGAACGTGATCTGCAGCGGCACCGCACCCACGGTAGACGGTGGGCAGTGAAACCCGGTCAGTTCGTGATGTGCCGGTCGAACTCGTCGGTGCTCAGTACCCGCAGGTCGTTGGTGATGAGGCAGCCGCTGTAGCCGGGCTTGTCGGCCAGCCAGGTGAGGCCGGGTACCCCCATCACGTACAGCGTCGTTGCGTAGGCGTCGGCCTCGGCGAGGTCGGGCCCGATCACGGTGGCGCTCGCCAGGTCGGTGACTGCGTCACCCCGGCGGGGGTCGAAGATGTGGGCGCCGCGTTCGTAGCTGCCGCTCGTGGCGATACCGGCCGGGCCTTCGAGCGCGACGATCATGGCCAGGCCCATCGGATCGAGGGGGTGGCGGATACCGATCCGCCACGGTGCACCGGTGTGGTCGAGGCCGCCGAGGGCGACGTCGCCGCCGGCGTTGATGCAGAAGTCGCGCACGCCAGCATCGCGCAGGTGCTGCGCGCCCTTCTCCACCGACCAGCCCTTCACGTAGCCGCACGGGTCGAAGCGGGTGCCGTTGGGCGAGGGTAGCGACCACACGTCGAACGCGCCGTCGGTTTCCTCGCTCAGCTCGCCGCAGCGCTGCAGCACGTCGCGCACCTCGTCGCTTACCTCGTCATCGGTGGGCGCCAGGTCGCCACGGCCGATGCGGGTGATCGTGCTCTCGTCCTTGAAGGGGCTGAACTCCTCATCGACGTGGTGGAACCAGCGGACGAGGTCGTCGATCAGCCCGCGGTCGTGGGAATCGATCACGTCGATACTGATCGTCGTGCCCATCACGTGCTCGACGTGGTGCAGGCTCATCGGTGACCGATCAGGCGATTCCGCTGGCGGCCTTGGCGGCGTCGATCGCCGACTGCAGCGACTTGATGTAGCTGCGCGAGGTGTAGGTGGCGCCGCTGATCGAGCTGACATTGGCGCTCTGCGCCGACACGGCCTCGGTGATCAGCTTGGGCAGCGCCCGTTGGTTGATCGACACGCTCTTGTTGTCGCCGTTCGGGTACTGCAGGATCTGCACGTCGACGAGCTGACCACCCGAGTACACGGCCTGCACCTGCACCACGCCCCAGCGGTTGGAGTCCGCGGCGCCGACATAGGTGCCGTCCACGATCTGGCCGGTGACGGCGGCTGCGGCGGTGGTGGCGGTCGTGGCCGCAGTGGCGGCAGGCGCCCCCGACGCCGTGGCTGGCGTGGTGGCTGGCGTGGTGGCGGTCGTGGCGGCGACCGTGCTCAAGGTGCCTTGGGTGAGGATGATCGAGTCGGTCTGGGCGTTGTTGGCGGCGAACATGCCCGCCAGGCCGCCGGTCGCGACGGCGCTGAGCAGGAGGGAGGCGACCTTGGCGCGACCGGCCGGCTTGGCCCGCTTGCCGGCGGGCTTGCCACCGACGGTCTTGCCGACGCCGGGGCGGGCGGTGCCCGCCGAACGCGCCTGGAGGGCGGCGAGGCGAGCACTTGCCTCGCCGGATACCCCACCGGTCGGGCGGGCCGCGGGGGCCTGCCGGGGGGCGGCAGGCCGGGTGCCGGGATTCGGCGGCGGCAGGGGCTGGGGCTGGCTACGGCGCTGCTCGAGCTGCTGGAGGCGCAGGAGCGGATCGATCGGCTGCTGGTTGCGGGGGGTGCTCATGACGGGTCCTTGGGGGTTACAGGCTGGCGGGCTCAGGCGGCGGCGTGGTGCCGCTGGGCGATGCCGATGAGGCGGATGGAGACGGGGTAGATCGCGATTCCCACCAGGAGGGCGAGGCCGCGGGTGAACGAGAGTGACAGCGAGTCGCTGCCGGCCTGGTAGGCGTGCATCGCGGTGAGGACGGTGGCCGGGATGGCGAGCAGGTGCACCAGGTGCCACGCCCTGCGGGGCAGGCGGCGGCGGATGCGAGCCATCGAGGGGATCACCACGAGGGCGAACAGCCAGAAGGCGACGACGCCCCAGCCGATTGCCCAGCCGACGGCGTTGGTCGGCACGAACAAGTCGACGAAGCGCAGGCCCGAGCGGGTGCTGAGGAACGAGAAGAGCATGTGGGCGCCGATGAAGCCGAAGGTGAGGCCGCCGAGCCAGTTGTGCAGGGCGAGCCACCAGTTGGGCTTCAACTTGGTGCCGGTGTTGCGGGCCGAGAAGAACAGGCCCCACACGAGCGCCGCCACCGCGAGCACGGCGGCAACGATGCCGGTCGAGCGGGTGAGGTACCAGAGCCACGTGTCCATGGGCCTCATGATGACGGGCCTATGTGAAGCGCCCATCGAGTTCGGGTAAGAGTCTCGTGAGAACGGGTCAGAACGGGGTTCGGGCGGGGGTGAGCAGGCGGTCGACCGCGGCCTCGATTTCGGTCTCGCTGAGCAGCATCAGCTTCGCCGCGTCGCCGAGCGGGATGAAGCTGTCCTTGCTCGTCACCCGGGCCATCCGCCCGGTGAACCCGGCGTCGACGAGTGCGGCCAGCACCCCTTCGGCCACACCACCGGACTGCCGGGTCTCGTCGACCACCAGCACGATGCCGGTGGCCTGGGCTTCGCGCACGAGATCCTCGACGGGCAGTGGGCTGATCCAGCGCAGATCCACCACGCGGGCGTGGACCCCCCTGGCTTCGAGCCGCCGTTGCACCCGCAGCGACATGTACACCCCGTTGCCGAAGGTGAGGATGGTGAGGTCGCCGCCGGCGCCATAGGTGCGTGCCGCGCCGATCGGGACATGCGCTGTGGGGGTTGGGGTGGACAGCCACAGGCGGTCGCCGGGCTCGCTGAGGTCGGCGGTGTGGTAGCGGGCGATCGGCTCGACGAGCACGCTCACGGTGCCGTCGACCTCGGCCGCGGCAACCATCGTGCGCAGCATGGCCGCCGCGTCGTCGGGCCGGGCAGGCACGCCCACCACGATGCCGGGGATGTCGCGCAGCACGGTGAGCGAGTCGTCGTTGTGGAAGTGGCCGCCGAAGCCCTCCTGGTACCCGAGGCCGGCGATGCGCACCACCATCCCGTTGCGGTACTGGCCATTGGAGAAGAACTGCAGGGTGGCGGCCTCGCCGCGCAGCTGGTCCTCGGCGTTGTGCAGGTACGCGAGGTACTGGATCTCGGCCACCGGGAGAAAGCCGCTGATCGCTGCCCCGTTGGCGAGGCCGAGAATGCTCGTCTCGTCGAGGAGGGTGTCGAACACCCGCGCCGCGCCGGCCTGGGCGAGCAGGCCTTTGGTGACGCCGTAGACCCCGCCCTTGGCCGCGACGTCCTCGCCGAACACGAGCAGGTTGGGGTGGTCGTGCAGCAGGTCGGCGAGGGCCGCGTTGATCGCCTGGGCGAGCGTGAGTGGCACCCGCTCGGCAGGTGCCGAGGTGGAACGAACAGCCGCGGCGACGGCGGCCGGCCGGCGCGGCGCCAGCGGCGCGATCACGTCGTCGGCGGTGGCCAGCTGCGGCCACTCGGCCACGGTCCGGGCGGTGTCGTACACCCGCTCGCGCAGTTCGTCGTGGCGCTCCACCAGCCCGAGTGGATTGCGCCCGGCAGCGACGAGGCCGCGGGCGGTGGCCAGGATCGGGTCGCGCTCCTGCTCGGCGCGAATCTCCGCCGGGGCGCGGTAGGCGGTCTCGACGTCGGTGCCGGCGTGGCCGCCGAAGCGCACCGTGCGCAGGTGCAAGAACGCCGGTCGGCGCTGGCTGCGCACCCAATCGGCGAGATCGGCGGTCACGGCGAACACGCCCTCGGGGTCGGTGCCGTCGATCGACTCGTAACGCAGGTGGGGCCGGCTGCCGTAGGCCGACTCGATCCAGCCGGCGGGCGTGCGCACACTGATGCCGAGCCCGTTGTCCTCGCACACGAACAGCAGGGGCAGGGGCAGGCGCTGGTGGGCGCAGTGCAGCGCCGTATTGACGGTGCCGGTGGTGACGTTGTGATTGGCCGACGCGTCGCCGAACGAGCACACCGCCAGCGCGTCGGCCGGCCACGGCGACTCGATGCCGAGGCGCGCCGCGCGGCCGATCGCGAACGCCACCCCGAGCGCACGTGGCAGGTGCGACGCGATCGTGGAGGTCTGCGGGATGACCGCCAGGTCGTGGCGGCCGATCACCTTGTGGCGCCCACCGGCGATCGGCTCCTCGGTGGAAGCGACGACACCCGCGAGGATGTCGCGGATACCGCCGAGGCCGGCGCGGGCGAGGTAGAAACCGCCGCTGCGGTAGTGCAACAGGGCCGGGTCGGTGGGCTGCAGCGCCATCGCGACCGCGGCGTTGCTCTCGTGGCCCGACGAACCGATCGTGTAGTAGCCCTTGCCCTGCCCGCGCAGCCAGCGCGCGGCGAGGTCGCAGTGGCGACTGGCCACCTGCACGTCGAACAGGCGCTCGAGCGCCTCGGTAGTGGTGGCACTCGGTGGTGTCGAGCCGACGGAGGCGAGCGCGGCGATCGCCTCGACGAGTGTGGTCTCCAACGGGCCGCGGTCCGGGTTCACGTGTTCAGCATGCCAGAGGCGCGCCCGCGCCGGTCAGATGTCGATGCGGTAGCGCACGACGCGTGGGTCGCCGCTCGGCACCACCGACGACCGGTAGCGGTTGCACAGGGCGCGCATGGCCACGTTCTCGCGTAGCACGTCGGCGATGATGCGCCGGATACCCCGCTTGCGGGCGAGCACGACGAGCAGATCCGTCATTCGCGAGCCGACGCCATGGCCGTGGTAGTCGTCGATGACGGTGACGGCCAACTCCGGCGGGCCGCTCGGGTTGCCCATCCAGCGAGCCACGCCCACGGGACGTCCCTCGGGGTGGTCGGCGGTGTCGCGCAGGGCCGCGTCGAAGGCGATGACCGCCCCGTTGATCGTCCCGTCGATGGCCCGCAGCCGCTCGCGGACCCCCTCGGGCAGGTCGTGCACCGGGGTGAAGAACCGCATCACCCGGGACTCGGGGCCGAGCGCGGCGAACCCCTCGTCGAAATACCGGTCGAAGTCCTCAGGGGTTGCTTCCCGGGTGATGATGAGGGGCGCGTGGTCGATGACCTCATGATGCCCGATCTGACGGGGTGCTCGGTTGCGACGCTTGACACGTGTGCCGTGTGCCGGGTGCCGTGTGCCGCAACCGAGCGACCCGGCCGGGGGTCAGTCCTTCTTGCCGTCGAGGCCGTCGATGAGGTCCTTGGCCTTGTCTGCGGCGGCCTCGACCTTCTTGTCGGTCTTGTCGTCGGTCTTCTTCTCGACCACGTCGGCCACCTTGTCGATGGCGCCGGCGACTGCCTTCTCGTTCTTCGAAACCAGGCTCTTGATCTTGCCGAACAAACTCATTGCTCTTCCTTCTCTTTGAGGTGCGCGGGCGAGGTTGGCATATCGGTGGCGGCGAGTCCAGCCCGATCTTCCGCAGGCGCTGCGTTCACCGTGCCGTAAAGTCGCCGTTCGGCAGGTGATGGCACGAGTGGAAACGACACAGCGACCGCCGGCGCGGCTGGAGTACGTACCCGCGATCGACGGGCTGCGTGCCGTGGCGGTGACGCTGGTGTTGCTGTTTCACGGTGGGTGGGAGCTGTTCCGCGGCGGGTATGTCGGCGTGTCGTTGTTCTTCACGCTGTCGGGCTATCTGATCACCACCTTGCTGCTCGCCGAACACGCCGGCACCGGTTCCATCTCCTTCGGCGCGTTCTTCTCCCGCCGGGTGAAGAGGCTGCTGCCGGCGAGCGCGGTCTGTCTTGCCGGCGTCGTGTTGCTGTCGCTGGCGGGCAACTTCTCGACGAACGAGGGAGTCGGTGGCGACGTGGCCGCGTCCGCGTTGCAGGTCGCCAACTGGCGGGCGCTCGGTCGCGGTCAGTCGTACGCCGACCTGATCGGAGCGGCGCGCCCGGGGCCGCTCGACCACTTCTGGTCGTTGTCGATCGAGGAGCAGTTCTACTGGTTGTGGCCGCTGACGCTCTTGGTCATCCTGCGGCGCTCACGTTCGCGTCGGCCGGGCGCGGTCGGCGTCACGGCACTCGCGGCCGGCGCCGCGGTGGTGCCCTGCGTCGTGCGTGCCGGCTGGGGCGCCGACGCGGTGTACTGGGCTACTCCGGCCCGGTTCGGCGAGATCCTGGTCGGCGCAGTGCTGGCGGTGTGGATGACGGGCCGGCCGTGGCCCCGATGGGGAACGTGGGTCGGCTGGCTGGGTCTCGCCGCGGTGTGCGCCGCCGCGGTCACGTGGCCGGTCGGTTCCGGCCCCGCCTACGAAGGGTTCCTGCCGGTGTTCGCGGTGGCGGGCGCGGCGGCAGTGATGGGAGCGTCGTCGGTGGGTTCGTTCGCCCGCGTGTTGGGAAGGCAACCGCTCGTCGGCCTCGGCCGTATCAGTTACGGCGTGTACCTGTATCACTGGCCGGTGTTCGTGCTGCTCGACCGCGACACTCTCCGCCTCGACCGTGCCGCGCTGTTCGCCGTGCGGGTCGCGGTCACCCTCGCCGTGGCGATGGCGTCGTACGTGCTCGTCGAGCGGCCGGTGCGCAGCGGCAACCCGCGCCCATCAAGTGTGGCCGTGTTCGCCATCGTCGGCACGGCCTGTGTGGTGCTCGCCGCTTTGACCGTGGTGCCCGACACCGAGCGGCTGTTCGTAACCGATGTCGACACCGGGTCGGTCGGGTTCGACGACGCGCCGACCCCGGCGCCGGACGCCGCGCCGGCGGTGACCGGCTCGACGACACCGGTCACCGCCTCGACAACGACCTCCACCATCATTCGCACCAGGCCTCTGCGTATCGTCGTGATGGGCGACTCCGCGGCGACGGCCCTGGGTGGCGGCATGGTCGCCTGGGCAGAAGACGACCTCTCGCGGGCACGCCTGTCGGTGATCGCCGAACCAGGGTGCGGGTTCACCCACGCTGTCTCGCTGACGGCATCCGACGAGTTCCGTACCAAGTGCGCCGAACTCATCGACGGCGGAGTCGACGCTGCGCTCGCCCAAGGACCCGACGTGGCGGTACTGATGCTCGGCCTGGCCGACACCGGGCCGCTGACATGGGGCGAGGCGGAGGGCGTGCTGGAGCCGGAAGACCCGCGCTATCGCGCCCACCTTGCGGCCGAATACGACGAGCTGATCGCTCGCCTCCAGGCAGCCGGGGTGCATCGAGTCGAGTGGGTGTTGTCGGCCCAGCCGGCGGAGTGGTGGTTCGGCTATTGCTGTGCGGAGGCCTCGATCGCACTCGATCTGCTGACGGAGACGATCGTGGACGTCGCCGACCGACACCCCGACATCGTCGTCGTGCGCCACCTCGACGACTGGTTGATCGAACGCGAGGTGGGTGGCGACCGGTCGTACCGACCCGACGGTTTGCACCTCGGCCCGGATGGCTCGAAGCAGGTGATGGACGACTACCTCGGGCCGCTGCTCCTGGCGGGCTGAGACAGCCGCGACGGGGATTTCTGATACCCGTAAGATCACCACGACCTACCACACGGGAGTACACATGAGCGGCAGCATGGGCGCGGCACACGACATCGACAGATGGGTGGAGGGGGTGCTCGCAGGGCTGACGTTGGAGGAGAAGGCCGGGCTGTGCTCGGGCGCCGACTTCTGGCACATGAAGGCGGTGGAGCGCCTCGGTGTCGACCAGATCATGGTCACCGACGGCCCCCACGGCCTGCGCCGGGTCGCCGATGGCGGCTCGGGGCTGAAGGGCCTGCCGGCCACATGCTTCCCTACCGCCGCGGGGTTGGCCAGTAGTTGGGACCCAGACCTCGTCGAGCAGGTCGGCGCGGCGATCGGGCGCGAGGCGATCGCCACCAAGGTGTCGGTGGTGCTCGGGCCGGGCGTGAACATCAAGCGCCATCCGCTGTGCGGTCGTAACTTCGAGTACTTCTCCGAGGATCCGCTGCTGTCGGGGCGCATGGGCGGTGCACTCATCCGCGGCCTCACGCGCGGGGGCGTCGGCGCGAGCCTGAAGCATTACGCGGCGAACAACCAGGAGGGCTACCGCAACGTCGCCGACTCGGTGGTCGACGAGCGGGCGCTGCGCGAGATCTACCTGGCCAGCTTCGAGTACGCGGTGCGCGAGGGCGACCCGGCGACGGTGATGTGCGGTTACAACAAGGTCAATGGGCCGTACTGCTCGGAGCACGAATGGCTGCTCACCACGGTGTTGCGCGACGAGTGGGGCTGGGACGGCGTCGTCATGTCCGATTGGGGCGCAGTCAACGATCGCGTCGCGGGCGTGAAGGCCGGGCTCGACCTGGAGATGCCCGGCAGCAACGGAAGTAACGATGCGCTCATCGTGACCGCGGTGCAAGAGGGGCGCCTGGGGAGCGATGTGCTCGATCGCACGGTGCGCCGCCTGCTGCGATTGATTGCCACCTACCGCCCACGCGAGGGGGCCCCCGACACGTTCGACATCGACGAGCACCATGCGCTCGCCCGCCGCGCCGCCGCCGACAGCACCGTGCTGCTCACCAACGACGGTGTTCTGCCGCTGGCGCCGGCGGCTTCAATCGCGATCATCGGCGCGTTCGCGACCGAGCCGCGCTACCAGGGTGCGGGGAGTTCGCAAGTGACTCCCACGCGGCTCGACACCGTGCTCGAGGCGATCACCGCCGGGGTTGGCGGCGTTGTGGTCTCGCACGCCCGTGGCTACGAGGCCGCCAACGACCGTCTGCGGCCGGAACTCATCGAAGAGGCGGTGGAGGTCGCCCGCGGGGCCGAAGTCGCCGTCGTGGTGGTGGGTCTGCCCTCGTCGTACGAATCGGAAGCATTCGATCGGCGGCACATGCGCGTGCCCGAGCAGCACTCCAAGCTGGTGGAGGCGGTGGCGGCCGCGAACCCCAACACTGTCGTGGTGTTGTGCGGTGGTTCGGCGATGGAGCTGCCGTGGGCCGACACGCCGCGCGCCATCCTGCTGGCCAACCTGGGTGGCCAGGCCGGTGGCGGGGGCGTCGCCGACGTCCTCCTCGGTGCTGTGAACCCCGCGGGCAAGCTGGCCGAAACCTATCCGCTGCGCCAGTCCGACCACGGCTCCGACGCGTGGTTCCCCGGTGCGCGCCAGGTGCAGTACCGCGAAGGCATCTATGTCGGCTACCGCTGGTTCGACACGGTCGGCGCGACGGTGCGCTTCCCGTTCGGGCACGGCCTGAGCTACACGACCTTCGACGTGACCGACCTGTCCCTGAGCGGAGCCACCGATGCTGACGCCGACGGTTTCGCCCAAGAGGTGTCGGTCACCGTCACCAACACGGGTTCCGTCGCCGGCGCCGAGGTGGTGCAGGTGTACGTGCGCGGCCCGCGCCGCGTGATCCACCGCCCCGACCGCGAGCTGCGCGGGTTCGCCAAGCTGCGGTTGGCCTCCGGCGAGTCGCAGCGGATAACGATCCGGCTCGACCGCCGGGCGTTCGCGTTCTTCGACGTGGCCGGCCACGCGTGGCAGGTCGAGCCCGGCGCGTACGACGTGCTCGTGGGTACCTCGTCGCGCGACATCCGGTTGCAGTCGACGGTCACCTTGTCGTCGCGGTTCTCGGGCGGGGCCGTGGCACCGGGCGCAGGCTGGGTGCCGAGCGTGCAGGCGCTCGCGGACGATGCCACGTTCGCCGCGCTGCTCGGTGCGCCGATCCCGGCGGCGACCGCTGTGCGCCCGTTCACCCGCAACTCCACGATCGGCGAGGTGTCCGCAGTGTGGCCGGGCCGCCGGTTGGCGAAGAAGATCGCCGCTCAGATGCAGCAGCAGGTCGGCGACCTGCTCGACGACGACAGCGCCAAGGCGATGATGGAGACCGTGCTGAGGGAGATGCCGCTGCGCGCGCTGGCCCTCATGGGTGGCGGCAGGCTCGACTGGAAGACGCTCGACCGGATCGTGAAGGTGCTGAACCTGTGGCCATTCGGCAAACGGAAGGTGCGATGACAACGGAACTCGCGCCCAAGAAGGGCCCCACCAACGTGTGCGTGGTGTTGCTCGACTCGCTGAATCGGCACATGCTCGGTAGTTACGGCGGCCGCGAGTTCGACACGCCGAACCTCGATCGCTTCGCCCGCGAGCGCGCCACTCGCTTCACCCGCCACGTCACCGGCTCGCTGCCGTGCATGCCCGCCCGCCACGACATCCTGTGCGGTGCGCTCGATTTCCTGTGGAAGCCGTGGGGCTCGATCGAGGTGTGGGAGGAGCCGATCACGCGCATGCTCCGCCGCCACGGGGTGACGAGCTACCTGGCCACCGATCACCCCCACCTGTTCGAGACCGGTGGCGAGAACTATCACACCGACTTCCACGGCTGGGAGTACGTACGCGGCCACGAATCCGACCCGTGGCGTACGTTCTACGATCCGTCGTGGCTCGGCGAGCCCACGATGCCGGCGCGCACGGGCGGCTGGTTCTTCTCCCGCCTGTACGGCGTGCCGCCCGGGCCCCGCCACTACGACCACAGCCGCTCGTTCTTCCGCGAAGAGGAGGACTACCCGGGGCCGCGCACGATGATGGAGGCCGAGCGCTTCTTGCGTGAGGCGACGCCGCATCACGACCGGTGGTTCCTGTTCGTCGACGAGTTCGATCCGCACGAGCCGTTCGACACACCAGCGCCGTGGGCCGGGATCTACGAGCGCGAGCCGTGGGCCGACGAGTACATCATCTGGCCGCCGTACGTGAACGGTGGCGTGAGCGGCGGAGTCATCAGTGAGGCCGAGGGCCGCCATGTGCGCGCCAACTACGGCAGCAAGCTGTCGATGATCGACCACTGGTTCGGCCGCATCCTGCGCGCGTTCGACGAGCGGAACTTGTGGGACGACACCGCGCTCGTGGTGTGCACCGACCATGGGCACTACCTCGGCGAGGTGCGCGCGGGGAACGACATCTGGGGCAAGCCCGGCGTCCCGCAGTTCGAGCCGCTCGGGCACACCCCGCTGCTCATCCATTGGCCGGGCGTGGCCGGTGGTGGCACGAACGACGCGCTCACGACGAGCGTCGACCTTTTCGCCACGTTCGCCGACATCTACGGCGCGACGGCCAAGCAGCGCACCCACGGGCGGTCGCTGGTGCCCCTGTTCACGGGCGAGGCGACCTCCGTGCGCGACTGGGCGATCGGCGGCGTGTGGGGCAGTTGGGTGCAGATCACCGACGGCCGCCACAAGTACGCGCGCGGCCCGGCGGAGGCGAACTTCCCGCTCTCCACCTTCTCCAACCGTTGGTCGACGATGCCGATCCCGATCGACGGCTTCGACGCGATGCCTCCCCCCGACCAGCGGGCATGGCTCGACACGATGCCGGGCACGGAGATCCCCGTAATCCGCCAGCCGTACGCGCCGGGCGACCAGCTGCCGATCTGGGCCACCGGCGCGGCCGTCGGCAACCACCATCTCTACGACCTGGGGGCCGACCCCGACGAGCAGGAGAACCGGGTGGGTGAGGGTCGCGAGGCGCAGATGGTGGATCTGTTGCGCACCGCGCTGGCGGAGCTGGAGGCCCCCACCGAGCAGCTCCAACGGCTGGGGATTGCGTGATCGTGGCCGCTTCCGGTAGCGGTCGCGCTACTCGGTGATCGCGCCGCTGCGCTGGATCGTGTTCTGGTCCATGCCGAGGTAGCTGGCGATCACGGCCGGGTTGTTGCGCACGGCTTCGGGGGTGCCCTCGGCGATCACCTTGCCGAGTTCCAGGCAATACACGCGGTCGCTGAGGCTCATGATCAACGGCATGTCGTGCTCGATGATGAGCATCGACGCGCCGAGCTCCTTGCGGATCTCGAGCAGCAGTGGCCCCATCGCCTCCGCCTCGCGCTGGGCGATACCTGCGGTCGGCTCGTCGAGGCACAACACGCGTGCGTCGAGGGCCAGCAGACCGGCCAGTTCGACGATGCGGCGGGTACCCGTGGACAGCTCGGAGATCTGCCGTTCGGCGTAGCGGCCGAGACCGAGAAAGTCGATGAGTTCGGCCGCGTGGGCCCGCTGGGCCTTGGATCGCGAGCGGGCCCGCGGGGAGAACAGCGCCGTCTCGATCAAGCCCGAGCGACCCCGGGCCTCCAGGGCCACCATCACGGTCTCGCGTACGGTCAGTTCGGGGAACAGCGTCGCTGCCTGGAACGTGCGGCCGAGCCCGCGGCGCGCCCGGCTCGCCGCCGGCAACCCACTCACGTCGTGACCGAGCAGCTCCACGCGGCCGGCGGACGGAACGTAACCACCGATCGCGTTCATCAGGGTGGTCTTGCCCGCGCCGTTTGTGCCGATCAGGCCGACGACCTCGTCGCGCCGCACCTCGATGGAGATGCGGTCGTTGGCCCTGACACCGCCGAACGACACCGACACGTCGGTAGCGCGCAGTGGGACATCGTGCTCGACCGGGCGCCGCCGGTCACTGTGCAGCGCCACCGATGGGGCGTCGGTGGCCTTCGAGATCGGCCCCAGCTTGGCGTCGAGCCGGCGGTAGATCATCGCCCGCGCGCGGAAGGCGATGTCGACGAAGCCGCCAGGGAAGTAGAGCAGCAGCACGAGCAGGCCGATGCTGGACGTGAGCAGTGGGATGATCTCGTTCTCCGGCGCGAGCGCGGGGAGGCCGATCACCCATACCGAGCCGATCACGGCACCGGCGACCGAGCCCATGCCGCCGATCACCACCATCGACACCACGGTGAGCGATCCGGTCACCAAGAATCGCCAGTCCTGGGGGTCGACGCGCGAACCGACGCCGGCGAGCAGTGCTCCACCCAGCCCGGCAATGCCGCCAGAGAGCGCGAACGCACGCAGCTTGGCCACCGCGGGGCGCACTGTGTACCCAGCCGCGGTGATCGGGTTGTCACGCACGGCGAGCGTCACCCGACCGACGCCACTGCGCCGGAGGCGTCCGAGGAACGCCATCACCACGATCAGGGTGCCGACGACCACGTAGTAGTACGTGCGTTGCACCCCGAGGTCGAGCCACAGGAGCTTCCCTCGGCGGAACGGAACGCTGCTGGTGCTGCCGTCGCCGGTGAAGATCGATTGGCGGTACATCCAGGCGCCGGCGGCGATGGCGAGAGCGAACGTGCTGACCGCGAGCAGCAGGCCGCGCACCCTCAGTGCGCCGGCGCCGACGATCGCGGCCAGCGTCGCCGTGACGAGCGACGCGAGCATGATCGACAGGGCGAACGGGATCGGCTCGGCGTGCACGTAGAGGTTGTGATCGGCGATGGTCCAGTCGATCGTGAGCCCTCGGGTGAGGGCGGCCGCGGTGAAGGCCCCGAGACCACCGAAGGCCATCTGGCCGAGCGACAGCTGACCCGCCCAGCCGGTGAGCACCGTCATCGACAGTGCGCAGATCGCGAACGCGGAGATCGACGCGTACAGCACATGCCGCGACGGGAGCGTGACAACCAGCGGCAGCAGGAGTGCGAACGTCAGCGGCACGAGCATGGCGAGACGGTTGAGATTGCGCGGCCAGAAGCGGTCCTGCAGCCGCTCCGGGATCGCTTCCACCTTGGGAGTGAAGGAGTACACGGCGTCGCCGGCAACGCGCTCGCGGGCCAGGGTGCCCACGGAGACGAGCACCACCAGCAGCAGCACGATGTCGATCAGCCCGGGGTTCTTCAGGAAGTTGAAGCGGAACAGCTCCTCGGTCATCCCGATGGCCAATGCGGCCACGAGCGCCACGCGGAACGAGGTGAAGCGGGCGATCAGTGCGGCAACGAGGGCGCGCAGCATTGCCGACGGCCCGAGCGCCGTCAGTTGTGCCGAGTTGCCACTCACCCCTCCGAGCAGGATCATCGAGACGGTGCCGATCAACCCACCGATGGCCCACACGAGCGTGGAGAGCTGCTTCGGGTTGATGCCGTACACACGGGCGAGATCGGGGTTGCTCGCCGCCGCCCGTACGGTGCGCCCGGTGAGCGTGCGGGTGAGGAACCATGTCAACCCGATGGCCAAGAGGGGCGTCACCGCGAACACCATCATCTGCGCCCCACTGATCGCCACGGAGTGGAAGTGCCACGAGCGCCCGATCGCCAACGGGTACGGCGTGCGCGGATGCCGTACGTCGGGCAGGCCGAGCAGGGCTGCTTCGGAGAGCTGGCTGACGCCGATGGTGGCGACGAGCACGATCACACGTGGCGCCTTGAACAATCGGCGGATGACGGTGAGCTCGATGATGGCCCCCCACAGCACCCCGACCGACAGCGCCAGTGCGAGTGCGGGCCAGTACGGCACGCTGTAGTTGTTGGTGAGCATCACCAGCAGCCCCGAGCCGAGCAGGCCGATGCTGCCGACGGCGAAGTTGATCACCTTGTTGGAGCGGTAGACGAGCACGATGGCGAGTGCCACGAGGCCGTAGGTCATGCCGCGCACGACACCGTTGACCGCGACCTGACCATTGATCCACGTGGCGACCATCAGCCGCCCTCCTTGCCGAGGAAGACGGCTCGCGCCAGATCGTCGCGTTCGACGAGATCCTTCATCGGCCCCTCGAAGCGGACGTGCCCCTTCTCGAGGAACACGGCTCGTTCGGCGATCGACATCGCCACGTTCAGCGACTGCTCGACGATGATGATCGTGAGGCCGCGTCGGTGCAGGTCGCGAACCAACTCGACCATTCGCTCGACCACGATCGGGGCGAGGCCGAGCGACAGCTCGTCGATGATGAGCACCTTGGGGTCGGTGGTGAGCACTCCGGCCATGGCGAGCAATTGCTGCTGACCGCCTGACAACGACGAGGCCAGCTGACCCTTGCGCTCGGCGAGTTCGGGGAACAGCTGCAGGGTGCGATCGATGGCCCCCTCCATCGACGCGCGGTCACCGCGCTGGTTGAACGCGGCCATCTCCAGGTTCTCGCGTACGGTCATCTCGGGGAACACGCCTTTGCCGCCCGGCAGCATGGCGATGCCGAGCCGGGATCGCATCTCGGGCGACACATAGGTCACCGAACGCCCACCGAGGCGCACCACGCCTCGCGACGGCGTACCCAGTCCGGCGATCACGCGCAGGATCGTCGACTTGCCGGCGCCGTTGGTGCCGAGCAGCGCGAGCACCTCGCCGTGCTTCACGTCGAAGCTCACGTCGAAGAGGATCTGCACCGGACCGTAGGCGAAGTCGATGTTGCGGATCTGCAGCGCCGGAACGGCCGACGGGTCACCGACGCGACGATCGTGTTCTTCCAGCTCCTCGCGGATCTCGGCGGCGACCATCCCCAGGTCGCCGAGGATGAAGCTCGCGCCGCGCATGAGGAGGAACCCGCCGAGCACCGTGGACGGCACGAAGATGACGATGATCGCGGTGCGGGTGCCATAGGCCTGGGAGAGCAGGCCGGACAACAACGACCCACACGTGGCGCCGATGAGGAAGATGTAGAGCGCACCCAGCGACGCGCCCATTCCACGGAGGCGGTAGGGCACGACTGAGGTCATGATCGGGCCGACCATCATGAACCCGGCCGACAGCAGGACGGTGCTGGGGATGCCGACGATGGCGAACAGCACCGGGTTGGGCATGAAGAACTGCACGGGTGTGAGCAGGGCTGCCGGCAGCACCAGTTGGCCCACGAGCCGCAACGCTTGCGCCGGGTTGCGGCGGTACAGGTGGTCGTAGAGCTTGCCGACGAAGGGGAGCACCGCGAGCGTGGCGACCCCGCCGGCGGTGCCGACCGCGCCGCGCCCGAGCGAGCCGAGTCCGTACTCGTCCTCGAGGAACAGGTTGCCGAGGATCGGCAAGGTGAACAAGCCGAACCCCATGGCCGCGAACGACATGATGACGGTCTTCATCGTGCGGATCTGCAGCAGACGGGCGAACGCGGCCTCCATCGAGATCGGCAGGGGGTCCTCGTCCTCGATCACCTGGCCGATGACATCCTGCTTCTCGAACTGCCCGCGAGGGGGTTCGGGCAGCCGGAAGGCGGCGAGGCTGGCGACGGCGATGGGCAGCGACAGGATCACGAGCACCCACCGCCACGCGGTCGGACCCCCGATCAGGGCCGCGAGGCCACCGACGACGAGCGGACTCAGCGTGCCGGTGATCCGCCCGGCGATGCCGACCGCAGTGGACAGCCGACCGCGTGTGCCGATCGGGTACTGGTCGGCCAGCAGCGAACCCTGCACGGTCAGCTCGTTGGAGCGGCCGAGCCCGCCGGCGACGCGGGTGAGCACGAGCATGAGCGCGTTCGCCGCCAAGCCGGCCAGCGCCACGCTCGCGGCGAAGAGCATCGTTGCGAAGCCGATCAGCCGACCGCGCCGCTGACGGTCGGCGAGCCAGCCCATCGGCACCGACCCGAGCATCAGGAAGCCACCGAACGCGGCGCTGATGAACACGATCACGCCGTTGCTGACGTGGAGCGAGTCGCGGATGTCGGGCGCGAGCGTGCCGAGTGCGGCCGATTCCAGGCTGACCAGCGCGGCCAGCACGGCGAGGACGGTGAACGTGAACGTGCCGCCCACCCTGAGGGCGTCCTTCAGGGTGAGTTGTTCGTCACCCACGCCCGGCAGGACGTCGAGGGCGGGGGCCTGCGCATGTAGTGCCTCGTGTCGCTCGGCCTCCATGTCGAGGATCGCCCCCGCAAGGTTGCCGGGGCGGTCCTCCTCCGCATGGGGCTGGTCAGGCACCGCTGTCCACCCATTCCTGCTTGGCCTGGTCCCAGGTGTAGACGTAGAGGTGCGGGTCGCCATCGGCGGCGGGGGGCGGGCCGAAGTGCCACGGGTCGGGGTAACCCGGCAGCATGATGTCACCGAGGTTGTTCATCGCCGTGGTGAACGTGCCGTAGTTCAGCTCTTCGCCGGCCTTCTCCAGGCCGGCCACGAGCAGCGCCACGTACCGGCAGGCGATCATGCTGCTGGCGACCTGGATCGATTCGCCCTCGGGAACGTCCTTGCGCGGGGTGAGCTCCAGACCGGCAGCGGTCTGGTTCTCGACGCACTCGGTCGTGGGGCTGGCGAGCGTGCCATAGTCGTTCTCGGGGTTGAACGCGCCGGCTGCGATCGCTCCCTCGAGCAGCGAGAGGTCGTTGCCCGCGCCGTCGGCGTAGAGCTGTGCGCTGGCCAAGAAGTCGAACACCAGGGTGGGGCGCCAGTCGGTGCGGGCGATGCCCCCGGGGAACGTTCCCCCGACGCTCAGCATGAGCACCTGGTCGGCACCGTCGGACTTGAAGCGCTCGGCGATGGTCTGGGAATCGGCGTAGGTCTGGTTCACGTCGAAGGTCGGGTCGGTGTAGGCCACCGAGACCGGGGTGATGCCCGCTGCCGCGAGCATCGGCTTGATCTTGGTCTCGTAAGTCTGCTCTTCGCCGCTGGTGGCCACGACGGCCAGGTTCTGCGAGATCTGCCCCTGGTCGAGCATGGTCTGGATGCCCGTCAGCAGCAGGTCGTCGCCGGCCTCCAGGGTCCACCAACCGACCTTGGCCTGGGCCAGGAGGGCCTCGGTCTGGCCGCCGCCGAGCACCAATGTCTCATTGGTGTCGAACAGGCACGGGCCGGCGTCCTCGAACAGGAAACCGACGGCGATGAACACCTGCTCGTCCTCGGCCAGCTTCGTGCAGGCCGCCGTAGGGGCATCGGTGGCACTCGGGTCGACCGCGGCGAACGTGGGCACGATCTTGCGGCCGTGGATGCCACCGTTGGCGTTGATCTCGTCGATGAGCGCGTTGTAGGCCGCCTCGGCGTCGCCCTGGTCGTAGCCGAGGATCGGGCCCACCCGGGTGAAGTCGGTGTACATGATGCCGATCTTGATGGAGTCGTCGGTGACTCCCGGAGCGCGATCGTCCACGACCGGCGTGTACGTCGACTCCGTCGGGGTGCTGCCGGTGGAACTCGTCGAAGTCTCCGTGGGCGCCGTGGTGGCGCCGGTGGTGGCGGCGGCGGTGGTCGACGACGCCTCGTCCTTCTTCGTGCTGCAGCCGACGAGCCCGATCAGTGTCGTGATCGCGATCGTTGCGATGGCCCGCTTGCGCATGGCTTCTCCCCTCGGTTCGTGCGCCGACCGGGCCCCGTCCCCCCGTGTGCGCTCATGCTCTCGATGCCCGACAGTACTCGAACGTCGCGTCGGTCGCATCGGCGACGAGGTCGACATGACGCTCGGGATGGTCTGTTGTGGCTCACCGACCCCGACACGGTCGACTTCCAGGGAGCGATCGAGAAGTACTACGACCGCCTCGAGAAGGACCTGACGCCGGTTCGGTCGAACCCCATTAGCGTTGCGATCACGAGCGCGTTCGAAGGAGGCCGGCGATGACGGGTACGAGTGGTTCGTGGCAGCCCGATCCGTACCGCAGGCACCAGTTGCGCTGGTGGGACGGCGCGCAGTGGACATCGCTGGTGAGCGACAACGGCGTGTCCCGTGACGAGAACGCCGCGATGGTGCCCGTCGTGCCGGTCGCACCGACCTCACCCCCGGTCGTGCCGAAGGGCGCCAACCGTGGGTTGTTGGTCGCGATCGTGGTGGCGGTGGCGCTCGTGGCCGGCGGGGTGATCTACCGCGTCACCAAGGACAGCGGCGATGAGAGCTCCGCCGGGGGCTCGGGCGAGAGCCAGTCGCCCGCAGGGCAGGAGTACGTCGACGCGATGGTGGAGGGCGCCACCGCCGACACGACCGTCGATTTCACGGCCGACGAGGTGCGCTGCATGGCCGAGAGCGTGGTCGACGCAGTCGGCGTGACGGCCCTCCAGGGCGCGGGCATCACGCCCGCTGTCGTGCGCGCCGAGGGCGACATCGACGTGAGCGGTGTCGTCACCCAGGCGCAGGCCGAGCAGATGGCCGACGATGTCGCCGACTGCATCGACTTCGCCCGCATCGTCGGTGACGAAATGGCCGGCTCCGACGTGAAGTTCACCGAGGAGCAGACGAACTGCATCGGTGACAAGATCGGCGCCAGCGACCTCATCCGCGAGATGTTCGTGCAGAGCTTCATGGGCTCGGCGACGCAGGCCAGCCAACCGGCGGCCGAGGCCCTCGGTACCGAGGTGGTCGGTTGCATCGACTTCGGGCAGTTGATCGCCGACGCGGTCGCGACGTCGGGCATCCAGCTCGACGCTGCGGCAATCGCGTGCATCGGCGACGGGATGAACGCCAGCGAACTCGTGAAGCAGCTGTTCGTGCAGCAGTTCCTCGGTGGGGGCGGTGGCGACACCACCTCGACGGTCACCGAATCGTCGGCATTGAGTGCTGCGAACGAGATGCTGCACAGCATCGTCGGCAACCTGTTCGGGGCCACCGATGCGGCGACAACGGATGTGATGACCACGGAGCTGTCCGGCATCTTCGCCAACTGCGGCATCGACCTCGGCAACTGACGGCCCGTCGAGGTGTTCCCTGTAACGCAGGCCACTTGAGCGGACATCACTATTTGTGGTGGGAACCACCCTCAAAGAGGCCACCAGGCCGTCCACGGCACCCCCTGCTGTGGACGGCCGGTTGGCCCGAAAAACCGAACGACCCCCTTGCGGGGGCCGTGTGGTGGTCGAGACCGGCGTCGATCCGGTGACCCTACGCTTTTCAGGCGTATGCTCTGCCGACTGAGCTACTCGACCGTTGTGGCCGTCTTCTTATGACGCCCGTTCGGGTGTAACCCGAGCGGTCCCGACGGGGTTCGAACCCGCGACCTCCGGCTTGACAGGCCGGCGTGAACTCCACTTCACCACGGGACCAGATGTGAAACCTGATCTGTATTGCTGGGGCATTGCTGCGACCGACAAATCGATCGTTGCACCCCCAACGGGATTCGAACCCGTGCCGCCACCTTGAAAGGGTGGTGTCCTAGGCCACTAGACGATGGGGGCTAGGGACTGTCCTCCGGTTGAGAGCGCCGAAACACTACCAGCCATCGCGTGGATTTCCGCCAGTCGAAATCGCGAACGGCAAGCGGCGGCAGCGGCCGCGGTACGGTGCGGCGGTGCGCCTCGACATGGAGCCATCGCTCGACCCGGCCGGCTATCAATACGCGCATGATCTGAGGGTGCGCTTCTCCGAGACCGATGCGATGGGCATCGTGCACCACAGCCGCTACCTCCCCTACCTGGAGGAGGCCCGCGTGGAGTACCTGCGGGCGATCAACCACCCCTACGACACATTGCGCGCCGAGGGCTTCGACATCGCCGTGCTGGAGGTGGCAGTGCAGTACCGCCAGCCGCTGCGCTTCGACGAGGTGGTGCGCGTGCACCTCGTGCTCGGCGCGGCCACGCGCACGACGTTCCAGATCGCGTACCTGCTCACGGTGGGTGGCGAGGTGCGAGCCACGGCGGTCACCGTGCACGGGTGCGTGACCGCGGCGGGCCGCCCGGTGCGCCTGCCCGAGTGGCTGGCCCGCTTCGGCGAGTAGCCCGGCGACTGACGCTCGTCACGGCCCCGAGCGGACCCTCAGGAAAAGCGTCACCGAACGTCAACGCATCGACTCGCGATCGCAACCTCGCTCTCACCAGCCGTCATTAGGGTGCCGCCCCATGTCCCCCCGGAAGATCGTGTGATCGGCCTGTGCACCGACTCGGGTGCCCAACTTCCGCCTGAACTCCTCGAGCGCTTCGGGGTGGAAGTGGTGCCGCTGACCGTGATCGTCGACGACATCGACCATCTGGAGGGTCACGACCTCGACCCCGACGCGTTCTACCGGCGCCTGGCCAGCGGGCAGCGGCCGACGGTGCACACGATCGAGCCGAGCGCGGGCCAGTTCGCCGCCGCCTACGAAGAGTTGCTCGCCAGGGGCTGCACCGAGATCCTGTCGGTGCACGGTTGCGCCCAGGTGTCGCGCACGGTGCACTCCGCGCGGCTGGCTGCGCGGAGCATTGACGTGCCGGTGAGGGTGATCGATTCCGGCTCCGCGGGCTTCGGCGTGGGCGGTTGTGTGTGGGAAGCCGCTGAGGCGATCGCTGATGGAGCGAACCTCGACGAGGCGACGCGGGCGGTCGAGGCTCTGACCGCCGAGATCGGCAATGTGTTCATGGTGCAGCCGGCGGGCCGGCCGGCCGCGGCCGGGCTCGACGTGCTGAGCTGGCACGGTGGCCGCCTCGACGTGGTCGACCACGCGGGCGACCACCGCGATGCCGTGGGGCGCCTCGCCGAGCGGGCCCTCGAGTGGGGTCAGCGCATCCGCGTGGCGGTGGGCCACACGTGCAGCGGTTCGGTGGCGGTGGCCGACGAGCTGGCCGCCGTGGTGGGTGCCGCGGCCAATGTGGCCGAGGTGGTGCGCTACCGCATCGGGCCGAGCGTGGGTGCGTTGTGCGGCGCCGGCGTGGCCGGCTGCTTCATGTTTCCCACCCGCTGACCGCTTGCACGGTGTGTTCCAGCAGGAACGACAAGAAGTGGTAGAGGTGCAGTTCGCCGACCAACGGGTCGTCGTCGTCGATGTTGTTGGGGTCGTCGTTCTCGCCGACGTCAATGAGCGTGCCGAGCACCAGGCGCACCCCGTTCAGCGACTGCAGCAGGGCGAGCGCGGCCGCCTCGTCGAGCGGCTCGCGCCGTGAGAGCAGGCCCTCGGCGACATTGACCGCCTCGAGGCGAGAGGCGACGAGATCGTCGTGCATCAGGCGCTGGAACTCGGTCTCGGCATCGGCGTCGTCCTCCTGGATGTACGCCGGCGGGAACAGCCGTCGCAGGAGTGGGGCGTGCGCCGAGTCGTCGTCCATCAGCAGGCTGCGCAGCTCGCCGAGCAGGCGCACGACGAGGTCGATCTCCTCCTGGTCGATGTTGATCACCAGGCCGGTTGGGGTGTTCTCCACCACCGGGCGGAAGCCTTTGCGTCGCGCCATGTCAGTCGCTGCCGATCTGGCCGGCGGCGGTGGCTGCATCCAGCCGGGCCAACGCCACCTGCCACACGCCGGGGAGGGCGGGCTGCACGTGGGGGCCGTTGCGGTCGATCACCCGGCTGCGGGTGATGCCGTGTTCGCGCCACGTGCTGCCGCCCTCGGCGAGGTTGAGCAGCATCGGCGCCATCCGGTCGACGGCCATCACGTAGCGGGCCTCGGGAGTGTCGCCGCGCTCGTATTCGTCCCACAGCTCGCGCAGCCGCGCGCCCATCGCCGTGGGCAGCATGCCGAACAAGCGGTCGGCGGCGGCCACCTCGCGTTCCTGCTTGCTCGCGAGCGCATCGCCCTGGTCGTAGGCGAACGTGTCGCCGGCGTCGATCTCGACGATGTCGTGCACGAGCGCCATGCACAGTGCGGTGGCGAGATCGATCGGTTCGGTGGCGTAGGCGGTCAGCAGCAGCGCCGCCATGCCGAGGTGCCACGAGTGTTCGGCGGTGTTCTCCCGCCGCGAGCCGTCGGCCAGCCAGTTGCGCCGCTCCACGCCCTTCAGCCGGTCGATCTCCATGAAGAACGCGAGCGTGCGTTCGATGTCGTCGGGCTCGGCCATGCCTGCGACGGTAGCCCGTTCGTGCCAAGTTACCCGCGGGTAGTAATCTGCTTCCCATGGTTGAGATTCAGCGAGTCGGCATCCTCGGGTCGGGCATCATGGGTTCGGGTCTGGCCGAAGTGGCCGCGAAGGCCGGTTACGACGTGGTGGTGCGATCGCGCACGCAGGCCGCGGCCGAGGCGATGGTCGCGAGCATCGACAAGGGCTTCGCCAAGGCGATCGAGCGTGGCAAGGCCACCGAGGAGGATCGCGTCGCCACGATGGCCCGCATCACGCCCACCGACCACCTCGGTGCGCTGGCCGATTGCGATCTCGTGATCGAGTCGGTGCTGGAGGATCTGGCGATCAAGAAGGCGCTGTTCGAAGAGCTCGAGCAGATCGTGAAACCCTCGGGCATCCTCGCCACCAACACCAGCACCCTGCCGGTGGTCGAGATGGCAATGGTGACCCAGCGCCCCGACAAGGTCTGCGGCGTGCACTTCTTCAACCCCGCGCCGGCGATGAAGCTGGTCGAGGTCGTGCGCCCGATCACCGCTTCGGACGAGACGATCGCGGCGGCGCTGGCCTTCGCTGCCCGGTGCGGCAAGGACGGGGTGGAGGTCAAGGATCGCGCCGGCTTCATCGTCAACGCGCTGCTGTTCCCGTACCTCAACAACGCGATGCGGATGCTGATGAACGGCACCGCCTCGATGGAAGACATCGACACGGCGATGAAGGGCGGGTGCAACTTCCCGATGGGCCCCTTCGCCCTGCTCGACCTGGTGGGCCTCGACACCTCGCTGGCGATCCTCGACGCGCTCTACGACGAGTTCCGCGATCCCAACTTCGCCCCCGTGCCCGTGTTGCGCCGCATGGTCGTCGCCGGCCACCTCGGCCGCAAGACCAAGCAAGGCTTCTACCCGTACTGAGCACCGGGTATTGGGTGGCCGGGTCTTGATTGGGCGCGCTTCGTGCCATCGTGTGGCGCGAAACGCACCCGTGTGCGCGGTCTTGCCCGCGAGCGGGCCATTGCGCGCCCGACGGAATGGGGGTTGGGCGACCCGCGGGGACTTGTTAGCCTTGTGCTTCCACTCGGGCGAGTGGCGGAATGGCAGACGCGCTGGCTTCAGGTGCCAGTATTCGAAAGGATGTGGGGGTTCAAGTCCCCCCTCGCCCACGGAATACGAAAGGCCCCGGCGATGCTGCCGGGGCCTTCGTCATTGGGGGGATCGGGTCGGTCAGAAGAAAAGGTTCGGGTCGACCTTGATGAGGATCGTGCGCGAGCCGGCCGGCGTGCCGTCGGACCACCGGGCAGAGACGGTGACGGTCTGGCTGTCACCACAGCTGATCGGGACGAACGTGGTGCCCACGGCGGCTGCGCCGGTCATGTACGGGACGCTATCGACGGTGAGGTTCACCCCGGAGGTGAACGTCGCGCTCCACGACACCTGAACCTGGTAGCCGGCGAGCGCCGCGCTGAGGCAGGTGAAGTGGGTCTGCCCGGTGAGCGTGTTGACCGTCGGGTACAGCACGATCGGCACCAGCGTGATCGGGGGCGCCACCATCGGCGGGGAACCGAGCGTCGTCGACGGCGCTGCGGTCGTCGGGGTCGGCTCGGGGGCGGGCG
>JAYRWH010000087.1:0-36474 GCA_041918155.1 Ilumatobacteraceae bacterium | reverse complement strand
GGCCTGTCCCTACTCGGCATCGACGCCCCGGAGCGAATGTGAAGCCGCTGCCTGTCGCCTTGCTGCCCGATACGGCAGAGGTGCTCGCCGACGGCGCACTGTCGATCGGTGGTTGCCGCCTCACCGATGTCGCCGCCGAGTTCGGCACCCCCGCGTTCGTATACGACGAGGCCCACCTGCGTGCCCGTTGCCGCGAGGCAGTGGGCGCGTTCGGGCCCGGCCGCGCGGTGTACGCGACGAAGGCGTTCCTCTGCACGGCGATGGCCCGCCTGGTGTACGAGGAGGGGATGTTGCTCGACGTGGCCAGCGGTGGCGAGTTGTACGTCGCCCTGCGCGCCGGTGTGCCGGCGAGTGCGCTCACCCTGCATGGCAGCAACAAGAGCCTCGACGAGCTGCGCATGGGCCTCACCGAAGGGGTGCGCCACGTGGTGGTCGACAGCTTCAACGAGCTCGACCGGCTCGACGCCCTGCGTGCCGAGGGGCTGCCCGTGCCGAACGTGCTCGCCCGGATCACACCGGGGGTGCATGCTCACACCCACGAGTTCATCGCCACCGGCCAGGACGACAGCAAGTTCGGCTTCAACCTCGGCAACGGCGACGCCCGCCGCGCCGTCGAGCGCATGCAGAAGTCCAAGAGTGTCAACCTGGTCGGCGTGCACTGCCATATCGGCAGCAATGTCTTCGAGGCGTCCAGCTTCGCTCGCGCCGCCGAGGTGATGGCCCGCTTCGCGGCCCCGCTCGATCTGCCCGAGCTGGTGCTCGGCGGGGGTCTCGGCGTGGCGTACGTAGCCGGTGAGGAAGCCCCGACCATAACCCAGTGGGGCAATGTGCTGCTCGATGCCTGCCAGGCGCTCGGCGTGCGCAGCGCGGTCAGCGTCGAGCCGGGTCGCAGCATCGTCGCCTCCGCGGCCGTCACGCTCTACACGGTCGGCACGATCAAGCACATCCCCGGCGTGCGCATGTACGTCAGCGTCGATGGCGGGATGAGCGACAACCCACGGCCAGTGCTCTACGGGAGCGGCTACGAGGCGTTCCTGCCGCGGGCCGTGGGGTCGCCGCGCCCGTTGCGCGCCCGGCTCGTCGGCAAACACTGCGAGAGCGGCGACGTACTCATCTTCGACGCGGCCCTGCCTGATGGCACGATGGTGGGCGATCTGCTTGCCACTCCGGTTACCGGCGCGTACGGACACAGCATGGCCAGCAACTACAACAAGCTCACCCGCCCGCCGGTCGTGTTCGTTCGCGACGGACAGGCCCGCGCCGTCGTGCGCCGCGAAACCTATGAGGATCTGGTGCAATGCGACCTGGGCTGATCTCTTCCATCGGCAAGCTGTTCCGCCGAGCGCCGCGTCCGCCGGCATCCGACATCGGCGGCGGTACGGTCGAGGCCGGCCTGCGCATCGAGTACTCGCCGTGCATCGACGGCGACCCCGATCCGGGCGAGGTCGTGTGGACATGGGTGCCCTACGAGGACGACCCCCGCCAGGGCAAGGATCGACCGGTGGTCATCATCGGCCGGCGCGGCGGCAACCTCGTCGGCGTGCCGCTCACCTCCAAGCCCCACGACAACGAGCCGCAGGTGAAGGTGGGCGTCGGCCCCTGGGATCGCGACGGCCGGCCAAGTTATGCCAAGGTCGAGCGGGTGCTCGACGTCGATCCGACGCAGGTGCGCCGCGAGGGGGCGGTGCTGCCGCGCACGGAGTTCGACGCAGTGGTGGTGGGCGTACAGCGGTACGGCATGCGCTGACAGTGGGATTCGGCTGGGGTCGCCCGCGCCGAGTGTCAAGAACTGACGCGTTTTCACGAATGCCGCTTTCCGTGAGTGAATTTGAGGAATACCGTACGAAGTGCGAATCAATTCGCAATGGCCTCCCTGGGCACCTCGGAGCGTCGCGCCGCCTCGTGCGGCGCGGCGCTCGGTGTCCTTGCCGGCGCCCGGCCTGTCGCGCGTAAAGCCGTGCTCGCTCGTCGCGCGGAACTCGTAGCCTTCACGCCGTGAAGCTCATCAGGGTCGGTGTACTGGGGTGCGGCAACGTCGGCGCCCCGCTCGTGGCGTTGATCGCCCGTCAGCAGGCGACGATCGAGGCGCGCACGGGTGTGCGGCTGGACGTCGTGGCGGTGGCGGTGCGCAACTTGTCCAAGGAGCGTGAGGTGGATCTGCCCGAAGGGGTGCTCACCCGGGACGCGATGGCCGTCGTGAACGACCCGAACGTCGATGTCGTGGTGGAGGTCATCGGCGGCATCGAGCCGGCACGCGAGCTCATCACCACCGCGCTGCGCAATGGCAAGCCGGTGGTCACCGGCAACAAGGAGCTGCTCGCCAACGTCGGTACCGAGTTGTTCGCCGTGGCCGACGAGGCCGGCGTCGACCTGCTGTTCGAGGCCGCCGTGGCCGGCGGCATCCCGATCGTGCGCGCATTGCGCGAGAGCCTGCGTGGCGAGCCCATCCGTCGCATCATGGGCATCATCAACGGCACCACCAACTTCATCCTCACGAAGATGACCGAGGAGGGCGCCGACTACGCAGCTGCCCTCTCGGAGGCGCAGGCCCTCGGCTTCGCCGAGCGCGACCCAACCGCGGATGTGGAGGGCTACGACGCCGGTGCCAAGGCGGCGGTGATGGCCACGATCGCGTTCGGCGTGAAGGTGGTCGCCGGCGACGTGTACCACGAGGGCATCAGCGGCATCACCGCGGCCGACATCGCCATGGCCAAGCGCCTCGGGTACGTCGTGAAGCTGCTCGGCATCGCCGAGGCCGATGCCACGACGGGTGCGATCGGCGTGCGCGTGCATCCCACGATGGTGCCACTCACCCATCCGCTCGCGAGCGTGCGCCACAGCTTCAATGCGGTGTTCGTGGAGGGTGAGTCGGTCGGGTCGCTGATGTTCTACGGCCGCGGCGCCGGTGGGAACCCGACGGCGAGTGCTGTGCTCGGCGACATCATCGACGCCGCGGTCAACCTCGCCAAGGGCACCCACGGCAGCCTCGGCACGTTCGGCCGGGCGATCATCCAGCCGATCGACGAAACATCGGCCGAGTACCTGCTCAGCATGGAGGTCGCCGACCGCCCCGGAGTGCTGCACTCGGTGACGGGTGTGTTCGCCCGCAATGGGGTCAGCATTCGCGCCGCGGAGCAGGAGGGCATCGGCCCCGATGCGCGCCTGGTGTTCATCACCCACCTTGCGCGTGAGGCATCGGTGCAGGCGACCGTGCGCGAGCTGCGCGACCTCGATGTCGTGCGCAGCGTCGGCGGTCTGCTGCGCGTGATCGGGGCCTGAGCGGTGAGCGCCAGCCGGTATGTCTCCACCCGCGGTGCCGCGCCCGAATTGGGGTTCACCGACGTCCTGCTCGCCGGCCTGGCCAACGACGGCGGGCTGTACGTGCCTGCCGAGTGGCCGGCACTGCCGCCCCGCATTCCGGGCAGCACCTACGCCGAGCGCGCCGCCCAGATCATCCAGTTGTTCGTCGGCGACGACATCGCCCCGGCCACGGTGCTGCGCCTGTGCAATGAGGCCTACGCCACCTTCGCCCACCCGGCGGTGGTGCCGTTGGTGCAGCTCGAGCACGACCACTTCGTGCAAGAGCTGTTCCATGGGCCCACGCTGGCGTTCAAGGACGTGGCCCTGCAGTTGGTGGGCCGCATGTTCGACGAGGTGCTGCGCGCCCGCGGGCAGCGGGTGACCATCGTGGGCGCCACCAGTGGCGACACCGGCTCCGCCGCGATCGACGGGGTGAGGAACTGCGCCAACGTCGACATCGTCATCCTTTACCCGCACAATCGCACCAGCGATGTGCAGCGCAAGCAGATGACGACGGTCGACTCGCCGAATGTGCGGGTGGTAGCGGTCGAGGGCACGTTCGACGACTGCCAGGACATGGTGAAGGCGATGTTCAACGACGTCGCGTTCCGCGAGCAGATGCAGCTCAGCGCGGTCAACAGCATCAACTGGGCGCGGGTGATGGCGCAGGTGGTGTACTACATCGCGGCGTGCGACGTGCTCGCCACGCCGATCAATGTGTGCGTGCCGAGCGGCAACTTCGGGAACGTGTTCAGCGGCTGGATCGCCCGGCGCATGGGCGCACCGATCGACCAACTCGTCGTGGCCGCCAACGCGAACGACATCCTCGAGCGGTTCTTCAACCGCAACGACATGAGCACTGCTCCGGTGGTACCGTCACTCAGCCCGAGCATGGACATCCAGGTGTCATCGAACTTCGAGCGCCTGCTGTTCGAGATGAACGGCCGCGACGGCGGGCTGACGGCCGAGCAATTGCAGCACTTTCGTGCCAGTGGCCGGCTGACTGTGGAGGACGACCAGCGCGCCGCCCACCTCGAAGGTCGTTTCCGCGCGGCCCGACTCGACGACGCGGAGACGCTGGGCGTGATCTCTCGCACCTACGCCGACACGGGCATGTTGCTCGACCCGCACTCGGCGGTTGGTGTGGGTGCTGTCGCCAAGCTGCGCTCCGCCGGTCAACTCGAGGGCACGACGGTCACGCTGGCCACGGCTCACCCGGCCAAATTCCCCGACGCGGTCGAGCAGGCGACGCGCGTGCGCCCGCCGCTGCCGCCGCACCTGCACGACCTGTTCGACCTGCCCGAGCACTTCACGGTGCTGCCCAACGACCTCGCGGCCGTGCAGCACTTCGTGGCTACCGCGTTCGCTTGACCCCTCCGAGGGTTTCCGGCTGGTTGGCGTTCTTCGAGTGTTTCCGGCGGTACAGGTACGACAGAAACACTCGGAGACGGCGGTGAGCGCTACACTTCGTGCGTCCGGGATCCCGGATGGTCCTTGCTGCAACCGGCCCGTGCGGGCTGATGGCGCGGCAGGGTTCTCACCCAGAGGGTGGGGTCGCCGGCGACAGGGTGTCGCCCGCACGGCCAACACCCGCGTTCTCCCCTTTCCCAGAAAGCAGGTGGCCGGTGGCCGCAGAAGCGCTCGAGCAGTCGATGCTCGAATCAAAGGACAAGGAGCAGTTGCTCGCGATCGCCCAGGCGCTCGGTATCACCGTGACGGCGCGTGCCGCGAAGGCGACGCTCATCAACAGGATTCTCGAGACCACCGGAGCTGGTGCCACCCCCGCCGCGGCCGAGCAAGCCCCGCCGGCGACAACCGAAACGGCGACAACCGAAACGGCGACAGAGCCTGCCGAGGCCAAGGGCGAAGAGGAGATCATCCTCGGGCCCGATGGCGAACCGCTGGCCAACTGGGAAATGGAACTCGTGCGTCGCGGCGAGGCACCGCGACCGGCACCCCCGGCGCCCTCCGCCAAGTCCGGCGCCGCCAAGTCCGGCGGGGCCAAGTCCATCGCAGCCAGGTCCGATGCAGCCAGGTCCGATGATGCAGACGGCGATGACGAGGGCGATGACGACGGCGATGACGACGGCACCGATCTCGTGCCCGGCGAGAGCCGCAACGCCCGCCGGCGCCGGCGTCGGCGCAACAAGAGCCGCACCGGTGAGGGCGAGGGCGGCCAGCCCGGCCCGGGCAATGTCGCGAACGGCGCGAACGGCGCGAACGGCGGCCAGGCCGCGCAGCCCGGCCCCATGCACCGCGAGGACATCATCGAGGCCCCCGGCCTCGAGTCGGTGGAGGTCGACGGCTACCTCGACCTGCGCGACGAGGGCTACGGCTTCCTGCGCGTGCACGGCTACCTCGCTTCGCGCGACGACGCCTATGTGCCGGTGAAGCTCACCCGTCAGTTCGGCCTCCGCAAGGGGGACCATGTCACCGGCCTCAGTCGCCCGGCCGGTCGCAACGAGAAGAACCCGGCGCTCCTGGAGATCCGCTCGGTCAACGGTCGCGATCCCGACGAGGCCCGCGACCGCCGCCGCTTCGAGGATCTCACTGCGCTGTTCCCCGACACCAAGCTGCGGCTGGAGAACGTCAACGATCCCACCAACGTGACGGCGCGGATCATCGATCTCGTCTCACCGATCGGCAAGGGCCAGCGCGGCATCATCGTCTCGCCGCCCAAGGCCGGCAAGACCACGATCATGAAGACGATCGCGTCGGCGATCGAGGCCAACCACCCCGAGGTGAAGCTCATCGTGCTGCTCATCGACGAGCGGCCAGAAGAGGTCACCGATATGCGCCGCACGGTGAAGGGTGAGGTGATCGCGAGCACGTTCGATCGGCCGAGCGAGGAGCACACCCACGTCGCCGAACTCGCGCTGGAGAAGGCCAAGCGGCTGGTGGAGATGGGCGACGACGTGGTGATGATCGTCGATGGCATCACCCGCCTCAGCCGGGCCTACAACCTCGCCGCGCCGCCGAGCGGGCGCATCCTCTCCGGCGGCATCGACGCCGGCGCGCTCTACCCGCCCAAGCGCTTCTTCGGCGCCGCCCGCAACTGCGAGGAGGGTGGCTCGCTCACCATCCTCGCCACCGCGCTGGTGGAGACGAACAGCCGCATGGACGAGGCGATCTTCGAGGAGTTCAAGGGCACCGGCAACATGGAGCTGCGCCTCGATCGGCGCCTCGCCGAGCGGCGGATCTTCCCCGCGATCGACGTGGACGCCTCCAGCACCCGCCACGAGGAGCTGCTGTTCGACCGCAAGCAGCTGCAGCAGGTGTGGAAGTTGCGCCGTGTGCTGTCCGGCCTCGCCGCCGAGGGCAGCGCCGGCCCCGGCCTCGAGCTGCTCATCGACCGCTTGCGCTCGTTCAAGAACAACGCCGAGTTCCTCGCCGAGATCGCCAAGCAGCCCGGCTGACCCCCTCTCTTGGGTCAGCGGCGGGGTTTGGGCGCGAGGCCGAGCACCATCACATAGCGCTTCGTGCCGTCACCGTCTCGGCTCGCCGCGTAGCGCCGGCTGAGCGCCTGCAGCGTTTCCTGCAACTCGCGCGCCTCCTCGTCGGTGAGCGCGACTGCGCTCCATGACTCGGCCACCGAGACGGGGAGCGCTTCGTCGGCGTCGAGGAACTCGATCTCCACGCCGCGGTCGGTGTGTGGCCGCACCCTGATGCCGTCGCGCAGGTACCGCTCGGCCACGGCGTCGACTGCCTTGGTGAACTCGTCGAACATGTGCCGGCGGCTTCCGTTGAGGAACTCGTCGCGCAGGCCGGGCGGCATCGCATCCAGTGGCACCTGGAACTCGTCGGCGATGGCGCGGTACACCGGGATCGGTTTGCCGGCACGAGGCTCGCGGCGCACGATCGCGATCAGCCCGGCTTTCTGGAACCGGCCGACCCAGTAGGCGAGCGAGCTGGCCGGCACTTCGAGTTCGGCCGCGGCACTCCCCAGCGTCTGTTCGCAGCGCATGAACGGTGCCAGTCGCCGTGCCGCGTCGAGGTTCAAGAGCAGGTCGACGGCCATGTGCTCGCGGGCGACGACCGGTGTCCGACTCTCATTCGAAAGCGTCTCTTCCATTCGAATTAGAATACCCCGATGATGGCCGCATGAGCGCGCGACGTGACTTCTTGAGGGTGGTGGCCGGTCAGGCCGTGTCCGGGATCGGCGATGGTGTGAACCGCATCGCGGTGTTGTGGTGGGCCCGCCAGACGACGGGTTCGGACGCGATCGTGGTGCTCGTGGCGCTGGCCACGGTGTTGCCGACGCTGGCGGCCGCGCCGCTCGCCGGCTGGCTGGTAGATCGCTTGCCGCGCCGCGCGTTGATGCTCGCCTCCGACCTCGTGCGGTTCGGTACGAGCGGGTTCCTCGCGTGGGCGCTGTGGGCCGACGTCGCCAGCACGACGATGGTGGTCGTGGTTGCGGTCGTGGCCGCGGCGTCGGCCGCCGTGTTCGACCCGGCGCTGCTCGCTTCGGTGACCCTGTTGGTGCCCGAGGAGGAGCTGGTGTCGGCCAACTCCCTGCTCGGTGGCACCGGAGCGGTCGCCGGCATCATCGGCCCGGCCCTGGGTGGTGTGCTCGTGGGAATCACCAGCAGTGGCACGGCCCTGTTCATCGATGCGCTGACCTTCCTCGTCTCGTTCGGCTTGGTCGCGCTGAGCCGGATCCCGAACCCGGTACGGACCGTGGACGCCGGGGCCGACGAGGGGATGGGTGCCGGGCTGCGTCTGCTGCGAACCGATCGCAGTGTGCGCGACCTGGTGATCGTGGCCGCCGGCCTGAACTTGTGCGTCGCGCCCCTGACCGTGCTGATCGTCGGCCTCGCCGCCGGCCCATTGTCGTTGGGCGGCAGCGGCTTCGGACTGCTCGAAGCGAGCATCCCGTTCGGCATCGTCGCCGGTTTCCTGGTGGCGCCCAAGGTCGCCAAAGGTCGCCAGGCCGCGCTGGTAGCCCTGCTTGCCACGGGCGCGGCGATCGCGGTGTCGGGCGCGTGGGCCGTTGCCATTTGGGCGGGAGTCGCCTTCGTGGTCGCGGGGGTGGGCGTGGGCGTCACCAACACGGTGCTGCCGGCGCGATTCCAAGCCGGTGTCGACCCGGCGGTGCAAGGCCGGGTGTTCGCGCTCGTCGGCGCCCTCGGCCAGGCCGGGCGACCCGTCGGCTTGCTGGCCGCAGCCCCGATGATCGCCCTGGTCGGCGTGCGCGGCTCGTTCGCCGTGTGCGGCCTCGCGCTGGCCCTGGTGGCCTGGGCCGGTCGTCGCGGCCTCGCCGGCCAACCCGCAGAGCCTGCCCTCGCCCAGGCATGCGCCGTGGCGTGAACGATGCCATGAGGGTCCTGCTGCCCAAACCGCTGGGTGGTGGCTCGGATCGCCCGATATGCTGACACGTCTAGTTCCGGAGAATGCCATGAAGACCGACATCCACCCCAAGTACACCGACGTCTCAGTTCGTTGCTCGTGCGGCAACAACTTCACCACGCGCTCCACCCGGGGCGGCGACCTCGTCGTGGAACTGTGCAACGAGTGCCACCCGTTCTTCACCGGCAAGCAGAAGCTGGTCGATACCGGTGGCCGCGTCGAGCGCTTCAACAAGCGCTACGGCGAGCGCAAGGCCAAGTGACGAGCTGACCATCTGGGCGAACAGCCTGGTCAACCGTCTGAAATCGAGGAACCGCCCGGCCCGCGTGGCCGGGCGGCTCGCTTTTTGACACAATCCCTACTCATCCCCTGTCGGGCGGCAGGCGATAACCCACTCAGGGTCGTCAGATCCCTCCAGGAGTCGCCAGTGGATCCCGTCCAAGTCGCCCATCTCTTGCGTCGTACGGAGTTCGTCGTGCGGCCCACCCGCCTGGCGGCGCTCGCGGCCGGTGGCGTCACCCGCGAGAACGCGGTCGACGACATCCTCGGCGTCATCGTGCCGGTGGCCGTGCCGGCGTACATCGACCACGACATCGACGGCCAGGGCTACAACCAGTGGGTCTACGCGGTGCAGTGGTGGCTCGACCGGATGGTGGACGGCCCCAAGCCGATGTTGGACAAGATGACGTGGTTCTGGCACGGCCACTTCTGCACGAGCTGGGAGAAGGTCACCAGCGCCGAGGCGATGATGACGCAGAACAAACTGTTCCGTGACTCCGCTTTCGGCAACTTCCGCAGCCTCACCCAGGCCATGTCGTTGCAGCCGGCGATGCTTTACTACCTCGACAACCTCGACAACGTGGCCAGCTCACCGAACCAGAACTTCGCCCGTGAGCTGATGGAGCTGTTCACGCTCGGTGTCGGCAACTACACCGAGGCCGATGTCATCGCCGCGGCCCGCGCCTGGACCGGGCACGGCATCGATTGGCCGACCCGCCAGTACGAGTTCCACAGCAACGAGCACGACAACACGACCAAGTCGTTCATGGGTGTCACCCGCAACTGGAACGGGCCCGACATCATCGACTACATCCTCCGGGAGAACACCACCAAGAAGCTGGTGGCGTGCAAGTTCCTCACCAGGAAGCTGTGGGAGTTCTTCGCCTACCAGAACCCGCCGCAGACGATCATCGATCAGCTCGCCCAGGTGCTCTACGACAACGACATGGCGATCAAGCCATGGGTGAAGGCGATGCTGATGCACGACGACTTCTACAGCGCCACCGCGATGCAGGGGCTGGTGCGCTCGCCGGTCGACTTCGTGGTGGTTGCGATGTACTACTCGGGTTTCCGCGGGGCGGAGCTCAACCCGCAGTGGTACATGGACGGAATGGGGCAGGTGCCCTACGCGCCGCCCAACGTCGCCGGCTGGAAGACGAACGGCTACTGGGTGAATACCAGCCTGTTCGCTGGCCGAGCCAACTTCGCCCGCGACGTGACGTGGCACCTGCGCGAGAACGACAACAACGATGTCGGCTGGAACGGTGCCGTGCAGCGCACCCCGGCCGAGACCGTGGACTACGTAGCCCAGATGTTCGGCCTCGACCTCGCCACCGAGACCAGGAATTCGCTCATCTCGTTCGTGACGGTCCAGCGCACGAACGAATCGTGGGTGGGCTGGTGGGAAGCCACCAACCTGCTGACCATGGCGATGATGACCCCCGAATTCCACGTGGCCTGAAGGAGAACGCCGTGACCATCGACCCGGACATCTCCGCCAAGGACGCACTCGCGTTGTTGTCGGTGCGTGACGACCCCACCGATCGCCTCTCGTTCGACCGCCGCAAGTTCCTGCAGATGGTGGGCTACGGCGCCGGCGCCGGCCTGATGGCCGGGGGGCTCGGCGAAGTACTCGCCCCGTCGCTCATGTCGTCGCGCCTGCGCGAGGCGTGGGCCGCAGGCCCGATCGGCGCCACGGACGGCATCCTCGTGCTGATCGGCCAGTTCGGCGGCGCCGACGGCCTCAACATCGTCGTGCCGTATTCCAACAGCACCTATGTACAGCAGCACGGCGGCCTCGCCATCCCGGGCAGCCAGGTGCTGCAGATCAACGGATCGGTCGGCCTGCACCCCAGCCTCAGGTACACCAAATCGCTCTACGACGCTGGTGAGGTGGCGATCGTGCAGGGCGTCGGCTATCCGAATCCCGACCTCAGCCACTTCTCCTCGATGGCCTACTGGATGTACGGCCACGCGGGCACCGGCACCCCGTCCACGGGCTGGATCGGCCGCTGGCTCGACGGGTTGGGTGGCGCCGACCTGTTCCGCGCCGCGGCGGTGGGTTCGGGCCTGCCGCTGCACCTCATCGGCAACACGAAGCGGGGAACGGCGATCCCCGAATGGGGTATCGGCTTCGGCGGCGGTAGCGACGAGCACGAGATGTGGATGTACGACGCGATGCGCGCCTTCTCTGCAACTCCGGCCGGACGTGGCGCGTGGCACGACACCATCGCCTCGACAGTGCACGGCGTGATCGACGTCGGCCAGCAGGTGGGCCCGGTGTTCGACCGCGATCTGCCCGAGGGTGACCTGGAGAAGAAGCTCACCGTGGTGGCCCGGCTCATCAACGCGGATCTCGGGTTGCGCGTCGTCGACACAGGGTACGACGGCTTCGACACCCACTCCAGCCAGCCGGCCAACCTGGCCGCGTTGCTCACCGACTTCGACCAGGCACTGAAAGCGTTCTGGACGACGCTCGACGATCGCTTCCGCTCGCGGGTGACGATCATGACCTACAGCGAGTTCGGCCGCACGAGTTGGGACAACGACTCGCAGGGCACCGACCACGGTACGGCGAACAACCTGTTCGTGATGGGCAAGGGCGTGAAGGGTGGCCTGTACGGCGCGCAGCCGAGCCTCGCCGGTCTCGCCCGGTGGGACCGCATGCCGTTCAATGTCGACTTCCGCTCTGTGTACGCATCCGTGCTCGACGGGTGGATGGGCGGCGGGTCATCCACCGTGCTCGGTGGCAGCTACGGCAACCTTGGCCTGTTCAAGACGACGCCCGGGCAGGGCGTGGCCTCCGGGGCGGTGCCGCCCTCGGTGCTCGGCGACTATGTCGGCGTGACGCCGTTCCGCCTCTATGACTCACGGCTCGCGCCGCGGCTGGCGCCCCTCGGGGCGGGTACTGCAGGTGAGGTCCAGGTCACGGGCCTGGGCGGGGTGCCCGCGTCGGGTGTCACCGCAGTCGCACTCAACGTCACCGCCACCGGTGCCACCACGGCGAGCGCGTTCACCGTGTGGCCCACCGGCGGCCCGCGGCCCGTGGGTGCGAACCTCATCACTCCCGCCAACCGCTCGGTGCCCAACCTGGCGATCGTGAAGGTCGGCCAGGGCGGCCGCGTGAACGTGTTCAACGACATCGGCGAGACCCACGCCGTGGTCGATGTGGTCGGCTACTTCCGCACGACCGCCGCCAACCGGCTGCAGACCGTGACCCCCTTCCGTGCACTTGACACGCGGTATGGCACGGGTGGGCGCACGACACCGCTCGGCCCGAACCAGAGCTATGACGTCACCGTGCGCGGCCTGGGCGGAGTGCCCACCACGGCGGACTCGGTGGTGGTGAACGTCACCGTCGTTGGGCCCACGACGCCGGGGTTCCTCACCGTGTGGCCCGCGCTGCAGACCCGCCCGTTGGCCTCGAATCTCAACTTCGTGGCCGGGCAGATCGTTCCCAACCTGGCGCTCGCCAAGGTAGGCACGAACAACAAAATCAGTGTCTACAACCCGTATGGGTATGTGCACGTGGTGATGGACATCGTCGGCTACCTGTCCACCACTGCGCCTGGGCGCTACTTCCCGCTCACCCAGGCGCGCCTGCTCGATACCCGCAAGGACTCGGGTGGCCCCGGCCCGGTGAACCCGGGCTCCACCACGTCGCTCACCGTGCTCGGTATGGGCGGAGTGCCTGCCAGCGGGGTGTCGGCGGTGACGCTCAACGTCGCCGCCTACGGCCCTACCGCGGACACCTACATCACGGTGTGGCCCGACGGCACCGCCCGGCCCACCACCTCCAGCCTCAATCCGTTGAAGGCCACGAACGTCGTGAACCAGGCGATCGCAAAGGTCGGCGCGAGCGGCAAGGTGCAGATCTACAACGCGTTCGGCAAGCTCGACCTCGTCGTCGATGTCGCCGGGTACTTCACCGCCTGACCTTCGTCGCTCGGCCGTAGCCTCGGCGGGGATGGATCCCCAGCGCCGCGCCCAACTGCTCGCAGTGAAGCTGTCGGCCCTGGCCGGCGCGCCGGCCGGCGACGATGGTGGCGAGTTCGGCGGCGGCGCCGCGCTGGTGCACGATGGGTGCGCGTGGGTGCTGCTCGACCAGCCTGCTGGCCGCGGTCTCGGGGCGGCGCTGGCGTGGGCGCTGCGGCGCGAGGCGACATCGCTGGTGGTGCTGGCCGAGACCGGCACGGGTGTGCTCGCCCGGCGCGCTGGGGGCTTCACGTTCCCGATCGAGGTGCGCCACGTGGAGGGTCGCGACTCACTGCCCGCCGTCGTCGAGCCCTTGACCGCCGCTGCCGATGTGCCCACCACGCACCACCGCTTCGAGGCCGACATCCGCGCCGGCGGTGCCGAGCCGGTGGTCGAGTTCGGCGTGCTGGCCGGTGAGGTGGCCGGCCTGGAGGTGTGCCGCGTGATCACCGACGCACACACCGGGGCTGTGCGGCTCGAGGTGGGTATCGGTGCGGACGACCGTGAGATGTTCCAGGTGCTGCATGGCGACAAGCCCACGGTGGAGGCGCTGGCGGAGGTGGTGCGCTTCGTCGGAGCACAGCGTTGGAGAGGCGCGCCTCGCCATCCACTCAACCTGCTCGCGCAGGAGCGCATGATGCGGGCGTCGCTCGTTGCAGAGCCGGCGCTGATCGGCGCTTCGTCGGTGGTGCCGGCTCCGCCGCCCGTGCCGCGCGCCAACCTGAAGGACCCTGTGCCCTGTGTGGCCTCGGCGATCATGGACGGCCGGCCGGTTGCCGTGGTGTGCTCCGTCGGCGTCGATGTCGATGTCGTGCCGTACGCCATCGATGCCGGGGCGCTCTTGGGCGTGGGGGAGTGCCTGATCGTCGTGCCGGTTCGCGACGCGCTGCCGGTGCAGCACCGCTTGGCCGCGCTCGCTCGGCCGCGGATCACGGTCGTCGGCATCGACGCCGTAGCCTGAACGTCCTGTGTTCGACCGCGTTCAGACCCTCGAAGACGAGTTCGTCTCGCTGGAATCGAGCCTCTCCGACCCCGACCTCGTCAACGACCAGGCCAGGATGCGCGAGGTCACCCGACGCTACAAAGACCTCACGCCCGTGGTCGACTGCATCCGTCGGCGAAGAGCCCTGCTCGCCGATGCCGAGGCGGCCCGTGAGCTGCTGACGGTGGCGAGCGACGACGAGAAGCCGTCGCTGAAGGCCGAGCTGGCCGCGTCGGAGGATGCACTGCAAGCGCTCGAGGAAGAGCTGCGCCTGCTGATGCTGCCCAAGGATCCCAACGACGGCCGCAACGTGATCATGGAGATCCGCGGCGCCGAGGGTGGGGAAGAGGCCAACCTGTTCGCCCGCGACCTGTACGACATGTATCGCGCCTACGCGAGCGCGAAAGGGTGGGCGGTGGAGTTGCTGTCGATGGACGACAGCGACCTCGGCGGCGTGAACCAGGTGACGATGATGGTGAAGGGCGACACTGCGTGGGGGCGCCTCAAGTTCGAGGGCGGTACCCACCGAGTGCAGCGGGTGCCGGTCACCGAGAGCCAGGGCCGCATCCACACCTCGTCGGCCACCGTGCTCGTGCTGCCTGAGGCCGAAGAGGTGGACGTACAGATCGACGAGAAGGATCTCGAGGTCGACGTGTATCGCAGCAGCGGTGCTGGTGGGCAAAGCGTGAACACCACCGACTCGGCTGTGCGCATCACCCACAAGCCCACGGGCGTCGTCGTGACGATGCAGGACGAGCGCAGCCAGATCCAGAACCGGGCGCGGGCGATGACCGTACTGCGTTCGCGCCTGTTGAAGCTGGCCGAGGACGAGCAGAACGCGTCCCAGTCGGCCGAGCGCCGCTCGCAGGTGGGTGGGGGTGGGCGTGGCGAGAAGATCCGCACCTACAACTTCAAGGAGAACCGCCTCACCGACCACCGCATCGGGTTCACGATCTACCGCCTGCAGGACGTGCTCGCCGGCGATCTCGACGAGACGGTCGATGCGCTCACCACCGAGGAGCGGGCGAGGCAGCTCGCGGGCGAGGCGTGATCGCGTGACCGGCACCGTGTCGTGGCGCGAGTTGTGGGAGGAGGCGGCCGCCGTGCATGGGCGGCCGCAGGCACGCTGGCTGTGCGAAGAGGCGAGCGGTGCGTTCGGAGACGAGTTCACGGACGTGCTCGCGTTGCCCGCGGGTGAGCGCGGCGTCGCCCACCTCGACGCGATGCTGGCCCGGCTGGCGGTCGGTGAGCCGCTGCAGTACGTGTTGGGGCACTGGAGCTTCCGCCGGCTCGACCTGCTGGTGGATCGGCGGGTGCTGATCCCGAGGCCCGAGACCGAACTGGTGGCCGAGATCGCTGTGGCCTGTGCTCGCTCGGCGCTCTCCGCGTGGCCCGCCGTCGGTCCGTTGCCAGTGGCCGACCTTGGCACGGGCAGTGGGGCGATCGGGCTGTCGCTCGCCGCCGAGTTGCCGCGGGGTTCGGTGGAGGTGTGGCTCACCGACATCTCGGTCGACGCGCTCGACGTGGCGCGGGCCAACGCGGCCGGGCTGGGGATGGCCGGCGCCTGCGTTCGGTTCGCGGCCGGGTCGTGGTTCGCGGCGTTGCCCTTGGCGCTGCGCGGCTCGCTGGCGGTGGTGGTGTCGAACCCGCCCTACATCGCAGTCGGGGACTCGCGGGTGGAGGCCTCGGTGCGTGAGTGGGAGCCGGCTGGCGCCTTGTTCGCCGCGGAAGGCGGCCTGGCGGACGTGACCGCGCTGGCGGCAGGTGCGGCCGAGTGGCTGCGGCCGGGGGGCTGGCTCGTGCTGGAGATCGGCTCGGGTCAGGGTCCTGCTGTGGCGACGTTGCTGGCCGAGGTGGGCCTGGGGGCGGTCGATGTGCGTCCCGACCTGGCCGGCCACGACCGCATCGCCATCGCCCGCCGCCACGCCTGACCCGGCCTCCGAGTGTTTCCGTCGACCCTGTCCCTCCGCAAACATTCGAAGCAAGCTCGGCGGTAGGAAACCCTCGGAGGAAGTGACAGGCTGAAGATGTACACCGCTCTGGACGGATGACACGGTTCGCCGTCGACGTTCCAGCAAGGAGTTCATCATGCGCACGCGCCTCACCACCGCCGTCGGGATCATGGGCGTTGCCCTGCTCGCGGCAGGTTGCAGTTCCTCCAAGTCGATCGGCAGCGACGCTGGCGGTACGACGGTGCCGGCCAGCACCTCCAGCGTTGCCGCCAGCAGCACCACTGCCCCGGCCGCGACGACGCCGACGACGCCGGCCACCCCGGCACCCACCACCGCCGCCGGCCCAGCCATCGCGTGCGACGACGCCACCCCGTCGGCCGCGGCCGTCCAGGTGGAAGTGATCGACGGCGACTGGAACGGCGACGGCGGCGCCGACAGCGCGATCTCGTGGGGCGAGCCCACCGGTGGCGGCGCCAATTGGTTCGTGCGCATGCAGGTGAGCGGCGGCACCAACTCCGTCGTGTCACTCGGTGACGCGGGGGCGGGCTTCGTCGCCGCCATCGGTTACACCGACGTCGACTTCACGCTCGGTGCCCCCGAGGGCACGAACCGCGAGGAGATGGTGGCCATCGTCGGCAGCAACGCCGCCGGCTACAACCTCGGCGTGTTCGGCCTCGACAGCGACGGCTGTGCCTTCGAGTTCGACAACGGCACGGCCGGCGAGCCCTACATCATTCCCGTACACAACGCCGCAGCGTCCCTGTCGGGAATGATGTGCGACGGCGGCATGGGTTCTCGCTTCGTCGTGCGCCTCGAGGCGAGCACGGCCGACGGCACGAACTGGACGACACAGGACATCAGGGTCGAGCGGGCCGATGAGAACTCGCTCGTCGACAACCCGCCGATCCCTGGCATGCTCACCACCGCCGATGCCGCACTCGCCGCCTACGGCCAGGCGGAATGCGACGGCGAACTCCTCGTCGGCGGAGGCGCCGACTACTGATCACCCCAGGGAGGGGTATCGGTCAGATCAGCCGAAGCGGGCGGCGATCTGGCCGAGCAGGCCCTGCTCGATTGCGTCGACATCGTGGTCGGCGCCGGCAACGTCACGGGCAGCGCTGAACAGTGCAGCTCGCAGGACGGTGCTGGTGACACGCGAATCGATGTCGTCGAGCAGGGCCTCGATCTTGTCGTCCTCGATGGCGTCGCGAACCTTCGCGGTCGCCTCGCCCACGTACTGGTCAAACGCGAACGTGGCGGTCTCCCACCCCGAGTCCTCGCTGATGTGCCGGATCTCGTCGATCTCGGCCCCGCTGATGTGGTGATCGACGAGCATCACCAGCAAGAGCAGTTCGATCGCTGCCTCATGCTCGCGGTCCGCGGTGGCGTACACCGCGACATGGCTGTAGAGGTCCTTCAGGCGCACGTTCATCGTGCGGCCCAACCTACTTCGCCGGGGCGATGCGCAACGATCGCTGCAGGAACTCGAGCTGGTGCAACAGCAGATGCTCGGCCACCACCTCCTGTGGCGTCATGTGTGTGACGCCCACGAGTGGTAGCACCTCGTGTGGCTTGCCGGCGGCGAGCAGCGCTTGCGACAACTGCAGGGTGTGCGCGGCAACGACGTTGTCATCGGCCAGCCCGTGCACGAGCAGGAGCGGCCGGGTGAGCTCGTCGGCGATCGGCAGCAGCGATGTGGCCGCGTACGGGCCGGCGTCGGTGGTGGGATCGCCGAGGTAGCGCTCGGTGTAGTGGGTGTCGTAGAGGCGCCACTCGGTGACTGGCGCGCCGGCCACGGCGGCGTGGAAGACGTCGGGGCGGCGCAGCACCGCGAGCGCGGCGAGATAGCCGCCGAAGCTCCAGCCACGGATGCCCACGCGGGTGAGGTCGAGCCGGTACTCCGCGGCCGCGCCGTGGAGGGCATCGACCTGATCCTCCAACGGCGCGCTCGCGAGGTCGAGGTGCACAGCCCGCTCCCAGTCGCTCCCGCGCCCAGGTGTGCCGCGCCCGTCGACGACGATCACGGCGAAGCCTTGGTCGGCGAACCACTGCGAAGAGCAGTACGCGTTGTACGACTGCACGACCCGCTGCGCGTGGGGCCCGCCGTACGGGTCGAGCAGCACGGGTAGGGCGGGGCCGCGGTCGCGGGGTTTGCGTCCTGTGGGTAGCAGGACGGCCGTCGCGACACCGCGCTCGCCGAAGCGGTGGAGGTGCACGTTCGGCTTCACCAGCGGGATCTGCGCGTACGACGTGATCGTCGGCCCGTCGATGACGTGGACGAAGGCTCCCGGCTCGGCGAGCACCGCTGTGCGCAGGACGACAACGGGATCCCGGTCGGGCCCGCCCACCACCGCGGTGTGCACGCCGGGCTCGTCAGTGAGCGCGTCGAGCGAGCCGTCGGCGCGCCAGCGCCACACGTGCTGCACGGTCGCGTCGTCGAGCGGGTTGGCGAGGAAGTACACCTCGTCGCCGTGGGCGGCCACCACCGAGCGCACCTGCAGGTCGGCCGGGGTGACCGGTGCCCCGTCCACCATCAGGCGGCGGGCGCCGTCGCGGTCGGCGGCGGTCACCATCTGCCCGTCGGCCAATACCGTGGGCGTGCCGGGCACGAGTTCCACCCACGCCGTGTCGCCGTCGGCGAAGAGGGGTTCGGTCTCGCCCGTTCGGGGGTCGCCATCCAGCACCATCAGCGAGCGCTGGTCGCGTGACTGCACGGTGAGCAGCAGGTGTTCAGGCCCGTTCCAGCGCACCGCCGCCAGGTAGGGGTAGGTGCTGTGGTCCCACACGACCTCGGTGGATCCACCCTCCAGTGCCAGCACGTGCAGGGTGACGTTCGCGTTGTCGGTGCCCGCCGCGGGGTACCGGATCTCAGTGGGCTGCTCGGCCGGCTCGCCCGGGTTGCCGATGTACCAGCGGGCGACCGGCGACACGTCGACGCGGCAGGCGGCGATCGCTGCGCCGTCGGGGCTCCACCAATAGCCCCGGAAGCGGTGCATCTCCTCGGCGGCGATGAAGTCGGCGCTGCCCCAGGTGACGTCAGGGTCGGGCCCCTCACTCGATGACGGGCCGGCGAGTTCCCAGCTGCTCCCATCAAGCTCCGCGATGCGTAGTGCACTCCCGCTCACATAGGCCACGCGGGTGGCCACCGGATCGGGGCGAGCCTCGAACACCGGCCCATCGACCGCCAGCTCGCGGGCCTTGCCGCTCACCAGCCCGGCCACGAACAGTCGGCCGGCGAGCGTGAACGCGGTGACGGTGCCAGCGTCGTCGGTGGCGTACGCCGTGATGCCGCCGGCGCCCTCGCGCATGCGCTCGCGGCGGGCGCGCTCCTCGGGCGGCAGGCTCTCGTCGTCGAGAGCGCCGAGCAGTTCGTGTGGGTCGGCCACCAGCCGCTCCTCGCCGCTGGCCACGTCGAGCACCCACAGGCAGTTCACCGGATCGTCGCCGGCGCGGCTACGGGCGAACACGACGCGCAACCCGTCGTGCGACACACTGATGTCGCGGGGGTCGCCGAGGGTCAGTCGCTGTGTGCGGGCGTACTGGCGGGGGAACGTGTCGCTCATGTGGAACTCCGGGTCAGTGGGAGAAGTGGGCGATGGCCTCGACCACGACTTGCCAGGCGGCTTCGGCATCGACGCCGGTGAGCAGGTCGCAGTTGGGGTCGGGTACTTCCTTCAGATCGCGCTGGTCGATCACCGTCATGCCGGCGGTGAGTCGACCGTGGGTCTCGATCGCCACGTGCGCGAACCGGCGGGTGAACAGGCGGGGGTGGGTGAGGGCCATCACCGCGCACGGGTCGTGCACGGCCGCACCGGCGATGTGGTGATGGCGCGAACGGTACGTGCTGCTGAAGAAGTCGAACAGGTCGGCGAGAACCGCCGCGAGGTGGCCGGAAAGCTCGCGCACCATGTCGATCCGCTCGGGGATGGCCTGGAACTGGTGGGTGACGTCAAGGCCGGCCATGATGAGCGGCCCGCCGTAGGAGAACACGATGTCGGCGGCCTCGGGATCGCAGAGCAGGTTGAACTCGGCGGCAGCGGTGCTGTTACCGAATGTGCCACCGCCCATCAGCGAGATACCGGCGATGCGCCGAGCGAGGTCGGGCGCCGAACGCAAGGCGAGCGCGATGTTGGTCAGCGGCCCGGTGGGCACGAGCCAGATGCCCTCCTGTGCGCGACACGTCTCGATGAGGTAGCCGACGGCGTCGTGGCTGGCCGGGGGTCCGCTCGGTTCGGGCAGATCGGCGCCGTCGAGCCCACTCACGCCGTGCACATAGCCGGCATGGCGGGGCTCCCTGAGAAGCGGCCGGTTCGAGCCGGCGTGCACCGGGCAGTCCAGGCCGAGCAGGTCGCGCATGATGATCGCGTTGCGCGTGGTGGCGGCCAGGGGCGCGTTGCCGCTCACCGTCGTGATTCCGACGAGCTCGGTGTGGCGGGCGGCGACGACGATCGCGATCGCGTCGTCGTGGCCGGGATCACAGTCGAGGATGATGGGCAGCGGGCCGGGCGCTGTGGGTGCAGTGGGCGACATCACCGCAGAGCTTGCCACCGTTACAGTCGCCCGTGTGAGGCTGATCAGTGCATGGGCGGTGGCGACGGGCGCGATGGTCGCGCTCGTGGCGTGCACCGACAGCGGGGAGACGGCGACATCGGCGCCGACCACGACGCTCGCGCGTGCTTCCACGAGCGCTGCCGGCGCATCCACGAGTGGGTCAGCTGTCACGCCCGCTACCTCCGGCCCGGTGGCCCCCACGGAACCCACGGGGGTGCCCGGGCTCGACGACGCCGACGTGTACTGCGCATCGTGGGCGGTGTATGCGGGCACGCTGCAGGCCATCGCGGTCGCCAACGCCTTCGGCGACGTGTCGAGCGTGGAGATCACGCGGCTGGAGATGATCGCCGCCGCCCGCCTGTCCAGCGCCGTCCACGGCATCGCTTCGAACTGGCCCACCGAGCTGCTCATCGAGCGGTCGGTGGTGCTCACTTCGTTCATCGGCCCGTTCGATCGCCGTGCGCAGAAGGCTTTGCAGATCATGCGCGACCTCGGCGCCACGGACGACGATCTTCAGGAGTTGGCCGCCGCGTGGGAGCGCGCTCTGCGCCGCCGAGTGCCCGAGCAGCCGGTGATCGGCGTGCCCACGCTCGCGCCGCACCTCGAGGAGTTCGTCGCTCAGGCCGCCCAGCAGTTCGACGCCGCCGTCACGTCGTTCGGTCAGGACCCGAGCCTCGACGTGTCGGGCGTGGCCAAGCCGCTCACCGACATCTATCTCTCGCAGTACTGTCCCGACCTGGCGAGCAGCGGCGTCGGCGACCAGGTGTGAGTCGGCGCTGAAGCGGGCTGAGAGCCCGCCTGAACGCCGACTTGGAGGTCAGCTCGGCCGGAGGATGCCGTCGGCGGTGAGGGCGGCGGCGCGGCCGACCCACTCACCGACGCACATCGCCGCGGCCACCACCGGGTCGGACGAGCTGGCCCACGCTCGGCGGCCGTCGGGCAACAGCACGGCGGCAAGCGCGGTCTCCGGCTCACCCGCGCGTGAATGCATGATCGTGTAGGCCTCGATCACCACGTCGCCGCTGGCATCGACCGCGAGCGAACGGGCGGGCAGGGCGTCGATCTCGGCCTGCGGGTACGCCCAGCGGAAACCCTCGGAGGGCGGATCGCACGAGTACACGCCGAACGCGTGCTTCGTCGCGTACCCGCCGTTTCCCCAGATCAGGCCCCGCTCTCCGTCGGGTGCAGCACGCAACGCGCCCATCATCGCGGCGATGGAGTGCATGACGTAGTTGTTCCACGGGCCCCCGGCGAAGGTCAGCCCGCCGGTGAGAGTGAGCTCGCGGGCGAGCGAGAGCCCGAGGCTCTGCGCCCCCAACTGCACGGCCGAGGGGAAGCACGAATAGAGGTCGACCAGGCCGATGTCGTCGATACCCATGCCGGCCAGTTCCAGCGCCAGCTGACCGCCGAGACGGACTGCCGGCGTTTCGGCGAAGCTCCAGCGGTGCGAGATGTACGGGTGCTCGTGGCAGTCGGTGCCCGAGTGTGGGAACACCCAGCGATCGCGGGGAACCCCCAGCGCCTCGGCCCGCTGCGCGCTGCACATGATGAGCGCAGCCGCCATGTCGACGTCGTTGTTCGAGTTCATCGACTTCGTGTACGGGAAGCCGATCATCCGGTTGCGGTCGCCGGGGGTACGGATCTCCTCAGCGGACATCGCGGTCCGCAGCCATGCGTGCGGGTTCGTCGCAGCCACCGCCGAGAACCGCGACCACAGTTCGCTCGCGAGCACCTGCTGCTCCTCGACGGAGCGCCCTGCCGCAGCGCGGATGGCGGTCTCGAACATCGGGTACACCTGCACCGGCATGGCGATGCCGCGGGCGAGTTCGTGCTCGTGGTTCATGGTGAGGTCGTCGCCGATGAGGCGCGGCATGCGCCCCTCGGGCGCCTTCGGCCAGCCCAAGTCAACCCCCGCGGCCCTGGCCCGATTGCGTGTGCGCCAGGCCTCGCCGCCGGTCAGCACGGCCAGGTCGCAGCGGCCGGCGGCGATGTCGCGCGCGGTGGCGCTCACCAACGACTGCGGGCTGTTGCCCCCCATCGTGGTGACGGCCGTGTCGCCGGGCTCCAGCCCCAGCCGCTCGGCCACCACCCACGCCGGATCGCCGTAGCGCCAGCTGAGCAGCGACACCACCCGCCAGGAATCGGGCTGGGGCACGGTGGCGAGTCCGGCGTCGGCAGCGGCCGCCCGGACGGCCTCGGCCATCAGCATGGAGGGGTCGAGCGCGTCGTCGAGGCCACCGCCTGACGAACTCGTGCGGTTGAGGAACTGGCCGGCGCCGACGAGCACCGGTGTGCGTGGATCGAGGGGCATCGCTGCCCAGGGTACGAAGCTGCGGCCACTTCGTACGAACTGTCAACCGCGAGCGGGACGAACCGGCCCGGCCACCTACACTCGCAGCGATGTCACGGATCGCCATCGGCTCCGACCACGCCGGCTACGACCTCAAGAAGCACCTGGTCGGGGTGCTCGTGCGTGATGGTCACGACGTGCTCGACATGGGCACGAACAACACCGAGGCGTGCGACTACCCGCCGATCTGTGCCGCCGTCGGCCGTGCCGTGCGCGATGCCGATGCCCACCTCGGCATCGTCATCGGCGGCAGCGGCCAGGGTGAGCAGCTCGCCGCCAACAAGGTGCACGGTGTGCGCGCCGCCCTGTGCAACGACCTCTACACCGCCCGCATGGCCCGCGCCCACAACGACGCCAATGTACTGAGCATCGGTGGGCGCGTCGTCGGCGTCGGCCTCGCCGAGGAGATCCTCGCCACGTTCTTGGCCACCCCGTTCGAGGGTGGCCGCCACGCCCGCCGCGTGGAGCTGGTCATGGCCATCGAGGCCGAAGAGACGCGGACGGCGCTCGCAGCGCTCTCCCCGTTCAGCCCCCCGCCACCCCCGCCCCCCACCCCGGAGTCATGACATGCCCTTCCCGAGCGACACCACCCCCGACACCGAGCTCTTCGGGCTCATCGACGAGGAGGTGCAGCGCCAGGTCACGGGCCTGCAGCTGATCGCCAGCGAGAACTTCACCTCGCCCGCCGTCATGCGCGCCGTGGGCAGTGTGCTCACCAACAAGTACTCAGAGGGTTACCCGGGCAAGCGCTACTACGGCGGCAACCTGGTGGTCGACGAGATCGAACAGCTCGCGATCGACCGCGTCAAGCAGCTCTTCGGCGCCGATCACGCGAATGTGCAGCCGCACTCGGGCGCGAACGCGAACATGTGCGCCTACCAGGCGGTCATCCAGCCGGGCGATACGGTGCTCGGCCTCTCGCTCGACCACGGTGGCCACCTCACCCACGGCTCGCCGGTCAATGCCAGCGGCAAGCTCTACCACTTCGTCGCCTACAAGGTGGCCCCCGGTGACGAGCGCATCGACATGGAGCAGGTGCGCGACCTCGCGCTCGAACACCGTCCGAAGCTGATCGTGGCCGGCACCACGAGCTACACGCGGCGCATCGACCCGGCCGCGTTCAAGGCGATCGCCGACGAGGTGGGTGCGTTGTTCATGTTCGATGCCGCGCACATCGCCGGCCTCATCGCCGGCAACCAACACCCCAACCCGGTGCCCTACGCCGACATCGTCACGTTCACCACCCACAAGACGCTGCGCGGCCCGCGCGGCGGCTGCATCCTCTCGAAGGCCGAGCACGCCGCGGCGATCGACAAGGCCGTGTTCCCCGGCTGGCAGGGTGGTCCGCTCGAGCACGTCATCGCCGGCAAGGCAGTGGCGTTCTTCGAGGCGCTGCAGCCCAGCTTTCAGGACTACGCGGCCCAGATCGTCAAGAACGCGAGCGCGCTCGCCGAGGCGCTCGTGCATCAGGGGTTCCGTTTGGTCAGCGGCGGTACGGACATCCACATGATGGTGGTCGATCTGCGCCCGTTCGATGCCGAACTCACTGGCAAGGAGGCCCAGGCCGTGCTCGACCTGGCCGGGATCACGCTCAACAAAAACAGTATCCCCGACGATCCGCGCAGCCCGTTCGTCACCAGCGGTGTGCGCATCGGCACGCCCTCGGTCACCACCCAGGGCATGAAGGAGCCGGAGATGGTGCACGTCGCCGAACTCATCGCCCGCGTGCTGCGCCACCGTGGCGACGAAACCCTGATCGCGGCGGCGCGGGCGGAAGTGGCCACGCTCTGCGGGCGTTTCCCTGCCTACGGCTGAGGTACCCCATCGCTAAGGTGGACACCCGTGACTGAGCAGGACCCCGCAACCCGGCCGTCGCGGCCGGGCAAGAACCTGCTGAGGGGCACCGTGTTCGGCCTCGGCGCTGGCCTCGCGGCCGGTGCGCTGTGGTTCGTCGTCGTGGTGGGCACGACGACGATGACCACTTACTTGATGCCCGCGATCGGCTTCGGGGTGGCGTACGGCGTCTACATCGGAGCGCAGCGTCCCGGCCGGCGAGCTGCCGTCGTGGCCATACTCATCACGGTCGTCGCGATCGCGTTCGCGTTGTACTACGTCGAGCGCTACCTCGTCATCAGCTGGTTCCGCGAGCACCACGACGCCAAGCGCATCCCGCTCGTGCCGTATCTCGACTGGATGCGGGTGGTCATCGGCCATGCCTTTGGTAAGGGACCTGCCGCGCTCGTCTACTCCGTGCTCGCGATTGCTGTTGCCGGCTGGTTCGGCTGGCACGGCTTCCACGGGCAGCACCACCAGGACGTGAAGATCCCCGAACACCAGGGCCGGCGCGACTGATGCCCGGCACCGGCGCCTACCTGCTGATCGGGGCGATCGCCGCCGCGGTCACCTTCGTCACCACCCCCGTCGTCGTCAAGGTGGCCCGCCGCGTGGGTTGGGTGGTGCAGCCGGACCCGCGGCGCATCCACAAGGTCGCCACCCCCGATGTCGGCGGCATCGCGATGTTCATCGGCTTCGTAGTCGCGTTCGGCGTGGCGCGGTTGATGGACGCCTTCGACCCGATCTTCGCCCGCAACTCCGAGCCCCGCGGGGTGCTGTTCGCCGCAGCGCTGATGTTCATCATCGGGTTCATCGACGACATCCGCGAGATCTCCGCCCCGGCCAAGATGATCGGCACCGTCCTGGTGGGCGTGGTGCTCGTCGTGTACGGCGTCACGATGTTCTACTTCCGCCTGCCGTTCATGGACGTGTACATCCTCAGCGACGACTGGGTGCCGCTCATCACGGTGCTGTGGCTGCTCGGGATGACCAGCGCGATCAACTTCATCGACGGCCTCGACGGGTTGGCCGCGGGCATCGTCGCCATCGCCGGCGGTGCGTTCTTCCTCTACGCACAACACCTCGCCGATCCGTCCATCGGGATGCTCACCCAGCCGAACATTGGGCCGCTCGTGGCGATCATGGCCGTGGGGGTCTGCATGGGCTTCCTGCCCCACAACTTCAACCCGGCGCGCATCTTCATGGGCGACGGCGGGGCCCTGTTGCTCGGCCTGCTGATGGCCGTCAGCACCAGCGTCGTGGGTGGGCGCGCCGACCCCAACGCACAGCGCTACATCGGCCAGACCTACTTCTTCCTCGCGCCGCTGTTCATTCCCTTGTTCATCCTCGGTGTGCCGATCCTCGACACCCTGTTCGCGATCCTTCGCCGCGCCGTGCGCCGGCAGGGTGTGGCGTCGGCCGACAAGGGGCACCTCCACCACCGCCTCATCGAGATGGGCCACGGCCAGCGCCGCGCGGTGCTGATCCTTTGGGCCTGGACGGCCCTGTTGTCGGCGTTCGTGCTCTACCCGGTGTTCACCGGTAGTGGCGTGAGCTACGTGCCGATCGGGGCGGCGATGCTCGGCCTGGTGCTGTTCACGGTGTTCCACCCCCAGATCCGCGCCCGCAAGAGCTGAACGCCCTCCCACAGCGTTTGAAGGTTCCGGCGCGGCATCTGCCCGTACGCCTTCAAACGTTGCGACTCGATGATTTCGTTTGAAGGCTTCCGGTCACTATCCGCGCTTGCGGCTTCAAACGGTGGGGTCGGGGGTCGGTCGGGCCGGGGCTGACACAACATCGCAATCTCCGGGTTGCGCCGCAGCGCCGCGACATGGCTAGATTGTGTGCGCGTTCACAAGCTCGGGCCTCAACGTTGAGTCCGGCGCGCAACCGAGGTAACCGCTCTCCCGTGAAAGTCCTTGCCCCCCGGCGCCCCGCCGACCAGAACTCGCAGTCCGGCCAGACGCTGGGGCGTGGGATGGATTTCGCGTTGGTGGTGCTCGTATTCCTCGGCATCGGCTACGGCCTCGACCGGTGGCTCGGCACCAAGCCTTTGTTCATGATCGGGCTGGTGCTGTTCAGCGTCATCGGTCAGTTCATCAAGATGTACTACGAGTACTCCGCCGCGATGGAGCAGCACGAGGCCGAGCGCGCGCAGAAGCGAATGGGCCGCGCCGCGTGAACGACACCGTGTCGCCGATGACCATCTCGCTGCAGGGTCCCGCGCCTGAGGTGAAGGTCACCAAGGACATGGTTCGCCGTGGCCTCATCGTCGCCCCGTTGTTGATCGCGCTCTGCGGTTTCCTCTGGGGGATGGACGGGGTGTGGAGCAGCGCCTACGGCGTAGCGCTCATCCTCGTCAACTTCGCCATGGCCGCCGGCATCGTCGCCGGCACCGCCCGGATCAGCCTCGGGATGATGATGGGAGCCGTGTTGTTCGGCTATCTCGTCCGCCTCGGGCTCATCCTTCTGGCCGTGCTGCTCGTCAAAGACGCTTCGTGGATTTCACATCCGGCCCTCGGAGCGACCATCATCGTGACGCACCTCGGTCTCCTCGTGTGGGAGATGAAGTACGTTGCTCTCTCCCTGGCCCACCCCGGCCTCAAGCCCGCCCGTCACTAACCGTCCCGCCATCGTCAGCACGCACAGGAACACGCCGTGATCGCCGAATCCTTCAAATTCCCACTGATCAACTCGATCTTGCGCTGGAAGGACATCTTCGCCAGCTTCAACAAGATCGCCCTGATCGCGGTCGCCGCCGCCGTCATCGGTTCGCTGATCTTCATCCTCGCCGGTCGCAAGGATGCGGCGACGGCGCCCAAGGGCGTCCGCAACCTCGCCGAGACCTCGGTGGAGTTCATCGAGAACGGCATCGTCATGCAGACGATGGGCAAGGACGGCCTCGGCTGGACGCCGTTCCTGCTGAGCCTGTTCCTGTTCATCTACCTCTGCAACGTGCCGGGCATCATCCCGTTCCTGCAGATGCCGGCCACGGCCCGCATGGCGATCCCGCTGTTCCTCGCCCTCGTCGTGTGGGTCATCTACATGGGCGTCGGTTTCAAGCACCAGGGCATCAAATACCTCACCCACACGATCTGGCCCCCCGGCGTGCCCACCGCGCTGAAGCCGCTCGTGGGTGTCATCGAGCTCATCTCGAACTACTTCGTCCGCCCCTTCTCGTTGACGGTGCGACTCTTCGCCAACATGCTCGCCGGCCACATTCTGCTGGTCACGTTCGCACTGCTCACCAACTCGTTGGTGACGGCGCAGACGAAGGTGTTCATGCTGAAGCCGATGGCGATCCTGCCCTTCTTCATGCTGATCTTCCTGACGGCATTCGAAGTGCTGGTGGCCTTCTTGCAGGCCTACATCTTCACGATCCTCACCGCGGTGTACATCGGCGGCTCGGCTCACCCCGAGCACTGATCCGGCGACCTCCGCAGTAACCCCATCTCCAACTACCCAGAACACTCACCAGGAGAAATCACACAATGGAAGCTTTCAGCCACATCATGGGCGCTGCGTTCGACCAGCAGCAGGCAGACGCCGACAAGGCCGCCGCTGCCGCCGCGTCGGCCGGTTTCGCCTATGGCCTCGCCGCGATCGGCCCTGGCATCGGCATCGGTTACCTCGTCGGCAAGTCCGTCGAGGCGATGGCCCGCCAGCCCGAGGCTGCGGGCATGGTGCGTACCACCATGTTCCTCGGCATCGCCTTCACCGAGGCGCTCGCCCTCATCGGCTTCGTGGTCTTCATCCTCATCGGCCTCTGATCGGCCACTGACCATCCATCCGATTCCAGTCCGATCTATCCGAAGGAGCTGACGTGCAGTCCGCCGTCGTACAACTCCCCGCCGTTCACGTGGACGGTGCCTCGCTCCAGGTGCATCTCGCACCGTCGCAGCACGCGACGGCTGCGGGTACCGAAGTACCGCCGAGCAAGGACCCGGGGCCCATCCTCCCCGAGCTGAAAGAGCTCGCGTGGGGCGGTGGTTCATTCATCGTGTTCGCGGTGCTCATGCGCTACGTCCTCTTCCCGAAGGTGAAGAAGGGCATGGAAGCCCGCTACAACGGCATCCGCAACGCGCACGATTCGGCCGACGCGGAGCGCTCCGGCGCCCGCGCCGAGGTGGCCGCCTACGAGTCGCAGCTCGCCTCGATCAAGGGCGAAGCGGCCCGCGTCGTCGAGGCCGCCCGCGCCACGCTGGAGGCCGAGCGCCAGGCCAAGCTGACCCAGGTGAACGCCGGCATCGCCGAGCGCCGCGCTGCGGCCATGGCGCAGGCCGAGGCCGCACGGGCCGCCGCCCGCGACCAGATCCACGCCGCGGTGAGCGACGTGGCCGGCCGCGCCGGTGAGCTGGCGACGGGTCGTCGTCCTTCGGTCGCCGTGGTCGAGCGAGTGGTGAACGAGGTGATGGCACGATGAGCGTTCTGGGCATCATCGCCGTCGCCCACCGCATCGCGGAGGAGACCATCACCACGGATCCCGACGGCTACGTCACCACCCACAGCCCGATCCTGCCGGAGACGGCGGAGATCATCTACGGCGGCATCGCCTCGCTGCTGATCTTCGTCGCCCTCTGGAAGTTCGGCGGGCCGCTGGTGAAGAAGGCCATGGCCGCACGCACGGAGAAGATCCAGAAGGAACTCGACGCTGCCGCCGCCGATCAGGAATCCGCAGCCAACGAGGCCGCGCAGATCCGTCAGGCCAAGGGCGACATCGAGGCCGAGCGGGCTCGTATCCTCGCCGACGCGAACGCTCAGGCCGCTGCCGTCATCGAGGACGGTCGCGCTCGCCTGGCGCAGGAAGTCGCGGAGCTCGAGGCCAAGGGCATCGCGGACATCGCCAGCGCCCAGGGTCGCGTGGGCGACGAACTGCGCGCCGAGGTGGCCCGCCTGTCGGCTGCCGCAGTCGACCATGTGGTCACCGGCTCGCTCGACGACTCCACCCACCAGGAGCTCATCGAGAACTTCATCAACCGAGTAGGGGTTGGGTCATGAGCGACAACCGCATCGAGGGCTACGCACGCGGTCTGTTCGAGATCGCTCGCGCCGAAGGCACACTCGACATCGTCGAGGACGAGCTGTTCCGCTTCGCCCGGGCCTACGAGGGCAGCGATTCGCTGCGCAACGCGCTCACCGACGAGCAGATCCCGCCCGCCAAGCGCCAGGCCATCGTCGAGGATCTCCTCGGCGCCAAGGTCAGTTCCACCACCACCCAGCTGATCTCCATGGTCGTCGGCTCCGGCCGCGGTCGCGATCTGCCGGCCATCATCGACAACCTCGTGGCCCGGGCCAGCACCGTCAAGCACCAAGAGGTCGCCGAGGTGCGCTGCGCCGTGCCGCTCACGGCCGACCAGCAGACCCGCCTCGGTGCGGCGCTGGTGAGGGCCACCGGCAAGCAGGTGAACCTGAAAGTCGTGGTCGACCCGTCCGTATTGGGCGGCATCGTGGCCACCGTGGGCGACACCGTCATCGACGGCAGCGTCCGTACCCGCATCGACCAGCTGAAGTCCCGCCTGTAATCAGGCCAAATCGGAGCAACGAACAACCATGGCTGAACTCACGCTGAGCGCCGGCGACATCGCCTCCGCGCTGAAGAAGAACCTGGAGGGCTTCTCGCCCTCGCTCGAGGCCCGCACGGTCGGTCGCGTCCTGCAGGTGGGCGACGGTATCGCCCGCGTGTCGGGCCTTCCCGACTGTGCCGTGAACGAGCTGCTCGAGTTCGAGGACGGCACCGTCGGCCTCGCACTCAACCTCGACGAGGAGTCCATCGGCGCCGTCGTGCTCGGTGACGGCTTCGAGATCGAAGAGGGCCAGCCGGTCAAGGCGACCGGCCGCATCCTCTCGGTGTCCGTCGGCGACGCGATGCTCGGCCGCGTGGTCAACGCACTCGGCCAGCCGATCGATGGCAAGGGCGACATCGTCGGCGGCATTCCCCGCCGAGTGGAGATTCAGGCCCCGGGCATCATGGGCCGCAAGCCCGTGCACGAGCCGCTGCAGACCGGCATCAAGTCCGTCGACGCGATGACCCCGATCGGCCGTGGCCAGCGCCAGCTCATCATCGGCGACCGCAAGACCGGCAAGACGACCATCGCCGTCGACGCGATCATCAACCAGCGCGGCCTCGGCGTGAAGTGCATCTATGTCGCCATCGGCCAGAAGGGTTCCACGGTTGCCCAGACGGTGGAGACCCTGCGCCAGCACGGTGCGATGGAGTACACCGTCGTCGTGGCCGCCCCGGCCAGCGACCCGGCTCCCTTCAAGTACCTCGCCCCCTACGCCGGCTGCGCCATCGGCCAGCACTGGATGGAGAACGGCGAGCACGCCCTCATCGTGTACGACGACCTCTCCAAGCAGGCCGAGGCCTACCGCCAGGTGTCGCTGCTGCTGCGCCGCCCGCCGGGCCGCGAGGCCTACCCCGGCGACGTGTTCTACCTGCACAGCCGCTTGCTCGAGCGTGCTGCCAAGCTCTCCGACGAGAAGGGCGCTGGGTCGCTGACGGCCCTCCCCGTCATCGAGACCAAGGCCGGCGACGTGTCGGCGTACATCCCCACCAACGTGATCTCGATCACCGACGGCCAGGTGTACCTGCAGGACAACCTGTTCAAGTCGGGTGTGCGCCCGGCCGTCGACGTGGGCATCTCGGTGTCCCGCGTGGGTGGCGCGGCGCAGATCAAGGCGATGAAGAGCGTGTCGGGCACCCTGAAGCTCGATCTCGCCCAGTTCCGTGAGCTCGAGGCGTTCGCCACGTTCGGCTCGGAACTCGACGCGATCTCCAAGGCCCAGCTGGAGCGTGGCTACCGCCTCGTCGAGCTGCTGAAGCAGCCGCTCAACAGCCCGATGCCGGTGGAAGAGCAGATCGTGTCGGTGTTCGCCGGCACGAAGGGCTACCTGGACAGCCTGCCCGTGAACGACGTGCGTCGCTTCGAGGGCGAGTTGCTCGCCCACATGCGCGGCACCCAGGGCGGCCTGCTCTCGAGCATGCGCTCGAACCCGAAGGCCGACGTGCCGAGCGAGCTCGGCGACATCATCGCCTCGTTCAAGGCGCAGTTCGTCGCCGCCACGGCCGCCGCGGCCCGTGATGCAGCTGGGGCCGCCGATGTCACGGCCACGAGCGCGACCGAGGTCGGCGAGGCCCACAGCGACAAGACCCTGGCCACGGAGTAAGTCATGGCTGGTGGGCAGGAGAGAATCCTTCGTGGGCGCATTCGCAGCGTCCAGGCCACGAAGAAGATCACGCGCGCCATGGAGCTCATTGCTGCGTCGCGGATCGTGAAGGCCCAGCAGCGTGTGGCCGCTGCCGTGCCGTACAGCGATCAGATCACCGAAGTGGTGAAGGATCTCGCCGCGGCCGGTGGCTCGTCGCAGTCGCCGCTGTTGAAGTCCCGCCCGGAGGTGAAGACCACGGCCTATGTGGTGATCACCGCCGATCGTGGCCTGTGCGGTGGCTACAACGCCGGCGTGCAGCGTGCTGCCGAGGGCGAGGTCAAAGCTGGTGTGCTCGGTGGCAGCGATTACGCGCTCGTCACCGTCGGCCGTAAGTCCGAGGGCTACTTCAAGTTCCGCGGCTACAAGATCGCTGCCGCGTACGGCGGGTTCAGCGACAGCCCCACGTACGCCCATGCCCGTGAAATCGGCCAGGACGTCGTCGCCCGCTACATCTCCGGCGAGTTCGATCGCGTCGAGCTGGTGTACACCCGCTTCGTCAGCGCCGGCTCGCAGGAAGTCGTGCAGCGACCCCTCGTGCCGCTCGATCACGAGACGGTCGAGGGTGGTCACGGAACGGCCCCGGGGGCCGCCGGCACGCCCAGCGATTACGAGTTCGAGCCCGATCCGGGCACGATCCTCGACACCCTCTTGCCCCGCTACGTGGAGGCTCGCATCTATGCGGCCCTGCTCAACGCCGCGGCCAGCGAGCACGCCTTCCGCCAGCGAGCGATGAAGAGCGCCACCGACAACGCCGAGGAACTCATCAAGAACCTCAGCCGCATCATGAACCGCGCCCGTCAGGACAGCATCACCACCGAGATCATGGAGATCGTCGGCGGTGCCGAGGCCCTGTCCGGCGGCAGCAAGAACGTCAAGACCATCGATCTCGGCCCGCTCGCCGAGCTCGGCTCCAGCAACTAGTTCGGCGAAAGCACCAAGGAAACAACTCCAATGACGATGACAGAGACTGATCGTAAGGACGGCCGTGTGGTCGGCATCGCCGGCCCCGTGATCGACGTCGAGTTCCAGCCCGGCTCGCTCCCCGAGCTGAACCAGGCGCTCGAGTTCACCATCACCGTCGACGGCAAGGACGTGAAGGTGCTCGCCGAGGTGGCTCAGCAGCTCGGCCACAGCCGTGTCCGCGCCGTCTGCATGAAGCCCACCGACGGCCTCACCCGGGGCACCTCGGTGCGCAACACCGGCCGCGGCATCACCGTGCCCGTGGGCGACCGCACCCTCGGCCATGTGTGGAACGTGTGGGGCGAAGTGCTCGACGCCGATAACAAGGACTTCGCCGATGTCGAGCGGTGGGAGATCCACCGTCCGGCCCCCGACTTCGCTGCTCTGGAGCCGAGCAAGCGCCTGTTCGAGACCGGCATCAAGGTCATCGACCTGCTCACTCCGTACGTGGCCGGTGGCAAGATCGGTCTGTTCGGTGGTGCGGGCGTGGGCAAGACCGTGCTCATCACCGAGATGATCCGCCGCGTGGCGCAGAACCACGGTGGTGTGTCGGTGTTCGCCGGCGTCGGCGAGCGCACCCGTGAGGGCACCGACCTCATGCTCGAGATGGAAGAGTCGGGCGTGTTCGAGAAGGCCGCCCTGGTCTTCGGCCAGATGGACGAGCCGCCGGGCGTGCGCCTGCGCGTCGCCCTCTCGGCGCTCACCATGGCCGAGTACTTCCGCGACGTGCAGAACCAGGACGTGCTGCTGTTCGTGGACAACATCTTCCGCTTCGTGCAGGCCGGTTCCGAGGTGTCCACCCTCCTCGGCCGTATGCCCTCGGCCGTGGGTTACCAGCCCACCCTGGCCGACGAGATGGGCCAGCTGCAAGAGCGCATCACCTCCACTCGTGGCCGCTCGATCACGTCGCTGCAGGCCGTCTACGTGCCCGCCGACGACTACACCGACCCGGCCCCGTTCACGACGTTCACCTTCCTCGACGCCACCACCGAGCTGAGCCGTCAGATCGCCTCGCTGGGTATCTACCCGGCCGTCGACCCCCTGGCGAGCACCTCGACGATCCTCCAGCCCGAGGTCGTCGGTCAGCGTCACTACGACGTGGCCCGTCGCGTGCAGGAGATCCTCCAGCGCTACAAGGAGCTGCAGGACATCATCGCCATCCTCGGTCTCGACGAGCTGTCGGAGGAGGATCGCCTCACCGTGTCGCGTGCCCGCAAGGTGCAGCGCTTCCTCAGCCAGCCGTTCTACGTGGCCGAGGTGTTCACCGGCGTGTCCGGCGAGACCGTGCCCGTGGCCGAGACCGTGGAGAGCTTCGAGGCCATCGTCAACGGTGAGCTCGACGAAGTCCCCGAGCAGGCGTTCCTCAACGTCGGCGGTGTCGAGCAGGTGCTGGCGAAGGCCAAGGCCCTCCAGGAAGGCACTGCCTGATCATGGCCACGATGCAGGTCGAGCTGGTGTCGCCGGAGAAGGTGCTCTTCTCCGGCGAGGCCACACAGGTCATCACCCGCACCCTGGGTGGCGGCGAGATCGCGTTCCTGCCCGGCCATGCCCCCTTCCTCGGCGCGCTCACCGAGAGCCACACCCGCATCACGCTCGCCGATGGCGAGGTGCTCGATGTAGCGGTGCACGGTGGGTTCGTGCAGGTCAGCGGCAACACCGTGAGCATCCTCAGCGATGTCGCCGAGCTGGGTGGGGACATCGACCGTGCCCGCGCCCTGCAGGCCAAGGATTCGGCCGAGGAACTGTTGCGCAAAGAGCACGACGCCGAAGCGGTGTCGGCGCTCAGCCGGGCACACGCCCGCCTCGCGGCCTCCGGTGGCATCACCGGCACCCCGCAGGGCATGCACTGAGTCACGCGGTCACTGGCCCGTAGCGGGCCGTGTGTGGCTACCGTGACGACCATGACCTACCCGTTCACGTCTGCACTCGTCACCGGCGCTTCCAGCGGCATCGGTGAGGCGATGGTGACCCTGCTCGGCGAGGCAGGTGTCCCCACCGTCGTGGTGGCCCGCCGCCGCGACCGGTTGGAGGAACTCGCCGACCGCTTCTCCTGCCTGGAGGTGCTCGTCGCCGACCTCACCACCTCCCGCGGGCGATCGTCCGTGGAGGTTCGCGCCGCCGAGGCCGACCTGGTGGTGAACAACGCCGGCTTCGGCACCTCAGGCAACTTCCGCGACCTCGACCCGAAGCGCCTCTCGCAGGAGATCGCGCTCAACGTCGATGCGCTCACCCGCATCAGCCACGCCGCGCTGAAGGCGATGGTGCCGCGTGGGCGTGGCTACCTGCTCAACACGAGCAGCGTGGCCAGCTTCCAGTCGGCGCCGCGCCTGGCCGTGTACGCCGCCACGAAGGCCTACGTCACCAGCCTCACCGAGAGCCTCCACGAGGAGGTGCGCGGCAGCGGCGTGCACGTGACCGCGCTGTGTCCCGGGCTCACCCGCACCGAGTTCCAGAGCGTCAGCAACACCGAGGAGTACGCAACCCAGTACCCGGGCTTCGTGTGGACGACCGCGGAAGAGGTCGCTGCGGCCGGTCTGCGCGACGTCGCCGCCGGCAAGTGTTTGTCGGTTCCGGGGATGATCTACAAGGGTCTGGTGGGCGTGACCGGTGTGACGCCGCGAGGCCTCGCGCGGCGGATCTCCGGCCTCGTGCTGCGCAAGTGACCGGCGTTCGGCGTCAGTACTCGACGCTGGCGTAGCGGTTGAGTTTGTCGATGCGGTGGCGGGCATCGATCATGCGCACGGTGCCGCTGCGCGAGCGCATCACCAGGCTCTGGGTCGTGGCTGCGCCGTGCACATAGCGCACGCCCTTCAACAGCTCGCCGTCGGTGACGCCCGTGGCGGCGAAGAAGCAGTTGTCGCCCTTCACCAGGATGTCGGTGGTGAGGACCTCGGCGAGGTCGTAGCCGAGTTCGAGCGCGGCGCGGCGCTCTTCCTCGTTCCGCGGCGCGAGCAGACCCTGGATTTCGCCGCCCATGCACTTCAGCGCGGCGGCGGCAGTGACGCCCTCGGGGGTGCCGCCGACACCGAACAGAACGTCGACCCCGGCCTCGGGCCAGGCGGTGGCGATCGCGCCGAAGATGTCGCCGTCGGAGATCAGCTTCACGCGGGCGCCGGCCTCGCGCACTTCGGCGATGAGATCGCTGTGGCGCTCGCGGTCGAGGATGACGGCGGTGAGGTCACGCACTTGCTCGCCCTTGGCCTTGGCGATCCAACGCAGGTTCTGGGTCGGCGAGGCGGTGATGTCGATGCACCCCACGGCCTCAGGGCCGACTGCGATCTTGTGCATGTACACGCAAGGGCCGGGGTTGTACATCGTGCCCCGTTCGCTGACGGCGATGACGGCGATCGCGTTGGCGCGGCCGTAGGCGGTGAGCGTGGTGCCGTCGATCGGGTCGACGGCCACATCGGTGAGCGGTGCGGTGCCGTCGCCGACGTGCTCGCCGTTGAAGAGCATCGGTGCTGCGTCCTTTTCGCCCTCGCCGATGACGACGATGCCGTCCATCGGTACGGTCTGCAGCACGGTTCGCATCGCGTCGACGGCGGCACCGTCGGCGCCGAGCTTGTCACCGCGACCCACCCACCGAGAGGCTGCCAGCGCCGCCGATTCGGTGACGCGGACGAGTTCGAGGGCCAGGTTGCGGTCGGGCTTCTGAGAGGTGGCGAGAAACCGCACCCACCCGACTTTGTAGGGGGGGGGTGTTGAGCGCGTGGCCCAAACCGGTGGGGCCGGGGTGT
>JAYRWH010000086.1:0-55045 GCA_041918155.1 Ilumatobacteraceae bacterium | reverse complement strand
GTCGAACTGGTTCCGGTGGAAGTTCTACACCGGCGGAATAGCCACTGTTGACCATCCGGCATCGGGCCGCTTCACAACCGTCGACCGAACACCTTGGGTTCGGACGCTCGGCGTCACCGTGACCTTCGGACCGCTCCTGGTGACCGGAGTCCTGCAGTTGTCGCTGTACCGGAGCGCGGAGGGCGCGAACCTCAACGCAGTGTGTCGCACAGGCTTCGCCACGCGGCGATGGCCTCCGTTGTCGTCAATGCCCGGTCGTGCACCAGCAGGCGACGCAGTGCCGCGCCGCCACCCGGCGCGATCTTCACCTCGGCGCCGCCGACCTCGCCGAGATCACGCGGGAAGAACGCCCACCCCTGGGCTGCCCTCGCGCCACCGTCGTCGAGGCGATCGTCGACCACGATGCTCACCATCTTCGGCCCGCCGTCGACGAGGAAGCTCACCGTGTGACCGCCGCCGTCCCACACGGTCGCCGCCGCGGTCGTGGTGGCATGGCGCAGCTCGGTGCCGAAGCCATCAGTGACGTACAGCTCCACCTCGCCATCGACGGTGACGGTGAGCGACCACCCCTTGGTGATCGTCGCCGTGGTCGCCTCCTCACCCAGGGCCGCGGTGACCGTCGAGAACGCCGACACCAGCACCTCGCCCGGCGCGGCGACACCCTGCAAGTGCGCGGTGATCGAGAAGCCGCCACCAGCGCGCGGGTCGGCGAGCACCGGGCCGCGCACATCCGCGCGGCCGTCCGCGGCTACGACATCGAGCACGAGAGCCTCGGTTGGCAGCACGACGAGGTCGTGCTGGCGGCGCAGGTACGCGAGCAGGCGCGGCTCGACCTCGTGGTAGCGCACGGCGAGCTTGTTCGACTCGACGAACGCGAGCGTGCTGCTGGCGAGCTCGGCGAAGTCGGGGTAGCCCGGCCCGTCGACGATCGCCCAATCGGGGTTCCAGTCGGGCCGCTCCTCGAAGCCGGTGCCGTCCCAGTACAGCGCGATCTCCGGCTGACTCCAGCGGATCAGCCCGTCTGGCGTGGCGCGGCCGTGGGTGAGCCAGTACACCCGGCGGCCCACGTACCCCAGCCGTTCGGTGCCGCCGTTGTTGTAGTAGAGCATCACGTACTCGGCCGGTACTCCGGGCGCCGTGCGCAGCCGGAACGGGGTGACCGAGCCACGCGGGTTGCGCAGTTCCTGCACCCCGCCCACGCCGAGCGGCAGCCCTTCGTGGGTCAGCCAGAACGGTGCATCCCAGGTCTCGCCACCGTCGCTGGAGTACGTGGCCGCCAACCGGCCGGTCTCGGCGCGCCACAGGCAGAACAGGCGGCCAGGCATGTCGCCGACCTGCAGCACGTGAGGCTCCTCCCCCAGTTGCAGCTCGCCACCGGGGGCCTGCAGACCGAAATCGCCGAGCGGGAGCGTCTCCCACACCGCATCGGCGAGGTCGTCGACGTGCAGCAGGTTGCGGCTGCGCAGGAAGAACACCTCGCTGCCCTCGGTCTCCCCCGCGCCGTCACGGGTCTTCTGGAAGGCCATGTACACCGCGCCATCGATCACCGACGGCTTGTCGCACAGGAACATCCCCATCGTCGCCCCGCCCCACGGGTTCTCGCGGTCGATGCGTGTGCGCCGTACCGGCACGAGCCACCGGCGGTCACCCCACGTGCGACCGTGGTCATCGCTGACACGGAACCAATAGCCCTCCTCCAGCTGCATGTCGGTGCGCTTCAACGAGGTCAGCGCGGGGTCGGCACCGTCGGGGTACTGCGAGCCGCCGTTCCACCCGTAGAAGAGGAAGATCCGCTCGCTGCCGTCGGCGCGGCGCTGCACCAGCTGGTACCCGTCGTGGCTCTGCCGCTCGGGCGAGTCGACCGCGGCGAGCGCGCTCCACGTACGCCCGCCGTCCGTGCTCAGCGTGGAGTACAGCTGCAGGCCGGGCCCGCCTTCACGGTTCTCCGAATGGTGCAGGATCACGCTGTAGGTCGTCGGCCCTGCCGCGGCCTCGCCCACCACGACGATGTTCTGGCTGTCGTAGTAGCCGTTGCGATCCGACACCATGTGCCCGCCCTTGAGGTCGCGGGCGTCGACGCGGCTGACGTAGGGAGGCAGTCGAGGTTGGACCGGAGCAGCCATCGTCGTGCCGTTCTAGCAGCGACGACCCACCCCGCCGCACACACGCGCTCCAGCGCGCCTGATTCAATGGCCCGGTGCACTACACCGCTGTCACGGCCGACGAGTTCGCCGCCCTCCCCGGTCTCGACGACTGGCGCTTGCTCACCACCGCGATCCACGCCCAGTTCCGCGCCGGGTCGTACGCGGCGGCGGCCGGCCTGCTGCCTGCCATCGCCGCGGCGGCTGACGCGATCGAACACCACCCTGATGTCGACCTGCGCTACCCGGGCGTCGTTCGCGTCGTGCTGAAGACCCATGCCACCGGCGGGGTCACCACGCTGGACACCGATCTCGCGCGCACGATCTCCGCGCTCGCGGCCGAGGCCGGGGCGACGGCGCAGCCACTCGTTTCGGGTGTCGTCGAGGTCGCGATCGACACCACCGACGCGGATCGCATCCGTCCGTTCTGGGTGGCCGTGCTCGGCTACGGCGTCGACGCGTCCGGCCAAGCCGTCGACCCGATGCGCTGCTCGCCCACCGTGTGGTTCCAGCCGATGGACCCGGCGCGCACCGAACGCTCACGCCTGCACATCGACGTCTACGTACCCCACGACGTCGCGGCCGAACGCATCGCCGCGGCGCTCGCCGCCGGCGGCCGCCTCGTCACGGACCGGTTCGCCCCGGCGTGGTGGGTGCTCGCCGACCCGGACGGCAACGAAGCCTGTATCTGTACCTGGCAAAGCTGAGGAGCACCATGCCCATCACCATCGGTTTCAACCATGTGGCCACACTCACCACGTCGATGGACACTGCGGTGAGCTTCTACGAGCATGCCTTCGGCGCGGTCGTCACCTTCGAGGTGGCCAAGCGCGACGACCACCCGTGGATGAAGATCCTCGATCTCGGCGGCGGTGCCGCGCTGAACGTCTTCGAGGTGCCGCCGGAGGAGATAATCGGTGAGCGCCGCCGGCAGGGTGCTCGGGGCGCGATCGACCACTTCGCGCTCGCCGTCGATTCGCGCGCCACGCTGGAGGCCGTACGCGAACGGCTGTTGGAGACCGAGGCGCAGGAAGTGGGCACGATCCAGCAGTTGGGCAGCGAGCTGTCGCTGTTCTTCCGCGATCCCGACGGTATGGAACTCGAGGTCTGCTGCCCCGCGTGATGCGGTGCGTCGGTTACCGCCCGGGTTCGTTCAACTCCACGAGGTTCCCCGACGGGTCGCGCAGGAACGCCTGACGGCCGGTTCCCACCGGCACGGGGCCGCGCACCTCGATGCCGTTGCCGCGCAACTCCGCGACAGCCGCGTCGAGGTCGGCGACCTGGATAGCGAAATGCTGGCCCAGGTCGGCCGGCACCTCGTTCTCGATGAGGTGCACCTGCTCGCCACCGAGGTCGAGCCACGCCCCACCGAAGCCGAAATCGGGCCGATCGTCGCGCCGCGTCAGGCCGAGCACACCGGTGTAGAACTCCACCCCGGCGGCGACGTCGCTGACGTTGATCGAGACGTGGTGGACACCGAGCGGTTGCATGCGGCGAGTCTCGCAGACGGCCAAGGGCGCGGCGGACGGGACTGGCTAGCGTTGGCTCATGATCAGCTATGTGCTCACGGTGCTCGGCGACGACCGCTCCGGCCTGGTGGATTCGCTCTCGGGAGCGATCACGGCGCACGGCGGCAACTGGGAGCGCAGCCAGATGGCCCGCCTCGGCGGCAAGTTCGCCGGGGTCGTGCAGGTCAGCGTGCCCACAGCGAAGGCCGAGGCGCTGCAGGCCGCGCTGGCCGCGCTCGGCACGGAGGGTCTGCATGTGCGTGTCGATCCCGCCGGCGTCGAGCCCGTCGCCGAGGGCGATCGCTTCGTGCTGTCGCTTGTCGGCACCGACCGCCCTGGCCTCGTGCATTCTGTGTCGGCCGCGCTCGCCGAGATCGGGGCGAGCATCGAAGAACTCGACACAGCCACCAGCGACGCCCCGATGTCGGGCGGCCCGTTGTTCGAGGCCACGGCAGCGGTCGTGCTACCTGCGGGCGTGTCGATCGATGCCGTCCGCGACCGCCTGGAAGCGCTCGCCGACCGCTTGATGGTCGACATCGACCTCAGCAACTGACGCGGCTTTCCAGCCGCGCCAGTGCACGCGCCGCCGGCGGGCACCACGTTGCTTGCTGTAAGCAACTATCATCGGCGAGATGGCCAGCAAGGACGATCAACGCAACGATTTCGATTACGTCATCGTGGGGGGTGGCTCGGCCGGCTGTGTGCTCGCCAACCGCCTCTCCGCCGACCCGCGCAAGAGTGTGCTGCTGTTGGAGGCCGGCGGGTGGGACAAGAACATCGCGGTGAAGATCCCCGCGGGCATGAAAAAGCTGCCCGAGCACTACGACTGGAAGTTCAAGGGCATCCCCGACCCGTCGCGCGACGGGCGCATCGACGAGTACGCGGCCGGCAAGGTGCTCGGCGGCGGCAGCACAGTGAACATGATGCTGTGGGTGCGCGGCGAGCGCTCCGACTTCGACGGTTGGCGCGACCTCGGCTGCACCGGCTGGGGCTACGAGGATGTACTGCCCTACTTCGTGAAGTGTGAGACGTTCGAGAACGGGCCGAGCCCGGCACGGGGTACGAGCGGCCCGGTCGGTGTGGCCAAGTTCGACGTGAAAGTGCAGGCCGTCGACGACTTCATCAAGGCCGCCGAGCAGGCCGGCCACCAGCGCAACCCCGACTACAACGGTGAGCGCCAGCAGGGCGTGACGCTCACCCAGGTGTCGCAGCGGCGCGGCCTGCGCAGCAGTACCGCGCGTGCCTACCTGGCGCCCGCACGCAAGCGGGCGAACCTCACGATCCGCACCGAGGCTTTCGCGACTCGGGTGGTGTTCGAGGGCGACCGCGCGGTGGGCGTGGAGTACCAGCACGACGGCCAGACCCGTGTGGCCCGCGCCGCCACGGAAGTGATCCTCAGCGCGGGCGCGCTGGTGACGCCGAAGCTGCTGATGCTCTCGGGCATCGGCCCGGCCGACCACCTGCGCGAGAAGGGCATCGCGGTGAAGCTCGACCGGGCCGACGTCGGCACCAACCTGCAGGACCACGCGTACGGGCTGATGATGGTCACCACCAGGTCAGGCACGCTCGTGGAGGAGCTGCGCCCGCTGAAGATGCTCAAGCACGGGCTCAACTACCTGTTCCGCCGCAAGGGCGCGCTCACCGTCGGCGGTGGCGCGGCGCTCGTGTTCTCACAGCTCGCCGGCGAGTACCCCACCGAATGCGAGATCATCCTCATGCCCGTGGGCATGGAGTTCCAGAATCGCGACGGCGAGGCCAGCCACGAGCACAATGTGCACAAGGTGAAGGTGCTGCCCCACAGCATGATGGTGTTCCCCAGCTTCGTGCACCCCAAGGGGCGCGGCACCGTGCGCCTGGCCTCCTCCGACCCGGCCGAGCAGCCCGTGTTCGATCATCAACTGCTCTCCGACGCCGACATGACCCAGCTCATCGCCGCCTGCCGGCAGGCCCGCGAGATCATCAACGCGCCGGCAATGAAGGACAACGGTGCGGTGGAAGTCGTGCCCGGCGAGCGCGTGCAGTCCGACGACGAATGGGCCGGCTTTCTGCGCATGACGTCGTTCCGCCCCTACCACCCTGTGGGCACGTGCCGCATGGGCGCCGACGATGCGTCGGTGGTGGATCCTCAGCTGCGCGTGCGCGGCGTGCAGGGCCTGCGCGTGGTCGATGCGTCGGTGTTCCCAACCGTCACGAGCGGCAACACGAACGCTCCAGTGGTGATGGTGGCGGAGAAGGCTGCCGATCTGATCCTCGGCACGCTCACTGGCTGAGCGCAGCCGGCCAGAAAACGGCGAACGCCGCCGGTCCCTTTCGGGGCCGACGGCGTTCTGAGATCGTTGCGTCAGATGGCGCGGACGTTCTGGGCCTCGTCGCCCTTGCGGCCGGGGGCCACATCGAACTCGACGAGCTGGCCTTCGGCCAGTGATTTGTAGCCGGTGCCGGCGATGTTCGTGTGGTGCACGAACACGTCGTTGCCACCCTCGCGGGAGATGAAGCCGAAGCCCTTCTCGTTGTTGAAAAACTTGACTGTGCCTTGCATTTGGTTCTCTGCTCTCAATCCGAGCAGCCCTTGTGGCACACCCGTAGCCAATCACGGTAGGGGCACTTGCCACCCAATCCTCCCGCGGGGGCCAGATAGTTCTGGCCCCGGGGAGGCGCCGTGCGGGTCAACGCAGGAGCAGGACCACGACGACGACGATGAGGAGGAGGGTCAGGAACCCGCCACCGATGAAGATTCCGGAACTCAGCAACATGATTCTCTCCAATTTGAGGTGTGGTGCGGTCAACGATCGTTTCGCTCACCAGTAATGGGCCCTGCGACCCACCTGATGCCCCGAACGACCGAGGACCATGAGGACGAGGCCGACGATCACGATCACGACGCCGACGGTCCAGAGGAGGCCGATTCCGAGCAACATGCCGAGCAGCAGGAAGATGAGTCCGATGACGATCATGACCTTCCGGTACCCGCTCACCAGTCGGTTCAAACGCTCCGTGCGGGGTCGGCGGCGAGGTATGCCCGCAGTTCGGTGAGGCTCGCCTGGATGAGCCGGCCGACGTGCACCTGGCTGGTACCGATCTCGGCCGCGATCTGCTCCTGGCTCATCCCACCGAAGAACCGCAACGTGAGGATCCGCCGCTCGCGCGGTGGCAGGTGCTCGAGCAGCTCGATCGCCACCTCGTGATCCAGCACTGCATCGAACTCGGCGGCACTCGCCGACATGTCGCCGCCATGCACAGGGTCGAGCCACTGTGTGCGGTAGGCGTTGTTCGACTCCAGCGCCTCGATCACCTGCTCGGCCGGCACATCCAGGCGTGCGGCGATCTCGTCGACGCGCGGTGAACGCTGCAGGTCGCGCGCCAACTCGTCGCGCATCGCGTTGACGGCGGCGCGCAGTTCCTTGGCTCGCCGTGGCACGTGGACACTCCATGTGTGGTCGCGGAAGTGGCGGCGCAGCTCGCCCACGATCGTCGGCGTGGCGAACGCGCCGAAGGGCACGCCCGTGGTGGGGTCGAAGCGGTCGATCGCCTTCAACAGGCCGATCTGGGCAACCTGCACCAAGTCGTCGGACGGTTCGCCGCGGTCCCAAAAGCGCCGCGCGCTCCGTATGGCGAGCCACGCCGTGGCCGTTGCGATCTCGCCGCGCAAGGCCGGATCGCGGGTGACGGAGAACTCATCCAGCGCCGCGCTCAACCACCCGTCGTCGGTGTCGCCGACGGGTGCGGTGGCGCTCACTCGCTCGGCGTTCGTGCGACCGAGGCCCAGATGTGCGCGGCGCCGTTCCAGTGCTCCACACCGTGGCGGGAGCAGAAGCCGGCGAGCACCGTGCGGCACAACAGCAAGTCGGGGTGGTCGGCGTCGAAGTGCTGCACGGGCGTGCGGCCGTGCACCTCGAAGCCGAAGTCGGTGACTGCCAGCTCGATGTCGATGATTGCGCCGTCGCCGTGCTCGACGAGCGCGAGCAGCACTTCACTGACCGCCACCTTGATGTCCTCGATCTCGTCGACGGTGAACCCAGCGAGCGAGCCGACACCGCCGGCCGCAAGGCGCAGCACCCGCGACATCGCCGGATCGGACGACACCCGGATGTGCACCGGGCTCGGCGTTGCCGGCCCGGACATGACTGGCCCGGACATAACTGGCTCAGCCATGGCCGGCCTCGATCGTGAACTGCTCGGCCGTGCCGGTGATCTCCAGGAGGCGGACGACCTCCGGCTGCACGTTGCGGAGCACGACCGCGGCGTCGCGAGCTCGCGCGTTGCGGCCAGCGGTGAGCAGGCTGCGCAGGCCGGAGGAGTCGACGAAGCTCACCTCGCCGAGATCGATCACCACCGATCCTGTGGGCGCCAACGCGTTCAGCGCGGCATCGAGGATCGGGCCGCCGGCGATGTCGATGTCGCCGCGCACGACGACCTCACCGCCCGGGCCGATCTGCACCTGCAGGCTGGGATCGTTCCCCATCGTCGTCATCGCTGCGCCTCCTTCACGTCGGCCCTACTCGCAGTGTGCCCCGCGAACGCACACAAAGCGACCCGTGTCTGAAGTGGCCGGCACATGGGTACCCAGCAGATCCACGATCGGACGCCCCCAGACCTGTGCACACGGGTGAAGCCACCCGAAGCGCCCGACCCCGGCAGGAAGACCCGTAGCGATCAGCGCTGGATGGAGCAGTTGATGGTGAGCCGACCGCCGGCGGTGTGCACGGCGACGTCGTCCATCAAGGCGCGTACGATGCCGAGCCCACGACCGGACAACTCGTCGGGGCCGGCGAGTGTCCAGGCGGCCGGGTCGGGCAGCGTCGGTCCCGCGTCGGTGGCGGCGCACTCGATGCCTACCACCCAGAGGTCGGGCCGGGCGAGGTCTATACACACGTCGAAGCCACGGCCGGCGCCGTGCTCGACGATGTTCGACACCAGCTCGCTGATCGCGAGCTTGAAGTCCTCGACTGCGTGCGCCGGCGCGCCGTCATCCCGAAGGGTCGTGGCCACGAACGAGCGCGCTGCGCTCGCTGCGAAGGGCACCGCGTCGAAGCTCCGACGGTGATGCGTAACCCGGTCGGCACCCATGACGGCTGACAGCCTCCCATGCTCGGTGTGTACCCGCCCACTACCCCTCGAGTGGGCCTGTCAAACGTCGCACCGCCTCCCGTTCTGAATTCGGCGAACATGAGGTACCGTGGCCCCAGTGCCCCACCACCTCGAGGATTCGTGGTGGAACGAACCGGAGCACCTCGTACCAGGTCTGCTGAGCGTGGTTTCGGCCTCGCTCGGCGGCGACACGGTGCGCTGGAGCCGGATCGACCCCGCCACGGGAGACACCCCCTCGGGGCCCGTGGCTGACCCGAGCACCCACATCGCCGTCCGCGTCTCGTTGCGCAGCGGCGGTGTCGGCGAGCTGACCGCCCAACGGCCCCCGGGCGGGACGCCGTACACCTCTGACGACATCATCGTGGCGCGCTCGGCCGCCCAGCGGCTGGCGCTGCTCGCGCCCGACGACATCCACGACGACGACCCGTCGCCGCACGGGTCGCTGCAACGCCTGTTGTCCGGGCCCGACGAACCGCTCGGGCTCAAAGAGATCGTGTGGGGCGCGGGGCCGCCAGCCATCGTGACCGCCGCGCTCTGGTCGGTCACCGACGCGGCCGCGTATCGCCCGGCAGCCCTGTTGCTGCTCGGCTGTGTGATCGCGGCCGTGGTGGCAGGCACCCGCTCGGCCGTATTGTGCGCGGTGTCGAGCACTGTCGCTCTCTGGTGGGCCTTCACCCCTCGCTCTCACGCATGGCGGATCGCCACCCTGCACGACGGGCTCGGGCTGCTCATCTTCATCGCCGCCGTCGTAGGTGTGATCCTGCTGGTCATGCGACTCGAGGACGTGCGCGACCGCGAACACGTGGAGCGGCAACTCAGCGACATCCTCCTGGAGCAGTCACCCGAGGCCACGGCGGTGTTCGACCGCGAGCTGCGCTTCCGCCGGGTGAACGACTCGATGGCCGCGATGAACGGTCGCAGCGCTGTCGACCACATCGGCCGACGACCCACCGACGTCAGCCCGACGGCGGGTCAGATGTACGAGCACCTGCTCGCCCGTGTCCGCGACGAGGGCGTGGCCATCACCAACCACGACCTCCACGTGGAACACGCCGAAGTCGGTCTCGAGCATCACTGGAAGATGAACCTGCGGCCGGTTCTGAACCACGAAGCCGAGGTCGTGGGCATCGGCGCGTCGTTCACCGACATCACCTCCGAGACCGTCGCCCACCGCCAAGCCGAGCAGATGCTCTCCCTCGCGGAAACGCTCTCCAACGCGGTCGACACCCAACAGGTCGCTGACGGGTTGTGCACCCACCTCGCCGACGCGTTCCGCGCCAAGGCCGCCGTCCTCCTCCGCACCGGCTCGGAGCGCATCACCCGCTCGGTGCACGGCGTCCTCGACGAGGAAGTGCCGGAGGTGTTCGGCGACCCGCCGTCCTCCGAGACAACGACCACGCAGAACGCGGCGTCGCTTTCCTACCCCGTGCGCGGCACCGGTGTGACCGCTGGCGTGATGCACATCGGCTGGGCCGCCCCGCGCACGATCACCCCGACGATGCGCACCCTGCTGAGCACCGTGTCGTCGCTCGGCGGGATGGCGCTCGAGCGCATCGCCGCCACCGACCAGGCCCACCGCGACCAGTTCCGGCGAGCCCTCGACTCGATGCTCGACGACGTGATGATCGGCCGCGCCGTGCGCGACGAGGCTGGCACGATCATCGACTTCGTCATCGACTTCGTCAACCGGCACGACGATGGCGCCGCCACAGGAAGCTCGACGGCGGCCGTAGGCAGGCAGCTTTCCGACGTGTATCCGCACTGGCGAACCTCGGGAACATACGATCGCTTCTGCGATGTCGTCGAGACCGGCCGTCCGTACCAAGTGCACCGGCTGCTCGATACCGCGGCCGACGGCCGCGAGCGTTACCTCACGCTGCAGGTGGCCAAGCTCGCCGACGGCTACATCGCCGCCACGCGCGACGTCACCGACCTGGTGGCCGCGGAGGCCGCAGCCGTGGCCGCAACGGTGCTCGCCGAGAACGAGCGCACGGCCGTCGAGCTGTTGCAGGCGGCAGCCATCCCGCGCGCGCTCCCGGAGCCTGCCGGGGTGCGCATGGCTGCGATCTACCTGCCGGCGGACCTCAGCGAGCCGATCGGCGGCGACGGTACGACGCGTTCGTGCTCGACGGCGAGCGCATCGCGCTCGTCATCGCCGACGTGGCCGGCCACGGGCGACATGCAGCCGTGTTCATGGTGCAGGTGCGCAATGTGTTCCGGGCGCTGGCCGAGGAGTACGCCGACCCCAGTCAGATTCTCACGCGGGCCAACGCGGTCACGACCCGACTGAACGAGCCCGGTGGGCCGTTCGTGACGTGCTGCTACGCGGTGTTGCATGTCCCCAGCCGCACGCTCCAGTGGGCCCAGGCGGGGCACTTCTCGCCGCTGCTGGTTCGCGCCGACGGCTCCACCGACTACCTACCCGAGCGGCCCGGGCCCCCCTTGGCGCTGAGTGGCCAAGGCCATTACGAGACGTCGACGATCGACTTGCACCCGGGCGACCGCATCCTGCTGTTCACCGACGGGCTCGTCGAGCGTCGCCGCGAGCACCTCGACATCGGCATCGCCCGCCTGTGCGGGGTTGCCCGCGATCACGCAGCCCTTGCCCCTGGCGAGTTCGTGGAGGCGCTCGCGGCGACGGTGACCGACCGCTTCGACGACATGGCGCTGTTGTGCGTCGCGCTCGCGGACCGCACCGCGCTGAGTGTTTAACCCACCACTCGGCGGGGAACAGACACGGTGTCCGACGTACGGGGTTCACCCGGCATCACGAGGAGCGACACCATGACCATCCAAGAAGGCACGCAGCCGGCCCACACCACAACCGTGGTGACGGCACCACCCGCCATGCCGCAGCAGATGCCACCGCCGATGGCCGTCGCACCCGCTCCGTATGCCCCCCAGGTCGAGGAGACCAGGGCGCAGAGCGTCAGCAAGTCCTCCCGGTCGCGCTTCGAGCCCGATGCCCTGGTGGCCGCCGCCATCGGCCTCGTGATCGCCGTCGTCGGCCTCATCGCCGTCATCCGCGGTGGTTTCAGTGGGCCGCTCGCCACACCTGTTGTCAGCGTGCTCGGCTTCACCCACACCACCACACTCGGCATGATCGAGATCGGCCTCGGCCTCGCCCTGCTGCTGAGCGGCGCCAGCCGTTCGCGCAGCTCTGAGATGTTGTTCGGCATCGTGCTCGGCGTCGCCGGCTTCGTCGGTGCCGTGCAGAACGAATCGTTCACCACCTCGCTCGCGCTCGAAACCGCGATGGCTTGGCTGGCCGCACTCGCCGGCGCTGTCGTCGTGGTCTGTGCGCTCGTGCTGCCTCGCTTCGCGATGCGTTCCACCAGCGTCCATCAGAGTTGATCCTTCCCACCCACTGCCCGTAAAGGAGCACGCCATGAGAGTTCGTCACCCCACCACCCGCAAGCTGGCCGGCCTCAGCGCCATCGGGTTTGCCATCGCCACAACACCACTGCTGTTCGGCACCGCCGCACAGGCCGCGGTCGTTGCCACTGTTCCGCTGGGCACCGCCAATGGCTACTCGGTGCTCGCCGGCGAGACCATCACCAATGTTTCGTTCACCACCACGAGATTGAACCTCGGCTTGTCACCGGGCACATCGATCACGGGCTTCCCGCCGGGCATCGTCCTCGCCCCCTCGGTCATCCACCAGGCAGACACCGAGGCCAACCAGGCCAAGTCGGACCTCAACGGTGGTTACTCGAATGCCGCAGGTCGCCCTCTGGACGCCACCGTGAATGCCGATCTGGTCGGCCTCACGCTGCAAGGCGGGGTCTATGCCGCAGCGAGCAGGGGCCGTTGTCCCTATCGGGCACGTTGACGCTCGACGCCTCGGGCAACACCGACACCGTGTTCATCTTCCAGACCAACTCGACGCTCATCACCGCTTCGGGTAGCAACGTGAACCTGATCAACGGTGCCCAGGCCTGCCGGGTGTTCTGGCAGGTCGGTAGCTCGGCCACGCTGGGCTCGGGCTCGTCGTTCAGCGGCACGATCATGGCGTTGACCTCGATCACCGTGGAGAGCAGCGTCACCATCCACGGGCGCGCCCTGGCCCGCAACGGTTCGGTCACCTTGATCGGCGACACCTTCACCGCACCGACGTGCGCCACCGCCGGCTCCGGCAGCGGCAGCGATACCAGCGCCACCGCCACCACCGCCACCGGCAGCACCACCGCCACCACCGGCACCACCGGCACCACCGGCACCACCGGCACCACCACCGCCACCGCTGGCACCGGCACCACCACCGCTGGCACCGGCACCACGGCAGCCACCACCGCCACCACCGCCACCGGCGAGAGCGGTGTGGAAGCCGCGATCGCCGAGAGCAGCAGCGTCCCCGTCACCTACCAGTTCCCGCGAACAGGTAGCACCTCCGAGCCGGTCGTGCTCCTGGCGATCCTCACCCTCTTCGCTGGCATCGCCGCCACCTGGTTCACCGTTCGGCGCCCGACGACGAAGTGACCCTGACGAACACCGACGGACCTGCCGCGACGAGCGCGGCGGGTCCGTCACGCGTTTTCGGTATGGCGCGACTAGCTGACGACGCGGCGCTCGAAGCCGCGCACACCGATCCAGGTGAACAGCGTGCCGGCCGCGATGAGCGCGCCGTAGATGCCGTACAAGGGCATGTGTGGGATGCCGTTCATGAGCGCGGCGCGGAAGCCTTCGGTCATGTACACCACCGGGTTGACGAGCACCGCCCACTTCAGCCACATCACCTTGCCGAGGTTCTGCCACGGGAAGTAGGTGCAGCCGAGCATGGTGAGCGGGATGACGATGAGGGAGAACAGCATCGACACCTGATAGGGCTGCACCTTCGTGCCGAGCACGAGCCCCAGCGAGCCGGCGACCCAGCCCGCGAGCGGCGCGAGCGTGAGCAGAACGGGCCAATCGATGTTGAAGTGCACCGCGGTGGCCGGTACGAGCGCCGCGATCGGGAACACGAGGCACGCGGCGAGCAGGCCCTGCAAGAGGCCGGTGACGATCTTCTGCAAGCCCACCATCCACGTGGGGAGCGGGGCGAGCACGCGGTCCTCGATCTCGCGCGACACGCCGAACTCCTGCACCAGCGGCAGGGCGACGGCCTGGATGCCCTGGAACACGATGGCCAGGCCCATCACGCCCGCCACCAGCTGGGTGGAGAAGCGGGCAGCACCCGCCGAACCACCGACACCTTGGCCGGTCTTGGGGAACACGTAGGCGAACACGAACACCAACAGCAGCGGCTGGATGAGCGTGCGCAGCAAGAACGTCTTCCAGTTCTTGCGCAACAGGTAGAGGTCGCGGCCGAGCAGGCCGACGAACGCGGCGCGGTAGGCGTTGCCCGCGGGCCGCAGCTCGCGCAGGGCGTGGGTCTCTTGCGTCGTGCTCATTCGCGCAGTTCCCTTCCGGTGAGGTTGATGAACACCGATTCCAGCGTCGGTTCGGTAACGGACAGGTCGTGCACCGTCGACCCCGCGGACTCGGCGGCGCCGATGATGCGCGGCAGCAGGCCCGACGAGGCATCGACGCTGAGGTGGATGCGGCCATCCACGACGCGGGCGCTCGTGGCCCCCTCGACGGCGGCGGCCAGGTGCTCGGCAAGCGTGGCGAGATCGCCCGAAGCAGAGACGATCACGATGCGCCCGGCACCGATCGACTCCTTCAGCCGGGTGGGGGTGTCGAGGGCGAGGAGGCGGCCGTGATCCATGATCGCCAGGCGGTCGCAGAACTCGTCGGCCTCTTCCATGTAGTGGGTCGTGAGCAGGATCGTCTGGCCGTCGGCGTGCAGGTCGCCGAGGATTTCCCACAACGCGATGCGGCTCTGCGGGTCGAGACCGGCAGTTGGTTCGTCGAGGAACAGCACCTGAGGACGGTGCATGATTGCTCGCGCCACCATCAGCCGCTGCGCCATGCCGCCCGACAACGCCATCACCGGCGCCGAGGACCGCTCGGCGAGCCGCACCCGCTCGAGCATCTGCCCGGCGATGCGCTTGGACTCCTTCGCGCCCATGCCGAAGTAGCGGCCGTGGAACTCCAGGTTCTCGAACACGGTCATCGCCCGGTCGAGCGTGTTGCTCTGGGGCACCACACCGATGAGCTGCTTGGCCAAAGCCGGACGGGCCACGAGATCGACCCCGCCGATCATCACCGACCCGGCCGTGGGCACCACCCGGGTGGTGAGCATGCCGATCGTGGTGCTCTTGCCGGCCCCGTTCGGCCCGAGCAGGCCGTAGATCTCGCCCGCCCGGATCTCGAGGTCGATGCCATCGACGGCGAGCACTTCCCCCGGCGTACCTTCCCCGTAGCGCTTGGTGAGCCCATGGGCTCTGATGATCGCGTCGGCCACGGGCAAACACTACGGAGTCCCGGGACATTCGGCACGTGCGCAAGGCGGCCGCTGGTACTTCGCTGTACTTGTGAGGGTGCGTCGATTCACTTCCGATCGGGTGTTCCGCGAGCGGCACGACGCGGGCCGTCAACTGGCCGCCGTCGCCACCCACCTGCGTGGCAAGCGCGTGGTAGTACTCGGCCTGCCACGGGGCGGCGTGCCGGTCGCGCTGGAGGTGGCGCTCGCGCTCGCCGCGCCGCTCGACGTGATGATGGTGCGCAAGCTCGGCGTCCCCCAGCAGCCGGAGTTGGCGATGGGGGCCATCGCCGAGGACGGCGTGCAGGTGCTCAACGCCGACGTGATCCGCATGGTCGGTGTCAGCCCCGCGCAGATCGAGGAGGTTGCCGTCCGCGAGCGCCTCGAACTGGATCGGCGGGCGGCCGCCTTCCGCGGGTCGCGTCGGCGGCCAGTGCTCGCCGGCCGCATTGCGGTGGTGGTCGACGACGGCATCGCCACCGGCGCCACCGCACGCGCGGCGTGCGCAGTGCTCCGCCACCAAAACGTCGAGCGGGTGGTACTCGCCGTTCCGGTCGCCCCGCTCGGCTGGGAGGCCGAGATGGGCGAGTCGGCCGACGAGTACATCAGCGTGTTCACCCCGGCCGACTTCGGTGCCGTCGGCCGCTTCTACGCGGACTTCGCGGCGACGTCCGACGACGAGGTGGTGGCCTGTCTCCAGCGGGCCGACGAACGGCCGCTCGGGGCCGGAGGGCTGCGCTGACCGCGGGCGGACGGCGGCTCACATCCTGGCCATGTCACGGGTCGCGACGACGTCGACGCCCGTGCCGAGCACGTCGGCCATCACGACCTCGCCGAGCGCCACCGGTGCGTTCACCCGTACCTTCCGAAGTGCCCGGCACACGTCGGCCACCATCGCCTTGGGCACCGCGCCGGACGTCTTCACCGGCAGGCGCGGCCACAGCGCGCCCGCGACCGTCACCGTCGTCGTCACCATCCGGCGGGGATCGATGTGTTCCTGGCGGGCGAACAGATCACCCTTCTTGCACGAGTTGCCGCGCACCACGAGCACCTCACCCTGCGACTCATCGAGCTCCAGCCGGCATCCGAGCGGACAACCGATGCAGAGGTAGGCGTAGACGTCGGGCAGCGCAGCGGGACGGTCGACGCTCATCGGTCGACCACCTCGACGAGCAGCGAGTCGCCGTGGAAGCCGGCCAGCAGCGCGGGCCGCAGCCGCAGGTTCACCATCTCCGCGGGCACCGCGTAGCGCAGCTTGCGTTCGTGCACGACACGGCCGTCGGGCGTGCTGAGCCGCAGGGCGCACTTGTCGAACCGGCGGCGCACCCTCAGATAGACGACGTGCTCGCGCTCGGTCGACACGGTGTGTGGCACGCAGTAGGCGACGTTGGCGCCCGGCTGCAGCCGCACGTTGTCGTCCGTGGGCACGAGGCCACTCGCGAAGCGGCCCGCGTTCCGACCGGCCAGTTCGGCCTCCTCACTGACGAAGTCGACGAGGTCGTGGATGTGCACGACGTTGCCGCACGCGAACACGCCGTCGCGGCTGGTTTCCATTGCGCTCGTCACCACCGGCCCCGACGTGACCGGGTCGATGCGCAAGCGCAGTTGCCGCGACAGCTCGTTCTCCGGGATCAGGCCGACGGAGATGAGCAAGGTGTCGCACGCGACGTCCCACGCCTTCGCGACCACCGGCTGCAACTGGTCGTCGACCGGTGCGACCGTCACTCGCTCGACGCGGTCGCGGCCGTGGATCCCGATCACGGTGGTGGACAGGTGCAGCGGGATGTCAAAGTCGTCGAGGCACTGCACGATGTTGCGCGTCAGTCCGTTGGCGTGGGGCATCAGCTCGAACACGCCCACGACCTCCACGCCTTCCAAGGTGAGCCGGCGGGCCATGATGAGGCCGATGTCGCCCGAGCCGAGGATCGCCACTCTGCGGCCGGGCAGCACGCCATGCAGGTTGACCAACCGCTGCGCGAGGCCGGCGGTGAACACGCCCGAGGGCCGCTCGCCGGGGATGCGGATCGCCGCGCTCGTGCGCTCACGTGCACCCATCGCCAACACCGTGGCGCGGCTGCGCAGCGTGGCGATGCCGTGCTCGGGCGACATGATCTGAAGCTGACGGTCCGGCGCGATATCGAGCACGAACGCGCCGGTGAGGAGATCCACGCCGTGGTCGAGGGCGTCCGTGAGCGCCCGGTGGGCGTACTCGGGACCGGTGAGTTCCTGGCCGTAGTGGTGCAGCCCGAAACCGGAGTGGATGCACTGCAGCAATACGCCACCGGCCTCGGGTTCGCGATCCACCACGAGTACCCGTTCAGCGCCCGCGCCGCGGGCGGCGAGGGCCGCGCTCAACCCGGCCGGGCCGCCACCGGCGACGATCACGTCGTATTCGGGCGCCAGGACCTGCGGTCGGCCGTCGATCACGACGGTTCCTCCTGCGCCTGCAGCACGTCGCGGTCGAGCACCAGCCACGAACCACCGCCGCGCTTGCTGATCGACGTGAGCGGCCGACGGAGTTCGCGGGCCAGTTGCTCCATGCACCGCGACGTGCAGAACCCACCCTGGCAGCGCCCCATGCCGGCGCGAGTGCGGAACTTGAGGCCATCGAGGGTGCGCGCCCCGCGCTCGATCGCATCATGGATCTCGGCCTCGGTGACGATCTCGCACCGGCACACGAGCCGGCCGTACGCAGGATCGCTCGCCGCGAGCCGGCGCTGTTCGTCGATCGGAAGCGCACCGAAGTGCACGGGACGCGGCACGGTGGTGGCCTCGCGGGGCCGTAGCCGTAGATCGAGCCCGGCGACGCGCAATTGCTCCACCACCATGACCGCGATCGCCGGTGCCGCGGTGAGGCCCGGCGACTGGATGCCGGCGACATCGAACAGGCCCGGCGCGTCCGTCGGGCCGATGCGGAAGTCCTCGTCGTCGAGCACGGCGCGCACGCCGGCGAACTCAGCGATCACGTCCTTGTCGCTGATACCCGGTACGAGCCGCTGGGCGGCGGCGAGAACCCGCGCCGCGCCGTCGGCCGTCGTCGTGGTGTCGTCGGGATCGTCGACCTCGTCGGCCGTGGGGCCGATCATGATCGTGCCGTCGTAGGTGGGGATCACGAGCGTGCCCTTGCTCGTAGGCGTCGGGCACGGATAGATCACTCGCGTCACCAGGCCGCGCAGGCGCTTGTCGAGTACGTACTCCTCACCCTTGCGCGCGCGGATGCGATAGCCGTCGAGCCCGGCCAGGCGGGCGATGTCGGCGGCACGCACACCGGCGGCATTCAGCACGAACGTGGCCCGTATCGTGCCGGTGGGCGTGCCGATCACCCAGACGTCGCCATCGCCACGCAACGACACCACAGGGCAATCGGTGCGGATCAGCACGCCGGCGCTCGCCGCGCTCTCGGCGAGGCCGAAGCACGCCTCATACGGGTTCACCACGGCGGTCGTGGGTGCATACACCGCGGCGGCCGCCTTCGGGTTGAGGTACGGCTCGGCCTGCAGCAGGCGCTTGCGGTTCCACCGCTCGACGCCGGGTATCCCCTTGTCGGCTGCGTGCGCCAGCAACTTGTCGAGGGCGGGGAAGTCGGCATCGCTCAGCGCGACGGTGAGCGCACCGACGCGGGCGAAGCCGAACCCCAGCTCGGCGCAGAGGTCGCCCCACATCTGGTTGCCCTGCCACTCCAGGCGGCCCTTGAGCGTGGCGGCCGACGCCTGGTGGCCGCCGTGGATGATGCCGCTGTTGGCCTTGCTCGTGCCGAACCCGACCTCGGTGTTCGCTTCCAGCAACACGACGGAGACCTGGTAGCGGCCCAGCTCATGAGCAAGGGCACAGCCCACCACGCCGCCGCCGATGATCGCCACGTCGTGAACGCTGTTCACGACTCCAGTTGTCGCGCCACGAGGGTGGCGCCGCACAGGGCCGTTGGGTCAGAACCCGTCAGGCCGGATCGACGTCGGGCGAGTTCTCGCCCTTGCCGAACTGCGCCACGGTGGTGAAGGCGACACCGGCGGCCAGCACGGCAGCGGCCGCGTTGAGGATCGAGGTGCCTGCCCCGGCGCTGGGCAGGTTGCCGCCCGAACCCTCGTCGCCGGTGGGGCCGGTGGCACCACCGGTGTCGCCGGTCGGACCAGTGGAGCCGGTCGGACCAGTCGGACCGGTCGGACCAGTCGGACCTGTCGAGCCAGTCGGCCCGGTCGGACCAGTCGGCCCGGTCGGACCAGTCGAGCCGGTCGGCCCAGTCGAGCCGGTCGGACCAGTCGGACCAGTCGAGCCGGTCAACCCACTCGAACCAGTGGACCCCGTCGAACCAGTGGACCCAGTCTCGCCGGTGGACCCGGTCGAGCCGGTCGAGCCGGTCGAGCCGGTCGGCCCAGTCGAGCCGGTCGAGCCGCTCGACCCGCCTGTCGGCCCAGTCGGGTTCTGTGCGGCGTTCGCGACCGACCGCAGCGCTCCAGCGGTGCCCACGAACAACACGGAGGCTCCGAGGACACGGGCACCGAGCTCACGACGACTAAGGGGATTCTCCATGGCGCGAGACCGTAGCAGACGCGGCGATCCTATTCTTCGAGGCAGGCCAACACCTCGACCAGCGGCAGCACCGCCAAGGCCGCCGTCGCGTCGTTCACCCCGAAGCTCACTACCACCGTGTCGCCGTTGACCGCCAGGCCGGCGGCGAACTCCACCGGGGTGCCGGTGAACGTGAACGCCGACGACCACCGCACGCCGCCGCCATCACCCACGTGGGCGAAGCGGTGCAGGTACCGCCGACCGGCGTTCGATGCACTCACCTCGTGCACCACGAACAACCAGCCTCCGGCCGCTCGCGCGCCCTGCGACGAGCCGCGCCAGTCCAGTTGTTCGGCGTCGCCCGCTCGTTCACTCGCCACAGCAAGGCTCGTACCGTCCCAACTCAGCACCCGGCGCGGGTGCCAACGGTAGAGCAGGTGCAACGCGTCACCCTCGACGAATGGCGCCCAGTTCTTCTCGTGCAACGAGGGATCCGGCGACGGCAACTCCGCCAACTCGCGGATCACGGCATCCCCGCGCTCCAGGTCGAGGCGGCCCAACGCGACGCGGGCGGTGCCCACGGCCGTGGAGTCACGCACGGTGCCGATGAGCCACCACGAATCGCACCAGCGGAACAGGCGGCAGTCCTCCAACCCCTCGATGCCGGTCGGGTGCACCGTGCGACCCGACTCGTCGCGCACCTCACGCACGTCGGTCGCGGAGAACCCCGCATCGAGGCGCACGAAGTAGTTGCGCGTGCGCACCACCCGCCGATCCGTCGGCGCGCCGTCGTCGTCGAGCGTGTGGTAGCGACCATCGACGAGGCGATAGTTCGCCGTGCGCACGATCATCGCCCAGCCGTCGCCGTCGACGGCGATGCTCGGGTTGAACTGCGGCCACGGCGGTGCCGGCTGCAGTGACACCTGAGCGAAGCGAGCGCCGGGAACGAGCGATTCCAAGGTGGCGCGGTCAGGTGTGGTCCCGATTGGGGCCGCGCCACGGCCCGGGCTGGCGAGCCCGAGCGCAGTACACGCCCGCTCGTGGTCGGCGTGCAGGCCACCGTCGTACAGCCAGCGCTCCACGAACAGGATGTCGTCAGGCCGGGCGATCCCCAGTCCGGCAGCGCTGACTGCGTGGGCGACCTGCCACCAGCCCTGCCGTTCGCACAGCGCTGCCGCCTCGTGCAACGGTTCGACACGGGTCGGTCGCCGCTCCCAACAGGCGAGCAGCCGCCCGAGCGCGTCCGCCGGATCGCTGTCGCCGAGTAACACCGCTCCCCTCATCTGCGCGTACCACGCCTCCTCCTCGAACCCGCCCATCGTCGAACGCCGCTCGAACAGCTGACGCGCACGCGTGCGATCACCGAGCGCCTCGTACGTCTGGGCCAGGTAGAAGACGGTCCGCACATCGTCCGGGCGTTCGGCCAACGTGAGTTCGAGAAGGTCGCGGTCGCGTTCGAACTTCGTGGCCCGCGATCCACCGTCGCCGTAGTGCACGACCTGCCACTCGGGGAGCGCCGCCTGCGTCGTCGGCAGTTCGCACGTGAGGTACTCGTGGGTGCGACCCTCGAAGCGCCATGGCAGGTCACCGCGCACGAGCCGCGACACGTCGTATTCCATGGCACCGGCGTGGCGCAGGCGGTACGCATCGACGGTCAACGGCGGCAGGGTGCCGAGTTCGCTGAGCGTCTGGTCGGCATCGAGCAGCAGCAGGTAGTCCGCCGTCCCACGGGCGACGCGCATCAACTCACTACGGTTGTGGCCGAAGTCGCGCCATTCGTGGTGGTGTAGCTCACCAGGGATACCGGCAAGCGCACGGGCGATGACATCGGGGGTCCCGTCGGTGGAACCGGTGTCGCAGATCACCCAATGGTCGATGAGGTGGCGCACCGACGCGATGCACCGCTCGATCACCTCGGCTTCGTTCTTCACGATCATGCACAGCGACACGGTCTGTGTGCGCGCCGCGCGCTCGGCCGCGGTGTACTCGCTGGCCGGGAATCCGCTCTGCGCAATCCGATGGTGCGCCAGGCGCTCGTCGTCGGCTGCGATCGTCGACTCGAGCGCCTCCTCCAACACCAGCGGCGGGTAGGCGATGTAGCCCCCACTGCCCCGGATGATCGCCTCGGAGAAGACCGGATGCGGGACTTCGGTAAGGGGTCGGTCGAACGCGGCCAGCGCCCGGGCCGCTTCAGCGCGGGTGATCCAGTACGCCTGGTTGCCCCACGTGTAGGTCGGGTGCAGTGTGGCGAGGTTCTCCCTTTCGCGATCGCGTCCGGCCCATCGGTAATCGACCCAGTGCCACACGAGGTAGCCGAGCGCCACCAACGGAGCATCGTCGGGAAGGTTCGCCAGCGTCGCCTCCCAGCGCGTGGCGAAGTCGTTGTGCAGCAGGATGTCGTCCTCACACACGATGGCTGCCGGCGTGGTGGCCGGGTCGGTCTCGTCGAGGAAGCGACGCAGGGCGGACAAGTGCGAGCGCAGGCAGGCAACAGCCGCCCGTTCGGAGTCGGGCAGGTCGAAGCCCACGGCCACCCGGTCGATCTCGGGATCGGCGCGGTCGATGGCCTGGACGAACGACACCGCCGGTGTCAGCCCGTGGTGTGCGAATCGCGCCTGCATGCGCCGGCGGCGCTCCGTGCTGGTCGCCAAGTTGATGCAGTAGATGGGCGTCACCGCATGGATGACTAGCACATCACCGTCACGCGATGGCGAGTGACGGTCGAGTTGCGTCAGCGATGGCCGGGAACCATGTAGAACCAGATCGGGAACTTGGCGCCGGCATCGCGCATCGCGGCCCGCGCCGCCATCATCGTCGCGCCGGCCGCCGTCTCGGCAAAGAACCAGTTCTCCACGGCGCGGCCACCGGGTGCCGGCCCGTCGGCAAGCGCGAGCGCGGCTTCTTCGTAGTATGTGCGGATGTCGTGGCACACGGCCACCGGGTTGCCGCCGGGCAACCCAGCGGTGTTCCAGTCCGCGCCCTCGGCGATCGCGTGCAGCGCGGCGAGCGCGGCAGGCACCTCCTCGGCGCTGATCGCCCGGCCGACCGACGTCACGCCGCGCCGGGCGAGTGTGCGCTCGTAGGCCTTGCGCATGCCACCCGCCTCGTCGACCGCGGCGGGCAGCGACGGGTCGAAGCGCGGCGGGATCGCACACGCCAGCGGCTGCTCGGCGGACTCGATCACGACTGGGTGGTCGATGAGCACGGGACCACTCGGAGCGTCGAGCAGCGCGAACGCGCGAGCGAGCACATCGTGCTGGAAGCCGGGATCGTTCGGCTTGCCGAGCGGGCGCCCGAGCGGGAACTCACAATGCAGAGCCCGCGGCGGCGACACCTTCTCCACCATTCCGCGAATCGACGACAACACCACCGTGGCGATACCAGCAGCTTCGAACACATGGGCGAGCACACTCACGGTGCGCGTGCAGAGCGGTCAAACGGGAGTGAGCAGCACCACATCGACGCCGTCGTCGCGAAGCGCGGCTGCCGCGGCTGGGCCGCTGTCGAGGCGGATCGTGGCCACATCGTCGGGTTGGTTGCCGGCGAAGGAGACATGGCGGGGCGCAACGGCGCCGATCACGCCGCGGGAGGCCAGCTCTTCCAGCCGATCGATCGGGTACACGACATTGAGGTCGAGCGCGATGCCCGTGTGGTCGAAGTTCGGGCTCCAGTGGCCCAGCACGACATCGCGACGCGTCCGGTCGATGAATCGGTAGCCGGTGTCGGTCGCGGTGAACGCCTCGGTGTCGGGCGTGTGCAGGGCGGCCGAGGTGACGATCGCGACCGTGCATTCGGCGAGCGGCTTGGGCCTCACCCAGGCGGGGTGGTCGAACGTGGGCGCCGGCAGCCCGGAGGCGTACTGGCGCATGAACTGGTCACCACTCATGCGGGCGAGGGTAGGGCGGGCACCATCGAGCCGACGAGTTGGGCAACCGACAGTGTCGCGATCGAGATCGTCTGGTCACCCACGCCATACGGCAGCACGAGTCGGTCGCCGATCGCGACCGCACCGCACGAGTAGACGACGTTGGGCACATATCCGCTGCGGCGGTCCCTGCCGGGGGAGATGAGCGGCTCCTCCCGTGTGGCGATGACCTTCCGAGGGTCGTCGATGTCGAGCAGCAGCGCCCCGATGCAATAGGTGCGCATGGGGCCGACGCCATGGGTGAGGACGAGCCACCCCCACTCGGTCTCGATCGGCGACCCACAGTTGCCGAGCTGCAGGATCTCCCACGGCTGCACGGGCAACTGGATCACTTCCGACCTTTCCCAACAGCGCATGTCGTCGGAGAAGGCGATGGAGTTGGTCTCCCGGTCCGCCCGCGACAGCGCCGCGAAGCGACCGCCGACGCGACGCGGGAACAGCGCGAGACCCTTCCCGACCGCGGCCACGCCGGCCAAGGGTGAGATGTTGAATGACACGAAGTCGTCCGTGGTCAAGAGATGCTGGGCGACGTTGATGCCGTCGAACGCGGTGTACGTCGCGCAGTAGCGATGATCGCTGCCATCGGTGATCTCCACGAACCGGGCGTCCTCCATCCCCTGCGCCTCGGCAGGCGACTGCGGCCACAGCACGCGCTCGGACAGCTCGGTCGTCGGCGGGAACTCAACGCGGTACGACGACGATGCGATCTGGCGCAGATTGGCGGCGGTCATGGCGGTGTTGCGTCGCGTCGTCGTGTCCGCACTGAGGGCATCGACCCGCTCGAGCAGCAGGGCGTCATCGAGCCGTTCGGGCAACGCGTCGATCACGAAGGCGGCGTTCTCGTGGTCGTCGCCGAGGTCGGCGAGCATGCGATGCAGCACGGCACGACGGTGCACGCCCGGCAGTGACAGCGCTGTGCGCGGCATCGGCCCGGGCGGATCGATCGCCACTGCCCCGGCGGGATCGACGGTGCCGGTGCGGAATCCGATTGACGAGCGGTGGCCCTCACCGATCCCGCGCACGCTCAACACGATCGCGACACGGCCATCGGTGGGCTGCGCCGGGTGCAGGACGACGGAGGGGTTGCACAGCGCGGCGCCCTCGGTGGCGTACTCGTGAGTGAAGATCGCTCCGAGCAACCGACGACGCGATGGCTTCAGCTCCACCTCAGTCGCCAATCGGTGAGCGATGAGGTCGGCGTTCTGGTCGAGTGTGTCGTTGAAGGACGGGTGACGATCACTGAAGCGGGCCTCGACATCCGCGAGCGCACTGTCGACCTGAGCGTCGGTGAGGCCGAGCAGCCGCTCGATGACGGGGCCGGCACGCGAGTCGCCAGGGCCGACATCTTCGTGGCCGGGCACGAAGAAGCGCAGGATCGTTCTGCCGCTGTCGCCGCGCAGCAGGATCCCTGCGTCGTCGGCAAGCGCCCCGGGTGGGACAGTGGTCACGCCACCACCTCGAGCAGGGTCGTCACACGTTGGCGCGTCGAGACGAGCGCGAGCGTCGACTCGGCACCCTGGTTGCTGTTGACGCCAACCTGTTGAAGACCGTCGTAGCTGCCCCCGGTGACCGCATCGTGCATCACGGTGCCCGTGTCGTTATCGCCTTCGAACCATCGCCACGCAGCGAACACGCCGCGCTCCCAACGCGGGTCGCCGGTGAGCGTCGCTGCGCGCCAGCACGCATCGGCCAGCGCGCCGGCCTCGATCGGCTGCTGATCGAACCGCGCGCCGTGGGGCGACAGATCACTGCCCCCGACTGGCGTCACCGATAGGTGGCCGCTCGCGGTTTGGCGGGTCAGCAACCAGTCGAGCATGTCCAGGCCGCGGTCGACGGCGTCACGGCGGCCGAGCGCCGCCCCAGCGGCGATGTTCGCCTCGGCGAGGGCGGCGTTCGCGTAGGCGAGCCGCTCCTCGGGCCAGCGAGTCGTCACCTTGCGATCGAAGACCGAGAGATAGGCCACGAGAAGGCCCCGGGCGCGGTCGTGAGCGGGGTCGGCCGTCACTATCTCCGCCGCGCCCAAGGCGGCGAACGCCATGGCCCGCCGCGAAGAGGAGCGCTGGCCCACAGCGAGGTCGAAGCCGGCGCGCGCGGCAACGCGGACCGCCTCGTCGGCGTGCCGTGTCGCGGCGACGCCGAGGCCCCACACATTGCGGCCCCAGCAGTCGGCGGTGGAGGGTCGGTCGGTCCAGCGTCCGGCGGTGTTCATCCGATTGTGCGAACGACCGTCGGGGGCGAGCGCGGCAACGGTGAGGCGCAACGCGATCCGGCTCAGTCGGGCAGCCACCGGATCATCGGCGACCCTCGATGTCACCAGCAGCAGACGAGCGTTGTCATCGACGCAGTACCCATGCTCGCGTCGGGGCACCACGCCACGAGCATGTTCGAACAGTCCGCGACCATCCGTCATCGCGTCGAGGTGGGCGAGCGTCGACATCGTCGGGACCGTCATATGGAGGCCGCCGACGCCGGCGACAGTGCCGTGAACAAGTCCCGGTACTGGGCAGCCACGGCACTCCACGCGACCGACGGCGCGAGTTCGCGGGCTCGCTCCACCATCGAGGCGAGCAGGACAGGGTCGTCGGCCACCAACCGCACCGCGTCCGCCAGCGCCGCCCGGTCACCGTGGGGGACGATGATCCCTGCGCCGTCGGAGAGGAGTTCGCGGGCGTGCGGAAAGGCCGTCGCGATGACGGGACGGCCCGCAGCGATTGCATCGACGAGTACGCCCGATGTCACCTGGTCGCGCGAGTCGTAGGGCAGCACCACCAGCGACGATGCGGCGACGAACCGCATGAGGTCGGGCACGCTGCGATAACTGTCGTCGAAGCCGACGATGCCCGACACGCCCAACTGACGCGAGCGGGCGATGAGCGACTGGCGGTAGAGGTCGCCGTCACGGGCGAAGACCTTGGGATGGGTGGCGCCGGCGACCGTGTAACGAATCGGACGGCGGACATCCTTCAGCAGCGACAGGGCCTCGATGACGTGCTCGATGCCCTTGCCAGGTCCCAACAGACCCCACGTCAACAGCTGCAGCGACCCGTCGTCCGGGGCGCAGGCAAGCCCCGCGCCCAGCGGGGGCGTTGCTCCGTGCGGGATCAAGTTCACCTTGGACGCGTCGATCACGTAGCCGGCGGCGAGGCGGTCGCCGGCCGTCTGCGTCATGACGACAACACGGGCGGCCATGTCGCACACCGCTTCCAGCACAGCGCGCTGGTGGTCGGAGGGCTGCACGGGAACCGTGTGCAGCACCACGATCGCCGGGGCCGTGAGCCCCGACAGGATCGTGAGCACCTCATCGCCGTCGGGCCCACCGAAGATGCCGTACTCGTGCTGGATGACCACGACGTCGCAGCTCGACAGCCGCTCGGTCGTGCTCGCCACACTGGCGGGCACACCGTTGTGCAACCGCAGCGCGGATGGCTGCACCCAATGGGCGGTGTCGTGGCCGTCGTCGATGACGACCACGTCGACATCGTCACCGGCGAGTTCGAGTTCCTTCACGAGGGCAGCGCTGAACGTGGCCAACCCGCACAAGCTGGGCGGATAGGTGCTCAGCACGCCGACGCGACGTGAGAGTTGGAGGTCGCTGAGCGACGATAAGGGATCGGACGGCACAACGGCCTCCTCGATGTGAGTGACCGAGGCGTCGAACCTGCACGGGGCGACAGCGCTACGGCCGTCCTGCCCAAGCGAGGCGACTCGTCCAGAGGAAAGGTCAGTCTACCCCGCCGGGAGGCCATCCTGGCCGAGCGGAGAGCCCTCGAAGTACAAGGTCTGGTACGAGCCGTCGGCGAGCCGGTCAGCGTTGGGGTTAGGTGGTGACCACCGAGTTCGCGCCGCCGTACGGGTTGGCGACGAGGGCTTCGGCCTCCGGGTCGCAGAAGAACACCCCGTCATCGGTGACGTACAGGTACTCCCAGGAACGGCCGGTCGGCAGCTCGAGTGTGACGCTGCGCGTGCCGTTGCTGCGCTTCTTCATCGGGTGTGCCTCGGGGTTCCATTCGTTGAACTCGCCGATCAAGGACACACTCGCGGGTGCGAGGTCGTGAGGGACCGCGAACGTGATTTTGGTGCGGTCGGACGTGGGCTTGGTGCGTCGCAGCATGATGCCTCCTTCTTGGGGTGTCTAAAGCTAGGCACAGGCGGGCGATCGGCGCGTGCTGTTCCGCGAACTTGCACGAATTGTTCACACCGTCGCGGCCGATGCGACTTCGCCCGTTCAGGAAGGGCGGGCAGGGCGCTCGAAGCCGGCCACGATCACCGCGTGGGTGTCCGCACCACGGCGCAGCGCAACCGCCGCTTGGTACTCGGGCGACTCGGCCTGGGTGCCCCCTGGTGGATGACGTGCGTCACGGTCGGGTGGCACAGTAACGCCGCCCGGACGTGCGGCGCAGGCCCGGCCCGGGCATGATGAAGGTGTACCGATACCCCGGCGTGGCACGGCGCCCCGTCGACCCGGTGAGGAGGTTGCCATGGGTGTCCAAACAGGCTTCTCCGGCCCGAGCGACGATCTGCCGGCACCCGAGGACTTCGAGGTGATCCTCAACGATCAGCCGCTGCTGCCTCCGCCCGACGAGTTGGCCCTCGAGGCCGATCCCGCTGACGTGCTCGACCAGCGGCGATCCGTCGATGACGACCCCGACGACGAGCGACCCTGAGGCTCAGCCCGGCGCCGACGATCGGTTGACGACCAAACGTTCTCCTCCACGAGTTGTGCGCTGCGCCATCCCACCGAACGTGTACTCGACGTTGGAGACGAAGTGCTGAGTCATCGGTACGTGCGCGAGCGCTGCTGCGAAGTAGGCGATGACCTCGCCACGTCTTGACGTACGGGGCATCACGGGGTCGTAGTGCCCTTGTGCATGGTGGCCGCGGCCACCATCGTTGCCAGACGTGGGTACTGACACACCGCCGCCCGACCGCGCGCCCGCTGGCGTGCGGCTGCTGCACCAGGACACGGGCGAGCGCCCGTTCATCGTGTTCTGGGAGGTCACCCGCGCCTGCACCCTCGCCTGCCGGCACTGCCGGGCGAACGCGATGCCGCAGCACCACCCCGACGAACTCACCACGGGCGAGGCAATGCGCGTCATCGACGACCTCGCGTCGCTCGGCTCGCCGCGACCGATCCTGGTGCTCACCGGGGGCGACCCCCTTGAGCGCGCCGACCTCATCGATCTCGTTCGCTACGCGACCTCGCAGGGTCTGCCCGTAGCGCTGTCGCCGTCCGTCACGCCGAACCTCACCCGCGAGCGCCTTGCCGCGCTGCACGAAGCGGGAGCCGGAGCGGCATCCTTGTCGCTCGACGGCGCCAGCCCCGCCACGCACGACGGCATCCGCGGCATCGCCGGCGTGCACGCGAACACGCTCGCCGCCGCAGCGACGATGCGCGAGCTCGGCTACCGCCTGCAGATCAACACGACTGTCAGCGCCGACAACGTGCACGAGCTGCCTGACCTGCTCGCGTGGGTGATCGACGCCGACATCTCGTTGTGGAGCGTGTTCCTCCTCGTGCCCACCGGGCGCGGCGCGCAGCTCGCGTCGCTTCCCAGCCATGAGGTGGAGGACGTGCTGCACTGGTTGCACGACGTCGGCGAACTCGTCCCGATCAAGACCACCGAGGCGCCCCAGTTCCGCCGCGTGGCCATGCAGCGTGCCGGGGTTGCCGACATCGACGCGGCCTTCCCGCCCGGCCCGCTGCGCCGCCAACTACGCGACCGCACCCAGCAGCTGGTGCCCGCCGCGCACGCGCTGCGTCACCGCCGCCCACCCCTCAGCGTGAACGCGGGCCGCGGTGTAGCGTTCATCGACCATTGCGGCACGATCTACCCGAGCGGGTTCCTGCCCTTGGCCGTCGGCTCCGTGCGTGAACGCCCACTGTCGGCCTGGTATCGCGACTCGCCATTGATGAACGAACTGCGCGACCCCGACCACTTCACCGGCAAGTGCTCGGTGTGCGACTTCCGCACCGTGTGCGGCGGGTCGCGCTCGCGGGCCTTCGCCGCCACCGGCGACCCCCTCGGCGACGACCCGGCGTGCGACTACGTGCCCGCCGAGTGGGCAATGCTCCTGCGACGGTGACCACGCCTTGCATTCAGGCGAAACGGGACTCGCGCTGGCGGATGATCGCGCACAGGGTCTCGTTGTAGGGCGTGGCCAGGCCGAGCTCGCGACTGAGTTCCACCACCTGACCGTTGATCACATCGACCTCCGACGGCTTGTGCGCGATGTGGTCGAGCCGCATCGAGGGGCTCACGTCGGGAATCGTCCTCGCGAAATCGGTGACGTACTGCAGTGGATCCTCGAACTTGAACTTCACGCCCTTGGCCACGCCGAGGCGATATGCCTCCATCGTGCAGCCCAGTGCGACCAGCCACGCCTCGGGGTTCGCCATCAACTCGCCGACCGTCACGTCGAACGCGGCCGTGGGCGCGCTGACGGTGACGTTGCAGAGGAATTTCTCCCACACCATTTGGTCGATGTCAGCGAACGCCTTCACGTTGAAGCCGGCGCCGGCCCAGAGCCGTTCGATGCGCTGTACCCGATCGGTGAGGCCGCCGTCGAGCTCGCCGATGCGGATGAGTCGCATCCCGCTGTGGTGCACCCGCCCCGGCTGCGGGTTCGAGGAGCCGAAGCCCTCGGCGATGCCGACGAGCACATGCGCCGCGGGCACCTGCCGAGCGACCCGCGCGCCCGCCCCGAGCCCGTTCTGGAAGGCCATGACTACGTCGTCGGGGCGCAGTAGGGGTGCGATCCGTGCTGCCACGGCCTCCACGTTCTGCGCCTTGGTGGCGATCACCCACATTTCGCATTGCCCGGCGACCTCGGGCGTGCGGCCGACGTGGAGCGTGTCGACGACATAGTCGCCGCTCGCGCCGGACACGGCGAGGCCGGAAGTGGCGATGGCGTCGAGGTGCTCCTGCCACACATCGATGGCCCAGACCTCGTTGCCCGCCCTGCCCAACAGGCCCGCGTACACCGACCCCATGGCCCCGGTACCCACGATCGCGATCTTCACCGCCGCGATGCTACGGCCACGGGCCGCCGCCACCGGTGGTAGACCGAGACCCGCAAACGACCATTGGAGGAACTGCCATGGAACTCGGGATCCACGTCGTCGACTTCGACCTGCCCGGCGGGCCCGGCGCGATTGCACCGGCGCTGGCCGCGACCGCGAAGGTCGCCGAGGACGGAGGCGTGGCGACCTTGACGCTGATGGACCACTGGTTCCAGATGCCGAACGTCAACGATGGCGCCACCAGCCAGATGCTCGAGGGCTACACAGGACTCGGCTTCCTCGCCGCGCACACGACCCGGATGACGCTCGGCCTGCTCGTCACTGGGGTGACCTACCGGCATCCGGGGCTGTTGGCCAAGATCGTCACCACCCTCGACGTGCTGTCCGGCGGCCGGGCGATGCTCGGCATTGGCGCAGCCTGGTACGAGCGCGAGCACCTCGGACTCGGTGTGCCGTTTCCACCCGTCAAGGAGCGTTTCGAACGACTGGAGGAGTCCCTGCAGATCTGCCACCAGATGTGGAGCGACGACAACGGCCCGTATGTCGGCAAGCACTACCAGTTGGCAGAGACGATCTGCTCACCGGCGCCGATCAGCTCGCCGCGCCCACGCATCCTCATCGGCGGCAGCGGCGAGCAGAAGACCTTGCGCTTCGTCGCTCGCTATGGCGACGCCTGCAACCTGTTCGGCGTCGCGCCCGAATGGGTCGGCCAGAAGCTCGATGTGCTGGCGCGGCACTGCGACGCCGAGAACCGCGATCCCGCAACTGTCCAGAAGACCCTGTTGTGGATCGGTAACCCGCTCACCGATGTGGACGGGTTCATCAGCCAGATGGCCGCCTACGCGGAGGTCGGCATCAGCGCGGTCGACGTGATCACCACCGGCGACCCCGCCGCGTTCACCGAGAAGGTCGTGGAACGGATCGTGCCCGCACTCGCCCAGCTCGTGCCGTCGTGACCGTGTGAGGTGTCGCCCGTTCATGTCACACGCTGACCTCGGAGTTTCGCGGTCCGTGTCTGACGAGAGCGGGAGAGGGCTCTGAAACATGCCCCCTCTGGGCGCATGACGCAAGCCGCCGACACCTCTAGTAGAGGAACATCGGCTTGCCGAGGATGTGGCTGACGTGGGCGCGGTACTGCTCACGGTCGTACAGCTCATCGACATCCACTCGCTTCAGGCCGGACACGCAGGTGTCCACGGGTACCGTCGTGTACACGCCGTTCTGCAGGGCGACCATCACGCCGGCATGGCCCTGGCTGAGCTGCTGCACGGCGAGCGTGCCGTATGACATCGCCACCATGCGGTCGAGCGAGTCGGGGGCGCCGGCGCGCATCAGATACGCGAGCTCCTGCTTCACGACATCGACCCCGGTGATCTTCTTGATCTCGTCGCCCAACATCGCACCGATGCCGCCGAGCTTCTTGTGGCCGAACGCGTCCTCTTCGCCGCCCTCCACGATCGAGCCGCCGATCATGCTGGCCCCCTCGGAAACAACGACGATCGCATAATTGCTGGGGTTCGCGGCGCGGTCCTTCACGAGCATGCCACCGAGACGTTCGACGTCAAAGGGCACCTCGCTGATGAGGACCCGGTCGACATCGCTGAGGTAGGCCGACACGAGTGCGGTCTCGCCACTGTTGCGGCCGAACAGCTCGACGATCGCGATGCGTTCGTGGCTGCCCGCCGGCGTGCGCAGCGAGTGGATCGCCTCGACACTGCGCGACACCGCGGTGGAGAAGCCGATGCAGTAGTCGGTGCCGAACACGTCGTTGTCCATCGTCTTGGGAACGGCCACGACGCGCACACCCTCCTTGTGCAGGCGCACGGCAAAGGAGAGCGTGTCGTCGCCGCCGATCGGCACGAGCGCGTCGATGCCGAGGCGTTCGAGCACCTTCAGCACGTGCGGCGTGCAGTCCGCGCGGCCGTCCACGAAGGGGAATTGCCCCTCGAGGAACGACGGCATGTCGGCGGGGCGCACCTTCTGCGGGTTCGTGCGCGACGTGTGCAGGTGCGTGCCGCCGTAACGGTCGATCGTACGCACCGCGCGACGGTCGAGCGGCTCCACCCACTCGTTCTGCGACGACGGGTCGTCGAGGTTGTACTGCAGCAGGCCGGCCCAGCCCTTGCGGATGCCGACGACCTCCCAGCCGAGTCGGCTGGCGCCTTCGACGACGGCCTTGATGCACGGATTGAGGCCCGGGACGTCGCCGCCTCCGGTCAGAATGCCCAGTCTCATGGGAAGCTCCTCCACGGCCGGCCTTCAGCGCCAGCTCGCTCCCGACAGTAGCGGCATGACCGGGCCCGGCCACAGCGAACTGTGACAGCGCCACTGGGGTCTTGCGCCCCTTTCGTCGGCCGTCGGATTCCCCTACGCTGCGCCCCGTCGGCTCGGCCCGGTCTGCCGCGCCACAGACGCGGGGTGCGGACCCTTCATCACACCGACAGCGAGTCCACGGCAACGATCGAGGGCACGCCCACCGAGGCGGGAACGTTCAGCTTCGAACTGTCCGCGGCGTGCTACGGCACCAACACGTCGGGCCAGACCGGGAGCCACACCTACGAGATCGTCGTCAGCTGAAACAGCGCCCGCGGGCGGAAGCTATTGGTGGCTCGCCGGGCCGACGAGTGCGTTCTGGCACGGGTCGCACAACCACCACTCCGAGGCACCGCGCGGGATCTCGGCGGCGTCACACGGGAAGTACTGCAAGCAGCGCCAGCAGCGCCGCGTCGGGCCGGACGGCTCGGCGGGATCGATGACCACCACCGGGTCCGGTGCGGTCACATCAGCCCCTTGTGGTCCTTCTTCTCCTTCTTGACGGCGCGCTTCTCCTTCAGGGTCTTGCCCTGCTTCTTCGCTGCTGCCTTCTGGGGCGTTTTGCCGGCCATGGTGCTCTCCTCTCGTTCGACGCACGCGGGTTGCGGCGTCGATCTCCGGTGCTTCAAGCGGGACGCTGGGCGGGCCGCCGCAGCGAACTGCCGACCCGTGCGGCGCACCGACAGAGGCGGTGGCTCAGTGGTCACCATAGCGCCGTGCCAAGGCCGGCGAGCCCCGTCGATCGGTTGCCCTTGACATTACTAGACTCGTGAGGTTAATTATCTGGAAACGTCGAGGGGAGCTGGTCGATGGGTGCTGCAGTCGAACGTCTGACGAAGCTGGTCGACGCTCCCGACCGCTTCTCGCACTCTCACACCGAATTGCACGACGCCCAGGTCGCAGCGATGAACGAGTTGTTCCAAGCGCGCAAGAACCGCATCAAGCTGCTCGCCAACCGCGCCAAGGAGGCCAACGTCAGCGAAGTCCGCTCCCTGGCCGACATCGTGCCGCTGCTGTTCCCACACACCGCGTACAAGAGCTACCCGGAAAGCTTCCTCAGCGAGCAGAAGTGGGATCGGCTCAACAAGTGGCTCGGCACGATCTCCCCGCACCCGATCGCCCCGATCGAGACCGCCGACATCGCCGACATGGACGAGTGGGTCGATCGCATGGGCACCGCGGGCCATTACCTGTCCTGCTCGAGCGGCACTACCGGCAAGGCCGCCGTACTCCTCGCCTCCGAGGCTGACATGGACTGGACCCGCAAGGACACCGTGGGCGTGTACTCGTGGGGAGCAGGTGTCAAGCCCGAACGCGACCGCCGCATGTTCGGGGTCGCGCCGGTGGCGGCGGTGCCGAAGAACCTCGTCGTCGCCGCGGCCCAGCGTGAGGCGTTCTGCGATCCGCGCACCGAGGCGTTCACGTTCCCAGTGCCGCCGATCACGATCGGCAGCCAGACCCGCATGGTGGTGCTGCGCAAGGCGATCGCCGACGGCACGGCCCGCCCCGGCGACATCGCCGACTTCGAGGCCACGTCGAAAGCGCGCGAGGCGCTGTTCGACAAGGCCTACGTGATCACCGCCGAGGCCCTCGTCGCTGCCCGCTCCGACAAGTTGCACATCATGGGCATGTGGAACGCGCTCTACATGGTGGCCAAGCTCGTGCGCGAGATGGGCTACACCGGGGCCGACTTCCACCCCGACAACAGCCTGTACGTCGGCGGCGGCCTGAAGCGGGCACAGCTCCCCGCCGACTACCAGGAGTTCGTGTTCGGCACGTTCAACATCCCGCTCACCCGCCACTTCCAGAACTACAGCATGCAAGAGCTCAATTCGGGCATGCCCAAGTGCGGCGCGGGGAATCGCTACCACGTTCCGCCGTGGATGATCCCGCTCGTGCTGAACGAGGAGGGCGACGAGTTGGTGCCCCACGACGGCGGTGTCGGCGAGGGCCGCGCCGCGTTCGTCGACCTGTCGCTCGACGGCCGCTGGAACGGTGTCATCACCGGCGACAAGATCTCGCTCGACCACGGCCCGTGCTCGTGCGGTTCGGCGAGCCCGAGCATCCGCGACGACATCCAGCGCTACGCCGACCTCAAGGGCGACGACAAGATCGGGTGTTCCGGCACCGTCGACGCCTACGTGCGAGGTCTGTCGTGAGCAGCATCGAGGCCAAGCTCCTGCCGGGCCAGGGCACCGACGGCGTGATTCGCGTCGACCACTTCGTACGCGGCCAGCTCATCACCGGCGGCGCCGTGAGGTTCACATCGCGCGATATGGGCGTGGATTTCGCCACTCCCGAGATCGATCTCAACGAACTCGTCACGCCGCGCAGCGAGCTGCCTCCGCTGCTCGACGTGCCCACCGCGGAGATCATCGACTTCCTGCTGGAGGTTGGTGCCCGGCTCGACTTCGACACGAACACCCACCTGCAGGAGGCGTGCGAGCTGATCAGCGCGACCAACCCCTTGCCGCGGCGGATCATCGAGAACCTGTTCCGCCGCGCGAAGGATCGCCTCACCGCCGACGGCCTGTGGGGCAACATCGATGCCAACTTCGACGACCGCGCCGCCCTCGACGGCTGGGTGAAGCGCGAGGACGTGAACGGGCACACGATCCACCTGCGTGCGTTTCCGCCCCGCATGGTGCACATGCTCGCCGGCAACTCGCCGTCGGGCTGCGTGGCCTCCATTGCCGAGGGTGCGTTGGTGAAGGCGGTCAATGTCTTCAAGATGCCCTCCAGCGACCCCTTCAGCGCGATCGCGGTGCTGAAGACGATGGCCGACATCGACGCCGACCACCCGGTGGTGCGCTCGATGTCGGCGGTGTACTGGCGCGGCGGCGACGAGCGCATCGAGCGCGCGCTCTACCGCCCCCAGTACTTCGACCGCATCGCCGCGTGGGGCGGCGGTTCGGCGATCGACAACATCATCAAGTACCTCGGCCCCGGCCTGCAGCTCGTGTCGTTCGACCCGAAGACCTCGATCTCGATGGTTGGCCCTGAGGCGTTCGCGAGCGACGACGTGATCGAGAAGGTCGCCGAGGCCGCCGCCACCGACGTCGCCATCTTCAACCAGGAGGCCTGCCTCGCCAGCCGGTTCATCTTCGTCGAGGGTGAGCGCCAGGGCGTGGAGAAGTTCTGCGAGCGGCTGCAGGAGCGCCTCACTGTCGACCGCCATACGGCCTCGGAGTACGCAATGCCGCTCGACATCGAGACCCGCGAGGAGATCGAGATGCTGAGCCTGATGGACGACGACTGCAAGGTGTGGGGCAAGGCCGACGGCCGCGGGCTGGTGATCCTCACCGCCGAGCCCGTGGAGTTCCACCCGAGCAACAAGACCGCGAACGTGGTGCACGTCGGGTCGCTGGACGACGCCGTGCGCTATGTCAACGTCGCCACCCAGACCATCGGGATGTACCCGCCCGAGCGCAAGAAGGCCATGCGCAACCGCTTGGCCAGCGCCGGCGCGCAGCGTGTCGTTCGTCTCGGCAGCGCGGCGAGCCACGCGATCGGCGCGCCGCACGATGCGATGTACCCCCTTCAACGCTTCGTGCACTGGATGTCGGACGAAGACATCTGAGCAGCGCTGCCGACCCGGCCTGCGCCGCGGCTCAGGGACGTAGCGAACGCAGGAACAGCTCGACGGCAGAGCGCGTGAGCCGGTCCTGCGTCTCGGCGTCGCGCATCCGACCCATCGACGCCAGGCGCGCCGGCATGCCTGACACCATCGCCAGGAAGTGCTCGGCGAGCAGCTCGGGCTCGTCGGCGACGATCTCACCGGTGGCCACGTGCCGCTGCAGCAGGGCGATCACGGCCTTGGCGCGCCACCAGGTGCTCGACGGGTCGGGCCGGCCGGCGAATTCGGGGAAGCGGGAGATCTGCGAGATCGCGAGGCGGCTGAGCTTCACCATCGACGGGTCGGTCGCGCGGCGCATCGACGTCTCGGCGATGGCCCGCAACGAGGCGGCGAGATCATCGGAGGCCGGCAGCGGCGGCTCGGGGTACGGCCAGTCGGGGTTCGCCATCGCCCACTCGACGACATCGCGGAACAGCTCCTGCTTGGAGGCGTAGCGGCCATAGATCGAGGCCTTCGTGGTGCCCGCCGCGCGTGCAATCTGTTCCACCGAGGTGTGCTCGAACCCACGGTCGAGGAACATCTCCAGCGCGCAGCGACGCACCTCGTCGTCGAGGCGCGAGGTCTCCGCGCGAGTGGGCCGACCCGGGCCCCGGGCAGCGGTGGATCGACTGGTCGCGGGTGTCGCCATGTGCACCGCCAGAGTACCGGAGGCCACCGCCACCGATCGCCCCCCGCTGATCGGGCGGCCACGACGTGCGTAGTGTTCGCCGCGTGAACTTCGACGTCGACCGCCGCGACCTGCACCGCACCCGCTCGCTCGAATCTGCGCCACCGAATGACCTGTGCGATGGCAGTGTGCACCTCGAACTGGAGTCGTTCGCGTTCACGGCCAACAACATCACCTACGCCGTCACCGGCGACATGCTCGACTACTGGGGCTTCTTCCCCACCGAGGCACCGTGGGGGCGGATCCCGGTGATGGGCATCGGCCGCGTCACCCGCTCGACACACCCGGAAATCGCCGTCGGCGGCCGCTACTTCGGCTTCTACCCGATGGCTGATCACCATGTGGTGGCCGCGGTCCCGACCGTCCAGGGGTTCGTCGACACCGCCGAGCACCGCGCGACACACGCCGCCACCTATCGCACGTTCAGCCTCGTCGACAACGATCCTGCCTACCACCCGGCCACGGAGGAGCATTACCTCATCGTGCGCGGCCTGTTCATCACGTCGTTCCTCATCGACGACTTCCTCGCCGAACATGACGACTTCGGCGCCACCACCGTGCTCATCACGAGTGCCTCCAGCCGCACCTCGATCGCCCTCGCCCATCGCTTGCGGATGCGGGGCGCGGTGCACGTCGTGGGCCTCACCTCGCCGCGGCATGCCGCGTTCGTCCAGTCGGTGGGGCTGTACGACTCCGTCGTCGCCTACGGCGACATCGAGGGCCTCGACGCGGCCGCGCCCGCCGTGATCGTCGACATGGCGGGCAGCGCCGACGTGTTGAGCCGTGCTCACCACCACTTCGGCGATCGACTGGCCTATTCGTGCCGGGTGGGCGCCACCCACTGGGAAGCCGGCGGGCCGACTGGTGATCTGCCCGGGGCACCGCCGACGTTCTTCTTCGCCCCCACACAGATCTCCAAGCGGTCGCGCGAGTGGGGGCGGGCGGAGTTCGACCACCGCGTGGCGACGGCGCTGGCCGACTTCATCGATCATGCCCAAGGGTGGATGGTGCTCGAGCGCTCGGAGGGCATCAAGGCCGTCGAGGCCGTCTACCAGGCGACCCTGGCCGGCGAGAACCGACCCGAAGTCGGCCACATCCTGTCGCTCTCCCCCGGCTGACGGCGACGCGGGCGACGCACCGGGCAAGGCCGCCGCGGCGAACATTGATATCGTAACTTGACGCGCCGTCCAGGAAGTCGCCGGACGGTCAGGGCACGGTGAATGCCCGAGGCATTGGGGGGTACAGATGGGTCGCAAGAACGCACACGAGACCGAGTGGGACTATGTCGTCATCGGCGCCGGCTCGGCCGGCTGCGTGTTGGCCAACCGGCTCAGCGCGAACAAGCAGCACAAGGTGCTCGTGCTCGAGGCCGGCGAGATGGATCGCAGCCTGTATGTGCGCATCCCGGCCGGGTTCGTGAAGATCCCCGAGAAGTACGACTGGGGCTATGTCGCCGAGCCCGACCCGTCGCGCAACGGCCTCGTCGACAACTGGCCCGCGGGCAAGGTGATCGGCGGCGGCTCGACGGTGAACGTCATGGGCTGGACCCGCGGCCACGAGGGCGACTTCGACCGTTGGGCACAGGAGGACGGCTGCCCGGGGTGGGACTACAAGAGCGTGCTGCCCTACTTCCGCCGCTCCGAGCACTTCGAGGGCGCGGCCCACCCGAACCGCGGCGACAAGGGTCCGCTGCACGTCAGCAACCCGCGCCTCGACCACCCCACCACCCAGCTGTGGATCGACGGCGCGAAGTCCGCTGGTCACCGCTGGAACCCCGATCTCAACACGGGCGACCAGGAGGGGGTCGGCTACTTCCAGGTGTCGATGCGCCGCGGCTTGCGCCACAGCACGGCCCGCGCCTACCTGCGCCCTGCGCTGCGCCGGCGCAATCTCACGCTGCTCACCAAGGCGATGACGAACCGCATCCTCATCGAGGATGGTCGCGCGGTGGGCGTGGAGTACGTGGTCGACGGCCAGGTGCATCAAGCCAAGGCGAAGCGCGAAGTGATCCTGTCCGCCGGCTCGTTCTCCTCGCCGAAGGTGCTGATGCTGTCGGGCGTCGGCCCGGCCGACGAGCTGGCCAAGCACGGCATCGCGGTGAAGGCCGACAGCCCCGGCGTGGGTAAGAACCTGCAGGAGCACTCCGTCGGCAGCGTGATCTACATGCTGAACGTCAACACGGTGACGATGGATCTCACGTTCTTCAAGTCGCTGAAGCACGGCATCAACTACATCCTGCGCGGGCGCGGTGCACTCGCCGCGTCGGCGGCCACCGCCGTCGCGTTCGCCAAGTTCGACCACAACAGCAAGGTGCCCGACGCCGAGCTGCTGTTCATGCCGATGGCGGTCAAGAAGGGCGCCGACGGCAAGGCCGAGATCATCAAGCAGCCGATGGTCATCTCCTCCGCGTGGCTGTGCCACCCCAAGTCGCGTGGCACGATCACGCTCCGCTCGGCCGACCCCAACGACAAGCCCGTCATCACCCACTCGGTGATCGGCGACCCCGACGACGTGAAGGGGATCATCCGCTCGATGAAGATGATCCGCGAGATCTACGCGTCGGAAGCGATGAAGCCGTATGTGGTCACCGAAGTGGCCCCCGGCCCGCAGGTCACCGAGGACGCCGCGCTCGAGGGCTACCTGCACGCCACCGCCCGCCGCGGCGAGCATGCCGCAGGCACCTGCAAGATGGGTACCGACGACATGGCCGTGGTCGACCCGCAGCTGAAGGTGAAGGGCGTCGCTGGTCTGCGCGTCGTCGACTGTTCGGTGATGCCGACGCTCGTGACCGGCCACACCAACGCGGCGACGATCATGATCGCCGAGCGCGCCAGCGACCTGATCCTTGCCGACACGAAATAGGGCCGAAGCGAAGCAGACCGAGCGCGAAGTAGTTGCCTACTTCGCCCTCCTGTGCAAGAGTGCCCCTCTCATCTATTGCAAGTGAGTATTCACTTGCGTGAGTTGCCTGGGGGGGCATTACCTGATGCGACGCGTACAACTACTGGGAACCATGCTGTGTGGAGTGCTGTTGATCGGCGCCTGCAGCGAGGGCGACGACGACACGAAGCCCACGGACACGACACCGGCGGCGGTCACCACCGAGCCGTCCACGTCGGACACCGATGCCACCGACACCACGCTGGGTGTGCCGGAGGGCTCCACCGAAGGCATCTCCGACACGGAGATCAACATCGCCTACGTCTTCAGCGACACCAAGGTGTTGCAGGAGGCGGGCTTGGTCCCCAACACGGGTGATCCGTACCTGCAGTTCAGCACGTTTGCCGACAAGGTGAACAGCGCGGGCGGCGCGAGCGGTTTGCAGCTCAACGTCACCAGCCACAGCTTTGGGGCCGGCGCTCCGGCGACGGACCAGATGCCGGCCTGCATCAGCGCCACCGAGGATGAAAACGCAGCCATCCTGGTGTACTTGGGCGGGTACTCACCTGAGCTGGTGCTCTGCGGTGCCGACGACCACGAGCGGATCATCCTCGCCATCTCCGGCTTGGCATCGCGCGATGTCTACGACGCCGTTGCCGGGCGCTACTTCAACAAGGCGATGTCGTCCGAGCGCCTTGCAGCCGGTTGGGTGAAGCTCGCCGATCAGCAGGGCCTGCTCGAGGGACACACCCTGGGCATCATCCGCGGCGACTTCGCCGACCACGAGGTGTACGCGAACGCGATCAAGGCCGAACTCGAGGCCGCTGGTTACGAGGTCGCCGAAGATGTCGCCCTTCCGTGCGAGGGTCGCAACTGCGAGCAGAACGACGTGGGGGCGCAGCGCCTGCAGGCGTCTGGTGTCGACACGGTGTTCTCGCTGCTGAGCGCACTCGCCTACCCCACCTTCGTGGGCGCGGCGGAGGTCGTGGGCTTCGATCCGCAGTGGCTGTCGAGCGACTTCGAGAACCAGGTGTTCAACTCCAGCGCTAAGTTCATGGAGAGCGTCGGCGGTAGCTACGACGGGGCGATCGGTTTCTCGTACCAGATCGATGACACCAGCCCCGACGACTATGGCCAGGCGTGCAACGACACCTTCAGCGAGATCACCGGCATCACCTACACGTTCGGCACGGACAGCGACGCTTGGCTGAACACGCGCTCACAGTGCCAGGCCGTGGATCTGATCGTCGCGGCGCTGAACAAGGCGATGGAGCAGTACGGGGTGATCAACCAGGCGACCATCATCCTCGCGATGGAGACGCTCGACCCGACGCTGGGTTCGATCCCGGGCTCGTGGGGCCCGGGCAAGCACGACGGTGCCGACAGCGGCGTGCTGAAGACGTGGCACGTGGATTGCCTGTGCTGGAGCATGATCGAGGAGAGCATCACTCCCGACCTCGGGGTCTGATCGTCCGGCGATCCATCCCGGATCGTCAACAGCACTGATCGGAATGCGTGGATGTGCCGGTGTCGCCCACGGCGACACCGGCACATCCGCGTCACCAGACGCTGTGGCGAGCGGGTGTCAGAGCGGCTTGACGCTGCCGTCGGGCTGGCGCACCAGGCTGGGCGTGAGGCCTGCCATCTGGGCGATCACCTGCATCGCCAGGTGGTCGCTGGACTTGCGCGAGTCGGGGATGCCGCCGTTGATCAGCCACAGGTGCGGCTGGGCCGTTGGCCGGCTCATGGTGCGGTACTCGCCGTGCTCGGGGTCGACACCATTGCACCGACCGACCTTCTTGGCGATGTCGTCGCCGAGCAGGGCGGCGATGTCGTTCTCGAGGTCGTAGTAGCCGGTGCAAAGGATGACCGCGTCGAGTTCGATGACGGTTCCATCCTTCAGCAGCGCCCCCTCGCGCACGAACTTGTCGATCTCGTCGTAGTTCTGGATCTTGATCTGACCGTCGACGATGGCCTCGGAGGCACCCACGTTGAGGTAGTAGCCGGCCGCTTCGCGGAACAGCTTGATCGACCAGCCGGTGTCATCGTGTCCGATCGTGAGCCGCTGTCCGGCACGGCGCAGGCCGTCGTGCAGCTCCTTGTGCGACTTTTCGGTCCCCTGCGTGTACACCTTGGCGCGCTTGATCCACAGCGGATACGGCATCGCGCTGCGCAGCATGTCGGCCTCGTCACCCGACACGCGGGCGTAGTCGGCACCGAACGCCAACACCTCGCTGATGTTCACCACACAGGTGGCGCCGCGCTGGGCCATCGTGGTGTCCGCGCCGCGCTGCGACAGGTCGAGGCAGATGTCGTGCGCCGTGGTGGAAGCACCCACCACCATCACCTTCTTGCCGGTGTACGGCGCTCCGCTGGCGAACACCGATGAGTGCTTCACATCGCCCTTGAAATCCTTCAGGCCGGGCAGATCGGGGATGCGTGGGCGACCGCCCACACCACCGACGGCGAGCACGACATGCTGGGGGTGCATCACCCGGGTGGAGCCGTCGGCCAGCTTCAGCTCGACGTTCCAGGTCTTGGTCGTCTCGTCGAACGAGCAGTTGCGGGCCTCGGTGTTGCCCCACAGGTTGAGGTTCATCAGCTGGGCGTAGGCATCGCAGAAGTCGGCCCACTGATCCTTCGGCGTGAACATGCTCCAGTGGTCGGGGATCGCGATGTAGGGCAGGTGGTTGATCACCGTCGGCGTGTGCAGCGCCAGCGCCTCGTAACGGCCGCGCCACATGTCGCCGGGCTTCGCGTTCTTCTCGACGATGAGATAGGAGGTGCCCTTGCGTTCGAAGCGGGCGCCGACGCACAGGCCGGAGTGGCTGCCGCCGATGATGAGAACATCGGGATCCTTCTCCGAGAAGTCGCGCTTGGCGGCGTTCCACTCGCCGTAGTTCTGGCCGGGGAACGCCGGCTCGAACCCGAGGCGGTAGTGGCGGCCCTTGGGCTCGGGCGCGATGTTCAGCTCCATCAAGTTCGTGGCCACCATCATCGCCCTCACGCCCGTCTTGGCCGATGCGTCCTGCGCGAGGCGGGCAAAGCCCTTGCCCGTGCCGTATGCGGTGTCGAACGCGAAGAACACCTCGACGTAGGGCTCACCGATGAATTCGGCGATCCGCGGGGCGGAGCGATCGGGGTCGAGGCGCAGGTTGCCCAAGCCCATCTTCGGGGCAGCCGCGGTGATGGCGGGGCGGATCTTGTCGCGGCCCCAGAACTGGCAGGTGTCCCAGGTGAGCGCCACCATGTCGCGCCAGTAGGACTCCTCGAGGAAGAGCTCGTCGAAGTCGCCCGGTGCCCCGGAACCGAGCGCGTTCGTCAAGGCACCGAGCCACGCCTGGGCCTGGTCGACGATCTGGAGGTCCTGAACCGACATATCCCTCTTCCCCTCTTCCCCACGGAGACTCACCTTAAACACCGATGACGAATAAGCTACATCAATGTCGACAGTTGTGTCTACCGGCCCGTATCCGGACCGGGCCGGGGCGTTCAGCGGGCGAGCTCGGCCTCGATCGCGGCAAGGATCAGGGGATCGTCGGGGATCGTGTCGGGAGCGAAGCGAGCCGCCACCTCGCCGTTGCGGCCGATGAGGAACTTCTCGAAGTTCCACAGGATGTCGGGGTCGTCGTTCACGGGAATGTCGCGGCTGCGCAAACGTTCCCGGCGGCCCGTCGTGTCGCCCTGTGCATGAGGGATCGCGGCGGTGAGCGCGCGATAGAGCGGGTGCTGATCCGCCCCCGCCACGCTGATCTTGGAGAACAGGGGGAACGTCACCGCGTAGGTGACCCGGCAGAACTCGGCGATCTCGGCATCGGTGCCCGGCTCCTGCTCGCGGAAGTTGTTCGCCGGGAACCCGAGCACTGCGAACCCCTGATCGTGGTAGTTGCCGTACACGCGCTCGAGGGCTTCGTACTGTGGTGTCAGCCCGCACTTGGAGGCAACGTTCACCACCAGCAGCACCGAGCCGTGGTAGGCCGCGAGCGTCGTCGCCGCGCCGCTGATCGTGGTGAGGGGGATGTGCTGCAGGTCGGTCATGTCACGCTCCTGGGGGTGAACCGATCTGGTCGTCGCTGCTTGGGCCGGCAGGCGGCTTCACCAACACGCGGGCCATGAACAGGATCATCTCCCGCTCGTAGGCATCGGCCAGTTGCGGGTGCTGTTCACGCAGGTGCGCCTGGGCGGTCTCGACGATCTCGTCCTCGGTGTCACCGGTGAGGATCTTGCCGCACGGGCAATCGAGCACGTGGTGGAACTCCAGCTTTCTCGGGGTGGCGTCAGGGGCACTCATGGATCCCAACTTACGCCGTTGCTCGGCTTGACGCCTGAGCGCGGCGTGCTTGGGTTCCCCTCGACGCACCGGCCGGGTGTCGGCACATGCTGCAGGGCCACCTAGCGGCGGCAGTCATGGAGCCGCCGACCAGAACTGGGTGCCGTTGCCGTCAGCACTGAGGATGAAGTAGTCGCCTTCGGCGAAGTCGTGGTCGATCCCACACGTCATCCCCGGGCCGACATCCCTGATCGTGGCGATCGTCGGTCCGTCGAGCACGGAGATCGTGAACGTCTGTGGTTTGGTGCTGTCCGCCGATGCCTCGACGTTCAAGCCGCTCAAATGGGAGGAGGCCGATTCACGACGCGTGTCGAAGCCCTGTGACACTGCCGTGTACGTGTAGGTGAACGTGATCGTCTCATCCGCAGGCGCCGTCGTTCGGGCGCAGCCAGTCGGCGTGTCCGTAGTGGCCGCCGGTCTGGCGCCGTCGGTGCTGCACGACACGAGGAGGAAGGCCATCGCCGCGATGGTCATGGTGGTGCGGGGCAGCGTCATCGAGCGACCGTATCAGCGGGTCGCGGCGGCCGGGCCTTCGGCGGCCGCGTCGGCCAGGATCAGCGAGTCGGCCGCCTCGACGCGGCCCGCCGGGAAGGAACGGTCGCCGGCGATCAGCCCGGCGAGCGCCGTCTGCTTGTCCGCGCCGGTGACGAGCCACAGCGTGTGGCGCGCCGTCGCGAGAGCGGGAAACGTGAGCGTCATCCGCCGCCTGCCCTGGTAACGGTGAGCGGTGACGGCGACGCGCCGGTCGGTGACATCGAGCACCGCGTCCCCCGGCACGAGCGAGGCCGTGTGACCATCCGCACCGAGACCGAGGTGCACGAGGTCGAACTGCGGCGGCAGCTCGCGGGCGTACAGGTCCGCGGCACGATCGAGGTCGGGCAGATCGACGGGCATCGCGACAATGCGCACGGGCAGCCCGCCGACCGCGGCATGGAGGTGGGCGAGATTGCGATCGGCGTCGCCGGCGGGGGCAACCCGCTCGTCCACCTGGTAGAGGGTGACGCGATCCCACGGCAGGTCGGTTTCGCGCAGACGTGCGAACATCGCCCAGGGCGTGCGCCCGCCGCTGACCGCGAACGTGAACCTGCCGTGATCGGCCACCGCAGCACGGCAGCAGTCGCCAACGACCACGGCCGCCGCAGCGGCCACCGCGTCGGCATCGGCGAGCACCTGCAGCCGGTGGCTCACGGCGTGTGCGGCTTCTCCGCGTGCCCGCCGAACTGGCCGCGCATCGCCGAAAGCACCTTGCCGGCGAAGTTGCCGAGGCCACGCGATTCGAACCGCGCATCGAGGGCCGCACCGAGGACGCCCGAGGGCACGCCCTCTTCGATCGCGGCGATCATCGTCCAGCGCCCTTCGCCCGAATCCGAGACCCGGCCGGCGAACTCGTCGAGCCCGGGCGATTTCGCCAACGCGGCAGCGGTGAGGTCGACCAGCCAGGAACTGACAACGGAACCGCGTCGCCACAGCTCGGCGACTTCGGCGACATCGATCGCGTACTGGTAGTGCTCGGGGTTGCGCAGCGGGGTCGTCTCCGCGTCGTGTTCCTGCTCGTGCAGGCCGACGTCGGCGTGCTTGATGATGCTGAGCCCTTCGGCGACCGCAGCCATCATCCCGTACTCGATGCCGTTGTGCACCATCTTCACGAAGTGGCCGGCGCCGCTCGGCCCGCAGTGCAGGTAGCCGCGGTCGGCCGTGCCGCCGGGGCGGTCGCGCCCGGGCGTGGGCTCGACGCTCGCGGGGTCGGGGGCGAGTGTCTCCCAGATCGGCGTGAGGTGCTGCACGGGCTCGCTCGCGCCGCCGATCATGAGGCAGTAGCCGCGCTCGAGGCCCCACACCCCGCCGCTGGTGCCGCAGTCGAGGTAATGGATGCCCTGCGCGGCGAGGGCAGCGGAGCGAGTGATGTCGTCGCGGTAGTACGAGTTGCCGCCATCGATGACGATGTCGCCGGGGGCGAGGAGCGGCACGAGGGCGGTGATCGTCGAATCCACGAACGCGGCCGGCACCATGATCCAGACCACCCGCGGGGTTTCGAGGGCGCCGACGAACTCGGCCAGCGACGTCGACCCAGTGGCGCCCTCTGCCACGAGTGTGGCGACCGACGCGGGGTCGATGTCGTAGGCGACGCAACGATGGCCGTCACGCATGAGCCGGCGCACGATATTGGCGCCCATCCGGCCGAGGCCGATCATCCCGAGTTGCTGTGGGTGAGTAGTGGTCATCGCTGTCTCGCTTCGGTGGGGTGCTGCCATTCTTGCCGCTCACCGCCCGGCGCGGGTGCCGTACTCTGACAGCGACATGATCACCACCCTCGTCATCTTCGGTGCCACCGGCGACCTCGCCAACCGGCTCCTCTATCCGGCGCTATTGCGGCTGGAGGCGCTCGACCGGTTGGAAGGTGTCTGCATCATCGCCACCGGCCGCGAGGACTGGACCCAGGAGCAGTTCGTCGCCCGTCTCGACGAGGCACTCGTGGACTCCGACGGCGATGCGCACGCACAATCCCGTCTCACCGAACGGTTGGTGTACCACTGCGTCGACCTCACCCCCGAATCGATCGCGTCACTGGCACCGGCGCTGTCCGACATCACGATCCACTACCTCGCGCTGCCGCCCGGGCTGTTTGGCAAGGCCGCCACCGCGATCGCCGAGTCGGGCATCGCCGCGAACGGGCATCACCATGTCGTGGTGGAGAAGCCGTTCGGCACGAGCGGCGCCACCGCCGCCGCGCTGGAGGAGGAGCTGCACCGGCACTGGGCAGAGGATCAGATCTTCCGCATCGACCACTTTCTCGGTAAGGAGACGGTCCAGAACGTCAGCGTGATGCGCTTCGCCAACCGCGTCGTCGAGCCGCTGCTGTGCGCGGACCATGTCGATCATGTGCAGATCACCGTCGCCGAGACGCTCGGCGTGGAGGGCCGCTACCGCTACTACGACGGCATCGGCGCGCTGCGCGACATGCTGCAGAACCACCTCATTCAGCTGCTGTGTGTCGCGGCAATGGATCCCCCTGCCGTCTGGGACGCGGAGGTCTTGCGCGACCACAAGGTGGAGGTGCTGCGTGCGATCCGCCGCAACAACGACCCCGTCGACACGTGGGCGGCACGCGGACAGTACGACGCGGGCGAGGTGCGCGGCGCGGACGTGACTGCATACAGCGCGGAGCCGGGGATCGATGCCGCCTCGACGACGGAGACGTTCGCCGCCGTGCGTCTGCACGTCGACAACTGGCGCTGGCAGGGGGTGCCGTTCTACCTGCGCTCGGGCAAGCGCATGGGTACGAAACTGGCCGAGATCGCGTTCCGCTTCCGCGAGCCGCCCACCCGGCTGTTCGAGCACACATCGCTGTGCACCGCACAGCCGAACTGGCTGATCTTCCGCCTCGACCAGCCCGAGGGCATCGATCTCGAGGTGCAGACGAAGTCACCCGGGCTCGAGATGAAGGCCGACACGAGCCGCCTGCACGCCGACTACGGCACCACCGCCGAGGCGACGACCGCCTACCAGCAGCTGCTGCTCGACGTGATCGAGGGCGACCACACCCCGTTCATGCGCGCCGACGAGGTGGAGTGGGCGTGGCGCGTCTTCGATCCGGTGCTCGCCGCGTGGGCGAGCGGCGCGCCCGCGCCCTACGCCTCAGGCTCGGACGGGCCGGCCACGCAGCACAGCATCATGCTGCCCGGACACGCCTGGCGCCCACTGCCCACCTGAGGGCGAGGCCTGCGTCCAGGCGCGCAGCCGGAGCCGGAGCCGGACGGTGCCGGCCCCGGCGGTCGCTCAGGCCACGCCGAGCTTCTCGGCCATGTGGCCCATCACGTGGAGGTGCTCCACCTGCGGGCTGAACAGCACGACCTCGGCATCCTCGGTGACCCGAACGCTGTGACCGGCCGGCCAGTGGAAGACGTCGCCGCCGATGCAGCGGTCCATCGTGCCATCGGTGTACGACACCACCAGATCGCCCGAGATGACATAACCCCAGTGCGGCGCCTGGCAGGCGTCGTGCTGCAGGCCTTTGAGCAACGGCGCGATGTCGGTGCCGGCGCCCAAGCTGAAGTACTCGACGCCGAGCACGCCCGACGCGGTGCCGAAGTCGGAGAGTTGGCGGGCCTTGGCGCCGGGAACGTCGAGCTTGACGGGGATCTGCTCCTTGGGGAGACGCATGAAGATGGTCCTTTCGGTGTACTTGGTCAGCGAACTTCGCTGTCGAGGTGGAGACGTCACAATCGGTGTCACAATGCGACACGACAGAAGGGGCAGCCGAATGACGGAGCCGGACCACCTCACCGCGGTGCGCGGGGCAGTGCACGACGGCGAGTGGCAGAACGCCCTCGATGAGCTGTCGGCGAACCCTGCCGCCCGTTCGCCCGAGGGTCTGGAGCTGCGCGCTCAGGCCGCCTACGGCGCCGGCGACTTCGACGAGTGCATCGCCAGTTGGGAGGAGCTCTACGCCCTGCACCTCGGCGAGGGAGAGCGTGCCCTGGCCGCGCGAGCGGCAGCGATGCTGGCCATGTTCCTCCTCATCGACACGGCATTGATGGCACCCGTGCGCGGGTGGCTGCGCACCGCCGAGCGGGCGCTGGAAGGACTCGACCTGACGCCCTCGCACGCGCTCATCCCTTTGGTGCGGACGTACGAGCGCTTCATCTCCGGCGACATGGACGCCGTGCGCGAACAGGCCACGCTGGCGATCGAACTCGGCGAACGGTTCGATGTGCTGCCCGCCGTGATGATCGGGCGGATGGCACTTGCCCGGGTGACATTGCTCGACGGCAAGGTGGCCGAAGGGCTGCAGCAGCTCGACGAGATCGCCATGCGGCTGATGGCCGGCGACGTCGACGCGATGACGACGGGAATGCTCTATTGCGAGTTGATTTGCGCCGCTCAGGGGTTGGGGCTGTATGACCGGGCCGTGGAGTGGACCGAGCTGATGGAACGCTGGCGCACCGGCGCCGCGTTCGGTGGGCTCCACGGCCGCTGTCGTGTCCACCGCGCCGAGATGCTGCGGGTGTCGGGCACCTGCGCGCGGGCGGAGGAGCAGGCCCTGCTCGCCTGCGAAGAACTGCGGCCGTGGATGCGCCGCGAGTACGGCTGGCCACTCGTGGAGCTGGGGAATGTGCGGTTGCGCAAAGGCGACCTGGAAGGCGCCGAGGCGGCCTTCCTCGCCGCGCACGAACGGGCGTGGTCGGCACAGCCGGGGTTCGCGCTGCTGCGACTGGAGCAGGGCGATATCGGCGCGGCGCGAGCGATGATCGACGACGCGCTCGCCCACCCGTTCGACCTCCCGTGGAAAGAGCGTCCACCATCGGGGGAATTGCGCTTCGCGCCCTTGCTCGCCGCGCAGGCCGAGATTGCCGAGGCCGGCGGCGACATCGCCGGCACCCAGGCGGCGGCAGACGCGCTGGCGCGGATCGCCGAGCGTTACGCCAGCCCCTCGTTGCAGGCCGCTGCTCAACTCGCCGAGGCGCGGGCCCGGCTGCTCGCAGGCGACCTCGCGGCGGCGAAGACAGCGGCGATCGGCGCCCTGACGGCGTGGGCCGAGATCGGCGCACCGTTCGATGCGGCCGTGGCCCGCACCGTGCTCGCCCGGGCCCGCGAACGCGAAGGCCAGAGCGAGGCCGCCCGGATGGAGTGGCAGGCCGCCCGCAATGCATTCGCCGCGTTCGGTGCGTCAGCCGCTGTGGCGCGGTGCGACGAGGTGCTCTCGGGCCGGTCACCCGCTCTTGCGCCGGCCACTCCTGGCCCTCGGGCCGAGGCCGTGTTCTGCCGCGTGGGCGGGGTGCGCACGGTGAGCCTCGGCGGCGTGACTGCGGCAGTCCCCGATCTGAAGGGTCTGCGCTACGTCGAGCGGATGCTTGCGGCGCCGGACCGCGAGTTCCACGCGCTCGATCTGGTTGCCGTCGAGCAGGGGTTCGCCACGGACCAAGGAGCAGCCCGGCAGGAGGGACTGCAGGTGCTGGACGATCGGGCGCGCGACGCATACCGAAGGCGCTTGGCCGAGGTGCAGGAAGACATCGACGACGCGACAGCGATGAACGACTCCACCCGCCGCGAACTCGCCGAACGCGACCGCGACTACCTGATCGCCGAGCTGCGCAGCGCCGTCGGCCTCGGGGGCCGGGCGCGCACCACCGGAGCGAGCGCCGAACGTGCCCGCACTGCGGTGACCCGATCCATCCGTTACGCGCTCGACCGCCTCGGCGAACACCACCCGGTGGCAGCGACCCACCTCGGCCAGCGGATCCGCACCGGCACCTACTGTTCGTACTCGGCCGACCCGCTCGCGCCGGTCGATTGGGTCACCACGGCCTGACCGGCCCGACGCGCGCCGCCGGGAGGAGCTTGCCCGTCGCGGCACGGCTCGCCCGCTAACTTCGCAGCCGTGAGTGACGCAGGGCATGTGGCCGACCAACAGCGAATCGCGACGGTGCCAGGGATCGAACTGCTCGCCACGAAGGGGCCAAGCCTCTCGTGCGGCGGGCCACACGCGCGCATGTGGGGCACCAGTGACGGAGCCGCACTGCTGTGCCCCACCTGCGCCACGTTGCACGGCCTGAGCTGCCCGTAGCCACCGACCCGGGCCCCGATCGGTGCCCGCGTCGGGCTGGGTTACTGTACGCCCATGAAGGAGGGGCGGCGGGATCTGTTCGTTTACGTCGTGGCGGTCCTCGGGTACATCGGTATCGGTTGGTACGCGAAGGGCATGCTCACCTGGAACATTGCGTTCCCGTACTTCGTCTTCGTCGTCGAGGTGCTGCCGCGTCTGTACGACCGCCTCACCAAACGCGGCGCTCGTGAGTCGGCAGGGCCGACATGAGTTGGGCGGCTCACGAGTTCGAGAACTACTTCATCCAGAAGCACATCGGCGTGAAGGCGTCGTTCATCGCGATCGCCTCGGGCACAGTGCTCTCCGATTTCTGGACCAAGCAGTTCGTCTACAAGGCAGCCGATCCGCCCCAGTTCCACCGCGGCTGGCCCGGGGTGGGCTTCACCCACTCGTTCATCTGGGGCCTGCTGTTCGGGCTGATCGCGCTCACCGTGTTCCGCAGCCGAGCGTGGGCGGTGGGGCTGATCCTCGGCCAGTGGGCGCACGTGCTCACCGACATGTCCGACACCGCAGGAGTCATGCCCTTCTTCCCCTTCTCCACCGAGCCGCTCACGATCGGCATGTGGAAGCACGCCGCAGTTGCCGGTCGCCACGGTGACGCCGCGGCGTACTACTCCAGCCTCGGTGGGGTGTGGGACTTCTTCTGGTTGCTGATGGTGTTGGTGTTCGCCCGCAAGGTGCTCACCGCTGACTACTTCAAGACGGTGATCGAGCCGGCAGATCCGAAGGCGTGGGGCTTCCTGCGCCGCCTGCGGCTCTCGGACCGCGGCCTCGTAGTGCTCTACCGCGGCTACTTCCTGTTCGGTCTCAGTCGCATGATCGTGTGGTTCCTGTACGCCCGCTTCGACGTGAAGGCCCCCTGGCAGCCCTGGTGGGGCGCGCCGTCGTGGGTGAAGGCCAACGACCTCAGCGACGCAGGCGTCGTGGAGATGCTGGTGCGTACCGCGCTCGGCGGGGTGATGTTCACCCTGTTCCTCATGCTGTGCTGGCGTCTGTTCGTGAAGCGCTTGTGGATCAGGGCGGGCGAGTCACCCGGCGAGAAGGTCACCACCGGCCTCGCGTTCGAGGGCGGCGGCTGACCGGTCCACGCGCGTCGACGACCGCGGGTGATCGCTATCGTCGATGCGATGGAACTTGCCGATCTCCGCATCTTCACCGAGCCCCAGATGGGCGCCGACTACGACACCCTGCTCGCTGTCGCGCTCCGTGCGGAGCGCCTCGGGTTCGGTGCGTTCTTCCGTAGTGACCACTATTTGACGATGAGTGGCGACGGCCTGCCCGGCCCCACCGACGCATGGGTCACATTGGCCGGCCTGGCTCGCGAGACGTCAACGATCCGGCTCGGCACGCTCGTCACGCCCGTGACGTTCCGCAGCCCGGGCGCCTTGGCGATCACCGTCGCCCAGGTCGATCAGATGAGCGGTGGACGGGTGGAACTCGGCCTCGGCGCCGGTTGGTTCGAGCGCGAGCACGAGGCGTACGCGCTTGCCTTCCCGTCGACACGGGAACGCTTCGAGTCCCTGGCGGATCAGTTGGCGATCATCGACGGCCTGTGGGCCAACCCGATCGGCAGCATGTTCTCCTACGCGGGCACGATGCACTCGGTGAAGGACTCGCCCGGCCTGCCCAAGCCCGTGCAGCACCCAGTGCCGATCCTGATGGGCGGGTTCGGTGCAACCAAGACCCCGGCGCTCGCCGCCCGTTACGCGACCGAGTTCAACACGCCGTTCCTGCAGGTCGCCGACTTCGCCATCCAACGCGAGCGGGTGCAGAAGGCGTGCGCAGCGATCGGGCGTGAACGCAAGATGATCTTCTCCGCGGCCGTGACGGTGTGTGTGGGTCGCGACGAGGCGGAGTACCACGCGCGGGCGAAGGCCATCGAGCACGAGCCCGAAGAGTTGCGCGCGTTCGCGGTGGCGGGCACCGTCGAGGAGGTTGCGGCGAAGATCCGCGCCTACATCGCCGCGGGCGCCGAGCGCATGTACCTGCAGGTGCTCGACCTGCACGACGTCGAACACCTCGACGTCATCGCCGCCGAGGTCGCACCCCTGTTGGGGTGACCGGCGGTCGAGTACACGTCAGAGCCGGAACGTCGCGCGCATGCTCGGGGCATCGGCCGCTCGGCTGAGCAGGTCGGTGATGCCCAACATCTCCTCGGTGGTGCGCAGCAGTGCGTAGTGGTCGAGTCGCGCGGCGACGGCGGCCCCGGGCATCACCGTCGGCGCTACCGCGATGAAGGGCATCGGGTTGCCCTCATCCCAGACGACGAACACGGCGGCGGTGCCCGAACGGTAGGCATCGCTGGCGAAGATCGCCGGGAGGAACTCCGAGAGCCACCGGTCGCCGGTGGCGACCGGGCAACTGTGCATGTCGTTGCAGATGTCGGGGGTCACGAAGCTGAACGCTGGGAGCGAGTTGGACGCCAGCGCGTCGTGGAACGCGCCGCTGTCGGCGGTGCCGAGGGGCAGGTTGTCACTCAGGCAGGCCGTGCGATCGTCCTCACCCTGGTAATACGCGGCCGGGTTGTGCTTGACCGCATACCGCCTGGTGGAGCCGAGCACGCAGTTGCCTGGCATGGCGTCCTCGTAGCTGACCGCCGAGCGCCCCGTACGGCGCACCTGGCGGAACAGGTTGTCCACCGTCAATACATGCCCCGACGGAGGGCCGTCATCGTGAATGCCCCAGGTGTCCCCGGACGTGGCGCCGAGGTAGTTGGGCAGCGAGGGCAACCCCACGGAGTGGTAGTCGGTCGCCACCGCGCACGCATGCGCAAGACCGGTGATGTACGGCGCCGCGGACTTGCCGATGACCTGCTGGTACGAGTGGTTCTCCATCCACACCCAGATCACGTGGTCGTAGGTGGCGGGCGCCATCCCGGCGCTGCCGCACGGTGCCATCGCCGCCACCGTGGAAGCGCTCGATGCGGTACCCATGGTGACCGCTGGGCCGGTTGCCGGTCCCGGAGCACCGGTGGCACACGACACGAGCACGCCGACGGCGAGCACGACGCATATGGGACGGCGAGCGGACATGACTCCATCATGGGCCGCCGAGAAGTCGTCCGCTGCACCGCCTTCGCCCGGCACACTGGGCGCACTGCTGCAGAGGAGAGAGCCGTGTCCCGACCGGAGCCGTTCGACTGGACCTACGAATCACCGAGGGTGAGCATCGAGCCGACGGACGACCCGTGGAAGCTCGACTTCGCCGACCTGGAGGACGAGCCTTTGCACCGGCGCAACTACGCGGTGCGCTCGTACCGCATCTCGCGCGACCGGTTCCTGATCCGCGGCGTGGTGGACGATCGCAAGACCGGCGACAGCTGGATTCCGGGCGACGACGAGCCGGTGGTCGTGCACCACATGGTGCTCGACCTGGTGGTGGAGTTCCCGTCGCTCGTGATCGCCGAGGCGAACGTGGTGATGGAGACACACCCCCACGAGTGGTGCATCCGCATCGAGGACAAATACCAGCAGCTGCAGGGTGTATCGGTGGCCCGCGGCTTCACCCACAAGGTGCGCGAGATGTTCGGCGGCCCGCGCGGCTGCACCCATGTGACCGCGCTGCTGCAGGCCATGGCGCCGGTGGCGGTGCAGAGCATCTTCGGGATGGGCCGGGCCAACAGCCGCGAAGACGCCATCGCCGCGGGGAGCGCAACCGCCGACCAGCCGCTGCCCCCGCCCACCGCGGAGGAGGCCCGCATGGCGGCGATGGTGAGCCTCAACAGTTGTCATGTGTGGGATGAAGAGGGCGAGACGGTTCGCGCGTTGAAGGCGGGGGAGTCGATACCCCTGCCCCTTCCCCTGCAACGCCGTCTGGCCAAGCACGGCTTCGATCCCGACAAGCGGCTCGGGTAAGCGGGTCGCTCCGGCTGACGAACCCTGGCGAAGTCAGAGCAGGCGCAGGCTGCGGGCGGCCTGCACCGCGCTCTTGCGGTCGGTGACGCCGAGCTTGCGGTAGATCGCGCTGCTGTGCGTCTTGGCCGTGTTGAGCGACACGAACAACACGGACGCGATCTCGCGCAACGACATCTGGCTCGGCAGGTAGCGCAGCAGCGCGAGCTC
>JAYRWH010000085.1:0-35040 GCA_041918155.1 Ilumatobacteraceae bacterium | reverse complement strand
GGCGACGGTGCCGCTACTGGTCGCACGCACCCCGCGCCTTCGGGTGTGGCCGGTGTTGGCGGCCGCGGTGGCCGCGGCCGCCGCGCTGGTGGCCGTGCTGACAATCGACTGGTCGGTGGACCGCGACCGCGTGGTGCCCTCAGGCCCGCGCCTCACCCCCGACCAATTGCTGCTGCCACAGGTGCCCGCCGACTGGTTGCTCATCCATGCTGAAGAGTCGACGTCGAATGGCGACGGTGACGCGGTGGCGATTTACAATCGAGCCGCACCGGCTTCGAGGGTGGTGCTGCGGGCGCTTCCTGGTGGTGACCCCGAGAATGCTGCACATGCCTTTGACCACACGCTCGACGTGGCGGGGGGTGGAGGTTCATGGTCCGGGAGCTGCGGCGGCCGCGTGTGTTTCAACGTCGCATGGCCGACTGCCACCGTCTTCGGTGACGTCGCCGGTGCGGGTTCTGTACAGGACTTGGTGTCGTACATCTCCGTCGGCGCCGACAGGGTGCCCGTGCTCGATCCGGCCAGTGGCTATGTGCTCGAGCGTTCCGGCACGGCAGGGCGCGAGCCCGTCGCACAGCTGCACTTGATGTATGCCGCACCGGTCGACGGGGCCGGCCTGGGCTTCTATTCGATCGAGGCGGGCGACGGTTTGCTCGACGCGTCACTGATGGCCGGAGCGACGAGCACGCCGAAGGAGGTCGCCGGGCAGGTGTATTGGGTGGACGATGAGAATGGCACCGTGTGGTGGATGCACGACGGCGCCCGCTATCGGCTCAGCGACCTTGCCAACGGCGACGTCTTGGAAGCAGCGACCGCCGTCCAGCCTGTTTCGCCCGCCGAACTCACGGCCTTGTTCGCCAGCGTGGGTGTCGCTGCTCCGGTGGTCGACACCGCTTCTGTGGTGGTGGACGGGCGGACGCTGACCTTCGAGGAGCGGCAGAGCGGTGAGGTCTGGCGGTTCGTGTGCCTCGTCGACGGTGCAGAACGGCGGTGCCAGGACATGCCCGACGGTGGTGCGGCGTCGATCCTCGTCGGCGGTCATTGGTACGTCGTCCGGGCCGACCAGTCGTCGACGCCGTCGCCGGTCGTCGAGATGGTGGTGGTGGGCGACAAGAAGTGGCGCGTGTCGGCCATCGCCGACGACATCGACGCCGTGCAGGTCACCATCGACGCCGAAGGCACCTACTCGCTCACCCGCCCCTTGCCCTAACCCCAAGTTGGCGGTGAGAGCGCGGCACGGGCCTCCTGAACGCCGACTTGGGTCAGCGGCGGGCTTCGGCGGCGTCGAGTTGGGCCCGCGTCAGCAGCGCGTGCATCTGCAAGCCGGCGGCTGTCAGTGCGGCGCCCGCGTCGGGGCTGCGGTCGATCACGGCGACGACATGCTCGACCACGGCACCCAACGCCCGGAGATCATGAGTGCTGATCACGACCTGGCCGCCGGTGGTGATCACGTCTTCCACCACGCACACCCGCTTGCCGGCGATCTCGGCGCCCTCGGCGAGGCGGGCGGTGCCGTACTTCTTGGCTTCCTTGCGCACGAACGCGGCAGGCAGGCCGGTGTGCAACGAAAGCGCGGTGGCGATCGGGATGCCGCCCATCTCCAGGCCGGCGAGCACCTCGGTGTCGGCCGGCACGAGCGGCGCCAACGCGACGGCGATCTGAGCGAGCAGCGCGGGCAGGGCCTCGAAGCGGTACTTGTCGAAGTACTCGGTGGCGATCTGGCCCGAGCGCAGGGTGAACGTGCCCGTCAGGCGGGCGACGGCGTTGATCTGATCAGCGAGGGCGGCGAGCTCCTCGGGCGACAGCGGCTGCGACATGGCCGTCAGTCTCGCGGCTCGCGGGCGCGACGCACCAACGCTTCTTGGGCGAACGTCGCCACGTGCACCCCGTCCATCGAGTACACCCGGCCGATGCTGAGCCCGCGGGCACCCTGGTAGCTCTCCGGCTGCACGTCGTAGAGGTGCCACTCGTCGGCCTTCAGCGGGCGGTGGAACCAGATCGTGTGATCGAGGCTGGCCGACATCGTCAGCTTGTGCCCGTCGGGGCCGTGGAACTCGGGGTGGCCGTGGCGCACCGAGTCGATCGGGATGTCGTCGCTCATGTAGGCCAGCCAGCAGCGGTGCAGCAGTTGGTCGTCGGGCAGGGCGCCGTTGACCTTCATCCACACCGGCAGGCGGCCGTCGGGCAGGTCGCGCACGGAGCAACGATCGAACGCCTCCATCCATTGTTCACTCGGCAACTCGTCGGGCCGCGGTAGCGACACGTCGAGCTGGTGGCGCTGGATGTCCTCGGTGGCCTCCCCCTGGTGGAACGACGCCTCGAGGTTGAGGATCGCGCCGACGGCCTGATACGCCACCACGCGGCGGGTGACGAAGCTGCGCCCGTCGCGGATGCGGTCGACCTCGAAACGGATCGGTTCGTTGTGGTCGCCGCGGCGGATGAAGTAGGCGCGCAGCGAGTGCACCGCCAGGTTGGGATCCACCGTGTACGCCGCGGCACGCAGCGCCTGGGCCACGATCTGACCGCCGTACAGCCCGCCCCACGGATATTGCGGCCCGTAGCCGATGTAGGTGTCGGCGCCGCTCGCTTCCAGCTCGAAGAGGGGGACGGACATCATGGCGTTCCAGCGTACGGGGACTCTGCCAACAACCCGAAGAGGGCGTCCCCGATCGCCCGCGCCGCCGGTGAGGTGTAGTGCAATCCGTCCCGGCGCACATCACGCTCGGATCCGAGCGCGAGACGGGTGGGGTCGGGGTCGAACACGAGGTAGCCGTGCACGTCGGCCCATTCGGTGGTCGCGGCGCGCTGACACGCCGTGCCCTGGTGATCGCGGACACCCTGGTCCGCCCGGTCCGAGGGCAGCACCACAACCACCTGGGTCGTGCTCGGCAGTGCGAGCAACTGCACCATTTCGTCGAAGCGGCCGGACACCGACTCGGGTGACTCGCACGTCGTGTACGTCGTGCCGTGCCATGCAAAGACGCTGCCGGTGTTGGCCCACCACAGAACGACGATGTCGGCACCGGCGACGGCCTGCGGCAGCTGGGCGGTCCAGTCCCGGCACGGTCCCCAGAACTGGTCGTCGGGGTCGACGGTGAGGACGCAGCCGTCGGCCGCATGCACGGTCGTGGAGAACCCAGCAGCGCGGCCCGCGGCCGCGAGTTCGCCCGCGGCCTGGAACGGCACGGAGTCTCCGAGGAGCACGACGGTCGGCAGGTCGAGTGGCACCGTCGAGCCGCCGCCGTTCCCCTCCGGCGGCAGGGCAGAAACGGGGTGATATTCCGGTTGCACCACCACCACACCGATGGCCACGCACGTGACGGCGACGGCCGTGAGGCTCAGGGCGATCACGCGGCCGACTGGCAGGCGCCGGCGCACCGGCAGTTCGATGAGCCTGTACGACGCGGCAGCGACAGCAGTGGCGATCGCAGCGGTCCAGCAGGCCTCCCACCACACGCTCGCGACATGACTGCGCACGATCATCCCGATTGGCACATGCCACAGGTAGATCCCGAACGACCAGCGCCCGATCGCCCGCATCGGTTTCCACACGAGCGGGCCGCGCCGTAGCCCGGCGGCGCACACGATCGTCAGCGCGCTCAGCGCGGTGAACAGCTGCAGCGGGCCGGAGAGGATGCCGGTGCGGATGTCACCGAACCACCAACAGCAGGCCACGATCGCGGCCACCCCCGCACCTGCCGTCGTCGCCGCGACCCGCCCGGTGGGGCGTACGCCGGCGAACAGCGCGCCCACGCACAGCCCGAGCACCCGCGTGTCGGAGCCGAGATAGAGCCGGTCGACCGACCACCCGCGTGACACGCCCCACAGCACGAGGGCCAGCGAAGTGAGCGCACCGGCCGCGGCGACGGCGCGCACCCCGCGCTTGCCGACCCAGCGCACGACCGCCCACACCAGCACAGGCCACACGAAGTAGAACTGCTCCTCGATCGAGAGCGACCAGAAGTGCTCGACGATGCCTGCGTGCAGGCCGGCGCCGTACCCGCCGTCGCCGATCATCTGCCAGTTCTGTCGCCATGTGAGGGTGGCAACGAGGTGGCGTGTCGTGGGCGGAGTGACCGAGATCGAGCGCGGCACGATGATCACGAGCGTCACCAGGAGATAGGCGCAGATCGCCGGCCACAGCCGTCGCACCCGCCGACCCCAGAAGGCCTTCAGCCCGACGGTGTTCGTGCGGTCGACCTCGGCGACCATGATCGTCGTGATGAGGTAACCGGAGAGCACGAAGAACACTTCGACGCCCAGCCAGCCGCCGGGTAGCGCGTCGGCATGGAACGCGATGACGGCGAGTACCGCGAGGGCACGCAACCCGTCGAGTGCTGCCATGTACTCCAACGGGCGGTCAGCCGAGGTGCAATGCGTCGAGCGCGTCGATGCCGCGGTGGGCGTGGCGCACGGCGCGGCCGAGGTCGAACGCATCGTCGAGGACGCTCGCGGGCACGGTCACGCGCGGGTCGGCCTCGAGCAGCTCGCGGAACGAACGGCCTTCGTCCCACGAGCGTGCGGCGTTCTCCTGCACGATGCGGTACGCCTCGTCGCGGGTGAGCCCGGCCTGCACAAGGCCAAGTAGTACGGGCTGGCTGAACACCAGGCCGTAGCTCGATTGCAGGTTGGCCAGCATCCGCTCGGGGAACACCTGCAAGCCCTGCAGCAGGCGGTTCATGCGGCGCAGCACGTAGTAGGCGAGCATCGCGCTGTCGGGCAGCACGATCCGCTCGACGGAGCTGTGTGAGATGTCGCGCTCGTGCCACAGCGCGACGTCCTGGAGGCCGGCCTGCAGGTTGCCGCGCAGGACACGGGAAAGCCCGCTGATCGTCTCGGCTGCGATCGGGTTGCGCTTGTGCGGCATCGCGCTCGAGCCCTTCTGGCCGGGCTTGAAGCCCTCTTGCGCCTCGCGCAGTTCGGTGCGCTGCAGGTGGCGCAGCTCGACAGCGATCAGCTCCATGGTCGCGCCCACCGAGGCGCACGCGTAGAGGAACTGGGCGTGGCGGTCGCGGGCGATCACCTGAGTGGCGGGCACCGGGTGCAGATCGAGTGCTTCGGCGACGTGCAGCTCGATCGACGGGTCGATGTTGCTGTACGTGCCGACGGCGCCGCTCAGCTTGCACACGGCTACCGTGCGGCGGGCCTCGTGCAGGCGCAGGCGATCGCGATCGACCTGCAGCGCCCACAGCGCGACCTTGGCCCCGAACGTGGTGGGCTCGGCGTGGATGCCGTGGGTGCGCCCGATCATCACCGTGTCGCGGTGCTCGTGGGCCATCAGCACAAGGGTGCGGAGCAGCTCGTTGGAGGCGGCGATGAGCAGGTCGCAGGCGTCGCGCATCATCCAGCACCACGCGGTGTCGACCACGTCGCTGCTGGTGAGGCCGTAGTGGATCCACGCGCCCGCGGGAGCCCCGATCGCGGCCTGCACGACATCGACGAACGCAGCGACGTCGTGATCGGTGACGGCCTCGCGCTCGCTGACCGCCTCGACGAACGCCTCGTCGACGATCGGGGCGTGCTGGCGGCAGGCCTTCGCGTCGGCAGTGGGGACCACGCCGAGCGCGGCGTGTGCCTCTGTGGCCAGCAGCTCGATCTCCAGGTAGCGGTCGAAGCGCGACGTGTCGCCGAACACCGCGGCCATCTCCGGAAGCGTGTAGCGAGGGATCATGACCAGCTCACATAGCTCTCGCGCTCGGCGCCGGTGCCGACGATGCGCACGGGGATGCCGACCTCTTGCTCGACGAGGCGGATCAGCACCTTGGCCTTCTCGGGCAGGCCGTCGATCGTGGTGACCGCGCTGAGGTCGGTAAGCCAGCCGGGAAGCACCGCGTACACGGGCTGGCCGTCGGCGGTGTACTCGGTGCACACCTTCACCTCGTCGAACGTGTCGAGCACGTCGAGCTTGGTGAGCGCCAGCTCGGTGAGGCTGTTGATGCGCACGGCCTTGCGCAGCATCACCACGTCGAGCCAGCCGCAACGGCGGCGGCGGCCGGTGACCGTGCCGAACTCGCGGCCGATCTCCACGAGCTTGTCGCCCAGGTCGTCGGTGAGCTCGGTGGGGAACGGGCCGCTGCCCACGCGGGTGCTGTAGGCCTTGGTGATGCCGACGATGCGGGTGAGGTAGCGCGGCCCGATGCCCGTGCCCACGCATGCCCCGCCGGCGGTGGGGTTGGAGGACGTGACGAACGGGTAGGTGCCGTGGTCGAGGTCGAGGAACGTGGCCTGCGCGCCCTCTAGCAGGAGTGCCTCGTCGCGGTCGAGCGCGTGGTGCAGCATCTCCACCGTGTCGGTGACATACGGGGTGAGGCGGGCGCCGAGCTCGGCGAATTGGGCCACCACGGCATCGACGGCGAGCGCCTCACCGCCGAGCGCGATGATCTCGTGGTTGTGGGCGACGGCCTGGTTGCGCACCGAGCGGGCGAACCCGGCGGCGTCGAGCACCTCACCGGCGCGGATGCCGATGCGGCGGGCCTTGTCGGCGTAGGCCGGGCCGATGCCCTTCAGTGTGGTGCCGATGCGCTCGTCGCCGCGGCCGGCCTCGTACAGCGCGTCGAGCGACTGGTGCCACGGGAAGATGAGGTGGCACTGGCTGCTGACCTTCAGCTTGGCGCAGGAGATGCCGCGGCTCTCGAGTGTGTCGATCTCCTTGAAGAGCGTGGGCAGATCGACCACGACGCCGTTGCCGATCACCGGGATGATGTGCGGGTAGAGCACGCCCGAAGGGATGAGCTGCAAGGCGTAGCGCTCGGTTCCCACGACCACGGTGTGGCCCGCGTTGTGGCCGCCCTGGTAGCGGACGACGTGGCTGTGTTCGGCGGCGAGCAGGTCGATGACCTTGGCCTTGCCCTCGTCGCCCCATTGGGCGCCTACGACAACAGTGACGGGCATTGGCAACGCTCCTCGCGAGTGACCGGAACGTGAGGAGAGCCTACTGCGCAGCCGGCACGGGCAGCCCTCTCGATCCCCTGTCCCGGCTTTCCCATATGATTCCCAAATTGGTATGATCTACCCATGAGGGTCATGGTGGATCGAGTGGGTCGCGTCGTCATCCCCAAGCCGCTCCGCGATGCGGTGGGCATCGCGCCTGACTCCGAGCTGGAGATGGTGGTCGATGGCAATGGGATCCGCTGCGAGGTCGTGAACCGCAGGCATCGGTCCATCGATGCCCCGGACGGGTTCCCGCGCCTGCGGGCCACGTCCGATGCTCCTCGCCTGATCGACAACGACGTGCGTGAGCTACGCGACCGTGACCAGCGCTGAGACTGCCTGGGCGGTCGACACGAGCGTGGCCGTCGCCGCGCTCGACCAGTCGCACGAGTTCCACGCCGTGTGCCGTGCGGCGGTGCTCGCCCATCGGCCCGCGCTCGCCGGTCACGCCGCGTTCGAGACCTTCTCCGTGCTCACCCGCCTTCCGGGCGCGCTACGCGTCGAGCCCGCCGACGCAGTGGCCGTGCTGACCCAAGGTTTCCCCGAACACTGTTGGCTCGATGCGCGTCGGCAGACGGCCCTACTCGCCAGACTCGGCGAGATGGGTCTCGCCGGTGGATCGGTGTACGACGCGCTGGTGGCGTCGGCGGCCATGGCGCATGGCCGCCGCCTGCTGAGCCGCGACCAGCGCGCCGAACGCACTTACCAGCTCGTGGGCGTGGACTACGAGTGGGTAGGCCCCCGATAACGTCAAGTCTCATGCCGGTTCTACGACGGATGACGTGGGCGCACATGGACGAGGCCGCGCGCCGGGCCCTGTGCGAGCGTGGGTTGGAAGCGATCTTCGATGCCGGGCTGAAGACGGCCATCGGCAAGATCATCGACGATGTGCGCGAGCACGGCGACGAAGCCGTGTGCCGCGCCCTGCGCAACTTCGACAAGGTGACGCTGCAGCCTCACGAGCTGAAGGCCACCGCGGACGAGATTGTGGCGGCGACGGTCGATGCGGATGTCGACATGGCGATCGACGATGCGATCACCCACCTGCGCGCGTTCAACGAACAGCTGATGGCCCGCACGGCCGACTGGAGCTTCGAGAGCGAGCCCGGGTTGACGGTGGGCGAGAAGATCACGCCGATCACGTCGGCCGGCCTGTTCGTGCCCAGCGGGAAGGCCAGCTACCCGAGCGTCGCCTACCAGTTGGCCGTGCCCGCCACGGTGGCCGGGGTACCCACGATCGCGCTCGTCGTGCCGCCGATGCCCGACGGCAGCGGGCGTATCGACCCCGCGGTGCTCGTGGTGTGCCGCAAGCTCGGCATCGAGAACGTGTTCCGCGTCAACGGCCCCGCGGGCGTCGCCGCGCTCGGGTTCGGCACCGAGACGATCCCGCAGGTGCGCAAGATCGTCGGGCCCGGCAGCCCGCCGGTGGCGTGCGCGCAGGTGGAGATGCAGCGCTACGGCGTCGCCACGATGATGATCCTCGGCCCCACCGAGAGCGTCGTGATCGCCGACGAGTCCGCCGACCCGCACTTCACCGCGGCCGACCTGCTCAACGAGGCCGAGCACGGCACCGACTCCGCAGTGTTGCTCGTCACCGCGTCGGGCGCGTTCGCCGATGCCGTCGACCGCGAGCTCGCCGCACAACTGGCCACCCTGCCAACCGCCCGCGCCGAAGCGGCACGCGCCGCGCTCGGCCCCAACGGCGGATGCGTGTTCGTCGCCAACCTGGCCGAGGCCGCCGAGGTCGTCAATCGTTGGGCGCCCGAGCACTTGCAGGTGGCCGTCGCCGCCGACTCGGAGGCCGCGCTGCTGGAGTTGTTGGTGAACGCGGGCGAGATCCTCATCGGCCAGAACACCCTGTTCAGCGCGGGCAACTTCGTCATCGGCTGCCCGGCCAGCCTGCCCACCGGGGGCTTCGCCCATGTCAGCAGCGGCATCACCGCCGACGCCTTCCTGAAGCGCACGGCCGTGGCCCGCGCCGATGCCCGGGCGCTCACCCGCATGACGCCCACGATCATGGCGATGTGCGCCCACGAGGGCTTCCCCGCCCACGCCAACGCGGCGGGCGTGCGCCTGGCTCGCCGGTGAACGAGGCCGCGCCCACGATCAACGGCGCCGAGGCCGAACGGCACGCCACCAACCTGGAGTTGTTCCTCGACCTCGTCTTCGTGTTCGCGGTCACCCAGATCGCGACGATGATCAGCCACCACCCCTCCGCGGCCGGCACGGCGCGGGCGTTCGTGGTGGCCCTACTGGTGTGGTGGCAGTGGTCGCAGTTCACGTGGGCCGGCTCGGCGATCGACCTGCAGCAGCGGGCGCGCACGCGGGTGCTCGTGCTCTCGCTGATCCCGGTCACCCTGTTGATGACGATCGCGATTCCCGAGGCGTACCACTCCACCGGCGTGTGGTTCGCGGGCGCCTACTTCGGTGTGCAGATCCTCGTGCTCGGTATGCACGGTTCGTTCGCCCTGCTCGATCCCGTACAGCGACCGGGGTTCGTGCGCTACACGTCGTTGGCCGTGGTCGCTCCCGCGGTCGTGCTCGCGGGCGCGTTCTTCGACGGCCACACCCGCGAAGGCATGTGGGCAGTCGCGGCGGCGATCAACCTGATCGCCGGCCTGCGCGCCTCGAGCGGCGAGTGGGCGATCAACCCGGTGCACTTCGCCGAGCGCCACGCGCTGTTCGTGATCATCGCCCTCGGTGAGGTGCTCGTGGCCGCCGGCGCCACCGCCGCGGACATCGGGCTCGACGCGCGCACCGTGCTCGCGCTCATCGTGTGCGTCGCCGTTGCGTGCATGTTGTGGTGGGCCTACTTCGCCTTCATCCCGGAAGTGGGCGAACACCGCCTGCGTGCGGCCACTGGCCCGGCGCGTGGCGTGCTCGCCCGCGACTTCTACACGTTCGGCCACTTCCCGCTCGTGTTCGGCCTCGTGCTCTACGCGGTGGTGGTGAAGCACCTCGTGCCCCACCCCGACGGTCACCTCCTCCACGACGACCGCTGGCTGCTCGGCCTGTCGGTCGCGTTCTTCGTCGGCGGCCTGTTGGCGATCCAATGGCGAGCGGTGCGCCGCCTCGCGCCCGAGCGCCTCATCGCGATCCCGGTCGCGGCAGGCTTGTGCGCGCTCGGCGGTGTGCTTCCCGCGCTCGTGATCGTGGCCGCGGTCGCCGTCACCTACAGCGTGATGACCGCCATCACCTGGCACCGCTACCGCCGCACGCGCTGAGCGTCGAAATGTCCGAGCGAGGCCCGGTACTCCTCGATCGCCGCAACCACGCGATCAGCCCGTGCGATGCGCTTGCCGCCAGGGGGTGACGAGAGCGCCTCCCTGGCGAACGGCTTGCCGGTCGTGGTCTCGACCAAGAGGAGTCGGATCCGGTGACCACGACGGGTGAAGCTGTCCGCGGCGGAGATCCGTGTGATGACGTCCCAGGTCCAGCGGCGGTGGAAGAGGAGCATCCTGGCCGTCAGGGCTTCGGGCGTGACCGTCACGCTCGACGCGCCGGCGAGGTGGAGGAACATGGCGCCGAACATCGCGAGTACCACACTGACCGCAACCGACGCTCCCACGGCGAAGAACAAGAGAGCGGCACCGACGAGGAACGCGGTGGCGAACGCGAGGTACGCGCCACGGAGGGCGGGTTGCAGCCGAAGGGTGAGTCCGCGGCGACGCTGGGTGCCCTTGAGCGGCGCGATGTCGGCCGGATCGGCCTCAGGTGGCGTGTGCGTCAGCCGTGGCATGTACGCGTAGAGCAGTAGCACTCCCGTGACGATCACGACAATCACGACAACGAGCACCGGTGCGCGCCACGCGGCGACGACTTCAACGCCGTGCGGATGACAGGGGTAGGTGCCGGTCATCCCCGGGGTGTCGTAGCCGCACACGTCGCGGAACTGCTGCTCGGTGGTGCTGGAGAACGCGTACACGATCTTCGACACAGCCACAAGGAGCACTAGTCCGGGCACCAGGAGCAGCTTGCGCCGCCGGGCCACCTCCGCCGTGTGGTCGAACACCGGCCTACAGTAATCCGCCGCGGTTCTCGCGTAGGGCAGTCAGCTCACTGATCAGCAGATCGATGTGTTCGACCTCTTCTGCGGCAAGCTCGCGGTACAACTCCGCGGCGGCCGGCGCGGCGCCGGGGATGCGCTCGCGGAAGAACTCTTCGGCGCGACGCTCGAGCTCCAGCGCCATGCCCAGCAGATCGGCCGGATCGTCCGGCTGGCGCGAGCCGCCGGCGTGGAGGATGCCCGGGTGCAGGTTGCCGTCAGCATCGGCGGGAGCGGGCAGGTGGTAACGGCGCACGAGTGTGGCGATGTGCTCGCCCTCCATGTTCGCCAGCCGCTCGAACGTGTCGCGCAGGGCGTCGTCGGTGGTGTGCTGTGCGGCGGCGACGTAGAAGTCGCGCCCGCCGAGCTCGATCTCGAACGCCTTGCGGATCGCGTCGCGCACCATGTCGTTCACCGCCGGCGGATCGACGAGGTCGAGCTCGCCACCGCACGCCATGCACCGCCCGTAGGGGAAGGCAAAGCCCTCACTGCGCTTGTCGCAGCTCGTGCACTTCCACGCCAGCAGCGAGTCGGCGCAGCAGATGCCCTCGTCGCCGTCGTCCATCGGCCGCCGGCAGCGCGGGCACACCGCTGCGCTACCCGTGTCGACGTGACGCGCCTCTCCGGTGTGCAGGTACTCCATGATCGCCTCGGCGGCGCGGCGACCGGCGCCCATGGCGAGGATCACCGTGGCACCGCCGGTGACGATGTCGCCGCCGGCGAAGACGCCGGGCAGCGAGGTGGCCTGGCTGATCGGGTCGGCCGCGACATAGCCGCGCGAGTCGAGCGCGAGGCCGGGAGTGTTGCGCGTGACGATCGGGTTCGGGTTGGTGCCGAGGGCCACGATCACGGTGTCGCACTCGATCTCCAGTGTCTCGCCGGTACCGATCGGCTTGCGCCGGCCCCACTCGTCGGGCTCGCCCAACTCCATGCGCTCCACGCGCAAGCCGCGCACATGGCCGGTGTCGTCGATGAGCACCTCACGTGGGTTGTGGAGGAACATGAACCCGATGCCCTCTTCCTCGGCGTGCACCAGCTCCTCCACGCGGGCCGGGGCCTCGGCCCGCGACCGGCGGTACACGCAGCGCACGTCCGCGCCAAGGCGCTTGGCCACGCGCAGGCAGTCCATCGCCGTGTTGCCCGCACCGATCACGACGACGTCCTTGCCGATGCCCACAGGCGTGTCGATGTCGGGGAAGCGGTCGCCGCCCATCAGGTTGACGCGGGTGAGGAACTCGTTGGCGCTCACCACGCGACCGGCGTTCTCCCCGGGGATGCCGAGGAACGACGGCGCGCCCGCGCCGACGCCGAGGAACACGGCGTGGAAGCCGCGTTCGCGCATGAGGTCGGCGACGGTGAACGTGCGGCCCACCACCTTGTCGGTCTCGAAGCGCACGCCAAGGTCGACCAGCCCGGCGACCTCGCGGTCGATGATCTCGCGCGGCAGCCGGAACGAGGGGATGCCGTAGCGCAGCACGCCGCCGGCGACGTGCAGCGCCTCGAACACGGTGACCTCGACACCCTTGCGGGCGAGGTCGGCCGCACACGCGAGGCCCGCCGGACCCGAGCCGACAACGGCGACCCGCTTGCCGATTGGTTCGGGCACCTCGGGGTGGCCGGCCACGCCATGGTCGCCGACGAACCGCTCGAGGCGCCCGATCGCCACCGGCTCGAGTCTGCGGCCGATCACGCATTGCGCCTCGCACTGCGACTCCTGCGGGCACACGCGACCGCACACGGAGGGGAGGATGTTGGCCTCGTGGATCACGCCGAGCGCGCCGTCGACATCGCGCACGAGTAGGTGGCGGATGAAACGGGGGATGTCGATGGAGACCGGGCAACCGGCGATGCAGGTGGGCCGTGCACATTGCAGGCAGCGCTCGGCCTCGCGCATCGCCTCGGTGAGCGTGTACCCGAGCGACACCTCGTCGAACGTGCGCGACCGCACGGCTGCGTCGCGCACCGGCATCGGCACCCGCGTGGGTTCGATCTCGCGGATCTTCTTATAGGTGCGGCGGCCCTCGACGAACAGCGTCTGCTCCACCTGGCAGCGGTGCTCGTAATCCGTCGCCGCGGCCTGCTCCTCCGTGCGGAAGCGCTGCTGGCGAGCCATCAGCTCACCGAAGTCGACGCCGTGCCCGTCGAAGTCCGGGCCTTCCACGCAGGCGAAGCGGGTCACCCCGTCGACGGTGACGCGGCACGAGCCGCACATCCCCGTGCCGTCGACCATGATCGTGTTGAGCGACACGACGGTGTGCACACCGGACTCGCGGGTGGTCTCCGCGCAGGCCCGCATCATCACCATCGGGCCGATCGCCACCACGAGGTCGGGGCGGCCGCCGGGCGCATCAGCGGCCACGACGTCGGCCAGCGCTTCGGTGACCAGGCCCTGGCGGCCCATGCTGCCGTCGTCGGTGCAGATGATGAGTTCGTCGGCCCACGCGCCCATCTCGTCGAGCCAGAACGCGAGCTCGGCCGAGCGGAACCCCACGATCGCGGTGGTGCGGTTGCCAGCCTGCTTGAACGCTCTCAGCTGGGGGAAGATCGGGGCCACGCCGAGCCCACCGCCGACCACGACGACATGGCCGAGGTTGGCGATCTCGGTGGGCACACCGAGCGGGCCAACCACATCGGCGAACGAATCGCCCTCGTGGTAGTGGTCGCGCATTTCGGCGGTCGAGCGACCCAGTGCCTGCACCACCAGGGTGATCGTCCCCGCGACCGGGTCTTGGTCGGCGAGCGTGAGCGGGATGCGCTCCGCGCCTTCGTGGAGGCGCACCATCACGAACTGGCCCGGCAGACCCGCGGCGGCGATGTCGGGAGCCTCCACCTCCCAAAGGAACGTGGACTCGGAGAGTTCTTGGCGGCGGGCGATGCGGTACATCCGCAGCTGAGGCTATTGCGTCCGCAAGAGCCACCGATACGGACCTTCGTCCTCGGCGGCCGGTCCTAGAGTGAACCACCATGTCATCCCCTGCCATCGTCGCCGACAGCATGCGCAAGACGTTCAAGAGCGTCGTCGCCGTCGACAACATCTCCCTCGAGGTGCCCAAGGGCACCGTGCTCGGTCTGCTCGGCGTGAACGGCGCCGGCAAGACGACGATGGTGCGCATGCTCACCACCGTGCTGCGCCCCGACAACGGCCGCGGCATCGTGAACGGTTTCGACGTGGTGCATCAGCCCCAGGCCGTGCGCCGCAGCATCGGCCTCGCCGGCCAGTTCGCCGCCGTCGACGAGAACCTCACCGGCCGCGAGAACCTCGTGCTCGTCAGCCGCCTCAACCACCTCTCCAAGGCGGTGGCCCACGAGCGGGCTGTGCAACTGCTCGACCAGTTCCGCCTCACCGACGCCGCCGACCGACCGGTGCGTACCTACTCGGGTGGCATGCGCCGGCGACTCGACCTCGGCGCGGCGCTCGTCAACCACCCGCCGATCCTGTTCCTCGACGAACCCACCACCGGCCTCGACCCGGCCAGCCGCCTCGACCTGTGGGCCGTCATCGAGGAGTTGGTGCACGACGGCACGACGGTGCTGCTCACCACCCAATACCTCGAAGAGGCCGATCGCCTGGCCGACAACATCATCGTCATCGATGCCGGCCGAGTGGTGGCCGAGGGCACCGCCAAGTCGTTGAAGGGCCGCCTCGGTGACACAGTCATCGAGTTCGAGTTCGGCAGCCCCGCCGATGCCGCGCTCGCGGCGGAATCACTCGCCAGCGCCGTCACGGCGGGCACCATCGTGCGGGTGGTGATGAGCGAGGGTCCTGACACGCTGCGCCGTTCGCTGAACACCCTCTCCGAGGCCGGGCTGCGGGCCAAGCACGTCGCCCTGCGCGAGCCCACGCTCGACGACGTGTTCCTCACCCTTACCAATCTGCCGGCGGCGGTGGCGTGATGAACGCAGTAACCATCCACACCGTTTCGGCCAAGCCCGGCGTGGGCTTGCGCAACATGATCAGCGACACCCTCGTGATGGTGCGACGCAACTTGACAATGCTCGTGCGCCTGCCCCAGCTGCTCGTGTTCTCGCTCGTCCAGCCGATGCTGTTCGTGTTCATGTTCCGCTATGTGTTCGGCGGGGCGATCAACAGCGGCACCGCGGGCATGCCGTATGTCGACTTCCTGATGCCGGGCATCTTCCTGCAGACCGCCTCGTTCGGCGCGATCAGCACCGCGGTCGGCCTCGCCGAGGACAAGAACTCCGGCCTGCTCGAGCGGTTGAAGTCGCTGCCGATGAGTCGCAGCGCCGTGCTCGGCGGGCGGGTGCTGGCCGACACGGTGCGCGACGCAGTGGTGGTGGTGGTGATGCTTTTGATCGGCTTCGCCGTCGGCTTTCATACCCACACCCCGTTCTTTCGGGTGGTGGCCGGCGTCGGCCTGATGGTGCTGTTCGGTGCATCGCTGTGCTGGATCTTCGCAGTGATCGGACTGTCGGTGCCCAACGGAGAAACGGCTCAAGCAGCCGCCTTCCCGATCCTCGCTCCGCTCACCTTTGCCTCCAACGCGTTCGTGCCGCCCGCGACGATGCCGTCGTGGTTGCGCTGGTGGGCCGAGCGCCAGCCGCTCAGCGTCACCGTGAGGGGTGTGCGTGCGCTGCTGCTCGGTACCGAGCCGGCCGACTATGTGTGGGGCGCCCTCGCCTGGTCGCTGGCGATCACGCTCATCTTCGCCCCCATCGCCATCCGGCGGTTCCGCAACAGCTGAGTGACGACGTGATGGCGTGATCTTCTTCACTCCGTCTTGACAGAACCGGAACACGTGGCTGGGGGTGCCCTGGTCGCCGAGGGTGGTCGATCAACACCCGGTGTGGTGTGCCAGGCGGCACGTGGAGTCCCTGAGTCCTTCGTGCGTACATTCGGATCGGAGGCTCCCGAAGGTTTGAGGCGCAATTGCACTCTCTCGGATCGGGGGTCGCTGGGAGGTGTGTCATGAAGGTCAGGACTCGGTTCGCACGACCACTTGTGGTGTTCATTGCGGGCGTGGCGCTCGCAATTGGTGGTGCCGTGATGGGCACGGCTACCGCTGACGGTGTTACCGGAACGATTTCGAGTACGGGCAGTGGTATGGACATCGCGATGAGCGATGGCGGTCACTGGGCGGGTCTGATCAATCTCGCTGTGGATGGCGGGGGCTCGATCAGCACGTACTGCATCGATCTCAACACACATACGACGATCGGTGTGAACTACACCGAGACCAGCTGGAGCGAGGGCAATGTCCCGAACCTCGGCAAGGTCACCTGGGTGTTGAACCATGGTTACCCGTCGCAGTCAACGAGTGCGTTGCTGACCGCGATCAACGCGACGCTGGAGCCCGACCTGGCCAGCCTCTCCGCCGACCAAGCAGCTGCTGGTACACAGGCAGCAGTGTGGTCGTTCACGGATGGCGTCACCCTTTTGGCGTCCAACCCGACTGCAGTCAAGGAGGTCTTCAACTACTTGACGACGAACGCGGTGCCGGTCTCCGAGCCGGCACCCACCTTGTCGATCGCCCCGCTGTCCCTGAGCGGATCGGTCGGGGAGCGGATCGGCCCGTTCACGGTCACCACCTCGGCCCTGTTGGTTGCCCTCAGCACGACCGGTGGCGTGATCACCGACGCAGTCGGCAATCCATTGGCAGCCGTCGCCGATCAGGGCACGTTCTACGTCACCCTCTCCAGTGAGGGCTCGGTCACCGTTACTGCCGAAACGACAGCGACCCTGCACTCCGGCCGGGCGTTCGTGACCACAGAGGACTCGGCCAAGCAGAAGCTGATCGCGGCAATGTCGTCGCCGGCGAACGCGTCCTTCAGCGTCACTGTCGAAACGGCCACCACCACGACCGAGGCCACGACAACCAGCGAGGCCACGACAACCAGCGAGGCCACGACAACCAGCGAGGCCACGACAACCAGCGAGGCCACGACCACGTCCGAGGCCACGACCACGTCCGAGGCCACGACCACGTCCGAGGCCACGACCACGTCCGAGGCCACGACCACGAGCGAGGCCACGACCACGACCACGAGCAGGAACACGACCACGACCGTGGTACCGACCACGACCGTGGTACCGACCACGACCGAGGCGCCTACCACCAGCCAGGCTGGGGTGAACGATGCCACCCAAACCACGAATCAGGAGTCGGGCACTCCGCTGCCCGAGACCGGTACGAACTCGCTGGCATTCCTCATGGTGGCATTCGGGCTGACCATGATGGGTGGCGCCACCGTGTCCGCCGTGCGCCGTCGCGAGATCTGACCGCTCGCAGAAGTTCCATGACACGGGCGACCTGGCCGGCGTGAACACACGTCGGCCGGGTCGCTCGTTGTTGATGACTTCGTTCTCTTGCCCGCGCTGGTACGTCGGCGCGACAAGAGAGCCAGCTCATCGGGAGCGCGAGGAGGGTCAACGTGAACATCCACGCAGTCGTCGGCGACGAAATCGTGGTCGACAACATGGATCTGGGCCATCCGCCCCGCAAGGGCGAGGTACTGGAAGTCATGGGTGAGGGCGACAGCCAGCACTACCGGGTGCGCTGGGACGACGGCCACGAGAGCGTCTTCTTCCCTGCGTCCACCGCGCACACGGTGCACATCACCGGGTGATCAAGGGCTGAGCACCAGCCGGTCATCGACGACATCGACGGTGACGGTGTCGCCCTCGCCCACGTGGCCGCCGAGGATCATCAGCGCCGACGGGTCGGCGATCTCGCGCTGGATCACGCGCTTGAGGGGGCGGGCGCCGAACGACGGGTCGTAACCCTCGTGAGCCAGCCAGGTCATCGCCGCATCGGTGATCGTGAGCGTGATCCGCCGCTCGGCCATGCGATCGCGCAGCTTCGCCGTCTGGATGGTGACGATGCGCCGCAGGTCGGCTTCGGTGAGGGCGCGGAAGCGGATGATGTCGTCGACCCGATTGATGAACTCGGGCTTGAAGAAGGCCAGCGGATCGCCGGCCAGGTTGCTCGTCATGATGAGCACGACGTTGGTGAAGTCCACCGTGCGGCCCTGGCCGTCGGTGAGGCGACCGTCGTCGAGCACCTGCAGCAATACGTTGAACACGTCGGGGTGCGCCTTCTCGATCTCGTCGAGCAGGATCACGCTGTAGGGTCGGCGGCGCACGGCCTCGGTGAGCTGGCCTCCCTCGTCGTAGCCGACATAGCCGGGGGGCGCGCCGATGAGGCGGGTTACGGAGAACTTCTCCATGTACTCGCCCATGTCGATGCGCACCATCGACTTCTCGTCGTCGAACAGATACTCGGCGACGGCGCGGGCGAGCTCGGTCTTGCCCACACCCGTGGGCCCGAGGAACATGAACGAACCGATCGGGCGGTTGGGGTCGGAGAGGCCTGCCCGTGAGCGACGGATCGCGTTGGCGACGGCGGTGACCGCATCGTCCTGGCCGATGACGCGCTGGTGGAGCTGCTCCTCGAGGTGGACGAGCTTGCTCATCTCGCCTTCCATCAGCCGGCTGACGGGCACACCGGTCCACTTGCTGACGACCTCGGCGATGTCCTCCGCGTCGACCTCTTCCTTCAGCATTCTGTTGCCCGCCTGCAACTCGTCGAGGTGGGTGGTGGCCTCACCGATGCGCCGTTCGAGCTCGGGGATCCGCCCGAAGCGGATCTCGGCGGCGACGTTGAGGTCGGTCTCGCGCTCGACTTGGGTGCGCAGACCCTCCAGCTCTTCCTTCAGCGAGCGGATCGCACCGATCGCCTGCTTCTCGTTCTCCCAGTGCGCCTTCATTCCGTGCACCTGGGCGTTGAGGGTGGCGAGCTCGTCGACGATCGTGTCGAGCCGCTCCTTCGATTGAGCGTCGGTTTCCTTCGCGAGCGCGACTTCCTCGATTTCCAGCTGGAGGATGCGTCGCTGCACGACATCGATCTCGGTGGGCAGCGAGTCGATCTCGATGCGTAGCTTGCTGGCCGCTTCGTCCATCAGGTCGATCGCCTTGTCGGGCAGGAAACGGTTGGTGAGGTAGCGGTTGGACAGCACGGCCGCGCTCACGAGCGCGGAGTCCTGGATGCGCACACCGTGGTGCACCTCGTAACGCTCCTTGAGGCCGCGCAGGATGCCGATCGTGTCCTCCACGGTGGGCTCGCCCACGTACACCTGCTGGAAGCGACGCTCGAGCGCGGGATCCTTCTCCACGTACTTGCGGTACTCGTCGAGTGTGGTGGCACCGATCATGCGCAACTCGCCACGGGCGAGCATGGGCTTGATCATGTTGCCTGCGTCCATCGCGCCCTCGGCCGCGCCGGCACCGACGATCGTGTGCAGCTCGTCGACGAACGTGATGACCTCACCTGCCGCGTCGGTGATCTCTTTCAGCACGGCCTTCAGCCGCTCCTCGAACTCGCCGCGATACTTCGCGCCCGCCAGCATCGAGCCGATGTCGAGGCTGATCAGCCGCTTGTCCTTCAGGCCCTCGGGCACGTCGCCGTCGGCGATGCGCCGAGCGAGACCTTCCACGATGGCGGTCTTGCCGACGCCGGGCTCGCCGATGAGCACCGGGTTGTTCTTCGTACGCCGGCTCAGCACCTGGATGACACGACGGATCTCGTCGTCGCGGCCGATGACCGGATCGATCTTGCCGTCGCGGGCGCGCTGGGTGAGATCCTGCCCGTACTTCTCGAGCGCGGCGAAGTTCTCCTCCGGGTTCTGGCTGGTGACGCGGTGGCTGCCGCGCACCTCCTTGAGGGCCTGCAGCAGCTCCTCGCTGCCGATACCCAAACGCGAGTTCATCGCCAGCAGCAGGTGCTCGACCGACAGATAGTCGTCCCTCAGGTCGTTCTGGTACGTGACGGCGTTCTGCACCACGTTGTCGAGCTCGCGGTTGATGCGCGGCTCGCTGCCGCCGTACGCCTTGGGCAGCTTGGCGACGGCTTCGTCGGCCTTGTTGCGCACCATCAGCGGGGCCAACCCCAGCTTGGCCAGCACGGCCGGCACGATCGTGTCCTCCTGGCGCATCAACGCAGCCAGCAGGTGGTCGGGCGTCAGCTCGGGGTTGCTGAGCGCCTTGGCCTGGTCGATGGCCGCGGCAAAGGCTTCGTTGGTCTTGAGGGTCCACTTCTTCGGGTCGAACGCCATGTCGTCATCCTACCCTCGTCACTGCAAAACCTGCTACGAAGTATATCAACTTTGCTGAGTCTTGACGTGGCCGTATGCTGCGATGGATCCGTCACTCCCGGCCTCGGGACGTTCGCCCCTATGCCGCCGCGCACCACCGGCAGTAGGAGGGAGGCGAACAGAGATCCCGTCGCCAAGGTTCCGCTTGTGCGGGCCTGAGAGCGTTGGGTGGGTGGGGGGCGTCATCGGGGGCGCCCCCCACCAACTGTTCTCGACGTGTTGTGCGGTCAGGCGTGCAGAGCGGCCGACATGACCTCGGCGTAGCGCGGCCAGCAGGCCACGATCCAGGCCGGGTCGTCGTCGGCGAAGGCGGCGCGGAGCTGGGCGCGGATCTCCGGCGCCCCGGACCCGGTGGGGTCGCCATGAGCATGCAGCCAGGCGTCGGCACGGAGTCCCTGCAGCGCGGTCACCGGGTCGACGGTGCCGTATTCGATCGTGATCGGGGTGACCTCGCAGTGCGGCGCCAACTGGTCGGCCACGGTGAGCCAGTCGCCAGCGAGCACCGCCGACACGCTCTCTCCGGTCATCATCGACTTCACGTCGGTCCACAGCGCCGCGGCCCGGTCGAACAACGGCTCGCCCGGGGAGGCGCTGGCGATCAGTTCGCCGACGCCCCACGGCCCGAGGCCGGTGTGCAGGTCGATGATCGTCACCTGCATTGCCGACCGCAGCGTCTCGGCGCAGAAGTCGCGCAGAAATCGGTGCGACCACACCGGCCCGGTGCCGCCGTAGAACACGCCGGTGGGAACCGTGTACTGGCCACCGGTCACCACCTCCTGCAGCCGCGGGAAGCCGTACTCGGTGGCGTAGGCGAGCAACGCTTCGGTGGTGCGCTGCTGCTCCTCGGCCGACCACTCGCCCGGCACCAGCAGGTCCGCGAGCAACTCGTAGTCGGGGTTCGTTGGAGCCGGCTGGGACCAGTCGACGAAGTTGCGGTTGAGGTCGACGTTGTCCTCGTTGACCCGGCGGTGCCAGGCCATGCCGTATGGGTTGAGCGCATGCACATGCGCGACCCTCACGTCGGCTGGGCGTTCGTCGGCGTGGTTGGCCAGCCACTGGGTCTGCAGCGCCGAGCCGCAGTAGCCCTCCACCCCGTGGGTGGCGGACACCACGAGGACGACGTGCGCCGCGTCGGCCGGGCCGAGCTCGGCCACGTCGACAGCGAGCGGCTCGCCGCTCGGACCCGTGCGCGGGTGGGGGAACGAGGCGAGCCGGGCACCGGCGTGGCGTGCGGCATCGAGGAAGGCCCTCTGTGCCGTGGGGAAGTCGGGGCTGAGTCTCATCGGCGCAACAGGTCCTTGGCGATGTGGGTGATCTGGATCTCGTCGGTGCCCGCGTAGATCTGCAGCACCTTCGCATCGCGGGCCAGCTGCTCGACCCGGAACTCGCTCATGTAGCCGTTGCCGCCGTAGATCTGGACGGCTTCGAGCGCCACCTCAGTGGCTGCGCGGGCGCTGTAGAGCTTCATCGCCGAAGCTTCGGCGAGCGTCATCGACTTGCCCGCGGCAGCCATCTCGATCGTGCGGAACACCAGGTTCTGCACGTTCAGTCGGGCGACCTCCATTCGCGCCAACTTGTCCTGGATGAGCTGGAAGTCGCCGATCGGCTTGCCGAACTGCACGCGGTCCTTCGCGTACTGCACGCTGAGTTGCAGGCACTCCTCGATGATGCCGAGTGACATGGCGGCCACCCCGGCGCGCTCCATCTGGAACGTCGCCTTGGCGCCGTCGCGCCCGCCGGCGGGAAGATCCTCGGTTTCGCCGAGCAGGCGGTCGATACCGACGCGCACGTCATCGAGGAACAACTCACCGGTGGGCGACGAGTGCATGCCCATCTTGCGCAGCGGCTTGGACTGCACGAGGCCGGGCATACCGCTGTCGAGCACGAACGACAACACCTTGCGCTCCGCCGGCGGATTGCCCTCGTCGAGCTTGCAGATGAACACGATCGTGTCCGCGTACGGGCCGTTGGTGATGAATGTCTTCGATCCGTTGAGGATGTAGTCGGCGCCGTCGCGGCGTGCCGATGCCTTCATCGAGCCGAACGCATCACTGCCCGAACCCGGCTCGGTGATGGCCCACGAGCCGACCTTGTCGAGGGTGAGCAGGTCGAGCGCCCACCGCTCCTTCTGGCGGGTGGTGCCCTTGGACATGATCGCGGCCGAGGTGAGACCGACGCTCACGCCCATCGCCGTCACCATGCCCGGACACACTCGGCACAGCTCGATCGTCGGGATGAGCGTGAGGCCGCCACCGTCGCCCCGGGGCTCCTTGGCCGCTTCCACGGTGCCGGCCTTCTCGCGGGCGATCTGGCGCTCGAAGCGAGAACGGGCCATGGTGTCCATGCCGAATGTCTTGAACATCTTGCGCAAGATGTCGTACGGCGGGGTGTCGCCGTGCTCGAGCTCCTCGACGTGCGGCCGGACCTCTTCGTCCATGAAGCGCTTGACCGCATCGCGGATCATCTGGTGCTCTTCGCTCCACTCGAACATGACCGTTCTCCCTCTGTGGCATCGCTGCGCGGCGGCGCCTGGGCCGCCGATTCGATGGTAGGTCAGGCCCGGGTGAGTGCCTTCGACTGAGCGCGCTGGATCCTCTTGGCCCGGCCCTGCAGGATGCGGGCCACGAGGGCGAATGCAAGGATGCCGATGATCCCGGCGGCCGTGAGCAGCAAGGCCATGTTGGACGTGTCGGTGCCGGCCATGAAGCCGTGCACCGTCGCGATAACGAACAGCCCGTACGACGTGAGGTGGATGCCGTGCCACAGCTTCTTGGGCAGCTGCTTCATCGCGTACGACGAGAGCTGGATGACCACCATGACGTAGAGACCGATGATGCCCCACACGACGGCAGCGTTGTAGGCGCTGGTGTTCGGGCTGGTCATCTGTCCGGGGACGAACAGTTCCTTCCACGTCGGGTGCATCCACTTGTCGAACCTCAGCACCACCACGTGGGCGAGGGTGGCCACGATCGACAGCACGCCGAGGTAGCGGTGCAAGTCGAGCAGCCAGGCCGGGCGGTCGGCCGGCTTCAGCATGCGCGTGATGAGCAGGATGCCCCACATGCAGGTGACGGCGAGAACGACCCACGCCATGATGCCCGCAGCGCGGGACAGGTACCACCATGAGTGAACGTTCATACCGTCATACCTCGAAGTTCTTCAGCGTCGTCGTGCGGTGGACGGTGCCGTCGTCGGTGACCACCAGGCCGGCGAGGCGCACCCCGTCGAGCAGGGCGATGGCATCGTGTCCGGACAACATCATGGCCGCAGTGGCGAACACTTCCGCGGTCGCTGCGTCGGAGGCGATCACCGTGGCCGTCGTCACGCCCGACGCGCTGGGGTGCAACGTCGACGGATCGATCACGTGGTGGGCCTTCGTACCGTCAGGTTTCACCCAGCGGCGCACCGTGGTGCCCGACGTGGCGACGCCGCCCGTCTCGAGGCGGAAGACGGCCACATGGTTCGGCGCATCGTGCGGGTTCTCGATCCCGAGGACCCACACCGGCTGGTCGCCCGGCCTGCCGAGCACGGAGATGTCGCCCCCGAGGTTGACGAGCGCACCCGTCACCCCCGCCTCGATGAGCTCCTCGGCCACGACGTCGGCCGCGAAACCCTTGCCGATGCCTCCGAGGTCGATCGCCCCACCTTCGGGAACGGTGAGCGTGGAGGCCACATAGTCGACGCGCACGAGCGCGCTCCCGCCGCTGCGGGTGCCGGGGACGAGTGGCGCTGCGATGTCATCGACGGTGCTATGGGTGTAGCCGCTGGCGATCAAGGCCGGGAGTGTGGCGATGTCGAATCGTCCACTTGTCTGCTGCCAGCCGTCGATGGCTCGGCTGACGACGGCCAGCGTGTCCTCGTGCACCACCACCGGCGAGCCGGCGGCCTTGTTGGCGCGAGTGATGTCGCTGTTCGGCAGGAAGCGACTCCAGAGCGACTCGAGCTCGATGAGGCGTTGCACTGCCCGGTCGAGCAGTTCGGTGGACCCGCCATGCACGATGAGGTAACCACGACAACCCATCACGCGTAGCTCGCGCTCCAGGGGTTCGGTGGTCATGGTGGCCGTACGAGTGAGGTGGGGCGGAGTGAGGTGGGGCGCAGCGAGGTGGGGCACGCCTACTTGCACTTACCAGAAGCGGTGGTGGTGCAGGTGGTGGGGGGCGGCGTGGTGGGCGCCGGTGCAGTGGTGGGGGGCGGCGTGGGCGCAGGGGTGGGCGCAGGGGTGGGCGCCGGGGTGGGCGCCGGGGTGGGCGAGGGCGTGGGCGAGGGTGCCGGGGTAGGGCCAGGGCCCGCAGCCGGGCTGGGAGCGGCAGTGGGGCTCGGGGTGGCCGGCTGGCCCGCGGGCGCCGGGGCCGCGGTGGCGGCCGGGACAACGCCACCGGCCGCGGGGATGGCGGCCGCGACCGGGGCGGCACCCACCGGCGGGATGGTGAGGACGACGTTCTCGACGACCTGGCCCGGCACCGCAGTGGCCGTGACCACCGAGGTGGCGGGCACGAGCACCGTGCCCGCCGGGTAGAGCGTGGCGGCGTTCGGCGCGGCCGGTGTGGTGACAGCGGACGGCCGGTTGGCCGCCGCGATCACGGTAGTGAGGCCGAAGACGCCCGAGGCGGTGAGGCCGGTGACGACGATGCGGGCACCGGCGGCGACACGCTGTGCGGACTTCGAGCGACTGGGCCCAACTGCTGCGGCGGCGCTCGCCGGAGCAGCCTCGGCGAGCGGGGCCTGCCCGCGGTTGGCACGGATGGCGGCGAGGCGTGCGGCGCGATCGTCGGCGTCAGTCATCTTCGCCCTCTTCCTCGTGATCGTCGTCGTCCTCGTGCTCGCCGCCGCCCGAGGAGGGGGCGGTGGTGGCAGGCGCGGCCGGCTTGGTGGTGATGTGCGGGGCTGCCGTCGTCGTGGGCGCCGGTGCGGGTGTCGGCGTGGGTGCCGCTGCCGGTGCCGGCGTGGGTGCCGGCGTGGGTGCCGGCGTGGGTGCCGGGGTGGGTGCCGGTGTGGGCGTCGGGGTGTTGCTGTCGCTGATGACAACGACGTCGATTCGCATGGGGGTCACGGTGGTGGCGCCGGGCGCCTCGGTGTTGCTGACCGACACGGCGACGTCGCCGCCGACCAGGTCGGCGGTGAAGGTCACGAGCTGCACACCGTCGGTGAACTGCACCTGGGCATGGGTGCCCGTGGCGCTGGCGGCGACCACCGACCAGCCGGTCGTCGCGGCCGAACCGTTGACCGTCAGGGTGTCACCGGCGACATTGACCGTCACCTGGCCGGCTTCGCCGACTTGGTAGACGATCGTGCGGCTGACCGGCTGCACGGGGGCGCTGGAGGTAGGGGCACTCTCGGCCGACGCACTGTGGATCGCACTGACGCCTTCGTAGGCGGCGCCGGCGGAGGCGGCGACCCCGACGATCGTCAGTCCGGTGAGCAGCTGCTTGTTCATGAGGGGGGTACTCCTGGGGTTCGGTTCCCGTCTTGAATGTGATTCAACCGGATCGCTCTCCAAGGGAACTCCCACCGATATCCATGAATCGTCCAAGAAACCCAGGCACATGAGTGGCTTCTGACGCTCAGCGTCAAGAAGTCGGCAAGCTCACCATTCTCCGCGTTCGCGCCGGCGACTGGCGGAGCACCCAGGGAGGGGAGGAGGAAGGCCTCCCGGTGTTCACGCAACGGCGGAACACACTCGACGGGTTGCGTCGATCCCCTTCCTCGATGCTCTGCCAGTCGCCGCGCCCTTCTCCTCTATGTCGTCCAGCGTGCATCGTGCACGCCGCGATCGTCCGCGAACCAGTGCTCCAATTGGGCGCTCTCCACCCGTTGCTCGCGTATCGCACAGCTGCAGCCGGCATGGGCGCGCCCGGCGTCGGCGGCCTCGGCGGTAACGAAGTAGCGGTGGGCGGCGTGGGCGCGACAGGCCGCGCACGGTGCCTTCTGCTCGCGGGTGGAGAGCCTGAACACGGTTGCATCGCGCACGACCGGGCCGCTGCTCGTGGTGGCCGCGCTGGTGGTAGAGGTCGCCGCTGAGGGCTCGGTGGCCGTGCCCGCGTCGCCGGTCGTCGCTGACCCGTCAGGCTCGTCGGTACACCCGCCGAGCACCGCTGCACCCCCGAAGGCAGCGGCCACTGTCGCCAGGGTCGCGACACCGATGAACTCGCGACGTTCCATGTCGGGAACGGTACTCCTGCTCCGCGGACGGGGCCAGGGGGTGTCGCTGCCGCTCCGTCTACGCTGCACCCATGCCCACTGCAATCGTGACCGGGGCGAGCCGGGGAATCGGCCGCGCGACCGCGATCGCTCTCGGCGAGGCCGGCTACCGTGTCTATGTCACCGGCCGCAGCCACTCGCTCGCGCGTGCACCGGGGACCATCGATGCAACCGCCGCAGCGGTCTCGTCGGTCGGAGGCGACGGGCGGGCGGTGCGCATCGACCATCAGGACGACTCGATGCTCACCGGGCTGTTCTCGCACGTGCGCCACCAGAGCGGGACCCTCGACCTCCTGGTGAACAATGTGTTTCCCACCGAGATGTTCCAGCCGGGCGACGCCGATGATCCGGGCGACGATGGAGCCTTCTTCGAGCAACCCGTGTCAGTGGTGCACGAGGTGCTCGGGGCGGGCCTGCGCACCCACTATGTCGCCGCGTGGCACGCCGCGCAGATGATGACCGAGCAGGGTCATGGGGTGATCGTCAACGTCAGCTCCGAGGGGGCGGTGTTGCCCGCCCTCGGACCCGCGTACAGCATGGCGAAGGCCGCGCTCGACACGTTCACCACCTCCGCGGCCCGCGAACTGCGGCCGTTCGGCGTGGCCATGATGTCCGTCTGGCCCGGCCCGCTGGTGGGCACGGAGGCGGTGCGCCGCCGCGCCGATCTCGTCGACAAGATCACCGAGACCCCGTTCTTCACCGGACGGGCGGTGCGAGCGCTTGCGCAGGACCCGAACGTGCTGCGCATGTCCGGGCGCGTGTTCGCCGCTGCCGATCTCGCCACCCACTACGGCTTCACCGACATCGACGGCACGGTGCCCGCGTACCCGTTCGACGACGAGCAGCTGAGGCGGCACCTTCTCTCGCGCCTGCCGGCGCGGCCGAAGCGTCGGGCTACTGGGCCGTCTGCATCACCAGCGTGACGTAGGCGACGAGGTGTCCCTCGCCGCCGTCGGTGAGCCGCACGCGGCACGGCAGCGGCCCGTTGCCGGTCCGTGAACCCTCGGCGGTCGCCACGAGCGGGCCGGTGCGCAACCGGTCGAGGTAGCGGATGTCGAGGTCGCGGGCCACGAGCGGTCCGCCGTTCCCGAACGCGTGCGCTGCGGCCATCTCCGCGAGCAGTGCCTGCACCCCACCCTGCACGGTGCTCTGCACTCCGTTGGACAACCGCGCGATCGGCTGCAGTGCCAGTGATCGTTCGTCGATCACCGTGGCGCCGATGAACTCGTCGAAGGACGGCGCGGCCAGGGGTGGCTGCTCCGCGCGTGGCTCGGGTAGCACCAGTCCGAGATGGTTGTTCATGAACGTGGTGATCCCGATGGCGAACGGATCGGTGTTGTCGCCGTCGTGCAGCGAGGTCTCGGCGACGACGAGCCGCTTCCCCACCCTCAGCGGCCGTCCCTCGAGGCGGATCGTCCCCGCGGTGGGGGTGGGGGCAATCACCTGGACCCGCAGGTCGACGGTGGGACCGAGCGCGCCGGCGGGCACATGGCCGCCGATGATGTCGACATAGGTGGCGAGGATGCCCGTGCGGATGGATCGCGTGCCGGGGGCGAACGTTGGCGCGAGCACTGGTGCACTGCCCCACGACCGGCTGCCGTCGAAGGACACGCTGGTGCGGAGCTGGGCGATGTAGTGCTCTTCGTGGGGCGTAGGCATCGTGTGCCGCGGCCGGTCGGGCTGGTTCATGGTGGCCCTACGCAGGGGTGCCGGCGGCCGAAGACTCGCCGGCGAAGTCGCCCGCGTTGCGCCGCAGCGCCGACATCACAGTCACCACCGACGCGGAGTCGGCGTCGTCGAGGCCGACGGCGGTGAACACGTCGGAGTTCAGGGCCGCTGCTGCACGGTGCGCGGTCTTGCGTCCGTCGCGGGTGATCGCCGCAAGGGTGGTGCGCCCGTCCGTGGGATGTGCGATGCGCTCGACAAGACCCGCTCGCTCGAGCCGGTCGATCGCGTTGGTGACGCTGGCCGGGTGCACCTGCAGGCGCTCACCGATGCGGCTGAGCGGGAGCCGCCCGGCGCGTGAGAAGTCGAGCAGCATCAACACCTCGAACCGCGAGAACGTCAGGTCGTACGGGGCGAGTGCCGCGTCCACTCGACCGAGGAAGATCTGGTGGGCGCGCATCACCGAGGTGACGAGCGCCATCCCTGGGGCGGCGTCGTCCCACCCGGCGCCGCGCCAATTCCGTACGGCCTCGGCAATCGGGTCGAAACGGAGCGGCTCGCGACGAGACATCGGCGGGATCCTATTCGGTGGGCGCCCGAAGCCGCCGGACTTCCGCCTCGTTTGGATGTCAAAGTAACCTTCACGGTATGCAGCCCGAACTCCACCAACCGGCGAACCCGGTGCGCTTCGTCACCGCTGCGAGCCTGTTCGACGGTCACGACGCCTCGATCAACATCATGCGGCGCATCCTGCAGGTGCAGGGTGCCGAGGTGATCCACCTCGGCCACAACCGCAGCGTCGAAGAGGTCGTGCGTGCCGCGGTGCAGGAGGATGTCCAGGGCGTGGCCGTCAGCTCGTACCAGGGCGGCCATATGGAGTACTTCACATACCTGCTCGAGGAACTGCGCGCGCAGGGTCGAGGCGACATCAAGATCTTCGGCGGCGGAGGCGGCGTGATCGTGGCTGAGGAGATCGACGAGTTGCATCGGCGTGGCGTCGCGCGCGTCTTCTCGCCGCAGGACGGTCAGCAGCTGGGCCTGGCGCGCATGATCAACACGATGATCGAGGCGTGCGACGTTCCGCCGCACCGCGACGGCGTCATCGATGTGAATGCGCTCTACGCGGGCAGCGACCGTGAACTCGCCCGGGCGATTTCCGCGATCGAGTCAGAGGCCCTTGCGGCCGACGTCGTCGATGAGATCCGCCGGGCCGGGGCGGGGCGCACGGTTCCTGTGGTGGGCATCACCGGCACCGGTGGTTCGGGCAAGTCGTCGATCACCGACGAGCTGTTGCGCCGCTTTCGGCTCGACCAGGCCGACAAGGTGCGCATTGCGGTCATCGCCATCGACCCCACCCGGCGTCGCGGCGGCGGCGCGCTCCTCGGCGATCGCATCCGCATGAACACGCTCGACAGCCCGCAGGTGTTCTTCCGCTCCATGGCCACACGGCCCGGCGATGATGCCACCGGCGTCACCGTGCCCCGCGCCGTCGATCGTGCCGTGCTCGCGGCCAAGGCATGGGGTGCCGACCTGGTGATCGTGGAGACACCGGGCATCGGGCAGGGCGATGCGGCGATCGTGCCCCACGTCGACATCCCGCTGTACGTGATGACGCCCGAGTTCGGTGCGTCCACCCAGCTGGAGAAGATCGACATGCTCGATCACGCCCGCATCGTGGTGATCAACAAGTTCGAGCGTCGTGGCGCGGAGGATGCGTTGCGCGACGTGCGACGCCAGTACGCCCGCAACCATGAGTTGTTCTCCACCGATATCACCACGTTGCCGGTGTTCGGCACGGTGGCGGCGCGCTTCAACGACGACGGCGTCACCGCGCTCTACCAGTGCCTGTGCGGTGTGCTCGCAGAGTCGGGGCTCACGCTCTCACCCGGGTCGCTGGCGTCTGTGACGAGCCGCACGTCCACTCACATCGGCACCTTGCTGCCGTCGGCGCGCCACCGCTACCTCTCGGAGATCGCCGACGCGGTGCGCCGCTACCACGACATCACCCGCCGCCAGTCGGCAGCGGCCCGTCGGCGACAGCAGCTCGCCGCCGCCGCGGCGATGGTGGAGGCGGCGGGCCACGACGCCTCGGCGGTGAACGCGACGGCCGCCGCGATGGCCGGCGAGCTCGAGTCGGCCACCGCGGCGCTCCTCGCCGAGTGGCCGGTGAAGGTCGCGGAGCTGACGGGCCCGGAGCGCCCTGTGCGCACCTCGTTGTCGGGTCTCGCCGTGCCGAAGCTCTCCCTTCCGAAGTTCGACGATCACGGCGAGTTGGTGCGCTGGCTGCGCAGCGAACATCTGCCCGGGTCGTTCCCGTTCACCGCCGGTGTGTTCGCGTTCAAGCGGGAGAACGAAGATCCGGCGCGCATGTTCGCCGGCGAAGGTGGCCCGGCGCGCACGAACCGACGTTTCCGGATGCTGTCTGCCGGCCAGCCCGCGACGCGGCTCTCGACGGCGTTCGACTCGGTGACGCTTTACGGATTCGATCCCGCGGAGCGCCCCGACATCTACGGCAAGGTCGGCAACTCGGGTGTGTCGGTGGCGACGCTCGACGACATGAAGGAGTTGTTCTCCGGGTTCGACCTGTGCTCGCCGACGACCTCGGTGTCGATGACGATCAACGGCCCGGCGCCGACGATCCTGGCGATGTACCTCAATGCGGCGATCGATCAGCGGGTGGATGCGTTCACCGCCGACGAGGGTCGTGCGCCCGACGACGACGAACTGGCCGCGCTGACAGCGCGCACCTTGAGCACCGTGCGCGGCACCGTTCAGGCCGACATCCTCAAGGAGGACCAGGGGCAGAACACCTGCATCTTCTCGACGGAGTTCTCCCTCGGGGTGATGGCCGACATCCAGGAGTGGTTCGTTGCGCACGAGGTGCGCAACTTCTACTCGGTCTCGATCTCCGGCTACCACATCGCCGAGGCCGGCGCGAACCCGATCAGCCAACTCGCGTTCACGCTCGCCAACGGGTTCACGTACGTCGAGACCTACCTCGCTCGGGGGATGGACGTCGACGATTTCGCTCCGAACCTCAGCTTCTTCTTCTCCAACGGGATGGACCCCGAATACACCGTGCTCGGGCGCGTCGCCAGGCGCATCTGGGCGATCGCGATGCGCGACCGGTACGGCGCCAACGAGCGCAGCCAGAAGCTGAAGTACCACATCCAGACGAGCGGCCGTTCGCTACACGCTCAGGAAATGGCGTTCAACGACATCCGCACCACCTTGCAGGCCCTGTGCGCCATCTACGACAACGCCAACAGCCTGCACACCAACGCGTACGACGAAGCCGTCACCACCCCCACCGACGAGTCGGTACGGCGAGCACTCGCGATCCAGCTCATCATCAACCGCGAGTGGGGGTTGGCGATGAACGAGAACCCGTTGCAGGGCAGCTTCGTGGTCGAAGAACTCACCGACCTTGTCGAGGCGGCCGTGCTCGCCGAGATGGACAGGTTGAACGACCGTGGCGGCGTGCTCGGGGCGATGGAGACCGGGTACCAGCGGGGCCGCATCCAGGACGAATCGATGGTCTACGAGCAGGGCAAGCACGACGGCACGCTGCCGATCGTGGGCGTCAACACGTTCCGCAATCCAGAGGGCGACCGAACTCCGGACAGCATCGAGCTGGCCCGCTCGAGCGATGCGGAGAAGCAGGATCAGTTGTCCCGCCTGAGTGAGTTCCAACAGCGCCACGCGGCCCATGCCGGGCCGGCCCTCGAGCACCTGCAGCGCACTGCGCTCGAGGGTGGCAACCTGTTCGGCGAGCTGATGCACACCGTGCGAGTGGCCTCGCTCGGCCAGATCACCACGGCCCTGTTCGAGGTGGGCGGTCGCTACCGGCGGAATGTCTAGCCGGGGCGGTTGCTCCCCTGCGCTTGATAGAATATATTTGAGATCCAACGCAACAGGGGGTCTCAATGCCGGGGCAGACGAGTACGAGTGACGTGTTGATTCGCGGTGGCACCGTCATCGACGGCACCGGAGCGCCGGGTCGCCCCGGCGACGTCAGGGTGCGCGGCGGTGTCATCGTCGAGGTCGGCCCCGGGCTGACCTCGCAGGGTGAACCCGAGATCGACGCCACCGGAGCGGTCGTCACGCCCGGGTTCATCGAGAGCCATGCGCACGTGGATCCGTCGGTGTTCTGGGACCCGCTGGTCGACCCGTCGCCGCAACACGGTGTCACCACGATGCTCGCCGGTAACTGCTCGCTGTCACTGTTCCCGATCCGCCCGGAGATGAAGGCCGACGCGATCGCGCTGTTCAGCCTCATCGAGGACATGCCGCCCGAGGCGCTCACCATCGGAGTGCCCTGGAACTGGACCGGTTTCGAGGGCTACCGCGCCGAGATCGACAAGGGTGGCCTCGGCCTCAACCTTGCGGTGCTGGTCGGCCACTCCTTGCTGCGCTGGTATGTCATGGGCGATGCCGCTTGGGAGCGTGTGGCCACCCCCGCTGAGATCGCCGAGTTGGCGCGGGTACTCGACGAGAACATCATCGCCGGCGCCTACGGCTTGTCCACCTCGTTCGGTGACAAGGACCATCTCGGCCGCTGGGTGCCCTCGGTGCACGCCGACGACGACGAGTTCGGCGCCCTGATCGACGTGCTCGCCCAGCATGGTGCGGTCCTCGAATTCGTGCCCAACCTGTCCGGCGGCACCGCCTTCGAGGACATCGAGCGCATGGGCCGCCTGTGCGGTGCGCGTGGCGTCACCTGCACCTGGAACACGCTGGGGCAATCGAAGCGGGCGCCGGAACGGGCCGGTCAGTTCCTTGCCCAGGCCGCTCGGCAGCAGGCGGAGGGGATCAAGATCTACCCGCAGGGCTCGCCGCGGACGTTCGACCTGCGCATCAACTGGCATCGCAGTGTGCTGTTCAACGAGATGACCACCAGCTGGGGCCCGATGATCAAGGCCGAGGGCGAGCCCAAGTTGGCCATGCTGAACGATCCCGAATGGCGGGCCCGTGCCCGCGCCGACTGGGACGTCACCAAGCTGTCGCCGTTCCCCACATGGGACATCAGCCGCCTGCGCCTCATCACGGTCACCCGCCCGGAGAACGAGCGCTGGGTCGGCTCGACGCTGGCCGATCTCGTCGCCGAACGTGGGGGCCACCCCTCCGACGTGCTCGCCGACTGGCTGGTGCAGAACGACATCGACCCCGGTGTCGTCGCCGTCGGGGTCACCAACGACGACCCGGTTGGCGTCGGCGAGATCCTCTGCCACCCCACCACGATCATCGGCGGCAGTGACGTCGGCGCCCACGTGGCGATGTTCTGTGCCGCCGGCGACACGACCTTGCTGCTCACCCGCCATGTGCGCGAGCGCGGAGACATGACCCTCGAGGCCGCGGTCCACGAGCTCACCGGCCGCCAGGCCAGTGTGCTCGGGTTCGCCGGTCGTGGCGTCATCGAGGTCGGGGCCGCCGCTGACCTGCTGGTGTTCAAGCTCGATGAGCTGAAGTGGGATCCCGACGTGTTCGTGGCCGACCTGCCCGGTGGCGGCAGCCGTCTGCGCCGCCCGGAGGGTGGCTACCGCTACACCATCGTCGCCGGCCAGGTCGTGCAGTCCAACGGCGAACTCACCGGCGCCAGGCCGGGGCTGACGCTCAGCCTGCCTGCGGTTGGCTGACGCCCGACGTCAGGAGGCGGGTTCCACCGTGAACGGCAAGAACGCACCGTCGGCGTCGGGGATCATCGGCTGCATGAAGACGTCGCAGGCGAACGACACCACGCTGAGGGCGCACAGCAACCACAGCACGTGCACGGCCTGCTCGGGCAGGTCGTCGTAGCTGAACTGGTCGAGGTAGGCGAACATCTCGTCACCGCGGGGTAGCACGGCGTCGTAGAACGCCTGCATCTCCTCCATGGTGCTGTCCAGGCGGGCCTGGTAGCGGTCGTTGGCCGACGGCAGCACCCACTTCGTGGCGAAGTGCTCGAGGTCGGCGAACTGCGCCGGCAGGATCGTGTCGGTGGTCATGTCGGTGGTCCTCACTTGCCTTCGAGTTCGCGCCGGTACTCGGCGACGTCGTTCTGGATGTGGTGGTGCAGGTGCCGGGCCAGCACTTCTTGGTCGCAGAACTGGTAGCCCTTGACGGCACCGCTCCTCAGCGCGACCTGCATCGCGTCGACGGCACCGGCATCCTGGATGGCGAATTCGCGGACCGACATCACCGTCTGCTCCTGCGCCAAGCGGTCGCGGGCGTTCTCCGGCGGCACGAACCACAGGTTCCAGATGAAGTGGTGGGTATCGGCCGAGGTGGGCCAGTACTCGTAGGTGAGGTACCAGTTGCGACGACCCCAGATGAGGATGTCGAGGTTCGGGTACAGCTGCCACGAATCGAGGCCCCAGCCGTCGATCTTCGACGGGTTCACGCCGTCGCCGACCGGGCCGATGTCCGGCGGGTTCTCCGGGCCGTAGAACGAGCTGCCGAAGAAGTTGTCGAGCGGCCGCGGGCTGCGCACACCGAAGTTCGCATGCGGGCCACCCGAGGTGTACTGGCGGTGCTTTCCGAACACATGGAACTTCGGCATCATGAACGGCACCTTGTCGGTGCCGGTCGCGAGCCCGGTGGGGTTGTTCATCTTCGAGTGCACGTAGGGCACGTGGTACAGCTCCTGGAAGGCGTCCATGAGGAGCTTCCAGTTCGAGTTGACCGGCGACTCGATGACGTAGCGCTGGGTCATCTTCTCGAACGGATAGCTCTCCATCTTCCAGACGTCCTCACCGAGGAACTCGCGCAGGGTGGCCCGCGGCGTCTCTTCGAGACTGAAGAAGATGAAGCCGGCCCAGACCTCGCAATGGATCTTGGCGAGTGCGATGTCGTCGGCCTTGAGGTCGAAGAACTCGGGGGCGTTGTGGACGTAGCTGATCTCGCCTTCGAGGTCGAAGCGCCAGCCGTGGTATTTGCAGGCCATCTGCCGGCAGGCGCCGTTGGACTCCTTGTTCGGGTAGTCCTCCCACATCAGCTTGTTGCCGCGGTGGGTGCAGACGTTGTGGAACGCGCGCACCTGGTCGTCGAGGCCGCGCACGAAGAGCACCGACAGGTTGAGGAAGGGCAGTTCCTTGGTGAAGTAGGTGCCCTTGCGC
>JAYRWH010000084.1:0-24099 GCA_041918155.1 Ilumatobacteraceae bacterium | reverse complement strand
TCATCGACCCCTACCGTAGTTCGTCGGGGGTCGATGATCGCCAGTGGCACCTACCGGGTGCCGCGGGTTGTAGGTCGGTGCACCGTGCGCGGAAGGTCGTGCGGTACCGCACGACGCAACCGGCTGCGCTCGCCGGCGGCCAGCAGGTTCTGCTGGTGGTTGCGGACGAGGTGGTGCATGACGGACGGGTGATGGTTGAACATGGGAGTGCTCCGTTGAACATGGTGATGGCTGGAAACGGCGCGCGAGAGCGGCCAGGAAGAATGCGCGGGCGGGTGTGCCTCAGGCGCAGATGAAGGCGCCGCCGCGAAGGCGCGCGCCGACGGCGGCAGCGGTGGTGAACAGCAACTTCATCGGGCACCTCCTTCGGTAGCAGCGGACCCGGCCAGGATGCACGACGCGCCCGGCCCGTGTCCAACGAATTACGGTGCCGGTGTGACCCCGATCCCGGCGGAACGATGCATCGCAGGTCGCGACCTCACCGAGCCGCGTCTGTCGCCGGGGGGTGAACACCTCGCGTGGGCGGAATCGGAGGCCGGCGTCGCCTGGCTGACGCTGCAACGCGCGGACGGTACGCGCACCACGCTCGCCACGTCGCCCGCGCTGCGGCCCGGACGAGGGCTCGGCGGGGGCGGGTGGTGCTTCACGCCCGACGGGGCGACGATCGTCTACGTCGGCGCCGATGGCAACGTGTGGCGCCAGGCGCTCAGTGGGGCGGCCCCGGTGCCGCTCACCGCGCACGGGCCCGAGCGCAGCTCATCGGGGCCGCACGTGTCGCCCGACGGTGCCTACGTCGTGCACGTCGTCGACCAGGCCGAGGTGTGGGTCGTCGAGCTGGGCTCCGGCGCGACCCGGCGGCTCGACCCGGGCACGGCCGACTTCTGCCTCGACCCGTGGGTGGGCGACGACGGCACCGTGCGCTGGCAGGCGTGGAACGTTCCCGACATGCCGTGGGACCACAGCCGCGTGCAATGGGTTTCGCTCGCGGGCGGCGATGGCGGCGAGCTCGTCGGCGCCGGCGCCGTGCAGCGGCCCCGCCAGCTTCCCGACGGCACACCGGTGTGCGTGCGCGACGACACCGGCTGGCTGAACGTGTGGGTGGGCGAGCAGCCACTCACGGGTGCCGCCGGCGAGCCGTTCGAGCATGCCGGGCCGACGTGGGGCGCGGGCCAGCGCTCGTACGCATGGTCGCCCGACGGCACGTCGATCGCGTTCACGCGCAACGGGCGCGGTTTCGGCCGCCTGTGCGTCGCCGACCGCGCGACCCGGGCCGTGCACGAGATTGCCCGTGGCGTGCACGGTCAACTGTCGTGGGAGGGCACGCGGCTCACCGCGATCCGCACGGGCGCGCGCACGCCCACCCAGGTGGTGGAGTACGACACGCGCACGTGGGAGCGTACGACGATCGCCCAGGGTCCGCACCCCGACTGGTCGAGCGACGAACTGGTGGAGCCCACACTCGTGGAACTGGCCGCCGATGACGGCACGGTGTTGCACGCCCGCCTGTACGCCGCCGACGCACCCGCCGATCCCCCCGACCGTCGCCTCATCGTGTGGCTGCACGGCGGGCCCACGGACCAGTGGCAGGTCACGTTCATGCCCCGCCTCGCCTACTGGCGCTCGCGCGGGTGGAGCGTGCTCGTGCCCGACCACCGCGGCAGCACCGGCCATGGCCGCGCCTACCAGCAGGCGCTGCGCGGGCAATGGGGCGACGTCGACGTGCACGACACGCTCGCCGCCGCCCGCGAGGCGCATCGTGCCGGCTGGGGCACGCCGGCGACGACGGTGGTGATCGGTGGTTCCGCGGGCGGGTTCACCGCGCTCGGGGCGGTCGCCCATGAGCCGGGGCGCTTCGCCGCGGCGGTTCTGCTCTACCCGGTCACCGACCTCGCCGACCTCGCCGAGCGCAGCCACCGCTTCGAGCGCCACTACACCGACAGCCTCGTCGGTCCACTGCCCGAGGCGTTCGCCGAATACCGCCGGCGCTCGCCCGTGTGGCACACGGATCGCCTCACCGGCACGCCGATGCTGCTGCTGCACGGCGACATGGATCCCGTCGTGCCGATCGAGCAGAGCCGGGTGCTCGCCGAGCGAGTGAACGCCGCGGGGGGTCTGGTGGAGCTGCACGTGTACGAGGGCGAGGGCCACGGTTTCCGCCAGCCGCCGAACCAACTCGACGAGTACCACCGCATCGGGGACTTCCTGGCCCGTCACCTGCCGATAGCGTCGCGGCCGTGAGTGACGAATGGAACCCCAACGATCCCGACGCGACGAGGGTTCTCTACGACCTCGGCGCCTGGTCGTTCGACCAGCAGGCCGAGCTGGCGGCGGAGCTGGCAGATGCCGAAGTGCCCCACACGTGGGACGGCGCCGAGCTGGTGGTGCCCGAGACGCATGAGGCCCAGGCCGATGTGATCATCAGCCAGATCGAAGACCGCTTCGGGATCCGCTACGACGTCGCCCCCGGCGAGGGTGATGGTGGGGGCGGCGATGGTGACGACGAAGCCGACGACACCCTCCAGCCGCTCGACATCCCCGACGGCACACCCACCACCGAGTACGACCTCGGTGAGTGGCCCGAGGCCGACCTGCAGACGATCACCCGTGCGCTCGTCAGCCAGCGCATCGCGTACCTGTGGGACGACGACGCGCTCGTCGTGCCGACCTCACACGAAGCTGTCGTCGAGTCGTTGCTCGACATGATCGAGAACGGCGAGTTCGGTGTCGGCGACGAGCCCGAGGACGAGGTCGCCGATGCGCTCCCGTTCGAGACGCTCACCTCGTTCTTCCTCGTCGGCGAGCGCCTGCAGCGCAACCCGCTCGACGCCGACGGGCTCGAGCAGTTGTTGGCGGCGATCGAGCTGGCCGAGCCGAAGCGGCCGCCCTACGGCGTCGATGTCCGCCTCTGGCAGCGCACGTGCGAGTTGGCCGACGAGTTGGCCGGTGCGCTGGCCGACAGCGACGAGCCCGACGAGGTGGCGGCCCAGGACGCCGCGGCCGAGCTCTACACCCTGCTGCGCCCCTTCATCTGAGCCCGGGCCGCTTTCATGTCGACGCTGCTCGCCGAGCTGCAGATCTGGCACACGCGACCCGCCACGCCCACTCGCCGCCTGGCCCTTGGCCATCTCGTGCTGCCCACCGACCCGGCGCCCGGCCTTGGCGGGGTGCTGCTCGCGGCGGTGGTGGCGGCCTACCTCCCCGGCGTGCCCGAGGAGCTGTGGCCCGATGTCGGCCGCCTGATCGACCAGGTGGTGGCCGGTGATCGGGTGCTGCAGCCGCGCCTGGCGCACCGCTACCAGATCGACCGCCATGGCTTGGCGACGAGCGTTCACCAGATGCTCGGCGACACCGATCATGTCGAGTTCGACCTGCACTCGCTCGGTCGCCCGCTCGTGCAGGTGCTCGGTGCGATCTACGCGCTGGAACGGCTGAGTGTGGAGGCCCGCCGGGCGATCGGGCCGGTGCTGCACCGGGCGATGAAGTGGCGCGGCCCGATCGGGCCGTCGTTCGTCGCCGACATCACCGGTGTCAGCCGCAGCGACCTGGTGGGCCTCACCGACCCCCGCGTGTGGGCGCTCGACGCGCTCGGGTTCCCGCGCGACACGGTGAAGGTGGCGAAGAAAGACGTGATGGCCCGCTACCGCTCGCGCCTGCGCGAGGCCCACCCCGACCATGGTGGCGACGACGACGTCGCCGGCCTGATCATCGAGCGCCTCGGTGAGGCGAGAAGGATCCTGCTCGGCAAATGACCCCTCGCACATCGACATCGCTGCTGCTCTTCCCCGGGGCCGGATCGTCGGCCGATCACTCCAGCCTGCACGCGATCGAGGCCGCGGTCGCGCCGATGCGGTGTGTGCGCGCCGACTTCCCGTACCGCAAGGCCGGGCGCAAGGCGCCGGATCGTGCGCCGGTTCTGTTGCAGGCCGTGCGCGACGAGGCCGCGGCGATGGGAACCGGCGCGCTCGTGATGGGGGGCCGCTCGATGGGCGGGCGGATCTGCTCACTCGTCGTGGGCGACGCCGATGATCCGCTGCCTGCGGAGGCGCTCGTGCTCATCTCCTACCCGCTACATCCGCCGGGCAAGCCCGACACGCTGCGCGTGGAGCACTTCCCGCGCTTGCACGTGCCGTGCCTGTTCGTGTCAGGAACGAAGGACACGTTCGGCACGACCGACGAGCTGACCCATTGGACGGCCACGATCCCCGGCTCGGTGACACACCACTGGGTGCAGGGCAAGGGCCACGACCTCAAGGGCGCCGACGCCGAGATCGCCCGCGTCGTGGCCGACTGGATCGGCGGCCTCAGTCGCGCTCGGTGACGAGCGGGTCTTCCGGGTTGAGCTGTTCGAGCTCGAGGTGTGCCGTCTCGGGGTAGTAGCGGTAGGCCAGGAAGGCGCTCAGCAACTGCCCGGCGCCGAGCACGGCCATCACCGTACCGAACGACATGCCGTGGCTGCGCACGAGACCCACTGCGAGGATGCCGACGCTGCCTGACAGCAGCGACGCGGTGTTGACCAGCCCGTTGGCCCACCCGCGGTTGCCCGTGGGGAACATCTCGGAGCGGTAGACGGCCATCGCCGGGTAGGCCAGGGCGGCGAGGATCGCGCCGCTGAAGGCGAGCCCCCACATCGCCGCGCCCGACGACAGGTAGATCGCCACGAACAGGCCGGTGGACAGGGGGATGCAGACGGCGATCAGCCGGCGTCGCCCGCCCACATCGGCCATGCGCCCGCCGAGCACCAGGCCGATCGACGCTGGGGTTGCCGTGATGAGCGTGAACAGGGTGATGCCCGTGCCCGAGTAACCGCGCACGTTCTTCAGGTAGGTGTTCTGGAAGTACGACACCGGGGCGATGAACAGGTTCGACGCGATCGCCACGAGCACGATCAGGCCCAACCGCCGGCGGTTGAGCGGGGGTCGGATGCGGTGCACGGTCTCGAACCGGCGCGTTTCCTCGAGATGGCGCTGGAGGCTCACCGCCACCGGTAGCCACACCAGCGACAGCACGTACACCAGCCGCCAGCCCTCGGGGCCGAGGTCGGCGAGCTGGAGTGCGGCGACGGCCACGCCCGCGCCAAGGCCGGCGGCCATTGCCAGCAGGCTCAGCGCGTAGGCGCGGCTGTTGCGCGGCATGTCTTCCACCGTGGCGACTGTGGCGAGCATCGCCAGGGCGAGCGCGAACGGCCGCGCCACCGTTTGCGAGGCGGTCAGTATCCAGAACGTGGGCGCGGCGGCACCGAGCGCGCAGAACAGGGGTGTGAGCCACGCGAGCAGCACGATCGTGCGCCGTCGGCCAACGCGGTCGGCGAGCATCGCGAAGGGCAGCGAGAGCAGCACACCGACGCGCACGGTGGCACCCGCGGCCCCGAGCCCGCGATCACCGACGCCGAAACTGTCGGCAGCGAACGTTGCCGTCTGGGTGAAGATCGTGTTGGTGAACGCCGACGACATCGCCGCCATCGCCAATAGGCCCAGTGCTGCTGCCTGCCGTGCACTCAGCTGGTCGGGCGGGGCCCACCATGGGCTCGGGGCGCCCGCCGGGCGGGGGTGCTCGAGCGCGCCACGGATCGGCTTGCGGAACAGCCACCCCCATCCGGGAACCCGCAGCTCGTACTCCACCTGTTCCTGTACGCAACCGTCTGCACGCGTGGCCACGGTTCGCCGGTAGTGGTGGAACGGGCCGTGGGCCTGGGAGAACGAGCCGTCGCCGTCGGCCTCCTCGCGGAGCAGGTCGTCGCGGGGGGTCGTCGCCGCGTCGGCGCGAGGTGAGCCCGCGGGCCAGACCTGGGTGATCGTCGAGTGGCCCCGTGGCACGCCGTGAGGCTACCGGGGGCATACTTGGAGCCATGGACGCCAAGGTCGTGGAGGAGCGCATCCACATCCGCCGGGCGGGGCCGCTGATGGGCGAGGTGGTGGTGCCCGGGGCGAAGAACTCGGTGCTGAAACTGATGGCTGCCACCCTGCTGGCCGAGGGCACCTATGTGCTCGACAATGTGCCCGACATCGTCGATGTGCGCATCATGTCCGACCTGCTGGCGGCGATCGGGGTGAGCTCGCAGCCCCTCGGCAACGGCCGCCTGCAGCTCGTCAACAACGGCGACATCTCGCCCGTCGCGCCGTACGAACTCGTCGAGCGCATCCGCGCCAGCATCAATGTGCTCGGGCCACTGCTCGGCCGTTACGGCCGCGTGTCGCTGTCGCTGCCCGGCGGCGACGATTTCGGCAGCCGCCCGATCGACATGCACCTCAAGGGCCTCGAGGCGATGGGCGCCACGTTCGAGCTGAGCCACGGGGTGGTGCTCGCCACCGCTGAGCGGCTGCACGGCGCCGACATCACCTTCGAGTTCCCCAGCGTGGGCGCGACGGAGAACCTCGTCACCGCCGCGGTCCACGCCAAGGGCTCCACGGTGATCGACAACGCGGCCCGCGAGCCCGAGATCGCCGACCTGTGCGAGTTCCTCGTCGGCATGGGTGCAGAGATCGAGGGTGTCGGCACGTCGCGACTCCTGGTGCACGGTGTCGAGCCCGGCAGCCTGCAGGCCACGAACCACCGGGTCGTGCCCGACCGTATCCAGGCTGCGACCTACCTCGCTGCGGTCGCGGTCAGCGGTGGCGAGGTGGTATTGCGCTCGGTACGCGCCGACCACATGGACATGTTGTTGCGCCGCCTGCGCGACATGGGCCTCACCGTCACCACCACCGCGGATACGGTTGCGATCTACGACAATGGCCGCCTACGCAGCATCGATGTGGCCACCCTGCCGTATCCCGGCATCGCCACCGACTACAAGCCGTTGATCGTCACGATGCTGTCCGTCGCCGACGGCGTCGGCATCGTCACCGAGAACCTGTACCCCGGCCGCTTCCGCTATGTGGAGGAGCTGCAACGTCTCGGCGCCGACATCCGCGCCGACGGCCACCATGCCGTCGTGCGTGGTGTGCGCCAGCTCAGCGGGGCACCGGTGCGTGCGCCCGACATCCGTGCGGGGGCGGCGCTGGTGGTGGCCGGGCTGGCCGCCGAAGGGGTTACCACGGTCTCGGGGGTGCACCACATCGATCGCGGCTACGACAACCTCGTGGGCCGCCTCGTCGCGCTCGGGGCGAACATCACTCGCTCGATGGAGTAGGCCCGTTCAGGTCGTTCTCGATGCGGGCGTCGTGAGCCCGTGCGGCACGCTCGACGCGCTTGCGGGCCAACATCAGCAGGCCGGCGACGACGGCGATCGGGCCGAGCACGAGCAGCATCTCGTCCCACCCGCCCTGATGGGCGAGCAGCGTGCCCGCCATGGGGGTCACGAAACCTCGATCACCACCAGCACCGCCTCGGTGGTGTGGCTCTCCACTTCGAACCTTCCTGCCTGGTCGGCGGTGAAGCTGAAGGTGGCCGTGTGGCCAGCGGCGACTTCCTGCTCGAAGTCGTACCCGTGCACGTGGTAGGTCTGGTTTTCCGCAGGATCGGTGATGTTGAGCGTGATCTCGGTACCGAGGGCCACGTGCTCGATCCGGTCCTCGCCGCTGTCGGTGCCGACGGTGACGTCGATGATGACGCTGGCGGCCGGCGGCGTTGTTGTGTCCGGGGCCGTCGTGGGCGTGGTGTCGGACTTGTCGTCGCTGCACGCGATGAGGCAGAGGGTCATCAGGGGGATGGCTGCCAGTGCACGAACTGTCTTCATGAGTCGCAATCCTATGGTCGGGGCTGATTCAATGGTCGCCCGGCCCCGTCCGAAAGTTCCCGCATGCGCCAGCAAGTCGAAGAAACGATCGAAGTGATCCGCCCCGCGCTCCAGGCCGACGGCGGAGACATCATCCTGCGCGACGTGAACGAGGAGACCGGGGTCGTTTCGGTCACCCTGATCGGGGCCTGTGGCACGTGCCCGGCCAGCGGCGACACCCTGAAGGCGGGCATCGAGCGCATCATGCGCGACCGCATCGATGGCGTCACCGAAGTGATCAACGTCGTCGACGAGCTCTGAGGGGTCGAGGGTGAGCCTGCGCAACCGCCCGATTCCCGAGCTATTGGCCGCCGCCTGCGAGGGCGACCGGGCGGCGATCGCCCGCCTGCTGTCGCTCGTCGAGCGCGGCACCGACGATGCCCGCACCATCGGCCGGCTCACCTACCCGCTCTCGGGTGGCGGCTATACAGTCGGCCTCACCGGTGCACCGGGAGCGGGTAAGAGCACGCTCACCTCGGCGCTCATCGGCCACCTGCGTTCGCTCGGCGAGGAGGTCGCGGTCCTGGCGATCGACCCGTCCTCGCCGTTCACCGGCGGCGCCATCCTCGGCGACCGGGTGCGCATGCAGGATCACGCCACCGACCCGGGCGTTTTCATCCGCTCGATGGCCACCCGCGGCCACCTCGGCGGGCTCTCGCTCGCCACTCCGGAGGCCGTACGCCTGCTCGATGCGGTCGGCAGCCGCTGGATCCTGGTCGAGACCGTCGGCGTCGGCCAGGTCGAGGTGGAGATCGCCGGCAAGGCCGACACCACCGTCGTCGTGGTGAACCCGGGCTGGGGCGATTCCGTGCAGGCCAACAAGGCCGGGCTGATGGAGATCGCCGACGTGTTCGTGATCAACAAGGCCGACCGCAAGGGGTGGGAGGAAACCCGCCGCGACCTCGAGGGCATGCTCGAGATGACGGATCTGGCCCACGACGCGTGGCGCCCGCCGATCCTGCCCGTCGTGGCGTTGGAGAAGAAGGGCGTCGACGGGTTGTGGGACGAGATCATGCGCCACCGCGACTTCATCACGGCCAACGGCGAGCTGGCCCGTCGCCGCGCGTTCCGCCTGCGCGAGGAGTTGCGCGAGATCGTCGCCCGGCGGCTGGAACAGCGCGCTCGCGAGATCACCACCGGCGAGCGGTGGGACGAACTGCAGTCGGGTGTGATCGCCCGCACCACCGACCCGTGGTCCGCCGCGGACGAGATGTTGCGGGTGGTTGGCGCGTAGGGTTCCCCTCATGGGTGAACTGGTGCTGCTCGAGCGACGCGACGATGGTGTCGCCGTCGTGACGCTGAACAATCCGAAGGTCAACGCGCTGTCGCAGGCGCTGCTCGCCGAGCTGCGCGCGGTCGCGCAGCAGCTCACCGAGGATCCGCCCGGCGCCGTGGTGATTACCGGCGGCGAACGGATCTTCGCGGCGGGCGCTGACATCTCCGAATTCGGCGGCCCGGTAGAGGCTGCTCGCATCGGCGAAGGCTTCCACTCAGCGCTGAACGCGGTGACCGCTATCCCACGGTTCGTGATCGCCGCGGTCACCGGGTTCGCGCTCGGTGGCGGGTGCGAGCTGGCGTTGGCCTGCGACTACCGCATCGCCGGCGAGAAGGCCGTGTTCGGCCAGCCCGAGGTGCTGCTCGGCATCATCCCCGGCGGTGGTGGCACGCAGCGCCTGCCGCGCCAGGTGGGTGCGTCGCGGGCCAAGGAGCTGATGGTGACGGGCCGTCAGGTGCGCGCCGAGGAGGCGCTGCGCATCGGCCTGGCCGACGAGGTCGTCCCCACCGAGGAGGTGCATGTGCGTGCGCTGGCGCTGGCCGCGTCGCTGGCGAGCGGTGCGCTGCAGGCCCAAGCGCTCATCAAGCGGGCCGTCGACACGGGCATCGACGGCGACCTCGGCGCCGGACTGTTGCTGGAGAAGGCCCTGTTCGAGGCCGTGTTCGACACCGCCGACGCGGTCATCGGCGTCGATTCGTTCCAGGCCAGCGGCCCCGGCAAAGCCCAGTTCACCGGCCGCTGATCTCCCTCGGAGGGGTGGTCAGCCGGCCCAGGCGATGAGGCCGAGCTCGACGGGGTTCACCATGTGCGGGTGTGAGGGCATGGCCCGCACGGTGAGGCCGTAGGGACCGGCGTCGCCGACCGAATACTCACCCTCGAACACGCCTTCGCCGACGTATGCGAGCGCCACGACGGCCGGGATGCCGACGAACTCGCCGGCGGAATCCACCGGGCCGTGCAGCACCTGTACCGTCACGTCCGTCACGTCGAGGCCGTCGATCTCCACGACGGCCTTCACGGTGCGGCGGTCGCCTTCGTGCGCGGGCTCGGTGTCGCACTGCACGTCGACGATCTTCACGATCGGCCACGACGACAGCACCCGCCGCTTCCACCCGGCGAGGTCGCGGGCCGCGGTGCCCTCCTCGTCGCGCATGAGGTTGGAGCTGGCGGCGGCCGGCTCATACAGCTTCGTGGTGTAGTCGCGCACCATACGGGCAGCGGTGACGAACGGACCGAGCGACCGCCAGTTGTGCTGCATCTTCTCGATCCAGCCGTGGGGGATGCCGTCGGACCAGCGGTCGTAGTACAGCGGCATGATCTCGCGCTCGAGCAGGCCGAACAGGCTCGTGGCCTCACGGGCGTCGCGGCGACCGAGATCCGGGTCGTCGTCGGCGGAGTTGATCGCCCAGCCGTTCTCGCCGTCGTAACACTCGTCCCACCAGCCGTCGAGGATGCTGCAGTTCAGTGCGCCGTTCAGTGCGGCCTTCATGCCGCTGGTGCCGCACGCCTCTTGAGGGCGGCGTGGGTTGTTCAGCCACACGTCGCAGCCGTGGTACATCACGCGGGCGACGGCCATGTCGTAGTCGGGCACGAAGACGAAGCGGTGGCCGACGTCGAGTTGGCGGGCGAACAGTTCGATGTCGCGGATCATGTCTTTGCCGGGCTGGTCGGCCGGGTGGGCCTTGCCGGCGAACACGAACTGCACCGGGCGGTCGACGCTCAGCAGTAGCTTGCGCAGGCGGTCGGGCTGGGAGAGCAGCAGGGTGGCCCGCTTGTAGGTGGCGAAGCGGCGGGCGAAACCGATGGTGAGCGCCTTCGGATCGAGCACATTGTCGCCGAGGCGATCGCGTACGAAGGCCACCAGCTCGGCGCGGCCCTTGGAGCGCGCCGCCCACACCTCTGCGTGGTCCATGCCGCTGACACCGGCCCAGGAGGCGTCGTCGGCGCCGTCCCACACACTGCCGACGCTCTTGGCAAGCAGGGGGGCGATGTGGTCGCCCACCCAGGTGTGAGCGTGCACGCCGTTCGTGATCGAGTCGATTGGCACCTCCGGCACCGGCACATCGGGCCACATACCCGCGAACATCTCGCGGCTGACCTCGCCGTGCAGCGCCGCCACACCGTTGCTGCGACCGGCGAGGCGCAGGCCCATCACCGCCATGTTGAACTTGCCGTCGGGCTCGTCGTCGCGGTGGCCGATCGCCATCAGCTCGTCGAAGGTGATGCCGCAGCCCAAGGCGAAGGTGGCGAAGTACTTCTCCATCATCTCCCGCGTGAAGCGGTCGATGCCGGCCGGCACCGGCGTGTGCGTGGTGAACACGCCGCCGGCGCGCACGAACTCGACCGCTTCGTCGAAGCGGAACCCGCGGATGACGAGCTCGCGGATGCGCTCGAGCGAGAGGAAACCGGCATGACCTTCGTTGGTGTGGAACACCTGGGGCCGCTCGCCGAGCTTGCGCAGGGCGCGCACACCGCCGATGCCGAGCACCATTTCTTGGCGCAGGCGGTGCTCGGTGTCGCCGCCGTACAGGCGGTCGGTGATGGCCATGCCCCCAGGGCTGTTGCCCTCCACATTCGTGTCGAGCAGGTACAGCGGCACGCGGCCGACCTGCACCCGCCAGACATTGATGTGCACATCCTCGCCGCCGATCTCGACGCTGACTTGCACGCCCGTGGGGTGCAGGGCCAGGCCGTGTGGGTCGAGCGGTGGGTAGCGCTCCTCCTGCACACCGTCGGCGTTGAGCCGCTGGCGGAAGTAGCCCTCGGCGTACAGCAGCCCGACCGCCACGAGGGGTAGGCCGAGGTCGCTGGCCGCCTTCAGGTGGTCGCCGGCGAGCACGCCGAGGCCGCCGGAGTACTGCGGCAGTGTCTCGGACATGCCGAACTCGGGGGAGAAGTAGGCGATCGCGTTGAGGGGCGTGTCCGTGCGGCCCTGGAACCACCGTGGCGACTGCACCGCCGCGTGCAGGCGGGCGACGGCGCTCTCGACCGCGCCGACGATCTCCGCGTCGGCGGCCAACTGCGCCCAGCCCTCGGCGGTGATCGCCGCCAGCAGGCGCAGGGGGTCGTTGCCGGAGTCCTCCCACAGCTCGCCGTCGAGGGTGCGGAACAGGTTCTGGGTCTCGCGGTCCCACGTCCAGTGCAGATTCGAGGCCAGTTCCAACAACCCGTTCAGGGCTTCGGGGATGGCAGGGACGACGTTGAATTCACGGACGGCACGCACCCGATGGAGGATACTCCGACTGTCTGAACGCCCGGTCAGTGACTCATGACGTCTGTGTGGCAATGGCGTACACGCCGACCGTTCGAGCGGCGATGGCGTCCCAGGTGTACGTCGCCGCCAACAGGTCGGCGGCCCGTTCGCGCAACCGGGCGCCCAGCTCGGGTGAGGCGATCAGGTCGGCGATGCGGTCGGCCAGTTCGTGGTGGTTGCCGGGTTCGAAGAGCAGGCCGGCGTCGGTGCCCTCGACGATCTCGGCCAGGCCGCCCGTGCGGGCGACGATCGTGGGCGCGCCGGCGGCCATGCCCTCGAGGGCGACGATGCCGAACGGCTCGTACAACGACGGGATCACCACGCACGCGGCGCGGCTCAGCAAGGCGTGCAGGTCGGCGTCGGAGACGAAGCCGGCGAGCTGCACGATCTCGCTGACACCCTCCATGTCGATGTGGGTCTGCAGTTCGGGCAGGTAGCTGCCGCGGCCGGCGATCACACAGCGGATGCCGGGCAGGCGCTGGCGCAGTTCACCGATCGCCCGAGCGAGCACCTGGAAGCCCTTCTCGTACTGGATGCGGCCCCAGGCGACCACGAGCGCCTCACTCGCGCCGGCCCCGCCCACGCTCTGCGCCCGCCAGCGCTCGCTGTCGACGCCGTTCGGCACGAGGTGCACCTTCTCCGGCGGCAGTTCGAAGCTGGTGATCACCTCGCGCACCATGAACCGGGAGCAAGCGATCACCTCGCGGGCCTGGTAGGTGAGCCACCACTCGATCGCGTTGATCGTGCCCGGCAGGCCTGGGGGCAGGTGGCCGCCGTGGCGGCCGCGCTCGGTGGCGTGGATCGTGGCGACCAGCGGCACCCCGAGCAGCGTCTTCACCGTGTCGCCGGCCCACGCCATCAGCCAGTCGTGGGCGTGCACCACGTCGGGCCGCCAGTCGCCGAGTTGGGCGGTGAGCGCCACGAGTTGGTGATTGGCCGAGGCCATGCGCGCCACCAGATCGTCGTCGGGCAACCACGGCAGGGCGTCGTCGGCGCGCAGCACACGGACCCCGTCGATCACCGTGTCGTCAGGCTCGCCGGGGTGGTGCAGGCTGAACACCACCACCTCGTGGCCGGCTCGTGCCATGGCCCGCGAAAGGCCGTCGACATGGGCCGCGATACCGCCCACGACGAGCGGCGGGTACTCCCACGACAGCATCAGCACACGCACGGTTGCGAAGGTAGCAGCGCTGCCACTCGCGTGAAGCGGGGGGCGTTGACCTACCATCGATGTTGTGGTGCTCTCCGACCTCGACCTCCACCTGTTCAACGAAGGCACGCATTACCGCTTGTGGGAGTTCCTCGGCGCGCAGTCGTTGCCCCATGGCGGGGTGCGCTTCGCCGTCTGGGCGCCCAACGCCAGTTCGGTGTATGTGCACGGCGACTGGAACGGGTGGGGCGATGGCGTGCGCTTGAACCCGCAGGGCTCGTCGGGTATCTGGGCCGCGGATTGCGCCGACGCCGTCCCCGGCCACCGCTACAAGTACTCCGTCGCCGACCAAGCCGGCAATCATGTGATGAAGGCCGATCCGATGGCCCGCCAGAGCGAGTGCCCGCCCTCCACGGCGAGCATCGTCCCGTGGCCCGAGCCGTACCAGTGGGGCGACGACGACTGGATGGCTACGCGCACGATCGCCCCCGGCACGGCCATGCGGATCTACGAGGTGCACCTCGGCTCATGGCGCTGGGGCGTGAGCGGCTATCGCGAGCTCGGTGAGGCGCTCGCCGATCATGTGGCGGCGATGGGCTTCACCCATGTCGAGCTGATGCCCGTGGCCGAGCACCCCTTCGGTGGCTCGTGGGGCTACCAGGTCACCGGCTACTTCTCGCCGACGGCCCGCTACGGCACGCCACACGACCTGCGGGTGATGATCGACATCCTGCACAAGCGGGGAATCGGCGTGATCGTCGACTGGGTGCCGGCGCACTTCCCCAAGGACGACTGGAGCCTGGCCCGCTTCGACGGCACCGCGCTCTACGAGCACTCCGACCCGCGCCAGGGCGAGCACCCCGATTGGGGCACGCTCGTGTTCAACTACGGCCGCACCGAGGTGCGCAACTTCCTCATCGCCAACGCGCTGTATTGGCTGCACGAGTTCCACGTCGACGGCCTGCGCGTGGATGCCGTGGCGAGCATGCTCTACCTCGACTACTCGCGGCCCGTGGGCGGCTGGATCCCCAACCGGGATGGTGGCCGCGAGAACCTCGATGCGCTCGAGTTCATCCGCCAACTCAACACGGTGGTGCACGCCGAGGCGCCCACGGCGATGATGATCGCCGAGGAGAGCACGGCCTGGCCGGCGGTCACCCAGCCCGTCGAGCACGGCGGGCTCGGGTTCACCCACAAGTGGAACATGGGCTGGATGAACGACACGCTCGGCTACATGGAGCACGAGCCGGTGCACCGTCGGTGGCACCACGGCGAGATGACGTTCGGCCTGCTCTATGCGTTCAGCGAGCGATTCGTGCTGCCCTTCAGCCACGATGAGGTGGTGCACGGCAAGGGCAGCCTGCTGTCGAAGATGCCCGGCGACGACTGGCAGCGCTTCGCCAACCTGCGTGCGTTGTATGCCTGGATGTACTCACAGCCGGGTGCACCGCTGCTGTTCATGGGCGCCGAGATCGCCCCGTTCACCGAGTGGAACGAGAGCCATGGCCTTCCTTGGCACCTCTTGGAGTTCGCGCCGCACAAGGGCGTGCTGGATCTGCTCATCGAGCTCAACCGCCTCGACCGTGATTGGCCCGCGCTGCACGAGCGCGACGCCGACCCGATGGGCTTCCAGTGGCTCGATGCCGACGATGCCGACCACTCGATGTTCGCCTACCTGCGCTGGGGATATGCCGGCGGCACGGCGATCGCGTGCGTGGCCAACTTCACGCCCGTGCCGCGCACCGGCTACAGGATGGGCGTGCCCTGGGGCGGCGAGTGGAAGGTGCTGCTCGACACGGACTCGCCTGCGTTCGGTGGCAGTGCGTTCGCCGGCCTCTCCACCGACTTCAGCCCGAGCGGCGCGACAATGCACGCCACCGCCGACGTCGCGTGGCAGGGCCAGCCGTGTTCGGTCATGTTCGACGTGCCGCCGCTGTCGATGGTGTGGCTCGGAGCCGCCCGCCCGTGATCGCGCTCTGGCGCGATGAACGCCTGCGCCCGGTGTTCGCTGCATGCGTCACCCTCGGCTTCGCGGTCGGCGTGTTCGCCATCTCCTTCGGCGTCAGTTCGGTCGCGGCCGGCGCCACCGTCGGGCAGACGTGCGCGCTGTCGCTGCTCGTGTTCACCGGTGCCTCGCAGGTGTCCGCCGTCAGCGTGATCGGCTCGGGGGGCACGGCCGCGTCGGCCTTCGGTGGGGCAGCGCTACTGGCCGCCCGCAACGGCGTGTACGGGCTGGCGATGGCGCCGCACCTGAAGGGCCGCCTGCCGACGCGCCTGATCGCGGCCCAGCTCACGATCGACGAATCGACGGCGATGGCCGCCGCGCAGCAGGACGAGGCGCACAAGCGCGCTGCCTTCTGGATCACCGGGCTCAGCGTCTATCTGTTCTGGAACGTGGGCACGCTCATCGGCGCCTTGCTCGGCACGGCGATCGACCCCTCCACGTACGGGCTCGATGCGGCCTTCCCCGCGGCGTTCGTGGCGATCCTGTTCCCCCTGCTGCGTCAGCAGCGGCCCGCGCTCGCGGCGGCGATCGGGGCGACCGTGTGCCTCGTGCTCATTCCCTTCACACCGGTCGGTGTGCCGATCCTGTGCGCCGCGCTGGCGATCCTGGTGGGCGTGCCCGCTCCGCCAATCGTCACGGTGGGGGCGGCGACATGAGCTGGACGTTCGTGCTCCTCTTGTCGGCAACCGCCTATGCGTTCAAGGTGCTCGGGCTGGTGTTGGTGGGCGACCGCTCGCTGCCGCCCGTGTTCGAGCGCTGCCTCGCGCTGATCCCCGCCGCACTGATCGCCGCGATCGTGATGCTCAATACGTTCGCGCACGGCCAGCACCTGCAGATCGATGCCCGCGCCGCCGGTGTGGGCGCCGCCGTCGTGGCCGCGTGGCGCAAAGCCCCGCTGATCGTGGTGATCGTCATCGGCGCCGCCGTCACCGCCCTCGTGCGCCGATTCGCCTGATGCCACGTCCGCAACTCACCCGGCTCCTGTCCCACCGTGACCACGGTGGCCCGTGGTCGCTGTGTGACAAGAACGGAGAAGGGCTGGTCAGGCGGGCTGTTCGACGAGGCGCTTGAGGTCGCGCAGGTTGCGGCGCCAGATCGCGGACAACACGAGCTTGCCGCCGACGAACGCGCCGATCGGGCCGCCCATCCACCACGGGAAGCGCAACGACTCCTCCCACGTGAAGCGGGTGCGCCGGCCGAGATCGATCGGGGTGAGCGTGAAGCGGCCCTCGCCGGTCACCATGCCGGTGTGGCGCACGCCCATCGCCTCGCCGGGTACCCATTCGGTGAGTTCCATCCTGTCGGCGAGGCGCAACGGCCCCACCTTGGTGTCGCACACGAACGTCGTGCCCACGCCGCGGGTCTGCTCGCCCGTGAACGTGATCGCGACCGCGTCGTGCATCCAGTCGACATGGTGCTCGACGGGTTCGACGACCTGCCACACCCGCTCGGGCGAAGCATCGATCTCGACGCCGACGCGTATGCGGGCCATGGTGTGTGCCCGGCTCAGGCCTGGACGGAAACCTTGCGCAGGCGCTCTGCCGCGGACTCCGGCGACACGATGTTGATCATCACGCCGGTGCCGCGCTCGAAGCCGGCCGTGGTGACCAGCTTGGGGAACAGGTGCCCGTGCCAGTGGTACGCGCCGTTGTAGTGGTGCGGCGCGGTGTGGAACACGAGGTTGTAGGCCACATCGCCGTGCACCTCGCGTAGGGCCACGACCGAGTCGCGGATGGCGATGCCGACGGCGCGGAGGGTGTCGTCGTTGCTGTCGGTGAGGTGGAGATCGTGGTTGCGCGGCATGACCAGCAACTCGTAGGGAGTGCCGGCCCAGAACGGGCTGATCGCGATCGCATCGTCATTGGCGAACAGCACGCGCTTGCCGTCGACGAGTTCACCCTCGATGGTGGCGCACAGGATGCAGCCGCCCTCGAAACGGGTGAACGCACGCTCCTCGTCGATCATCTCGCCGGGCACGAACGGCAACCCGAGGAGCTGGCCGTGGGGGTGGGCGAGCGATGCGCCGGCCTCGCGGCCGTGGTTGATGATCGCCTGCGTGTAGCGGATGTGCGGCTGGGCGGCGTGCTCCTGCAGGCGGCGCTTCAGCATCAGCATCATCTCGCCGGCATCTTCGTCGCTGGCCAGGTGCAGGCCACCGTCGTGATCGCGTGAATAGACGAACACCTCGTGGATGCCGCTCGCTTCGGCCTGCACGTGCACCGGGCCGAGGTGGTGCACGGCGAACGGCTCGTCGCCGTCGAAGGCCGGGTACAGGTTGGGGATCACCCGCATGCGCCACTCGCCGCCCTCGTCGACAGTCTCCAGCGCGGGAAGGGTGGCCTCCTCGTGACCCGGGCAGAACGGGCACGGCCGCTCGGGATCGGCCTCGACCTGAGCGAGGCGGGGGGCGAAGTCGGTGGGGCGCTCGGCCCGATCGGCGACGATCGTGACCCAGCGGCCGGTCAGGGGGTTGAGGCGGAGATGGCTCACAGTGCGTTCAGCCTACGACGGACACCCGCCGAGGCGGTGGAACGAGAACGATTTCACACTCCGTTCGCAAAGACGCTGACGTGTCGCGGGCTCTCAGGCCCGAACGGAGCACCCGCGAAGTCGTGCCACCGGTCCACCAGGCGGAGCCCGGCCGCAACGGCCATTTCGTCGAGTTGTGCCGGTGTGGCCCAACGCACGCTCCACGGGCGCAGGCGCACGCCGCCGTCCTCGGTGAATTCGACGTACTGACCTTCGGCGGTCTGGGCGGCCGGATCGGCGACACTCACGGAGAGTACGACCCGGTGTGCGGTGACCGACTTCACAGCCACCGCCCGTTCCGCGGAGGCGTCCTCGGCGGGCACGAACGCCTCCACGACGAAGCTCCCTCCGGGTGCCAGCTGCGCCGCGACGGCGCGCATGCAGGCCCGCTGGCGGCCCTCGCTGAGCAGGTTGAAGAACGTGTTGTACGCCGCGAACACGAGCGTGAACGGGCCGTCGGGAAGCCCGTCGGCCATGTCGCCGAGGTGGGCGTGCACCGCTGCGCCACCGGCCTTCGCTGCCATTCGCTCGAGCATCAGCGCGCTGGAGTCCAGCCCGTGCACCTCGAATCCGGCTTCGGCCAGCGGGATCGCCAGCCGTCCGGTGCCGACGCCGAGCTCCAGCACCCGGCCGGCGACGCCGGCGAGGCCGGCGAGGCCGGCCAGGGTGCGCACGATCGTGGCAGTGTCACCCAACTCGTCGAGGCCCTCGTACCAGTCGTCGTAGACGTCGGCGAAGGCATCGCCGTAGCTCGCGTCGTGGTAGCCATGCATCGGCCCATGATGGCCCACGGCTTCCGACGCGCCAACGTGTGCGGGCCAGGTGGGCCAGAATGGCCGCCGTGAGTCAGTGGGCGGAGATCGAATCGGATGCGGGGCACGGCCGCATCGCCGTCTCGCCTGCGGCCGGGCCCACGTCGGGCGTGCGCCACCCGGCTCAGCTGCGACTCAAGCGCACGGACCGCATCATCGTCGGCTCGATCGATGCCGGTGCACACGTGTTGCAGCGCAGGGCGCGCCACGTGCTGCTCGGCTCGGCGGCGTTCATGGTGCCGATGGCGGCGGTGCAGCTCGCGTTGTCGCTGTTCGCGTGGAGCCGCTTCCAGCAGTTTGAAGGCCTGCTCGGCGACCGCGGCTATCTCGGTGCCGAACGCGGGGCATCGCTCGTGGCGGTCTTGGTGGAGTCGCTGACCGCGCACCTGGTGGGCGCGTACGCGGCCGCCTACCTGGTGGCGTACCAGCTCGGTGGCGACCCGCACCTGTGGCCGACGTTGCGACGCGTGCTGCGCCGCCTGCCGTTGCTGTGCGGCACGTGGGCCGTGTCGCACGCGTGGCTGGGGCTGGCCGCGATTGTCTATCTCAACGGCAGCCTCGACCTGGTCACCGTGCTCGCAATCCTGCTGTCGCCAGGGGTGGCCGCGCTCGCCGCACTCACCCTGTTCGTCGCCCCGGTGGTGGTGAGCGAGCACGGCCGCGGGTCGATCGGCCGGGCTGTTCGGCTGGCCCGCGGGCGCTTCGGATCCGCGTACGGATACGTGTGGGCCAATGGTCTCGTCGGGTTGATGTTGCTCGTGTGCATCACCTGGCTGCCCCGCCTCGTGGAGACGACTGGTCTCGTCACGTTCGGCTCGTACCGCTGGCTGTTCGAAGGTGTCGCCGCCCAGCTGGCGCTGCTGGTGGTGGTGCCGTTCTCGGCGGTCGCGACAGCGCAGCTGTACCTGCAGGTGCGCATCCAGACCGAGGGACTCGACATCGTGCTCGCCGCCGACCGCGTGTTCGGGGGTACGAAGTGAGCAGGTCGGCGCTGACTCGGGTGGGCGCTTGGCTGGTATCCACGGCGCCGCCACCCACGGCCCCGTTCCCCCCGGTGGACCAAGACCCTGATGCGGTGCGAGCGGAGGCGTGCAAGCTCGTCGCCCGCGACGCCTCCACCTGCGTCAGCACACCGCGCACCACGTTGCCGAACCCAAGGAGCGGCGGGGGTGGCGCCGACTTCAGCTTCCTGTCGACGTTCCTGTGGATCCTGCTGGCGGTCGCCGTGATCGCGGTCGTGGTGCTGGTGGCGCGCAGAGCCGGCGTTGGTGGCGGCGGCAAGCGCAAGCGCCACGACGGCGACGATGGCGACGACGGCGATGACGGCGACGACGAGGTGATCGAGGAGGGTGCGGTCTTCGTCGACCGTTCGCGCGAACCGGGCGACTGGCGCCACCAGGCCGACGAGCACCGTCGTGCCGGCCGGTACCGCGAGTCCTTGCGGTGCCGTTACCGGGCGCTGGTGGGCGACCTCGCCCGCCGCGGCTTCATCGACGAGATCCCCGGCCGCACCACCGGCGAACACCGTCTCCAGGTGCACGAGGTCGCTCCGATCGTGAGCGGGCCCTTCGACGCTGCGGCCGAGTTGTTCGACGATGCGTGGTACGGCCACTCCGACGTGGGCGAGCGCGAGGACGATCACTTCCGTGAACTCGAGCAGACCGTGCTCGCCTCGGTACCGGAGCGGCGGCGATGAGCGCGCGCCACGCGGGTGACGGCAGTGCGGGAGGTGGTGGCGGCCGCGCTGGGTTCACCGCGCTGGTGCTCGTGGTGGTGGCGGTGGGGATGATGCTGCTCGCCCGGGCGACCCCTTCGGCCGAACCGTTCGACCCGCGCAGCGGCTCGCCGTCGGGTACACGCGGCCTGGTGTTGCTGCTGCGCCGCCATGGGGCGACTGTCGACGTCGTCCGCTCCGCCCCCGCTCCGGGCGACGCGCGGCGGGTGCTAGTGCTGCGCGCCAACCTCGACGATGCCCAGCAAAGTGACCTGTACGAGTTCGTCATTGCCGGAGGTGTCGTGGTGTGGGCCGATCCCTCCGCCGACCTGCTCGGCGACGCCGGCCCCACCACCGAACTCGAACGCGTCGGCACCCCGCGGACCGCCACCGAGGCAAACGTCGAGACCGGAGCCTGCACCATCGCTGCGCTCGGGCACCTGCGTGGTCTCTGGGTGCCGTCGGGACTGGTGTTCGGCAACCCCGACGACGCGCCGTCGTGCTTCGATGACGGCAGTGGGGCCTTCGCCGTAGCGGTGGCGCGGGGCGACGGGTGGGTGGTGCGCCTCGGGGACAACGAGCCCTTCACCAACCGCTTTGTGCGCTACGCCGACAATGCTGCGCTGGCGACGGCCCTGCTGGCCCCCGAGGACGGTGCGCACGTGAGCGTCCTGCTCGGCAATGGGAACAGCGTGGCGACCAACGAGCCGGTCGTCACCGAGGATCGCCGCCTGTTCGATCTCGTCCGTCCTGGCGTGTGGATGGCGCTCGCCCAGTTGGCGATTGCTTTCATCGTGTTCGCCATCGCGCGCGCGATCCGCCCCGGGCGGCCCGTGCGCGAGCCCGAGCAGGTGCCCGTCGCCGGCAGCGAGTTCGTCGTCGCCACCGGCCGGTTGATGCACCGTGCCCGGCACGCCGATCGCGCGGGCGCGCTGTTGCGCCACAACGCCCACCGCACCCTGTGCGACGAGTTGCACCTACCCGCCTCCACCTCGGTCGAGGCGCTCGACAAGGCGGTCGTCGAGCGCATGCTCGTGCCCGCCGGCCGCGTCACCGAGGTGCTGACCCGCGAGGTGTCCGACCCGGCCGGGTTGCTGCACCTCAGCAAAGATCTCCACTCCCTGCATGAAGGAGCAGAACGTGACTGACCAGGAACCGATCGCATCGGACCGATCCCCGCTCGAGGCGATGCTCGCCGTGCGCACCGAGGTGGGCAAGGTGGTGGTGGGCCAGGAGGGCGTGCTGAGCGGCGCCATCGCGGCCCTGCTCGTCAACGGCCATGTTCTGTTGGAGGGGGTGCCCGGCGTGGCCAAGACGCTGCTGGCCAAGAGCCTCGCCGCGGCGTTCGACCTCAAGTTCTCCCGCCTGCAGTTCACCCCCGACCTGATGCCGAGCGATGTGATCGGCCAACAACTCGTCGCGCAGAGCCCCGGCGGCGGGCTCGCGTTCCAGTTCCGCCCGGGGCCGGTGTTCACCAACCTGCTACTCGCCGACGAGATCAACCGGACCCCGCCGAAGACCCAGGCGGCGCTGCTCGAGGCGATGGAAGAGCGGCAGGTCACCTTCGACGGCCACACCCATCCATTGCCCGATCCGTTCCTGGTGATCGCGACGCAGAACCCGATCGAGTACGAGGGCACCTATCCGCTGCCCGAGGCCCAGCTCGACCGCTTCCTGTTCAAGCTTCAGATGCTGTACCCCTCGGCCGAGCAGGAATTGACGATGGTGGGTCGCCACGACGCGGGGATGAACCCCCACGATGTGCGCGGCGCGGGGGTGCGGCCGGTCGCCGGGCCTGCCGACCTGGCTGCGGGCCGCGCCGCGATCCAGGCCATCCGTGTGGAGCCCAAGGTGCAGGAGTACATCGTCGCCCTGTGCCGCGCTTCGCGCGAGTCGCCGTCGCTGCAGCTCGGCGTGTCGCCGCGTGGCACGACATGGCTGTTGCACGCGGCGAAGGCATGGGCGTGGCTGAGCGGCCGCGCCTTCGTCACCCCCGACGAGGTGAAGGCGGTGGCCAAGCCGTGCCTGCGCCACCGCATCATGTTGCGCCCCGAGCTGGAGCTCGAAGGCACCACCGCCGATGCCGTCCTCGACGGCCTCCTCGCCGCCGTCCCCACTCCTCGCTGATCGCTGGGCGGATCTCCACGTGACGAATCGACCGAGCCTGCGGAGCGGCTGGTGAGGGGCCGGCCGGCTTTCCCGGTGCCCACGGTGTGGTTCGCCGCGCTCACGGCCGCTTCTGGGCTGGCCCTGTTCGCCTGGCCCGGCCGTCAGTGGTCGGCGCTGCTCGCCGTCGAGGTGGCGCTGCTGGCTCTGCTCGTCTTCGACGGCCTCGCGTGCGTGGCCCCCAAACGGATCGAGGTGCGCCGCGACGTTGCCGACTCGGTGACGCTCGGCGAGCACGTGCCCCTCACGTGGGTGGTGGAGAATCACTCGCCTCGTTCGGCGCGGGTGACGGTCACTGATGCGTTGTGGCCCAGCCTCGGCGCGACGCGTCGGCACGTGACCGCGTCGCTGCACAGCGGGGCTCGGTTGAAGGCCGCCACCGAGCTGCACCCCAGCCGCCGCGGCCGCTTCCCGTTCCATGACGTGACGGTGCGTGTGCAGGGCCCGCTGCGGCTGGTCTCGCGTCAGGCCACCCGGGGCGTGCCCGGCGGCCTGCGGGTGATGCCCGCCTACCCCAGCCGTGAGGAGGTGCAGCGACGGGTGATCGTGCCGCGGGTGCTGGAGGTTGGGCTGCGCAGCGTGCGCACCAGCGGCGGCGGCAAGGAGTTCGACCAGCTGCGCGACTATCGCCCCGACGACGAGTTCCGCCGCATCGACTGGCCGGCGACGGTGCGCCTCCAGCGCCCGATCGTGAAGCAGTATCGTGCCGAGCGCAACCAGAACGTGGTGCTGCTGCTCGACAACGGCCGCGTCATGGCCGGCACGGTCGGTGGGGTGCCCCGCGTGGAACATGCGATGGATGCCGTGCTGGCGATGGTGCAGGTTGGCACCCGCCTCGGCGACCGCGTGGGCATGGTGGCATTCGACCGCCAGGTGCGCAGCATCCTCGTGCCCACGAACGCGAAGAGCCAGCTCGGCCGTGCCGCCGAGGCGATGTTTGCGCTCGAGCCCGACCTCGCCGAGAGCGCGTACCAGGCGGCGTTCGATCAGGCTGCGTCGCGCTTTCGTCGCCGTGCGCTGTACGTCGTGCTCACCGATCTTGTCGAGGCCGTGGTCGAGCAGGCACTCCTGCCCGCCCTGCCGATCCTCACCCGCCGCCACCTTGTCGTGGTGGCGGCGGTGCAGGATCCGGCCGTGCAGGAGTGGGCGGCCGGTGGTGCACACCAGTGGCCCGGCGAGGCGTTCCGCGAGGCCGCCGCCGTCAACCACCAGTACCAGCGCCGTCGTGCGGTCGCCCGCCTCCGCGCCGCGGGCGCCATCGTCGTCGATGCCGAGCCCGGCCGCCTCGCCGTCGAACTCGTCGACGCCTACCTGGCGATCAAAGCCTCCGGCAAGCTGTAGCGCGCCCGATCCGCCCCTTTGTGTCGGGGGGGGGGGGGGCGGCTGGGGACAGGGGCGGGGGCCCCGCGCCCGCCCGGCGCCCGGCGGGGGGGGGGGGGGGGCGGGCGGGCGGCGGGGGGGGGGGGGGGGGTGGGGGGGGGGG
>JAYRWH010000083.1:0-16237 GCA_041918155.1 Ilumatobacteraceae bacterium | reverse complement strand
GGCGCTCACGCACGGCACTTGCGCGACCGGGTTCACCTGCCCGTTCCACGGCTGGTCGTTCGCGCCTGACGGCACCAACACCGGGGTCACTCGCCGCAAGTCGTTCGCCGAGCACAACCTGCAGGCGTGCGATCTCGACCTCACTCCCGTGCGTTGCGAGACGAACCTGGGGTGTGCCTGGATCAACTTCGACGACGCCGCGCCGCCACTACGTGAGTGCATCGAGCCGTTCGCCACGAACATCGAGGCGTTCCACGGCGAGGCGTACCGCGTCGAGTGGTGGCGGGCGATGCGCCTGCCGGTGAACTGGAAGCTCGCCCAGGCCGCGTTCCTCGAGCAGTACCACGTGCTCGAGAGCCACCCCCAGCTGCGCATCCTCGACCGGGTGCTGCCCCGCGATCCGGCGGCCTTCGACCCGCAGCAGTTCCTTCGAGGCGAGCTGCAGTACCTGCGCACGATGAACGTGGGTATGTCCGGCATGGTGCACGGCTCCGACGTGGCGATCGCGGAGCGAGTGATCGCCGAGATCGAGCTTCCCGCCGACCCGATGCTGGCGCGCGACGTGTGGGATCGCACCTACAACGACGCCGTCACCGCATGGCACCGCGAGGCGGGGCACGACATGCCCGACCTCAACGAGCTCACCGCTATGGGCGCGAACGAGCCAATGGCGTACTGCTTCCCGCACCACTTCGTCCTGCCGATGTACTCCAGCGCCTCCTCGTATCGCTTCCGCCCGCTGGGCCCCGAGGAATGCCTGATGGAGATCTGGTCGCTGACCCGCTACGCCGAGGGGGAGCAGCGGCCGCGGCCGCTGCCGCCCGAGGTGTGGGAGTTCGACGACCCGCGGGTGCCGCCGATCCCGGCGCAGGACTACTCGAACCTGCCCAAGCAGCAGCGTGGCCTGCACAGCAAGGGGTTCGAATACCTGCGCCTGGCGCAGGCGATGGAAGGCGGGGTGGGCAACTTCGAGCGCACCGTCGATGCGTTCGTCACCGGTGTGTCGTGGGAGAAGCTGCTGCCCGTGCTGCGCCAGATCAATGTCAATCCGCTCGAGCAGTCGGTGAAGGATCTGGGGTTCTGATGAGTGCTGAGCTGAGCTTCGCTGACGTCGCCGAGGGCGTGCGCGCCGCGATCGCCGCATATGCGCAGGCCCTCGACGACGGCCGCGCCGACGACGTGGTGGCCACGTTCTGCGCGGACGGCGTGGTCGAGATGCCGGGCATGGGCACCCACGCCGGCACCGAAGCGCTGCGTGAGGCGTACGTGAGTTGGGCGCCGCGCAAGCCGCAGCGTCACCTTGTGCTCAACACACTCGTCACCGAGTGGAGCGACACCGAGGCCAAGGCCACGAGCGACCTCGTGTTCATCCTGCTCGGCAAGGCCGGGTGGGCGGTGCAGCTGGTCGGCCGCTACCACGACGTGCTGCGCCGCGACGGCGGGGAGTGGAAGTTCCAGCACCGCCGCGCCGAGTTCGTGGTCGCGGACTCGCCCCCGGCATAAGGCCGCCTTTAGAGTCGGCGCCATGACCATTGCGCCCTTCCGTGCTTTCCGCGCCAACACCACTGGCGAATCGATCGACCGCGGCGTCGTCACGATGACCGCCGACGAGCTGCCCGCCGACGGGGTGCTCATCGAGGTGCACTGGTCGAGCGTCAATTACAAGGACGGTCTGGCCAGCACGCCCGCGGGCAAGGTCGCCCGCGTCTCGCCGATGGTGCCCGGTGTCGATCTCGCCGGTGTGCAGCTCGAGCCGGCCGCCGGGTTGCCGGCGGGCACCGAGGTGATCGTGCACGGCTACGACCTCGGTGTCGCCCGCCACGGCGGCTTCGCCCGCTACGCCCGCGTTCCCGAGGAATGGATCGTGCCGCTGCCCGCCGGGCTCACCACGCGTGAGGCGATGATCATCGGCACGGCCGGATTCACCGCTGCGCTCTCGGTGCTCGCGCTCGAGCGCCACGGCGTCACCCCCGCGAGCGGGCCCGTGCTGGTCACCGGCGCCACCGGCGGCGTGGGCAGCACGGCGGTGAGCATGCTCGCCGGGCTCGGCTATGAGGTCGTCGCCAGCACCGGCAAGCCGGCCTCGGCAGCATGGCTCACCCAACTCGGCGCCACCACCGTGATCGATCGCGCCGAGCTCTCCGAGCCGGGCCGGCGTCCGCTGGAGGCCACGGTGTGGGCCGGCGCGGTCGACTGTGTCGGTGGGGTCACGCTCGCCAACGTGTTGAAGAAGATCCACTACGGCGGCGCGGTCGCGGCGTCGGGCCTCACCGGCGGCAACGAGCTGCCCACCACGGTTCTGCCGTTCATCTTGCGCGGCGTGTCACTGCTCGGAATCGATTCGGTGATGACCCCGATCGCCCGCCGCTGTGAGGTGTGGGGTCGTATCGCCACCGATCTCAAGCCGGCCGGATTGGCTTCGATCGGCCACGACATCGGCCTCGACGACCTCGACGGTGTGCTCACCGGCATCCTCGCTGGTCAGGCCGAAGGTCGCAGCGTCGTCGATCTTGGTCGCTGAGACGCGCGGCTACCCGCCGGTAGCTCTGTAGGGTGGGGCGATGCCCGTTGCCGTTGACACGCTCACACCGCGAACTCATTCGCTCAATGATGTGAGAGCGGTGATTCCGGCCACCTGTTACGACCGGTCCAAGACCCGGGCGACAGTGGCCCTCGTCCAGGCCGCGCTGCTGTATCTCGCGCCGATCGTGGCCCTCGCGTTCACCGATCGCTGGTACTTCCTGCTGGTGCTCTGGCCGCTCGCCGGGCTGGGCGCTTCTGGCCTGTTCGTGCTCGGTCACGATGCGTCGCACATGGCGCTGTTCGATTCGCGAAAGGTCAATCGCTTCGTCGCCCGCTGGTGCATGGCCCCGGGAATGCACGCCGAGGCGGCCTGGGATCTCGGTCACAACCGGGTGCACCACGCGTACACCACCCGGCAGGGTTTCGACTTCGTGTGGCAGCCACTCACGCCCGCTGAGTACCGCGAGCTCGGGTTGCGTGGGCGCCTGCGTCACCGCATCGAGTGGTCGTGCTTCGGCGCCGGCATCTACTTCATGCGTTCGGTGTGGTGGGAGAAGATGTGGCGCTTCAAGGCGCCGAGCAAGCGCCGCGCCGACATCGTGCGCGACAAGACCGTGCTCACCATCCTCGCCACGTTCATGATCGGTGGGGCGGCGACGCTCGGGGCCTTGACCGGTGGTTGGATGACGGCCATCTGGTTGCCGTTCAAGCTGTTCGTCGTGCCGTTCCTCGTGCTCGTGCACGTCATCGGCTGGGCCGTCTACGTGCACCACGTGTCGCCCGACATCCGCTGGTGGGAGCGCAAGCAGTGGACCCAGTTCCGCGGCCAGATGGAATCCACCACCATCCTGCGCGTGCCTCGTGTTGTCAACCGCTTGTGGCTGCACAACATCATGGTGCATGTGCCGCACCATGTGGACACCCGCATCCCGTTCCACAAGCTGCCCGAGGCGGCACGCGCCATCGCCGCCGCCTTCCCCGAGACCGTGCGCTCAGCGCGGTACTCCGTGCGCGCCTACCTGCGCGCCACGCATGTGTGCAAGCTGTACGACTTCGAGGCCGGCCGCTGGTTGCCCTACGCCGCCGCACGCACTGCCAGGCCGGCCTGACTCAGGCGGGACCGACTACTACCACCGGGCAGTGTGCGTGGGCCGCCACCTGTTGGGCGAGTGAGCCCATGACGAGCGCCAGAAAGCCGCCATGTCCACGGCGACCGACGACCAGCAGGTCGGCGTCCTTGCTGGCCTCGATGAGGAACTCGGCGCCGGTGCTCTGCTCGACACGTGTGGTGACGGTGAGGCCGTCCGCCTCCGCGGCGCATGCCTTCAGCGCATCGGCGACGACGAGTTCGCCGCTCTCCTGTAGCGCAGCCGTGGGGAACGGCACCATGCCGGTGGGGTCGGCGACATAGGGAAAGTGCCAGCCATGCACCAGTTCCACCGCGTCGCCGCGGACCCGGGCCTCGGCCAGCGCCCACTTCAGGGCCAGCAGTGAATTGTCGGAGCCATCGACCCCGACGAGGATCTTCTTTTGTGCGTTCATGGCACTCCTTTCCACAGGGGTGAGTACCACTTCCACATCGACCGTAAACCCGCGTCGCAGGATCGCGGAAGGGCCCAATGACGCTGTGCCCTTTCAAGTCACGGCCGGGCGTGCTGCACTGGAGTCGTGAATGATCCGGGCCTGACGTCGGTTGAAGCCTCGTTGCGGCTCGCGGCCGACGGCCCGAACGAGTTGCCGTCGATGGCCCGCCCTTCGCTGCTGTGGCGCTTCCTCGGCGAACTGGTGCACTTCTTCGCCCTCATGCTGTGGGTGGCCGGCCTGCTGGCGATGATCGGCGGCATGCCGCAGTTGGGCGTAGCGATCTTCGCGGTGATCGTCATCAATGCGGTGTTCTCCTTCATCCAGGAGAACCGCGCCGACAAGGCCGCCGAGCGCCTGCGCGGACTGCTCCCGACCCGAGTGACGGTGCGCCGCGATGGCCGAGCGCAGACAGTGGAGGCGGCTGACGTGGTGATCGGCGACCGCCTGCTCGTCGAGGCCGGCGACCGCATCCCGGCTGATGCCGAGACGGTGAGCGCCAATGCACTGCTGCTCGACACCTCGTTGCTGACGGGTGAGAGTCGCCCCGCATCGATCTCCGTCGGTGACCAGTTGGCGGCGGGCACGTTCGTGGTGGAGGGAACGGCCGAGGCCGTCGTCACCGCGATCGGTTCCGACACGCTGTTGGCGAGCATCGCCCAGCTCACCACCTCGACGGAGAAGCCGGCGACCCCGCTGACGATCGGCTTGGCCGCGTTGGTGCGATTGATCGCGATCATCGCCGTGGGGGTGGGGTCGTTCTTCTTCGGGATCTCGATGCTGCTCGGCAACAGCGCCAGTGAGGGCTTCGTGTTCGCGATCGGCGTGACCGTGGCGCTCGTGCCCGAGGCGCTCCTGCCGACGGTGACCCTCTCGCTGGCCTGGGGCGCCGAGCAGATGGCCAAGCGCAACGTGCTCGTGCGCCAGCTCGACGCGGTGGAGACGCTCGGCAGCACCACGTTCATCTGCACCGACAAGACCGGCACGTTGACGATGAACCAGATGACCGTCGTCGCCGCCTGGACGCCCACGGCGAGCGCCACGATCGCGGGGCTCGGCTACGGTCCGGTCGCCGACATCACCGTCGAGGGCGACCGTGCCGCGCTGGATCGCCTCTCGCTCGTCGCGACCCGCTGCTCCACCGGCTACGCCTACGAGAAGGAAGATCAGTGGCTCGCCCACGGCGACCCGATGGAGGCCGCACTCGACGCCTTCTCCCGCCGGCTTGGGCTCGATCCCGACGGCGACCGCGCCGCCCGCCCCGAGCAGGCTCGCTTCCCGTTCGATCCCAACCGCCGGCGGATGTCGGTGGTGATCGACGGCGAGATCGTTGTGAAGGGTGCGCCCGACGGGGTGCTGCCGCTGTGTCTCGATGCCGCCGCCGCGGCCGCCGGATCGGCCGCGGTGGACGACATGACGGCGCGGGGACTGCGGGTGCTCGCCGTTGCCGTGCGTGCCGATGGCAGCCGGCCGCTCGCGGCCGCCGACATCGAACGCGACCTGGAACTCGTCGGCGTGATCGGCCTGCAGGACCCGCCCCGGCCGGACGTGCGGACCGCGATCGACGCTTGCCGTCGTGCCCAGGTGCGGATCGCGATGGTCACCGGCGACCATCCGGACACCGCTTCGGCGATCGCCGATGAGGTGGGCCTGCGCCGAGAGGGCGATCCGGTGCTCATCGGGGCCGATCTGCCCGAGGACGACGGCGAACTGGGCGAGGTGCTCGATCACGACGGCATCGTCATCGCTCGCGTCTCGCCGGAGAACAAGCTGCGTATCGCCCGCGCCCTGCGTGCCCGCGGCCATGTCGTGGCGATGACCGGTGACGGTGTGAACGACGCACCCGCGCTGCACGAGGCCGACATCGGGATCGCGATGGGCCTCTCTGGCACCGACGTGGCCCGCGAGGCGGCCGATCTCGTGCTGCTCGACGACCACTTCGCGAGCATCGTCGCCGGTATCGAGCAGGGGCGGGCGACGTATGTCAACCTGCGCCGCTTCCTCACCTACCACCTCACCGACAATGTCGCCGAGCTCACCCCGTTCGTGGTGTGGATGCTGTCCGGTGGACGCTTCCCGCTCGCGTTGGGCGTGCTGCAGATCCTCGCCATCGACATCGGCACCGACACGCTCTCGGCGGTGGCCCTCGGTGCCGAACCGCCCAGCGATCACCTCATCGACGGCCCACCGGTTGGTGGACGACTCATGAATGCGACGGTCGTGCGCCGCGCCTTTGGCTGGCTGGGCCCTGCGATCTCGGCGATGTCGATGCTGGCGTTCGTCGTGTCGCTGCTCGCCGAAGGTTGGGGCCGGGGCAAGCCATGGCCGGACGCGGACGGCATCGCCGCGGCCAGCGGAGCGGCCTTCCTCACCGTCGTGTTCGCGCAGAAGGCGAACGCGTCGGCATGCCGCAGTTCCACCCGTCGGCCGGGCCAGTTGGGCTGGACCACCAACCGGATGCTGTTGTGGACGGGCGTGGTCGAGCTGGCCTTCGCCATGGCCGTGGTGTTCATCGGCCCGATCGCCGACCGCCTGGAGCAGGCCAATCCACCGCTGTGGGGTTGGGCGGTGGCGGTGGCGTCGATGCCGGTGGTGCTGGCGGTGGATGCGCTCGACAAACGTCTCCGTGCGCGACGGCCGGGAATCCAATAGTCTGCAACTATGAGATTGGAGATCACCCGCCGGGCCGACCTGGCAGTGAGGGCGATGGTGCTGCTCGGCACGTCTCCTGCGCGTTGGAAGGCGCCCGCGCTCGCCGCGGCGCTCGACACCACAGCCGGCTTCGTGCCGCAGGTGCTCGGCCCGCTGGTGAAGGCCGGCTGGGTGCGATCCGAGCCCGGCCCCACCGGCGGGTACGCAGCCGATGTGTCGCTCGAGGACGTGAGCGTGCTGCAGGTGATCGAGGCCGTCGACGGGGCCACCGACACCGGGCGCTGCGTGGTGGAGGATCGCGAGTGCGGCAGCGACATGCCGTGCAGCCTGCACCGGGCCTGGTCGCGGGCCCGCGCCGAGTTGATGCAGTCGCTGGCCGCGACGCCGTTGTCCACCGTTGCTGGGGACCGGTCGGAGTGACCAGCGAGCGGCCATTGTGGAAGCAGGCCGCGCTCCCGGCGGAGCACGGTGGCTGGGGGCTCACGCTCGAGCCGATCCTGCTCGGGCTGCTCATCGCACCATCGTGGGCCGGGCTCGCGCTCGGGCTGGCCGCCTTCGGGGCGTTCCTGGTGCGAACGCCGCTGAAGCTGGCCCTTGTCGACCGTCGCCGCGAGCAGTGGCGCGACCGGTCGCGGGTGGGGGCGCGGCTCGCCGCCGTGGAGCTCGCCGTCATCATTGGCTGCGCGGTGTGGGCCTTCGTCGCCGGTGGTTCGTCCTGGCTCGTGCCGGTCGCGGTCGCCGCACCGTTGGTGGCCGTAGAGCTGTGGTTCGACGTGCGCAGCCGCGGTCGGCGTCTGCTGCCCGAGTTGTGCGGCTCGGCCGGGATCGCCTGCGTCGCCGCGGCGATCGTCCTCGCCGGTGGCCGCAGTGCGGCGCTTGCGGTCGCGGCGTGGCTGGTGCTCACCGGCCGGTCGGTCGGGGCGATCCCGTTCGTGCGGGTGCAGATCGTCCGCTTGCGGCGCGGGGCCGGTGCCGTGCGCGGCAGTGACATCGCCCAGGTGTGTGCGCTGGCGCTCGGGGCGGCCGCGGTGGTGCTCGATCGGCGCCTCGTCGGCGGGCTGGGTGGGCTGGTGGTGCTCGCCGCGCTGCAGGTTGCGTGGGTGCGCCGGCCACCGACGGCGGCGAAGGTGTTGGGCCTGCGCCAGATGGCGCTCGGAATCTCGCTCGTGCTGGTGACGGCCGTGGGCGTGTGGACGATTTGAACACGAGTGCGAAGGAACAGGGGATGACGATGATCGATCCGCAGATGACCCTCGGCGAGCTGGTGGACGAATACCCCACGCTCGCCCGCGAGTTCGAGCGCCGCGGCCTCGACTACTGCTGTGGCGGTGGCCGTACCCTCGCCGCGGCATGCGCCGGGCGCGGGCTCGACCCCACCGCGACGGCCGCCGAGCTGGCGGCCGCGGCGGGCGAGCGGCAACCGGCCGACTGGTCGACGATGGCCGTTGACGAGTTGTGCGACCACATCGACGCCGCCCACCACCGCTACCTGTGGGACGAGCTGCCGCGCTTGTCGGCGCTGGTGGAGAAGATCCGTGGCGTGCACGGTGGTCGCCACCCCGAGCTGGCCGATATCGCCCGTGTGTACGAGGAGGTCCGCGCGGATCTTGAACCGCACTTGCTGAAGGAGGAGCGGGTGCTGTTCCCGCTCGTGCACGAGCTCTCCCACGCGGCCGCCCCGGCGTCGTTTCACTGCGGCTCGGTGCGCAACCCGATCGGGGTGATGCTGTCCGAACACGACCGCGTCGGCGAGCTGCTCGCCCGCATGCGCGTGCTCACGAACGACTACCGGCCACCTGCCGACGGTTGCGCCTCGTACGTTGCGTGCTTCGCTGGCCTGGCGGAGCTGGAGGCCGACACCCACCTGCACATCCACAAGGAGAACAACGTCCTGTTCCCCAAGGCCGTGCAGTTGGAGGCCGAGCTGGCCGCGGCTGGCCGCGCGTGATCAGGCCCCGTCGGTGCGCCAGGTGAGCGGGTCGAGGTCGTAGAGGTCGCCGAGCGCGCCGTACAGCTCGGGCTTGGCGGCCGCCAACTCGCCCGGCCGACAGAAGAACACCTCGCTGCTCACGGCAAAGAACTCGGCCGGGCTGGTCCAGGCGTACTCGCGCAGCACTTCGTCGCTCTCGCGGCTGTCGGTGCGTTCATACTCGTCGGCGAGCACGGCCCGCCAGCGATCGAGGGCCGGGCCGCGCAGCGGCGGCACCCCGTCGGCGTAGCCGTCGGCCATGTCGATCTTGTGCGCGAACTCGTGGATGATGACGTTGCCGCCGTGGTGGGGGTGGCGGCTCTCGTACACGGCCGTGTCCCACGCGAGTACTACCGGCCCGGCGTTGGGCGTGGCCTCGCCGACGAGGTGCACCGCGTCGTCGACGAAGGTGCCTGCGACGGGGCCGGAGCGCACCGCGTGCGATACCGCCGAGGACGGGCGCACCAGGATCGCCTTCACCTGGCGGTATGGGTACGTGTCGTGGGCGAGGATCGGGATGGCCGCGTTGGCGGCGACGGTGATGCGCATGTCGTCGGTGAGGTCGAGGCTGACGCCCTCCCACGACTTCTCCCGCAGCATGGCCGCGGTGAGGTCGAGCAGGCGCTCGTGCATGTCGGGCGGCAGGCGGCGGGAGAGGCCCACGTTGCGGCGCACGACGGCCGCGATCGCTTCCGCGGACACCTCGGTTCGTTCCTTGCGCAGCCAACCCATCGGCCCAGCATGGCAGCGCCCGGCGGGGGAGCGGGCGCGGGAATATACCCAGTTGGGTATCGGTTGTCGCTCGTGCCGCCTACGAAGGGACTACTTACAAATGGCACACGTGATCGCAGCCGACGACCAGGCCAGCTTCCAGAGTGAGGTGCTCGACTCGACGGTGCCCGTCGTCGTCGACTTCTGGGCCGAATGGTGCGGCCCGTGCAAGATGGTGGCCCCCGAGGTGCAGGCCCTCGCCGAGCAGTACGGCGCGGCCATCAAGGTCGTGAAGGTCGATGTCGACGCCAACCAGGACGTAGCCGCCAAGTACGGCATCCGTGGCATCCCCACCATCGGGCTGTTCGAGGCCGGCGTGTTGACCAAGCAAGCAGTCGGCGCCCGCCCCCGTCACGCCATCGAGAGTGAACTCGGCCTCACCCGCTTCGCCCCCGCCAAGGGCTGAGCGCCGAGGCAGGTCGCCACGAGTCATCTGTGGGCGACCCATGCGGTCAGGATCAGCACCCCCCACAGCATCGCGAAGCCTCCCCAGATCGTGACGAAGAGGGTGCACGTCCGCGGTTGGTTGCGCCAGAATCGCCCTGTCCAGCTGTGACGACATCGGCCAAGGCGGCCGCGACGCAACCATACCGAGCAGCGGCGGTGCCGGAGGGGGCATACGATGCCTCCCGTGCCCAGAGTGCAGGATCGGCGAGTGATTCCCCTCGTCGCGGTGCTGTCGTTCGTGCTGGTGGTGTTCATCGGCATGGTGTCGTTCGGCGTCAACACCTCGTGTACCAATGCGTGGTCGTGCTCATCGAGCGACTGTGCTCCGTGTCGTGTGGTGTCGCTGGCCACCGTCGGGGGTCTCGGGATCGGCGCATTGGTGGGCGCTGGCGCGCTGCTCAGCCGGTGGCCGCGGCGCGGGCGCATGGTGTTGTACGTCGTGGCGATGGTGGCAACGGCGCTCCTAACGCTCGTCGTGGCGCAGTCCTGGAGTGCGTAGGACTCACCCCATCGACGCGGTCGGCAGTTCGAACCAGCGCAGGTGCTCGAACTCGGGGGAGAGGGCGGCGTCGCCCTCTCCGGCCCACGAGGGAGCGGCCGCGAACGCGGCGGCAGCCTCGGCGAGGTAACCCGCCAGCGCGGACTCGGGTGCACGCACCTGGTCGACGGGTGGGCGCTGCATCTCGCCGGTGGAGGGGTCGTAGCTCACCATCGACAGGCGCAGGGGCGGCTCCACCGGGCCGCGGCGGTGGCGCCATAGGCCGCTGTGCGGGTCGAAGCGGTATTCGGGCAACAGCTTCCAACCATGGGTGGCGACGAGGTCGACGGCAGCAACGAGGTACCGGAACACCGCCTCGGAGATGAAGTAGTTGAAGCTCACCCGGGTCCACCCGGGCTTGATGCCCTCGCAGCCGCGGGTGATCTCGTGCTCGAACTCGTGCGAGCGCTCGAGGTCGATACCGAGCAGGCGGTGCCCGTACGGTCCGGCGCAGGAGCACCCGCCGCGCGACTGGATTCCGAACAGGTCGCTCAGCAGGGCGACGACGAAGTTGTGGTGCAAGTAGCGGCCGCCCGGCCGGCGTACGACGAACGACACGATCGACAGCCGCTCGGCGGTCGTGCTCCCGAGCACCTGTATCGCTGGGTTGGCCGACCACGCCTCGATCGCGCGGTACCAGTAGACCTCCTCGCGGTCGCGGATCGTGTCCACTCCGACAGCGGCCTTCAGCTGGAACACGAGGCCGGCGCGGATCGATTCGATGATCGCCGGCGTGCCGCCTTCCTCGCGGTGCACGGGGTCGTCGAGATACACGTGCTCGGAGGGGTTGACGTAGGCCACCGTGCCGCCGCCCACGACGTCGGGCACGCGATTGTGCAGCAACTCGCGGCGCACCGCGAGTACCCCCGGCGTGCCCGGACCGCCGACGAACTTGTGCGGGCTGAGGAACACCGCGTCCTTGTGCGCCTGCGGGTGCTCGGTGCACACCGGGTTCATGTCGATGTCGACGTAGGGCGCGGCCGCGGCGAAGTCCCAGAAGCTCAGCGCGCCGTGGCGATGCAACAGATCGGCGATGCCGCACGTGTCGGTGAGGATGCCCGTCACGTTGGAGGCGGCGGAGAACGAGCCGATCTTCAACGGTCGATCGGCATGCTTGGCCAATTCGGCAGCAAGGTGGGCCTGGTCGATGTGGCCGTCGGCGTCCTCGTGGATCACCACGACGTCGGCGATCGTCTCCCGCCACGGCACCTCGTTGGAGTGGTGCTCGTACGGCCCGACGAACACGACCGGCCGCTCGGCCGCAGGGATGTGCTGCGACAGGCCGTAGCGGTCGTCGAGGTCGGCGGGGATGCGCAGGTTCATGACCCCGATCAGCTTGTCGATCGCCCCGGTCGCGCCCGACCCGCAGAAGATCACGAGCGTGCCCTCGTCGCCGTGCACCGCGTCGTGGATGATGCGGCGGGCGTCTTCGCGCAGGCGGGTCGTCTGCAGGCCGGTACCCGACGACTCGGTGTGCGTGTTCGCGTAGCGGGGTAGCACCTCGTCGCGGATGAAGTCCTCGATGAAGGTCAGCGAGCGCCCGGAGGCGGTGTAGTCGGCGTACGTGATCCGGCGCGGACCGTACGGGCCGTCGATCACCTGGTCGTCACCGATCACCGACTCGCGGATGCGACGCAACAGCGGCGACTCGACGGGCTCGGGCACGAACGCACGCTACAGCGGCCCCAGCGACTCCATCTGCAGTGTGGGGGCGCCGTCGGTCTCGGCGATCGCGAGGTCGACGACGGCGGTGAAGCGCCACTCGCCGTCGCCTGCGGGGTCGGAGAGCTGTTGGGTCACCACCCAGCGGTCGGGGTGCTCGGTGAGCGTGAAGTGCACGGACGAACGAGCCGCAGCGTCGATCTCCATGGATCCGTACTCGGCCCAGTAGGGCGCCATCGCCTCGGCCAGGCGACCGGCCTCCCACCCGCAGCGCTCGGCGAGCGCGCCGTGGGCACGGTGGGCGAGCATCTCCACCCAGCCGAACGCCGCGGTGCGCATTGCCGTGCGCCACGCGGCCGGTGGCCACTCCCGCGTTGCCATCGGCGCGTCGAGCGCGAGGTGGTCGTGCACGGGCTGGCCGGCGAGCTTGTTCCACTCGTCGAGCAGCGTCGCGTCGGTGGCGCGGATCAGGGAGCCGAGCCACTCCACGACATCTTCGAGGTCGCCGGTGTAGACGTCGTCGGGCAACGAGCGATCGAGCGTGCGCCAGGCATCGGTGAGGTAGCGCAACACGAGGCCCTCGCTGCGCTCCAGCCGGTAACGGCGCACGAACGTGGCGAACGTGTCGCCGCCCTCCAGCATCTCGCGCAGGATCGACTTGGGGGAGGGGTACTCGGCCACCCACGGGTGGTGGCCCTTGTACTCGTGGAAGCACGCCTCGATGAGCTCGTCGAGTGGCTTGGGCCAGGTGATGCCCTCCAGCCGCGTCATGCGCTCCTCGTACTGCACGCCCTCGGCCTTCATCTGGGCGACGAGCGTGGCCTTGGCGGCGTTCTGCTGGGCGTACAGCACCTGGCGCGGGTCGTCGAGCACGCTCTCCAGGACACTCACGACATCGAGCACGTACGCCGGGTCGTCGCGGTCGAGCGTGGAGAGCACTTCGATCGCGAACGGCATGAGCGGTGCGCTGAAGCGCAGCATCAGGCGCTCGTCGGTGCCCTCCACCAACGAGCCGACGCGCACGCCCATGCAACGCCCGTGCTCGTCGCGCAGGCGCTCGGCCACCCCCGCGTGCTCCAGGCTGCGGTAGACGGCGATGGCTCGCTTCTTGTGGGCGCGCTTGCGCTGCTCGTTGTCGTGGTTCGTGCGCAGCAGGTGCTTCAGCGCGTTCGGCCCGTCGGGGCGCGAGAGCACCGCTGCAACCAGATCGGCCGTCACCTTGAAGCGTGAGGTGAGGGGCTCGGGCCGGGCGGCGATGAGACGGTTCATCGTGGCCTCGTCGTAGTGCACGAATCCGTCCGGCGCCTTCGCCTTGGTGGCCTTGCGGCGCGCCTTGGGATCATCGCCGGCACGGCTGAGCGCCTTCGTGTTCTCGATCACATGGTCCGGCGCCTGCGCCCACACATGGCCGTCGGGGTCGAACCCCGGCCGCCCGGCGCGGCCGGCGAGCTGGTGGAACTCGCGGGCGCTGAACACGCGCACCTTGTTGCCGTCGAACTTCGTCAGTGCGGTCATCAGCACCGTACGAATCGGGATGTTCACGCCCACCCCGAGCGTGTCGGTGCCGCAGATCACGGGCAGCAAGCCCTCGCCGGCGAGGCGTTCGACGAGGCGCCGATAGCGGGGCAGCAGGCCGGCATGATGCACGCCCACCCCGTTGCGCAACAGGCGCACGAGGGTGTCGCCGAAGCCGCGGGCCATGCGCTGGCCGGAAAGTGCCTCGACGATCGCTTCGCGCTGGGCGCGGGTGGTGACGGTGAGACTCACCAACGCCTGCGCGCGCTCGATGGCGGCGGCCTGCGTGGTGTGCACCACGTACACCGGGCTGAGCCCGTCCTTCACCGCCTCGAGCACACTGTCGGCCACCGAAGTCAGCCGCCACTGGTGGTACAGCGGTGTGGGGCGGTCTACCGACGTGACTTCACTGACCGGGCGGCCGCTGCGGCGCTCCAGATCAGTGGTGATCGCCGTCATGTCACCGAGCGTGGCCGAGGCGAGCAGCATCTGGCAGTCGGTGAGCTCCAGCAGCGGCACTTGCCACGCCCACCCGCGGTCGGCATCCGCGTAGTAGTGGAACTCGTCGAGGCAGGCGAAGCCGAAGTCGCTTTGCGCCCCCACCGCAAGTGCGTGGTTGGCGAGTACTTCGGCGGTGCAGACGAGTACGGGCGCGTCCGCATTGATCGAGGCATCACCGGTGGCGAGCCCCACCTGTTGTGGGCCGAGCAGATCGACGAGGTCGAAGAACTTCTCGGCGACGAGTGCCTTGATCGGTGCGGTCCACACGGCACGCTTGCCGGCGTTGACGGCGAGGCAGATGCCGGCGATGGCGACGAGGCTCTTGCCCGAACCGGTGGGCGTCGCGAGGACGACATGGTCGCCGGCCGCGAGTGCGAGCGCCGCTTCCTCTTGGTGCGAGTAGAGCGGCCGTCCACCCTCGGCGGCCCACGCAGCGAACGCGTCGAGCACCGCCTCGGGGTCCGAGCCGACGGGCGGCAACAGGTTCGTCAACGCGGACACTCCGTCAGTGTGCCCACGCGCGAGATCAACCGGGCGATTGGACAACCAGGCCTTATGGGCGTACGTTCGGCCTTGACCGGGTTCGGAGTGCAGCGAAAAGCACGCCCGACCAACGGGATCTGGCTCCGGCTTGCCGCTCCAGTTCAGTCGCTCCGACGCCCCGGACCCGGTCATCGAACTCCAACGGGATCAGACGATCCAACGGGATCAGACGATCAGAGGGTCACGCGGCAGGCCGAGCAGGCGCTCGCCGATCTGGTTGCGCTTGATCTCCGAGGTACCGCCGGCGATGGAGAGGCCGCGATGGCTCAGTGCGAGCAGGCCTGGCAGCGCGCCCGGCCCGTCGAGGAACGCCGCGTCAGGGCCGACGAGCGCGGTCGCCATCGCCGCCGCGTCGTGACCCAACTCGGAGAGCACGAGCTTGGTGACCGAGCCTTCCGGCCCGGGCCCGCCACCGGCGACGGCGCGGTGCGCGCTGCGCAGGTTGAGCATCGCCATGGCGTGGTGCTGGGCGACATAGCGGCCGACGCGGGCCGCACCGCCGGCGAGGCGATCGGGCGCGGCGTCGAGCATCTGCACGAGTGCCGACGGGGGAGTGGCCATGCCACCCGAGCCGCCACCGATGCTGACGCTCTCGTTGCCGAGCGTGGCACGGGCCACGGTCCAGCCGCCGTCCACCGGGCCGACCACGTCGTCGTCGGGCACGAACACGTCGTCGAAGAACACCTCGTTGAACTCTGAGCCGCCGCTGGCCTGGCGCAACGGGCGCACGGTGACGCCCTCGCCCTTCATGTCGACCACCATCATCGTGATGCCCTGGTGCTTGGGCACATCGGGGTTGGTGCGCACGGTGATGAAGCCGTACTTGGCGAGGTGGGCGCCGGAGGTCCACACCTTCTGGCCGTTCACCAGCCAGCCACCGTCGACGCGGTTGGCGCGCGTCTTGATGCCCGCTGCATCGGAGCCGGCATCGGGCTCGCTGAACAGCTGGCACCAGATGAGGTCTTGGCGCAGTGCCGGGGGCACCCACCGCTGCACCTGGTCGTCGGTGGCGTGCTGCACGAGGGTGAGGATCACCCAGCCGGTGATGCCGTACGCCGGACGTTGCACGCCCGCGGCGGTGAACTCCTGCTCGATGACGAGCTGCTCGATCGCTCCCGCAGCGCGGCCCCATGGCTTGGGCCAGTGCGGCATGACATAGCCGGTCTCGATGAGCCTGGCCCGTTGCGCCGCGGCGTCGAGCCCCTTGACCGATTCCGCGAACGCGCGGACCTCGGCACGAATCGGTTCCGCCTCGGGCGGCAGGTCGACGCTCTTCTCGCGCTTCACGCCGCGGCGGGTGAGGTCCGTCACCGCGGCAGCGGCGGCGTCGGGGTCGACGATCGCCGCGAGCGCGGTCGCACGACGCAGGTACAGGTGGGCGTCGTGCTCCCACGTGAAGCCGATGCCACCGTGCACCTGGGTGTTGAGGTTGGCGCACAGGTCGGCCGCGGGCACGGCGAGCGCGGCCGCGGCGGCCGCGGCGTAGGAGAACGGGTCGCCGCCTTTGGCCGCGGCGCGGGCTGCATCCCACACTG
>JAYRWH010000082.1:0-39503 GCA_041918155.1 Ilumatobacteraceae bacterium | reverse complement strand
GCCGAGATGTGCGAGTCCCTCGGTAGCTACAAGGCGCTGATCGACGTGATCGCCGATTGGCGTCGCACAGCGCGCGCGTGGGCGGAGGATGGTGCCGCGCCGATCGTGGTACCCAAACCCGTGGGCTCCGAAGTGTCCCGCCCGGAGACATGAGCAAGCGCAACGACCCTGCGATCCGGCCTGCTCGGGTTGGCGAGTGGACGTTGCGTCACGCATCGAACGAGGCCGCGGCCGGGTGGGACAACCTGTGTCGCCAGCAGCCGGGGCCGATCGCCACGCTGTACGACCGGCTGGTCCGCGACCCTCGTGCCGTGGACAACGCCGAGCGACAAGGCCGGCTGAAGGGATCCCTGTCCACGGCGGTGATCAAGGGCACGCCGCTGGAGCAGTGGCAGTACGAAGTGGCCGGTGGCGGCCGGGTCTGGTACGCAATCAGCGACGCCGACTCCACGGTTTGGATCACCAAAGCGTCGGCCCGTCACCCCAACGAGACCAAGTAGCTCGCCACACCACCACCCGCCGTCGATGGCCTAACGTGCGGCCATGGTGAGCGACCACCCCGGACAGGCACCAGCGTGACCCGCCCCGGCGCGCCCGCCTTGCCCGACGGGTTGGTGGTGTTCGTGAAGCGCGAGTGCGAGACCTGCCGCATGGTGGCCCCGCTGCTGCCGACCATCGCGGCGGCCGCCGCGCACAACACCCTCACCGTCATCACGCAGGACGACCCTGGCTTCCCCGCCGAGCCGACGGCCCTCCATGATCACGACCTCGCACTCAGCTGGCATCACGACATCGAGACGGTGCCCACCCTCATGGTGGTGCGCGACGGGGCGGAGGTGGAGCGCACGGTGGGATGGGTGCGCGACGACTGGCGACGCCTCACCGGCCTCGACGACCTCGCCGAAGACCTGCCGCCGTTCCGGCCCGGGTGCGGGTCGCTGTCGGTCGACCCCGATGTCGTCGATCGCCTCGCGGCCACGTTCGGCGGGCGGGCGTTGCACTCGCGACACATCGAGGTCGCCGAGGCCGAGGACGAGATCGAGGCGCTGTTCGACCTCGGCTTCACCGATGGACTGCCGGTGGTGCCGCCCACGCCCGAACGGGTGCTGCGCATGCTCACCGGCACCACCCGCGACCCGCAGGAGGTGGTGGCCGTGGTGCCACCCGACCTGGTGGAAGTGACGGTGGAGAAGATCGCGGTGAACGCGGTGATGGCCGGCTGCCTGCCCGAGTACTTGCCGTGGGTGATCGCCGCGGTCGAAGCGGCCTGCACCGACGAGTTCAACGTGCACGGCGTGCTCGCCACCACCATGCCCGTGGGGCCGATGGTGATCTGCAACGGGCCGGGCACGCGGGCCATCGGCATGAACGGCGCGGGCAACGTGCTCGGCCAGGGCAACCGCGCCAACCTCACCATCGGCCGGGCGCTGCAACTGGTGGTGCGCAACGTGGGCGGCGGGCGCCCCGGCGAGGTCGATCGCGCGACGCACGGCAACCCCGGCAAGGTGGGCTTCTGCTTCCCCGAACTCGAACACGGCTCGCCGTTCACGTCGCTGTCGGTCAGCCGTGGGTTCGCACCCACCGACGACACCGTCACCCTGTTCGCCGGTGAAGGCCCGCGCTGCATCGTCGACCAGCGGGCGCGCTCGGCGCCCGAACTGGCCAACACGTTCGCCGCCTGCCTGCGCACGTTGCACAACCCCAAGCTGGTGATCGGCTTCGACGCGGTGCTGGTGGTGGGTCCCGAGCACGCCCGCGTCTTCGCCGACGACGGCTGGGACCGCGAGCGCGTACTCGCCGAGCTGCACGCCCGGCTGCAAGTGCCCGGCAGCGAGCTGGTGCACGGTGCGGGCGGCATCGCCGAGGGCGTGCCCGAAGCGTTCGCCGACGCGACCCTGCCCAAGTTCCTCCCCGACGGCGTTCTGCTCGTGCACGCGGGCGGCGGCGCGGGGTTGTTCTCCGCAATCATCGGCGGGTGGGCCAACGGCACCACCGGCTCAAAACCCGTCACGAGGAAGGTTGTCCCATGACCCGATTCCTGCTCGACCCCACCAGCGAACGCACCGCACCGCACCGCGAGCCGTTGCCGCGACCGGCATCGTTCGCCGGTCAGGTGGTGGGTCTGCTCGACATCAGCAAGCCCCGCGGCGATGTGTTCCTCGACCGGCTCGAGCACCTGCTCGTGGAGAGTGGCGTGGTCGTGCACCGCTACCGCAAGCCGACCTTCACCAAGCCGGCGCCGGTCGACCTGCGTCACGAGATCGCCACCCAGTGCACGCTGGTGATCGAGGCCCTCGCCGATTGAGGCAGCTGTACGTCGTGCAGTGTGCACGACATCGCAGATCTCGAACGCCGGGGCATCCCCGGCGTGTTCGTGGCGTCGGCCGAGTTCGTCGATGCCGCGCAGGCACAGGCGCGCTCGCTCGGGTTCCCGGGCGTGCACCGGGTGTTCACCCCGCACCCCGTCCAAGACCGCACCGACGACGAGATGCGCGCCTACGCCGACGCCGCGTACGCCGACATCGTCGCCGCGATCACCGCCCCCTGAGGGTCGTCGCCTGCTGTACCTGGAGTGCGCCGGATCGAAGACGAGCCCGCCGGAAACCCCTATCGCTCGCCGTCGACGGACGACTTCGGTGTCGTGATCCACGAGGCGAGCAGGTCGAGCGCGTCGTGTGATGGTGAGCCCGGTTCGTGCCGGTGCGGTGGAACTTGACGTTGTGGGCGGTGTGCAGAATGGCAACGGCGTCGTGGGCGATGGTGTCCCAGTCCTCGAAGAACTCCGGCGCGGTCGGGCTGAGGAAGAGGAACCGGGCAACGTTGACGGGGCGCGCCGGGAAATCGAACACGGGCGAGTAGACGGCCTCGCCGAGGCGGTTGGCCGCGAGGATGTCGAGGCGCTCGTTGCGCACGTCGGCAGGCGCGGCGATGGCATCGAGGATCTGCTGCACGCTCTGGCGGACTCGCTCCTGGCTCGGACGGCGGCGGGGTGCTGTGGTGGTCGTCGTGGCGCGGACCAGGTCGAACAAGTGGGCTCGCTCGGACTCGTCGAGATGCAGGGCGCGGGCGATGCCCTCGAGCACGTCGTCGGAGACGCCGTTGGTGTTCCCGCGCTCGAGTCGTGTGTAGTGCCGTAGACGGACAGCCCGGCCTGCTCGGGGGTAAGCTTGGCGCGACGGGTGGCGAGGAACTCGCGAATGCCGTCCTTGTTGTCCATGGCGATCACGCTACGACGCCTCCGCCGCCGCTGGGAGGCTCTGCCAGTACCCCTCTTGACCCGGCCTCCCACACTCGCCGGATCGATGGTTGGCTGGTGTCCAGACCAGCAACGACTCGTCGAGGAGGTGTGATGAGAGCAGCGATCTTCAGGGGAGTGGGTGCCATCGAGGTGGGAGAGCGCCCCGATCCGCGCATCGAGCACCCGACCGATGCCGTCGTTCGCGTCGTGATGGCGTGCGTGTGCGGTTCTGACCTCTGGTACTACCGCGGCGATTCCCCGCATGCTGTCGGCTCGATCGGCCACGAGTTCATCGGCGTCGTCGAGGATGTCGGTGCCGATGTACACGGGTTCTCCCGTGGCGATCTCGTCATCGCTCCGTTCATCTTCAGCGACATGTCGTGCCCCCACTGCCTTCACGGCTCGACGATCTCCTGCGCGGCCGGCGGAACGTTCGGTAACGGCACGATCGACGGCGGTCAGGGCGAGGCCGTCCGTGTGCCACTCGCCGGCAGCACACTCGTCAAGGTTCCGGGATCGGGCCACGATGACGCGACGTTGAAGTCGTTGCTCACGCTGTCCGATGTCATGTCCACCGGTCATCACGCCGCGGTGAGCGCCGGCGTCAAACGCGGCGACACCGTGGCCGTGGTCGGTGACGGTGCCGTCGGGCTGTCGGCCGTCCTCGCGGCCAAGCGGCTCGGTGCCGAGCGCATCATCGCCCTCAGCCGGCACGTTGATCGCCAACGGATCGCGCGCGAGTTCGGTGCCACCGACATCATCGACGCTCGCGGCGAGGAGGCGAACCAGGCGGTCCTCGAACTCACCGCGGGTGTCGGCGTGGACGCCGCGATGGAGTGCGTCGGCACGCAGCAGGCGATCGAGACGGCGGCCGCGATCGCCCGACCGGGTTCGACGATCGGCATCGTCGGAGTCCCCCACGGAGCGGTGCCGTTCAACGCCGCCTTCTTCCGCAACATCGCCTGGCGCGGCGGCCCTGCGCCGTCGCGGATCTACATCCCCGAGCTGATGGGCGATGTGCTCGAACACCGGATCGACCCCGGCTTGGTGCTCGACTTCGAGACCGATCTCGACGGCACTCCCGCGGCGTACGCGGCGATGGACGACCGCACTGCGATCAAGTCACTCATCCGAGTCGGGGGCGTGTGATGAACGACGTCATCGTGGTCATCGGGGCTGGTTCGATCGGCCAGGCCATCGCCCGTCGGGTCAGCGCCGGCCGACATGTCGTGCTCGCCGACGTACGCATCGAGAACGCCGAAGCAGCGGCCGAGATCTTCCGCGATGCCGGCTTCGAGGCGAGCACCGCAACCGTCGACATCTCCTCACGCGCGTCCGTCGAGGCGCTCGTTGCGACCGCGACCGCGATCGGCGAGGTGACTGGCCTGATCCACGCCGCCGGCGTGTCACCCAGCCAGGCCTCCCCGGCCACCATCCTGCGCGTCGACCTGTACGGCACGGCTGTCGTCCTCGAGGAGTTCGGCAACGTCATCGCTGCGGGTGGGTCGGGGATCGTGATCGCATCCCAGTCCGGGCATCGCCTCGGTGCGCTCACCGCCGAAGAGGACACAGCGCTCGCCACAACGCCGGCGGAGGAGCTGCTCACCCTCCCGATGCTGCAGCCGGACCAGGTCACCGACTCGCTGCACGCCTACCAGCTCGCCAAGCGCGGGAACACGCTGCGGGTGAAGTCCGAAGCCGTCCGCTGGGGCAGGCGCAGCGCACGCGTCAACACGATCAGCCCTGGCATCGTGATGACCCCACTCGCGCGAGACGAGCTGACCGGACCGCGCGCCGAGGGCTACCTGCGAATGATCGAGCGTTGCCCGGCAGGGCGTGCCGGCACCCCCGACGAGATCGGCACCCTCGGCGCCTACCTCATGAGCCGCGACGGTGCCTTCATCACCGGCAGCGACTTCCTCATCGACGGCGGCGTCACCGCCTCTTACTTCTATGGCGACCTCGCCCCCAACTGATCGAACAGGAGCACCCGGGGGATCATGGGGCGTACGGACTGCTTTGCGACTTAGGCGGGTAACGCCATCGGCGAGTGCCCGAGCTCCGAGGACGTCGATGCATGGCGCTCGCGGTTCGCCACGAGGAACATCTGAGCGTGGTGACAGTCGCCCCTCCCCGAACGACCCGGGGCGGGTGCATGATCGAACTCGTACATCTTCGCGCCGAGGAGGACCCGTGGTTTCCGACCAAGAGGTGTTCGAGTATCACGAGCTGCCACGCCCCGGGAAGCTGCAGGTCACACCGTCGAAACCGTGCGTCACCCAGCACGACCTGTCGCTCGCCTACACACCGGGCGTGGCCCGGCCGTGCCTGGCGATCGAGGCCGACCCGGAGAACGCCTACCGCTTCACCGGCAAGGGCAACCTCGTCGCGGTCGTCTCCAACGGCACCGCGGTGCTCGGGCTGGGCGACATCGGCCCGCTGGCATCCAAGCCGGTGATGGAGGGCAAGGCCGTGCTGTTCAAGCGGTTCGCCGGCATCGACGTGTTCGACCTCGAGCTGGACACGAAGGACCCGGACCGGCTGATCGACGTCGTCGCCGCGCTGGCACCCACGTTCGGCGGCATCAACCTCGAGGACATCAAAGCCCCCGAATGCTTCTACATCGAGGAGCAACTGCGTGCCCGGCTCGACATCCCCGTGCTGCACGACGACCAGCACGGGACGGCGATCATCTCCTCGGCCGCGTTGCTGAACGCACTCGAGGTCGTGGGCAAGGACATCGCCGACGTACGCGTCGTGTTCTCCGGCGCAGGCGCGGCCGGCATCGCCTGCGCACGCATGTACCTCGACCTCGGCGTGAAGCCCGAACACCTGCTGATGGTCGACACCGCGGGCGTCATCCACCGCGGGCGCACACAACACATGAATCCGTACAAGGAGCGCTTCGCGGCCGACACCGACCGGCGCACGCTGGCGGACGCGCTGCGCGGCGCCGACGTCTTCGCCGGCGTCTCCACTCACGACGTGCTCACACCGGAGATGCTGCTCAGCATGGCCGAGCGCCCGATCGTGCTGGCGATGGCCAACCCCGATCCGGAGATCGCCTACGACCTGGCGATGGCCACCCGCGACGACGTGATCATGGCCACGGGGCGTTCGGACTACCCGAACCAGGTGAACAACGTCCTCGGCTTCCCGTTCATCTTCCGTGGCGCGCTCGACGTGCGAGCGACCGCGATCAACGAAGCGATGAAGATGGCGGCGGCGCGCGCGCTGGCCGCCCTCGCCCGCGAGGAGGTGCCCGACCAGGTGATCAAGGCCTACGGCCTGCGCGAACTCACCTTCGGGCCGCAGTACCTGATCCCCAAGCCGTTCGACCCGCGCGTCCTCCTGCGCGTCGCTCCGGCCGTGGCGCAAGCGGCGATGGACAGCGGTGTGGCGCGGCGTCCGGTGGCGAGCATCGAGGCCTACGTCGAAGCGCTCGAGCGCTACCTCGGGCCGTCGCGCGAGGTCATGCACCTCGTCGTGCACAAGGCCCAGGCGCACCCCACCAAACGGCTGGTGTTCACCGACAGTGAGGAGCCCAAGGTGCTGCGCGCCCTGCGTGCGGTGATCGACCAGCGCATCGCGCGGCCGGTGCTGGTGGGTCGCGAAGAACTGATCGTCAAGCAGGCCGACGAGCTGGGCATCGACCTCACCGGCGTGGATCTGGTCGATGTCGCCAGCTCGCCCCTGCTGCCCGAACTGACTCACCACCTCTACGAGAGCCGCCAGCGCAAGGGCGTCACCCCTGCCGGCGCGGCAGCGCAAATGCGTCAGCGGCTCACGTTCGGCCTGGCGATGGTTGCCGCCGGCCACGCGGACGGCTTCGTCGGCGGCGCCACCGCCACCTACGCCGACACGATCCGCCCGGCGATCCAGATCGTCGGCCTTCGCCCGGGCATCAGCCGCGCCTCGGCCCTGCAGCTGCTGGTACTCGACGATCGGCTGGTGTTCTGTGCCGACACGATGATCAACATCGAGCCGACCGCCGAGGAGTTGGCCGAGATCGCCGAGCTGGCCGCCGACACCACCCGTCTGTTCGACATCGTGCCGAGGACTGCGCTGCTGTCGTTCTCGAGCTTCGGCTCGGTCCGCCACCCGCAGACCGACCGCGTTGCCCGCGCCGCGGCGATCGTCCAGGAGCGACGACCTGACCTCGTGATCGACGGCGAGATGCACGTCGAGGCCGCATTGGTGGAGGAGATCGCGACCGAGAACTACCCGCACTCGCGGATCAGGGGCGACGCCAACGTGCTCGTGTTCCCCGGGCTGGCCGCGGCGAACATCGGCTACAAGCTCGTGCAGCGCCTCGGCCGGGCGGACGCGATCGGCCCGATGCTGATGGGCATGCGCCACCCGATCGGGGTGATTCAGGCCGGTTCTTCTGTGGGCGACATCGTCAACCTGGCAGCGATCACCGCTGTCATGGCCGACCTCGTCAGCGGCTAGCGAATGGCGGCCTCGCGACGGCAGACGATGTCGTGCCGTCCATTTCCGCTGGTCGCATGCGAACACATTCGCCCAAAGTGTTCGGTACGATTCGTTAGGTGGTAGACGAACACTTTGTGGGCGGCCGAGGTCGGCCATCGCGTCAGGTCGTCTACGCGCGCCTCGACATCCAGATCGAGGAATTGTGGAGCCGCTTGGGTGGCCTGCCGCATCCGCTGGAGGCCGACGACATCTGGCGTGGGCTGTGGTTCGAGGAGGCGCACCACTCGACTGCCATCGAGGGGAACACCCTTGTGCCGAAGCAGGTCGAGGCGCTGCTCGAACAGGGTCTGGCCGTTGGCAACAAGGAACTCGCGGAGTACATGGAGGTGCGGGGCTACGCGGATGCCGCCGATTGGGTCTATCGGCAGGCGCTGCGGTCGGCAGGCACCGGTACCGCGCCAGTGCTGACGATCACCGAGCTGCGCAATGTCCACGCGATGGCGTTGAACCCGGTGTGGGCAGTCGCCGCCCACCCAATGGCCGACGATCGCGAACGGCCCGGCTCGTTCCGAATCCACGACATCCGTCCGTTCCCGGGCGGAATGACGCCCCCCACATGGCCCCTCGTCCCGGCCGCCGTCGACGCGTGGATCGGGCGGGCCAACAGTCTGCCCGCCCGAGCCGAACAGTTCCCAGAGCGCCTCGCCGAGCTGCATGCCGAGTTCGAGCGCATTCACCCGTTCCTCGACGGCAACGGCCGTACCGGGCGACTCGTCATGAACCTGATCCTCGTACGGCTCGGCTACCCACCGGCAGTGATCTACAAGCGGCAACGGAATGCCTACCTCGAAGCACTCCGCCGGGCTGACGCCGGAGACCCTGGGTCGCTTGGCGAACTCATCGCCCGGGCGATCCTCGACAACCTGTATCGCTTCGTGGTGCCGGCGGTGGCGGGGCCGGCACGGCTGGTGCCGCTCGCCGCGCTGGCGGCCGAGGGTATTGCCGCAGCAGCGCTGCGCACGGCGGCCAACCGAGGCCGGCTGCAAGCGGTGAGGGGGCCGGACGGCGAATGGCGCAGCTCGCGGAACTGGGTCGACGAGTACCTGGCCGCCCGCTACCGACGCGACGTGGGCGGATCCGGCTGATCGGCCAGGTTGCGAACAGCGCTAGCTCCGATATGTTCCGCAGCACGGGAGATCCGATGTTGCTCCGCGCTGTATTCCCGTTGCGCTCCGGCGCCGCCCCCGCCCGTACGCACGAGGAGGTGGCGTGATGGCCGAGTGTCACCACTGCGGCCGCGAGCTGCAGGACTGCCCGGCGTGCGGCGGCCAGCTGCTGTCGTGCGGTTGCGGCTTCGACGAGGAAGGCTTCGAGCAGGACGACGACCCCGACGACGAGCGCGACCGAAACCTCCAGAAGTCGTGAGGGAAGGCGACGAGTAGCGTCTTCCCTGTGGAAGCCACCGTCGACAGTGTGGGCCGCATCGTCCTCCCGAAGGCGCTGCGCGACCGGCTGGGGTTCACGCCCGGCACGGTGGTCGACGTCACCCAGAACTGGTCGTCTGACGCCATGTCGCGGCGTACGGCCGCCGTTGGAGGGCAGAAGTGACATCTCACCTTGCAGCGCTGGCCTTCGACGCGAACGACCCAATCCGGCTTGCGTTATTCTGGGCCCAAGCGCTGGGCTGGCGGATCGGCGAGGCCGACGACGAAGTGGTCACGATCGACCCGACCGATGGCACGAGGTTCCAGATCGACTTTGCGAAGGTCCCCGAGCCGAAGGGTGCGTGGCAGAACAGGGTGCACCTCGACCTGACGACGACTTCGCTGGACGATCAGACAGAGACAGTCGAGCGACTGATCGAGCTGGGCGCCCGGCACATCGACATCGGCCAGAGCCCGGAGGAGCAGCACGTGGTGCTCGCCGACCCGGAGGGCAACGAGTTCTGCATCATCGAGCCAACGAACACGTTTCTGTCCAATTGCAGGCGGCTCGGCGCGATCAACAGCGACGGCACCCGCGAGGTCGGGTACTTCTGGAGTGCCGCGCTCGGCTGGCCACTGGTGTGGGACCAGAACGAGGAGACCGCGATCCGTGCGCCCGACCTGACGGGGCCGCTGATCACCTGGAGCGGCCCGCCGCTGATGCCCAAGCACGGGAAGAACCGTCTGCACCTCGACGTCGCGCCGACAGGCGTCGATCAGCAAACCGAGGTCGAGCGGTTGGTCGCGCTGGGTGCCCGCAAGATCGACATCGGCCAGGGAGACGTCCCCTGGGTCGTGATGGCCGACCCCGATGACAACGAGTTCTGCGTGCTGGGTCCTCGCTGACGGATGCGCCGTCCGTGACGACGACCTGTTCGGGCGCGTCTACAGTTCACCGGATTCCTGGAACCGACGTGAGCGGGGTGAAGCGATGGGGTTGCGCGACCGAATCAAGTCGACCATTGCGACTGTTTCCAGCGGCCCCAGCCCCGAGGTGCTCGCGAGGCTGACGCCCGAGCAGCGGGCGAAGTACGACGCCAAGATGGCCCAGGTCGCGGCAGTTCAGGGGCAGGCCGCGCAGGCCAAAGCGGACGTCGATGCGGAGCACAGGGCGCAGGTCGCGCAGCGGCCGTTGCACGGCCCCGCAGGTGAGTGGGTCTATGGGTCGTCCGCGGTCGTTGGCCCGACCCCCGAGCAGATCGCCACGATGACCCCCGCAGAGATGGGGGCTTGGACCGCCTCACAGTCGAAGGCGCAGATCAAGGATCTCTTCACCAATCCGTTCGGTCGGTCGAAGCCTCCGGCCGCCGCGATGGCGCCGGCCACCGCACCACTCGACCGCGACGGGCAAGCCGCCGCCGAGCGCGCCGCTCGCGACGCCGCCCGCAAGCCGTACCTCGCCGAACATCGAGTGCCCGTCGTATTCTCGCGCCTCGCAACCCGCGGCAAGACGCAGATCGAGGAAGTGTCGGCATACCTCGCCGCGAGTGGGTTGGTGGCCAGGCCCGATCTTGTCTACGGCCTTTATCGGGTCCCCGACCGGATCAGCCCTGCCCTCGGCGGGTCGGAGGAAGCACGTGTCGTCGAGTGGGACGTCGTGCATGCGGCCGCAGTCCCCCTCGTACCGTCGTCGCTCCCGGTGACGGCCTCGTTCTTCGATGGTGACGAGCGCGTGGTCCGTCGTCGCGTCGGTGAGCCATCGGTGGTCGACGAAGATCTGGGCGTGGCGGCCCTCGCCGCCATCGGCGTCGGCCCCGAGCAGACGCTGGGCATCGCGCGTCACCTCATCGTGCGCCGCTACTCGCAGGGCGAGAACGGATCGACCGACCTCCTCAGCCATGTGACCGGCATCTACGTTTTCCGGCCCGGCGGCACAGGCGGCCCCGGCATCGACGAGATGCAGCAGATCCCACGTCCGATCGACGTGCCGGACGATGGCCCCGCCGGGGTGCACGTCGAGGCCTTGAATTGGGGTGCCGTGGCTCGGGCCGTCCACCCGCAACCCCATCATGCCTACGCGATCCCGTCGCCCTTCCCGTACTTGCCGAGCACTCCGCAGGAACTCATCCGCATGTACCTCGAGGTGGTCGGCGTGCGGCCGAGCGACTGTTACGCGACATCGGTGACCGAAGACGGTGTGACGGCGCTCGAGAGCCAGGAGTGGATTGCCGGTGGGCTCATCGAATGGTCGACGGCCGGTGAGTCGTTGCCCTGCGCCGACGGTAAGGACCGCCGACGGTTTGCCAGCGGCCGACTGGTGATGCTCGCCTACCGAGACCGCCCCGAGTACGAGATCGGCCGCCAACGGTGGCAGGTGTACCAAACCGACGTACTGCAGGCGTCGCTGGAGAACGGCACTGGCGTCCGCGCTCGCGTCGAGGCGCCGATGCTCGACGGAATTCCCGGCGGCCTTCGCCAACTGGTCAAGGCCGCCCAGAAGCTCGACCGCATCTTCGCCTCCGACGCGGCCCACGAGGAACTGAAGAACCTCGTCCAATATCGCTACTGCTCGCCGCCAATCGATTGACCGACCTTGCCCCGTGAGCAATCCCGACATCTCACCGGTCGGCTTCGCCGCGACCGATCACCCGCACTCGCCGCTTGAACGACGGCGCGGGGTGTGGTGGCTGCTGGTCGGCGGCGTGCTCGTCGCGGGTGGGCTCGCCGGTGTGGCGCTCTTCGTCTGGCAGGTGTTGGCGCCCAGTTCCGATCCCACTGACGATGCAGTTGCGTCCGGACTGGTGGCCGGCCTGGCGGCCCTGCCGACCCCCGCGGCCAGGTTCACCGTCGAGGCCGCGGGGACATACACCGTGTGGATCGACACTGGCGGAGCCATCAACGCCAGCACACGAGAGGTGATTGCCGCCGCCGCGAACTGTGAGGCGACGTTCTCCGACGGCACCGTGAAATCGTTCCGCGGCGCTGTTCAGGGGTCGAGCGTCGTGGTCGGCGACATCGCCACGGTCGGTACGTTCGACGCACCAGCAGGCCCTGCCGCGGTGGTCTGCCGTTCGGAACTCTTCGGCCCCCGAGCCGTGCGCGACCAACTCGGGAAGGAACGCCGATTCTTCGTCACCCCCGGGCCGCCCGACAGCGACTGGGACCCGTTCGTCGCGATGTTCGCCGGACTGCCGGCGTTGATCCTCGGCAGCATGGCGCTCGGTCGGGGCTGGACGGGCTCGCTCCGGCGACGTCGTCAACCGACCTGAGCCTTCCACCGGCCCTCGATCGGCGCACGCCCACCCAGGCATGTTGAGCAGCGCTCGTCGAAGGCGCATCATGGAGGTGCGTTCGCTCGGCGGCCGCGCGTGTCAGGAGGTGCGTGATGTCACGCTTCGACGTTGTGGAGATCCCGCCGCAGCTGGTCGCAGTGGTGCGGCGGAAGGTGCCGATGAACGAGCTGACCGGGTTCTTCGGCGCGGTGTTCAGTACGGTCGCTGCCGCGGGCAGGTCGCTCGTGGGCATGTACTGGAGCGAGCCCACGGGCGACCCCAGCACCTGGCAGACCCGGATCGTGTGGCCGCTGCGCGAGGTGGCCGGATGAGTCCTCGGCTGCGGTGCGTTGGTGGACTGGGCGTTGCGACGGCCGCCGCGTGGCATCGGTGGGTGACGCCGTGGCACGAGCAGTGGGGCGCCACGGGCAACGAGGCGCGCATGTCGCTGCCCGGTGATGAGTTCGTAGTGGAACCTGCCCACCAGGTCACCCGGGCCATCACCATCGACGCCGAGCCAGCAGGCGTGTGGCCGTGGCTCGCCCAGCTCGGCGCCGATCGAGGCGGCTTCTACTCCTACGCGGGGCTGGAGAACCTGTTCGGCTTGGGCATTCGCAACAGCGACGTGATCGTGCCCGCGTGGCAACAGCGCGAGGTCGGCGACCTGGTGTTCGCCGACGCCAAGGGTTCGGGAGGTTGGTACGTGATGGAGGTGCTGCCCGGAGAGGCGCTGGTACTGCAGGTGGGCGACGTGCGAGCTGGCCGTCCGCTCCGGCGCGACGAGCAAATGAGGTGGGAGTTCTCGTGGAGCTTCGTCGTGCGGCCCGCCCCCGACGGGCGTTCACGGCTGCTGGTGCGCGAGCGCGCCGGCTTCGGCTCGCGGCTCACCAAGCTGGCCATGTCGCCGCTCGGGTTCGTCAGCTTCGTGATGACACAGAAGATGTTGCGGGGCATCAAGGCCCGCGCCGAGGCCGCGGCCCCGCGCCAATCGTGAATGTCGAGTGAGAGAGGAGTGGTGATGGATCGGGTGCTGGTGGCCTACGGGTCGAAGTACGGTTCCACGGCCGAGATCGCCGAGGCGATCGGCGCAACGCTGAGGGAGCGTGGGCTGGAGGCCGATGTGCGCCGTGCCCGCGCGGTGCGCTCGCTGGAGGGGTACCGGGCGGCGGTGGTGGGGAGCGCGGTGTACGCCGGCCGCTGGCGCAGCGATGCGTTGCGGCTGCTGAACGTGCAGCGCGACTGGCTCGCCGCGCACGATGTGTGGCTGTTCAGCAGCGGCCCCGTCGGCGAGGACGACCCGAAGGCCGACCCGGCCCAGACCGAGCGCTGGACCAAGCCGACGAAGGTGCAGCAGGCAGCAACGGAGATCGGCGCCCGCGACCATGCGGTGTTCGGCGGAAAGGTCGACGTGAACCGCGGGTTCATCCGCAAGAAGATGGCGCGGAACGTGCCGGAAGCAGCGCGCGACCGGCGCGACTGGGACGAGGTCGCCGCGTGGGCGGCGGGCATCGCCGCGACCCTCGCCCCCGAGGCGCGTGCTCCCGCTGTCGACGCGTGAGCACCCTCAAGTTACGCGAGACTCGCGCCATGGCTGTCCACTCGAACCACACGATCGTCTCCGTCGTCGGGTTCGACCACCTGGTGCTCAAGTGCGCCGACGTGGAGACCTCCCTCGCTTGGTACTGCGACCAGCTGGGACTCGAACCGGTGCGTGTCGAGGAGTGGCGCGCCGGCCTGGCCTTCTTCCCATCTGTGCGCGTCGACGAGCGCACGATCATCGATCTCATCCCGGGCACCCACGACGACGGCCGCCTCGACCACTTCTGCCTTGTCGTCGCCCCCACCGACTTCGACGCGCTCAAGTCCAGCGGCAGGTTCGACGTGGTCGACGGGCCGGGCACCCGGTTCGGGGCGCGGGGTGACGCCACCTCGCTCTATGTGCGCGACCCCGACGGAGCAGTCGTCGAACTGCGCTACTACCCCGGCGTCTGAGCCGCGCCGCCGCGGCGCCAGGCGGCCGCTCACCGGCGGCAGGGCACAAGGACACAAGCGGGCGGTGCCCGGAGGCTCTAGGCCCGCGGCCCCGACCGGCCGATGATCAAGGCACGGAACCACATGCCCGCGTCTAGAACCGGTGTAACGATGCCCGCTGCTCTGGAGGTTGTCATGACCAACATTGTTCGCAAGCCCGAGCCGATGCTCCTGCCGCAGTACTGCAAGGGCTGCGGGCGTTGTATCGACTCGTGCACCAAGGACTGCATCGCGCTCGGCACCGAGATCAACCCGCTCACGGGGCTCGTACCGGTCGTGCTCGATCTGGAACGGTGCAACCACTGCGGGCTGTGCATCGACGCCTGCCCGGAACCGTTCGGTATGCGGCCAGAGGGCGAGGAGCAGGCCTTCGAGCTGGTCGACCCCACCCACTTGTGTGGCCCCCGTCCGTTCGACGCGCCGGTCCCCGAGCCGTTCCCCGATGTCACCGTGGCGCTGCCCGAGCGGGCCACGATGGTGATGAAGGGCACGTACGCATCGGCGGTGGGCGCGGTCTTGGCCGGCTGCCGGCATGTGTACGGCTACCCGATCACGCCCTCCACCGAGGGCGCCGAGTTGATGGCCAAGGTGCAGCCGGCGCTCGACGGTGTGTTCGTGCAGGCCGTCAGCGAGGTCGCCACCGTCAACATGATGTATGGCGCCGGTGGCGCGGGGAAGCCGTGCATGACGTTTACCAGCTCGCCCGGCTTCAGCCTCATGCTGGAAGGCATCTCCTATTTGATCGGCGCCGAAGTGCCGGCCGTGTTCGTCAACATCATGCGTGGCGGGCCCGGGTTGGGGAACATCGCCCCCGAGCAGTCCGACATCAAGCTCGCCTGCCGCGGCCTGGGCCACGGCAACACCCAGGCGATCGTGCTCGCCCCGGCTACCCCGCAGGAGATGCTCGACGCCACGATGCTCGCCTTCGAGCTGGCCTTCAAATACCGCAATCCGGTCGTGATCCTCGGTGACGGTTACCTCGGCCAGATGACCGGCAAGGTGCGCCTGCCCGACCACATGGTCGTGCCCGGCATTCCCGAGTGGGCCGTCTGGGGCGACCGCTCGCACCGCGGCAACCTGATCTGCTCGATCGAGCTGTCCGAGGCCGGGCTCGAAGCGCACAACCAGGCGCTCGATGCGAAGTACGCGCGGATGGCCGCGACCGAGCAGCGCGCCGACCTGCACCGCTGCGACGACGCCGACGTTCTGCTCGTGGCCTGCAACACCCCGGCCCAGTCGGCGAAGGGCGCGGTGAAGGAGCTGCGCGACAAGGGAGTGCGGGCGGGACTGTTCCGCCCGATCACGCTGTGGCCGTTCCCGATCGACTCGCTGCGCACGGTGCTGCCCCAGGCCCGCCGCCTCGTCGTGGTGGAGGCCAGCAGCGGCCAGCTGGAGGACGAGCTGCGCCTCGCGCTCAGCCACGCCGAACTACCACCCCCGCCGATGAGCCATGTGCGCCGCCAGGGCGGGATCCTTCCCTCCCAGGCTGAGATCGTGGAACACGTGCTGACGTTGGAGGAGGTGCGCTGAAATGCCGTCGTCCGTCTTCTACCGCCAGTTCGAGCGCCACGATCACGCCGCTGGCCTCCACGCTCACGCCACCACCTACTGCCCCGGCTGCGGCCATGGTCTCGCCCAGAAGTATCTCGCCGAGGCGATCGACGAACTCGGCGTGAAGGATCGCACCGTGCTCGTGTCGCCCGTCGGCTGCTCGGTGTTCTCCTACTACTACTTCGACGTCGGCAACACCCAGGCCGCGCACGGTCGCGCGCCGGCCGTCGCCCTCGGCCACAAGACCGCCAACCCCGACTCGATCGTCATCGCCTACCAGGGCGACGGCGACCTCGCGTCGATCGGCCTGGCGGAGATCATCAGCACCGCGCAGATGGGCATCCCGATCACCGTGATCTTCGCCAACAACGCGATCTACGGGATGACCGGCGGTCAGATGGCGCCCACCACCCTCACCGGTCAGCACACCACCACCACCCCCACCGGGCGCAACCTGTTCTCCGGCCAGCCGTTGAAGGTGGCCGAGATGATCGCCGGCCTCGACGGGCCCGTGTTCGTCGAGCGGGTTGCGCTCTACGACAACAAACACCGCACCCACGCCCGCCGCGCGATCAAGAAGGCGCTCGAGCTGCAGGTGAATGGTGTCGGCTTCGCGTTCATCGAAGTGCTCGCCGAATGCCCGACCCACCTCAAGCTCACGCCCGAGGAATCCGAGGCCTGGGTGCGCGACAACATGGAACCGGTGTTCCCGCTCGGCGTGAAGAAGGACATCACCGACGGCCCGCACTACCCGTCGTTCCCGACGCCGAGCTTCGACGCCGAACGAGTGTTGAGCGTGCTCGGCACGACGACCAAGACTCCCGAGCGGTTTGCCACCGGCTTCCCCACGCACCTCGACCCCGACGACATCAGCCTCAAGCTGGCCGGTGCCGGCGGCGACGGTGCACAGACCGCGGCGATGCTCATCACCCGCGCCGCGATCGCCGAGGGCTTCGATTCCACCCACATCCCCAGCTACGGCCCCGAGTCGCGGGGCGGCACGTCGTACGCCGACGTGCACGTCGCGGCCACGGAGGTGTTGTCGCCCGCGGCGCACCACCCGCACGTGCTGGTGGCGTTCAACGCGCCCAGCCTGGCCAAGTTCGGGCCCACCGTGCGCCCTGGCGGCGTGGTGATCTACGACAGCTCGGTGGTGGCGGAAGTGCCCGACGGCATCGCCGATGGGGTGCGTGTCGTTGGCGTGCCGCTCACCGAAGTGGCCAAGGAACTCGGTGCGGTGATGGTCAAGAACATCGTCGCCCTCGGCGCACTCCAGGGCGCCACGCAGATCTTCCCGAAGGAGACGTTCCTCGCCGCGATCCGGGCCTCGCTCAGCGGCCACCGGGCCATGCTCGCGCTCGACGTGAAGGCCTTCGAGAAGGGCGCCGACCTGGCCGCCGAGTGCGCCGCTCGTTAGCCCGCCGGTGCGAGTGCCAGCCCGCCGGTGCGAGTGCCAGATGTGCACCGGAGTGCCACGTTGCACCCCGGGTGTCACGTGGCACTCGAATGCGCCGTCGAGGACGCCTCGAACTCCGATGCAGCTACCGGCCGACTCCGCCTCACGTGCTACGCATGACCGAAGCACGCTGAGGGAGGTTGGTCGATGGTGCGGATCATGGTGCTGTTGAAGCGCAAGCCGGGCTTGTCGATGGCCGAGTTCATCGAGCGCTACGAGAAGGATCATGCGCCGCTGATCACCCGCCTGATCACCCGCACAGTCCGCTACGAGCGGCACTACCTCACGCCGCTGTTCCACCTCGCGACGGGCGAGCCGCCCGAGCCCGAGTTCGATGTCGTCACCGAGGTGTGGTATCCGAGCGACGCGGTCTACGCCGAGCAGCAGGCCTACCTGCGCGATCACCCCGAGGTGTTGCGTGAGATCGCCGCCGACGAGGAGCGCCTCTTCGACCGCGCCAAGAGTCGGATGATGCGCGTGGAGGACCACGCCACCGACCTGTCGCAGCGCGCGCTCGACTGATGGCGCAGCGGGCGTCGCGCAGGCCACACTGGTGGCGTCACCGTAGAAGGAGCCCGAGTTGCAGTACGAGATCGAGCGCGACGAACAGCAGTGGCGGGGCTTGCTGAGCGCGGAGGAGTACGCCGTGCTCCGTCAGGCGGCCACCGAACGGCCCGGTACCGGTGCGTTGCTGCACGAGCACCGCGACGGTCTCTACACGTGCAAGGCGTGCGGTAACGAGCTGTTCGTGGCGGGCACGAAGTTCGATTCGGGCTGTGGCTGGCCGAGCTTCTACGAAGCGGTGCGGCCCGAGGCCGTGGAACTCATCGAGGATCGCGCCATGGGCATGGTGCGCACCGAGGTGCGCTGCGCTCGTTGCGGCTCTCACCTCGGCCACGTCTTCCCCGACGGCTACGGCACACCCACCGGCGACCGCTATTGCATGAACTCGGTGTCACTCGCCTTCCACCCGCAGGACCCACCGCCGGCCGGGTGAGCTCAACCCGGCACAGGTGCCGCTTGCGCCTCGGCGACGAACTCGTCCACCCCGGCCTGCAGAAGGTAGCCCGCCTGCATCGCGGCTTCGGCCGAGGCCCGCACGCGGGCCACATAGTCGTCGTGGCTCGGGTACAGGCTGGCAAGCGTGGCGTTGCCCAGCGGGGACGTCGAGCCGAACAGCATGCAGAGCACGCTCACGTCCGGGCGGGGGACTCCCGAGTGCACTGCGATCGGCACGTCGACATCGGGTGTGCGGATGCCGCCGACGGCGATGCCCAACTCGTCGCGGCGGATCGAGCCGTCGTCGTTCAATTCGAGCGGCGGGGCCGTTGCCGGTCGGGTGCCATCGACCACCCACGTTTCGAGGTCGCTCCAGGCGCGTTGGATGACGAGTGGTTGTGGCCCCTGGTTGAGCGTGCCGCCACACATCGACTCGAACGCGGGCAACGGAAAGTCGGGATCGAGTACGTGGGCCGACGCTCCGCCCCAGTCGAGCTGTGATTGGTCGGCGTGCGCTGCGCCGGCGACCTCCCAGGTGACGAGCCGGTCGGTGTCGGGCTGACGATTGGACGAGCCGTGAGCGACGTCGGTCTCGGTCTGGAACCACAGGATCGGCTCGGCGAGGTCGGTGCGGAAGTTGACGATCGCCGGCATCTCCACGCCATCCGCGAGCGGTGCGCCGATGATGCGGCTGTGCACGAGGAAGCCATCGTAGATCCGGGCGAGGGGGTGCACGGCGTTGATGTAGATGGTGAGCCGGCCGGCCGCCTGCGACTCGCCGATCGCGATCACCTTCGTCACGTGCACGCCGCCCAGCGGGTCGGCGCCCTGCGGCCGGCGGATCGCCTGTGCGGCTTGCGAGTAGATGTCGTACGAGTAGTCGTCGCCGGGGTGGCTCAACGGCGCGTACCGCGTCGGGTCGGCGGCCTTCAACGGCGTGGGGCTCACGCCCGGGATCGGGAGCGAGAGGCCGGGGCCCTGCACCCCGCCGAACTGGGCCGACACTCCCACCCACGTCGTGCCCTCCGAGAGCAGAGTCGGGTAGAGGGAGCCGAAGTCCGGGTCGGCGTCTTGGCCGCCGGACACGTTGAACCACTCGACGGCGATGATGCCGTTGGCGGTAGCCGGATCGGCGGGCCGCCGCACGAGGATTCGCGTGGTGTATGGAGCGGTACCGTTCGGGTGCGCGGCCCACAGACCGTCCTGGCCGAGCGTGCCGTCAGCCGTATACGCGGTGGCGTCACCGCTGATGAAGAACTCCTGCTCGACATAGCCGTACTGCTGCAGCAGCTCGGGCGGGGTCGGGTTCGAGGGCAGGCTGTTGCGCTCGCCGCCGGTGATCGGGCCTTCCACGGTGGGGACGGCCACCGACGCGCCCGGCTGCTCGACCGCGGTGGTCGTGGACACACCTGACGTGGTGGGCGCGCCGGTGACGGGCGCGCCAGTAGTGGAGGAGGTGGCAGTGCTGTCGTCACCGCTCGAACACGCGGCCAACAGCAACAACGTGGTCGTCGCCGACAGAACCAGTGTGCGACAGTGCATGGCCAGCCTCTCCTCTTGCTCAGGTGGCGTTCGGCTTCGCCCCGAGGGCGACCGGCACGTACTCGGGATCGGACTCGTCGCGCATGCTGAACTGCCACTTGCAGCACACGTCGCCCTCGGCGCGCCTTGGCGGGATGGCGAGGATGTCGACCTTCATGTTCGGGTTGTACATCGTGGTTGTCACGATCATCGACTTCGGGCAGGTCGAGTGGCAGTTCTTCTCGAGGATGTCGGGCCGCCCCATTCCCTCCCACTGATCGACGGCGACACAGCGGTTGAACGTGAAGATGCCGACGTCGGGTTCGGGCATCTCGAACGAGCAGTCGAACGCCTTACCGGGCATCGAGGTGGCGTCGAGCTGCAGGTCCTTCATCCAGTCCTCCACCCGGTTGCCGGTGATGCCGAGGTATGCCTCCTTGAGCTTCTTCACGCCGGGCAGCACCGTGTCGCCCCACAGCGTGAACTGGATGTCGAACATCTGGTCGAGACCGCCACGGAAGATGAGCTGGGTCGCCCATGCCTCGATGCACTGCAACAAGTACTCGTGGCTGCCGAGCAGCCACCGCACCAGCTCGGGCTTCGACAGCGCGGCCATGCCCGCCGTGGGGGTGAACAGGCCCGAGTAGTCGACGCGGGTGTGCGGGCGTGCGTCCACCGGTACACCCTGGTTGGGGTCCGCGTAGACATGGTCGGAGGGCAGGAACTCGCCCCGCCACCGTTCGATCTCGGGCGCGATCAGATCGGTCCATGCGGCCCACTCGATCTCCGCCATCGTCGCCGCGTCGTAGCGGCGGATCACCTCGTCGGCCCACCCGTCGACGCACAGCTGCAGGTACGCCTCGCTCCAAGGGATGATCCGCCCGGCAAGTGCCGCGGTGGAGAAGTCGGTGAAGCGCAGGTCGGCAAGGTACGGGCCGCTGTAATCCTCCAGCTCGCGGCCCGAGTCCACGTCGGTCTGCCAGCGGATGTCGAGCGCGACCTTGGGGTAGGTCGCCGCGTCGTCGGCCTTGTCGAACTTGATGTAGTTCACCACGTCGATGCCGAGCTGTCGGGCGAACTCGTCGTTCACGGCGACCGTGCCGTCGAGGTGTGCCCCGGGCTTGCGCAACTCCAATAGGTCGTCCATTCCGGCCGATTGCTGTTCCGTCATCCTGACCCCCAAGGTCTCGCGGGCATCCGCGACGAGCTGCCTCGCGTGTTCACCGAGCGGACAGTAGTCGAAGATCGCGGGAACCATCGGGGGTGCGGAGTTCGTCAGCAAGGGTGAGCACTGAGCCCACCACGGTCGGCTCCGGCACACAGAATCTGACGAGCGAGGGTGGTACGCCACCCCGTGGAGGTGGTTGTGATGACGACCCGACGTACACACCGGACCGCACGGCTGGCGGCGCTGGCCGCGCTCCCGATCGGCCTGATGACTGCATGCGGAGACGATTCCAAGCCCACCCCGACCACGACGTCGGCGGGCATCGCCAACCCTGCCTCCGAGTTCTGCGTCGCGCAAGGCGGCACCGTGGAGATCGTGGACGAAGCCGGCGGGCAAGTGGGCTACTGCAGCCTGCCTGACGGCACCCGGTTGGAGGAGTGGGAGTACTTCCGGGCGCAGACCGGCACGACCACGACACCCTGACCAACGATCAGGATTCTCCCTCACGTGGAGGTGGTAGAAAACCGCTCATGCCCGGTCCCGTGGATTTCGTCACCGTCTCGACCGAAGGGCTCGAGTCGTCGCCCCACGCCGCCGCTCTCGCCGGCCTGCGAGCCAATGAGGCCCGCTACTTCAAGAACAAGTACGGCCACACGTTCACGACGGAGCCGGCGAGCAAGGCGAAGCAGACGATCGAGTGGATCCACCGCATCCTGACCGAGCGCGACATCGCCATCGCGTCGCGTCCGCTCGAGGCGTGCACGTTCGAGGTCGAGGGCATCAAGATGGCCTACGTCTTCTACGAGAGCGGCCTGTCGATCAACGTGATGTACGCGATCGCGGACGCGGGGAAGCGAGCCGTCGGGTTCAAGCTCTCCGACGGCATGGAGATCCCCGCGGAGCTGGCCGAGCGGTTCAAGTTCGCTCGGCAGAAGTCCAAGCTCGCCGGCACGATCCGCGGCTCGTACTTCGTGATCAAACGCGAGTACTGACGGGCGGGCTCACGTCGGCGCTCAGGCGGCTCGCGGCCCGTCTCAACGCCAACATCAGTGGGGTGGGCGCGCGATGTGTGCGTGGCGTTCGTCCGCTTGCGCCGTTCGTGACACGGGCCACGCTCCACGGGATCCGGATCGGGCGTACGGTGAAATCACATCCTTGGAGGTGAGTGCCATGCGCGCCACCGTTCTGTTCGCCGCCACTGCTTTGGTCTTGGCCTCGTGTGGAGGAGGAGGAACGGCAACACCCACCGTGCGCACGGACGTGCCGGTCACTGATGGAGCCAACGCGAGCGACCCGCTCGACACCGCGGCACCCGCGACAATGGCGCCGGACGCGGCCAGCGACCTGCGCGTCGCCTCGTCCGGGTTCTCGACCGCATTGCAGTACGGGAGCACCATGATCACCGCCGCCGCTGAGTTGGTGAACGACGGCGATGGCTACGTAGGGATGATCTCGTGGACGGCCGAACTGGTCGACGCGGCCGGTGTCGTGATCGACCACTCGAGCGACACCTTCTACGGCGCGCTGGCCCCCGGTGAGAGCATGTGGGCGGTGCCCAACTTCTTCGGGATCGAGGGCACCCAGCCGGCCGCGCTGAACGTCACGGTGGAGTCGGCCGATCGCCTCACCGATCTTGCGGTGGTGGACGGCACGATGCCCCTCGGCGACATCTCGGTGGTGATGGCCGTCGGGCGAACCGTCTTCGACATCAACGACGTGATGCACATCGAGGCCGAGTTCCGTAACGACTCCGATGCACGGCTCACGCAGCTGAGCGTGAGTTGCGGCGTGTACAGCGACGGCGCCCTTGCAGGTGGCGCGTCCGGGTACCTCTCCGAAATCACGCCGAGAGGTTTGGCCGGGTTCGACTCCACGAGCGGACTCGCCAACATCACTCCGGCGCCAACCGACGTGCGCTGCCACGCGAGCCCCGGAATCAGCTCGGAGTATCAGCCCGGCGTTGCGGGGAGCGAGCTGCAGGTGCAAGCGGGGTTCGCGTACAACCCCGGCGGTGTGGCCGGGACGCATGATGTCAATATCGGCACGACGATCTTCAACCCCACTCAGAAGGCAGCGCTCTGGGTGACCGTCGATGTCGACATGCTCGACGCGCAAGGCCGATTCATCCAGTTGGCCTCCATCAGCGAGGCGTACGTGCTGCCCGGCGAGACGGTCTACACGGGTGCCTTCCCGGTGCCCGACACGGCCAGCGACCCGCCCGCTTCCCTGCGCACCCGTGTCCATGTGAGCGAGTGGGGTGACCCGAAGAACGCCACGCTCGCGTCTGACGACAGCCTCGACCTCACGTCCTACACCTTCGATGTCTCCGGCGCGCAGGTGTACCACGAGAACGGCATGCTGATGATCGGCGGCACCGTGACGAATCGCTCCGCCGTTGGTATGGACGGACTTTCCGTCTCGTGCACGGCATTCGCGGGTGGCTCGATCGCGGCGGGTGGTAGGTGGACGTTGGATCCGGCACCGATCGGCATCGGCGTGCCATTCGAGATCATCACCGGCTACACCGGCACGATCTCAGCCGACGAGGTGAAGTGCACCGTGCACCTCACCTCGATCTGGGAACCGATCGCGTGAGTTCGCTCTCGCCGCAGGTGTGCGCGGCAATCGGTCGACGCTTCGCCGACTCGTGCCTGGGTGAACACCGGGTGAACTGCTTGGAGCACACGAGGTAGTGCCCTACATTCTCAGCGTGGCCGACGACGCGCACCACCGGCGAGACTACGACGGCATGTCGACGGTCGACCTCGAGCAGCTGATCGACGCGCTGCGGGCGGACCTGTCGGTCGACGAGTTCGTCGAGCGCGGCCTGTCGGTGCGAGGCACGTTCGACGAGATCGACGACCCAGTGCTGATCGGGCCCGACGGGAAGCCGATCATGACGTGGAAGGAGGGGTACCCCTACGACCAGCGCATGAGTCGCCATGAGTACGAGGAAGGCAAGCGCCTCCTGCAGATCGAGTTGCTGAAGTTGCAGGCCTGGTTGCAGAAGACCGGCCACAAGGTGTGTCTGCTGTTCGAGGGTCGCGACGCGGCGGGCAAGGGCGGCACGATCAAGCGATTCATGGAGCACCTCGACCCGCGGCTGGCGAGGGTCGTCGCGCTCGGTATTCCGAACAAGCGCGAGCAGGGTCAGTGGTACTTCCAGCGGTGGATCGCGCACCTGCCCACTGCCGGTGAGATCGTGTTGTTCGACCGCTCGTGGTACACCCGCGCCGTGGTCGATCGTGTGATGGGCTACTGCACGAGCGAGCAGTACCTCGAGTTCCTGCGCCACGTGCCCGAGCTGGAACGCTCGCTGCAGGCATCGGACATGACGGTCATCAAGTTGTGGTTCTCGGTGTCGCGCAAGGAACAGGTGACACGCTTCACGATCCGGCGTATCGACCCGGTGCGCCAGTGGAAGCTGAGCCCCAGCGACGTCGCGTCACTCGACCGCTGGCACGATTACACGGTCGCGAAGGAGACGATGTTTCTGCACACCGACACCACCGAGGTGCCGTGGACGGTCGTGCGCAGCAACGACAAGAAGCGCGGTCGGGTCGAGGCCATGCGCTCGGTACTTGCCCGGTTCGATTACCCCGACAAGGACCATGCCGTCGTCGGTGTCCCCGACCCGCTCATCGTCGGCCCACCCGGCCTGGTCTCCGCCGACGCCGGCGAACTCATGACCTGAGCGGGCCGCCACCGTCACCCCTTGACGGCGACTCCCTCGAACGTGAAGCCGACGAGTTCTGGGTACGCGAGGCGGTATGACTGCACCGCGTCCGTACGGAAGCCGGCGTTCGCGATGAGTTCGGGGATCGCCCGGTCCAGACGGCAGCCGCCGGAGACCCTGCCCCACCACGGGCTCAACTTCGCCTGCCGGCGGGCGACCTTCGGGTTCGGCGAGCGCCCGTGCTCGATGAAATGGAGCGCGCCGCCGGGCCGCAGCACTCTGTGCATCTCGCCCAAGGCGCGGCCGACGTCGGGGATCGTGCACAGGGTCCAGGTGACGAGCACATGGTCGACGCTCTCGTCTGCGAGCGGGAGGTCTTGTCCGTCAAGGCCGACGAATTCCACCGGCACCGGGCTGGCAGCGAGGCGATGGGCTGCCAGGCGCCGCCCGTGCACAGCCGGGTCGACGGCCACGAGCCGGGTGACCGCGGGCGGCAGATGAGGCAGGTTGCGACCCGAGCCGAAGCCGACCTCGAGCACCGTATCGCTCAGCCCGCTCGCCACCTTGGCCCGCAGCTCGTCGGTGCGAGCGCCGAGCGCGAGGTCGACCAGCCGCGGCAGGAAGCGATCGGAGTACAGACCCACACCGACACGGTAGCGACGCACCCGGTGACGACACCACACACCACGAGCGCGACGGTGGCGGCGCGAGGATGAGCGCATGGACGATCGTGCGCACCTCGAACTGGCGAAGGCCGAGGCCCGACTCGGGCGGCAGGAGGGTGGCATCCCGATCGGTGCGGCCCTCGTCACCGCGGATGGCACCGTGCTCGGGGTGGGCCGCAACCGGCGGGTGCAGATGGGCTCGGCGATCCGCCACGGCGAGACCGACGCGCTGGAGCGCGCCGGCCGTCAGCCGGCCGGTGTGTACGTCCGCTCCACCATGTACACCACACTTTCGCCGTGCTCGATGTGCACCGGCGCGATCCTCCTGTACGGCATCCCGCGGGTGGTGATCGGGGAGCATCGCACGTTCATGGGCGAGGAGGAGTTGCTCCGCTCTCGCGGCGTCGAGGTGGTGGTGATCGACGATCCCGAGTGCGTGGCGATGATGGAGGAGTTCATCGCTGCCGAGCCGAACCTCTGGAACGAGGACATCGGCGAACCCGACCCGGTGTGATCCGATGGCGCCGGAACCGGGCGGGGTGCTCGCAGCGTCGAACTGGAGTGACTGCCGGTCAACCCGGTGGAACGAACTGCGGATGAGCGACAGCCCGTCCGCTCACACGAAGGAAGGTTCGTCATGAGCCAAGTAACGATGGACAGCCGTCAGCCGTACCAGGTCGTGGACTCCCCGTACGAGGTCGCCCGCTGGCGCCCGCTGGTGAACTGGGTGTTGTTCATCCCGCACTGTGTCATCCTCTACGGGCTGCAAGCCCTGTCCCGCGCGGTGTTCCTGGTCTATTGGGTGATGTTCCTCTTCACCGGCAAGCTGCACCCGGGCATGTACAACGTGATGGCGATGTACGAGCGCTATAGCGTCCGCGCCAGCGGGTTCCTCGTCGGTTTCTCCGAGCTGTACCCGCCCTTCGACTTCGCCATCGACCCGGCCGACAACAACGCGTATCCGCCGGTGCGGTTGAACCTGCCCGCGGTGCCTGCCGAAACCGTGCGGCGCTCTGCTGCGCTGAACATCCTCAAGGCGATCCCGCTCTACCTGGTGTTCGTCTTCTATGCGATCGGCGCGATCGCGGTCGCCTTCGTCGGCTGGTTCGCTGTGCTGTTCACGGGTGCGTGGCCGCAGGGCATGCGCGCTTTCCTGGTACGGGTCGCCAACTTCCAGTACCGCATCTGGACCTACGTCACGATGGTGGAAAACGCCTACCCGAAGTTCGGTCTACCCCCGGCGTGACGCCTCGGAGGGGCTGGCGACGTATTCAATGAGATGGTTGACAACGGCTCTGGCGGCGGGTACGTTGCTCCTCAACCAGTGAGTTGAATACAAGGTGGCCCATGTCCGATGATCAGCTGTCGCAGGTGTTCGCCGCCCTCGCCGACCCGACGCGGCGCGACATCGTGGTTCGCCTTGCGGTGCGTAACGCCACGGTGAGCGAGCTGGCCGGCGCGTACGACGTGTCGATCCAGGCGGTGTCCAAGCACATCAAGGTGCTCGCCGCCGCCGGGCTCGTGAGCCAGGGTCGCGACGCCCAACGCCGGCCATGCCATCTCGAGGCCGAGGTCTTCGACCTCGCGACCAAGTGGCTCGAGCGCTCCCGTCAACAGGCCCAGCAGCGCTACGAGCGGCTCGACACGGTCCTGGCCGAGATGCGTGCCGAGGATCAACCCATCCAACGCCGACAGCAAGGAGCTGCGTCATGAACGTCCCCCGCCACCAGGTTTCGATCGAGGCCGATCCGCACGTGCCCCTCGTCCGCTTCACGCGCGACTTCGATGCCACACCCGCTCAGCTGTTACGTGCCCACACGGATCCCGATCTGTTCGCGCGGTGGGTCGGCCCCGACGGAATGGCGATCACGATCATCGACTGGGACGCCACCACCGGTGGCCGCTGGCGTTACAGCGCCCACCGCGACGGCAACGAGTACGGCTTCCATGGGTGCTTCCACGAGGTGGGTGAAGAACGGATTGTGCAGACGTTCACGTACGACGCCCAACCCGACGGCGTCGCGCTGGAGACGCTGACCTTCGAGGATCTCGGGGGTGGCGGCTGCCGGCTGCACGCCCAGTCGCTCGTGGAGAGCTTCGAGGCCCGTGACATGTGGCTCGCCAGCGGCATGGAGACCGGCATCGAACAGGGGTATGCGAAGCTCGACGCTCTCATCGAGGGGATCAATTGAGCGCCGAGGAGCACCGCCGCATCGCCGGCGAATTCACCGCAACGGTCGAGGGTGCCGCACTGGATGCGTGGGACAACCCGGCGCCGCCCGAGGGGTGGGTCGCCCGCGATGTGGTGCGGCACTTGCTCGAGTGGTTCCCGGGGTTCCTCCTGTCCACCACCGGGCTCACCTTGCCCGCGGGCCCCTCGGTCGATGTCGATCCCGTCGGTGCCTGGCGCACCCACACCAGCGCCGTGCAGGCCCTGCTCGACGATCCGGCGACGGGCGAACGCACATACGACTTCCCCCACATCGGCACGATGACGCTGGCCGATGCGGTCAGCATGATCTACGTCGCGGACGTGTTCCTGCACCGCTGGGATCTCGCTCGCGCCACCAGCCAGGACGAGACCCTCGACCCGGTGCGTTGCGCAGCCATGTATGAGGGCATGTTGCCGATGGACGAGGTGTTGCGTGGCAGCGGCCACTACGGGCCCCGCGTGCCCGTGCCCGACGACGCCGACGCCCAGACGAAGCTGCTCGCGTTCACCGGCCGTCAGCCCTGAAGCGGGCTGCGCGCGAGACTGCGCCCGTGACGATCGAGATGGTTCCCATCGGCACGGTGCACAACGAGCGCACCGAGGCCACCGACGACGACTGGGATCGCGTCAACAGCGTGATCCGGCTTGACCCAGAGGTGTTCGGTGACGACGCGATGGTCGGTCTGCGATCGTTCTCGCACGTGGAGGTCGTGTTCGTGTTCGACCGTGTCGCGCCCGAAGGTGTGGTGCGCGGCAGCCGGGTACCCCGCGGCAATCCGGCCTGGCCGGAGGTCGGCATCCTCGCCCAGCGCGCCAAGAACCGCCCGAACCGCATCGGCACGACGGTGTGCGAGCTGATGGCCGTGCGCCCCGGCGGCATCGTCGAGGTGCGTGGCCTCGATGCGATCGACGGCACTCCCGTGCTCGATATCAAGCCCTACATGGCCGAGTTCGGGCCGCGCGGCGACGTGATCCAGCCGGAGTGGAGCCGCGAGTTGATGGCCGGTTACTGGATGCTCGCGCCGGAACAGCTCGACGAGTTCGAGCCTGGGCGGTGGCTCGCCGAGGTGCTGCGTTCGCCGGCCGATCGTGGCCGGCTGGAGTTGATCGTGCGCCGCCCGGCGGTGGATGAGCGCGAGGTGCTGGCCTCGGGCGAGTTGGATGTGGCTGTTGGCCTCGTCGGCGACAACTGGCTCGCACGTGGTAGTCGCGGCACTCCTGACGGCCGGGCGGACGCGGACGCTCAGCTCAACATCATGAACGTGCGCTGCGCCCGGCTCGTGGCCGGCAGCGACGAGCGGGTTCCGTTGGCAGGGGATCAGCTGTTCGTCGACTTCGACCTGTCGCCCGCGAACCTGCCCGCGGGCACCCGCCTGCGGATCGGCAGCGCCGTGATCGAGGTGACGGACAAGCCGCACACGGGCTGCGCGAAGTTCACCCGCCGCTTCGGGTTGGCTATCCACCGTTGGATCAACGGCCACGTCGGCAAGCAGCACCGCCTGCGCGGCATCTGCGCCAAAGTGGTGGTGCCGGGCACGGTCACCACCGGCGACGAGATCGTGAAGCTGCCGGCGGCTTGACCGGCCCGGACGCCACAGCGTCAGGACATCAGCGCGACGAGTTGGTCGAGGGCTGCGCCCCACCCGTCGTTGAAGCCCATCTCCTCGTGGCGGCGGGCGGCGTCCTCGTCGGCGTGCATGACGATGGCGCGGTAGTGGGTGCCGCCATCAGCGGCCGGGGCGATCTCGATGCGGGCGGTGAACGGTAGGTCGCCGGCGCCGTTGGACGGGGTGGCGGGCCGGAAGTCGGTGGCCATGACGCTCGTGAACACGAGCAGGCGTTCGGGTTCCACCTGCAGGTAGCAGCCCGAGTTCGGGTACTGCTCACCTTCGGGTGACTCCATCGTGATGCAGTTGCCGCCGCCGGGGCGCAGGTCGATCTCGGCGTTGGCCGTCTTCCACGGAGCCGGTGTGAACCACTGGACGATGAGCTCGGGAGTGGTCCAGGCGGCCCACACCTTCTCCGGGGCGACAGGAATGGTGCGCTCGAGCACGAGGTCGAGCTTCGGGTTCGGGGTGAAGGTCATCGGCTTGTCCTGTTCGGGTCAGGGGTTGGTGGTTGGGTCGGGGTCGCTGCCGGTGAGGAAGCGGTCGAGCTGGTCGAGGCGGCGCTGCCAGTGGTTGCGGTGGGCGGTGAGCCAGGTGGTGGCGGTGCCGAGTGCGGCCGGGGCGAGTTGGTAGGTGCGGGTGCGTCCGGCCTTGTGTGACGTGACGATGCCGGCGTCTTCCAGTACCCCGAGGTGCTGCATGAATGACGGCAGAGCCATCTCGAACGGCCGGGCGAGTTCGCTGGCGCTCGCCGGCGCGATGCCCAGGCGCTCGATGACGGCCAGGCGCGTGGGGTCGGCGAGTGCCTTGAAGATCAGGGCAAGTTCGGTCGGGTCCAGAAGGTTAGGTACAGACCTAAGTATTGTGAATGAAGGCCCGGGCGTCAAGGGGCCGGACTGGAAGAACCCTGCCGCTCCTGCGTCAGCTACTCCCGGCCGATGCCCCGCCCGAAACGCGCCCACCCCCCTGGGGAGTGACAAAGATACTTCGGTGTGGTAGTAATCGCGGGTCGTCGAGGAGGGGGCTCCCGCATGTCGGACCTATTGAACGCGAACTTCTTCACTGATCGGTCCGTGCAGGACGATCCGTACCCGTACTTCGCTGCTTTGCGCGAAGCGGCGCCGGTGTACCAGGACCCTCGCTACGGAGTGTTCATGGTGACGGGCTACGAGGAGGCGCTGGAGGTCTACAACGACGCGAAGCGGTTCTCCTCGTGCAATGTCGTGTGCGGCCCGTTCGTGAAGTTCCCGGTGCCGTTCGAGGGTGATGATGTCAGCGACATCATCGAGGCGCACCGCGACTCGCTGCCGTTCAGCGACCAGCTGCCGTCGTTCGACCCGCCCAAGCACACGCTCCATCGCGGTCTGATGCTGCGCATCCTCACGCCCAAGCGCCTGCGCGAGAACGAGGAGTTCATGGGGCGCTTCTCCGATCAGCTGATTGTTGAGCTGCTCGCTCGCGGCCGCGGCGAATTCGTCGCCGGCTACGCCTCGCCCTTCGCCCGCATGGTGATCGCCGACCTGGAGGGTGTGCCCGAGGAGGACCACCCGCAGTTCTCCGAGCGGCTCGAGAAGATGGCGATCGACCCCAGCCACAAGCCGCTCGAGTTCCTCTACGAGCAGTTCGCCGGATACATCGAAGACCGCCGCCGCAACCCGCGCGCCGACATCATGACCGAGATGGCGACGGCGACATTCCCCGACGGCACGATGCCCTCCGTTCACGACGTCTCCCTCCTCGCCGCGAACATGTTCACCGGCGGCCAGGAGACCACGGTGCGCATGATCGCCTTCGCCGTGCGCCGCCTCGCGGAGGATGCGGTGATGCAGCAACGACTGCGGGAGAACCGCGAGCTGATCCCGAACTTCATCGAGGAAGTCCTGCGCCACGAGAGCCCGCTGCGCGCCCAGTTCCGCATGGCACGCGTCACCACCACCGTGGCGGGCGTGCACGTTCCGGCCGGCAGCTCGCTGATGTTGCTGCCCGGCGCCGCCAACCGCGACCCCAAGTTCTTCGAGCGGCCCGACGAGTTCGACATCCTTCGGGCCAACGGCCTGCACCACCTCACGTTCGGGCACGGTGCGCACCACTGCGCCGGGGCGCACCTCGCCCGGGCCGAGGGTCGGGTGACGCTCAACCACCTGCTCGATCACACGTCGAACGTCGCCATCGACGAGTCCGTCCACGGGCCGGCAGGTGATCGTCGCTACCGCTTCGTGCCCACGTACTTCCTGCGCGGGCTGGCCGAGCTCAGCGTCGTGCTGACGCCGGCGTAATCGCGCCGGTCAGCCGCCCGGCTTCTTGTCGGCGCCCAGCAGAATCTTGAGCATCCCCGCGGGCTGGCCGGCGGTGGTGCCGCCGTCCACGGGCAGCACGATGCCGGTGATCTGCAGCGAGCGATCGCCGGCGAGGAACAGGACGGCCTCGGCCACGTCCGCCGACTCGCCGACGCGGGCCAACGGCTGCGTGATCGTGCGGACGCGATCGATGTCGTACGACGTGATGGCCGTGCGGATCTGCCCGGGCATCACGCAGTTGACGCGGACGTTGTACTGCGCCACGTCGAGTGCCATGGACCGCGATGCATGCAGCACTGCTGCCTTCGTGGCCCGATAGGTCACCAGGCCGGCGCCGGCGTCGACACCGGCGGTGGAGGCCATGTTGATGATCGAGCCCCCACCCTGGGTCTTCATGTGCCGCGCCGCGCGTTGGGTCCCGAGCATCACACCGAGCAGGTTGATGTTCACGACCCTCTGGAAGTCACTGAGGTCGTCGTGCAGGAAGCGCACCATTGCGCTGGCGACGCCGGCGTTGTTGAGCATGACGTGCAGGCCGCCGAAGTGCGCGACCGTGAAGTCGACGAGCGCCTGCACCTGATCGGCGTCGCTCACGTCGGTCTGATGGAATGCGGCCGCGTCGCCGAGCTCCCGGGCCAGCGCATTGCCCGCCTCGCGATCGATGTCGGCGATCACCACGCGGGCACCTTCGGCAATGAACCGCTCGACGCACGCGCGGCCGATACCGCCGGCACCGCCCGTGACCACCGCGACCTTGCCGGTCAGTTCGTCAGCCATCGCCCAGTTCCCCCTTGCCGTGTGCGTTGTACCGCGCCGAGGCAGCCGGCGCAAGGACAACGTAGCGTGCCATTGACGAATGGTACGACACCGAAGTAATCTGCCGCAGTCTTACTCGAAGGGGGTCGAGCGATGGCACAGGCCGCGACCAGGATCAGTTATCCGAATGAAGGCTTCGGCGCGCCGAAGGACCGGGACCCGATCCCGACCTTCGACTGTGGGCTGCCTGCAGGAACGGAGGTGTTCTCCTCCGACAACCACATCTCGCTGTCGGAGGACATCTTCTTCGAGCGCTTCCCGGACAGCATGAAGGACCGTGCGCCACGTGTCCGCTATGTCGATGGGGCGTATGTCGTCACCGCTGGCGTGGATACCCCGCTGCACCCCGACTTCCTGCGCGTGCTCACCCAGTACGACTCGATGCCGGGCTCGCACTTGGGCGATCTCGCGGCTCGCCTCGCCGCGCTCGATGCCGATGCCACCGCCAAGGAGCTCGCTTTCCCGAACGCGGTGCTGGCGCTCGTGGGATGGCCCGACCGTGAGGTGCGCGAGGCGTGCTTCCGCGTCTACAACGAGTACATCGCCGACTTCCAGCAGCGCTCGGGCGACCGGGTGTACGGCGTGGGCATCATCAACTGGTGGGACCCCGAGGGCGCCAGGCGCACGGTGAACGAGGTCAAGGCCCTTGGCTTGAAGACGTTCCTCATGCCGCTGTTCCCTGGGAAGGACCTGCAGAAGCAGCCGATCGACTACGCCGGCACCGCGATGGACCCGGTGTGGGACGCGATCGAGGCGACCGGTCTGCCGGTGTCGTTCCACATCGGCGAGAACCCGCCGCAGACGCCGAACGAGTTCAACTCGCTGCCGGTGGGCATGATGCAGTCGGTGTCGCCGTTCCGTGACGTGTTCGGCAAGCTCATCTTCGGCGGCATCCTCGACCGCCACCCCTCGCTGAAGATCGGGTTCTTCGAGGCCGGCATCAACTGGGTGCCGTCCGCGCTGCAGGACGCGAAGCACATCGGCGCGTCCTTCGAGCACCTGTCGAACCTGAAGCTCAAGCACGAGCCGCAGTGGTACTGGGACAACCACATGTGCGCGTCGTTCATCGTCGACCCGCTCGGCCTCGACCTCATCGATCGCATCGGTGTCGAGCGGGCGATGTGGTCCACCGACTTCCCGCACAACGAAAGCACGTACGGGTACAGCCCCAACTCGATCGCGTCCGTCGTGGACGCGCTCGGTCCTGAGGCCGCGAAGGCAGTCGTCAGCACGAACATCAAGCGCTTCCTCGGGGTCGACTGATGACTGCAGGCCTGATGGAGGTCGTGCGCCCGAAGCTCCCCACCAACCCCGACCTGGCGCGCATGCAGCGCGATCGCATGCAGAAGGTGCGCGACCTGATGCGCGCACAGGGGCTTGATGTGCTCGTGCTGCTGGGCAACAGCAATGTCGCCTACGTCACCGGCCTCGGCTGGCCGTTGTCCGACTCCGGGCGAGCGACGTTCGAGCGGCCGGTGGCGGTGGTGACCGTCGACGACGCGGTGCCGCATCTGTTCACCCCTATGCGTGCCGACGACAGGCTGGCGGCCGCGCTGCCGGCCGACCACCTCCACCAGGGCACCTACCTCGATTTCGACGAAGGCGTGGAGAGCTTCGTGAAGTCGCTGGCCGGCCTGGTACCCGTGGGTGCGAAGGTGGCGCTCGACGAGTGGACGCACGCGATGGCGCGTGAGCGCTCGCTGCTGTTCGCCGCCGATCCCACCGATGCGGGCCGGGTGATCGGTAGCGCCAAGCTGCTGAAGACCCCCGACGAGATCGCCTGCATGCGCGAAGGCCTGCGCATCAGCGAAGTGGCGGTGGCCGAGGTGCAGAAGATGGTCGCGCCGGGCGTGCGCCAGTCCGACCTCACCGCGACCTTCCTGCGGACCATCTTCGAAGCCGGTGTCGACGCCAACGTGATGGACCCGGTGTGGCAGGTGATGGCACCGCGCATCGCCGACGGTCCGTGGACCACCACCGGTGAGGTGGCGTGCCCGTTGCTCACCACCGAGCGTGTCCTGGAGAAGGGCGACGTCATCTGGAACGACGTCTCGACCACGTTCGGGGGCATGCACACCGACTTCGGGCGCACCTGGGTCGTCGGGCGCGAGCCGAACGCCCGCGAGCGCGAGCTGTTCGACAAGTGGAAGAACGTTGTGGGCGCGGTTCTGGCCGTCACCCGTGCCGGCGCGCGCGCCTCCGACCTCACCGCCGCGGCGATCGACGCCTATGGCGGCGTCGTGCCGTGGATGCCGCACTTCTACCTGGGCCACGGCCTGGGCATCGACTCCGCCGAGTTGCCGTTCATCGGCAGCGACATCGGTACGGCGTTCGACGAGGCCACCGTCCTGGAGGCCGGCATGGTGATCGTGCTCGAGCCGAACACCTGGGAGGACGGGGCCGCCGGCTACCGCTCCGAGGAAGTGCTGGTCGTCACCGAGGACGGCTGGATGCCGATGACCGACTATCCCTACGACCCGTTCTGAGGCGCCGTGATCAAGACCGAGATCCTCCCTGACGACGCGGCCCTGCGCACTGCCCGGCGCGAGCGGGTACTGGCCGAGATGGAAGCAGCCGGCATCGACGTGCTCGTGCTGGGGCGCGAGGCCAACGCCCGCTACGTGTCGGGCACCCCGCGGCTGTGGCTGACGGGCACCCGCCCGGTGGGCACCAGCTGTGTGCTGCTGCGCGAGACCGGTGAGGTGCACCTGCTGACCTCATGGGACGAGGGCGTGCCCGACGACATCCCGCGCGAGAACCTGTTCGGCTTCACGTTCAACCCGGCCAATCTGGTGAAGGCGTTGCGCGCCCTGCCCGGCGCGGCGACCGTCACCACGTTGGCCACCGATGCGATGAGCCCCACTGCGGCCGGCGTGCTGGCCCGCTCGTTCCCGGCGGCGACGGTGGTCGACGGCGAGCCGCTGCTGCGCAACGCGCGGCGGATCAAGAGCGCCGCCGAGGTGGCCGAGATCCGCGCCGCGGTGGGCGTGGCCGAGCGCTCCATCGCCGCGGCCGCGGCCGCGCTGGCGCCGGGCGTGAGCGAGCGACACCTCACTGCAGTGTTCATGGAGACGATGGCCGGGGAGGGCATCTGCATGCCGTCGGTGCAGGACGCAGTGTGGATCACCTCACCGGCTCACCCGTGGCGCCGGGTCGCCCGCGATGCGACCGCGAAGGCCGGCGACCTGGTCGCCTTCGAGGGTGGCGTGATGCTCGACCTGTACTCCGGCGAACTGGGCCGCACCTATGTGGCCGGCGGCGACGCCGCGCTCACCGATGCGGGCCGGGCCCATTTCGCCCGCCGCGACGACCTGTGGGGTGCGTTGTTGGCGGCATGCCGGCCCGGCGCACCGCTGAGTGGCCTGCTCGACGCGTACTCCGCGTGCGGTGTGGACGCGCCGCCGATGCCGGTGGCCCACGGCCTGGGGCTGGGCTTCGACGCCCCGCTGGTGACCGCCGGCTTGCCGCGCTCGGCCGCCGGCGGGCAGCTCGAGCCGGGGATGGTGCTGGCCGTCACCGCCTATGTGTGGCAGGAGGGCGTCGGAGCTGCGTACGGACAGGAGCCGCTGGTGATCACCGCCGACGGAGCCGAGCTGCTGTCCACCACACCGTTCGCCGGCTGACTATGGCTTCGCCGTCCGACGGTCGCGTGCCGCCGCTGGCCGGCCTGCGGGTGGTCGACCTGTCGTCATGGATCGGCGGTGGCTACTGCACGAAGTTGTTCGCCGACGGTGGCGCCGATGTCGTGAAGGTCGAGCTGCCCGAGGGCGACCCGCTGCGCCGCTGGTCGGCGTCCGGGGCGAACATCGCCCAGGGCGCCGACGGGGCGTTGTTCAACTACCTCCACGCCTCCCAGCGCAGCGTGGTGGTGCAGCGTGGCGGCGGCCTCGCCGCGCTCCACGACTTGCTCGCGGTGGCGGACATCGCCGTGTGGTCGCACGGGCCGCGGCCAGGGGAGCGGCCTCGGTTGTCGCCCGCGGAGCTGATCCAGGCGCACCCGCACCTGATCGTCGGGGCGATCACCCCGTTCGGGCTCGACGGCCCGTGGAACGACAAGCCGGCCACCGAGTTCACGCTGCAGGCCTGGGCAGGTGGTGTCCTGCGCATCGGTCGCAGCAGGCCCGAGCGGGCGCCGACGTATGTCGCCGGCCAGGTGGGCGAGTGGATGGCCGGCCTGTACGCCGCGATCGGCACGCTCGCCGCGTGGCGCGCCGGGTCGAGTGGCGTCGTCGACGTGTCGATGCTGGAAGCGCTCGCGGCCACGCTCACGTACTACCCGGTGACGTTCCACGACCAGCTCGGCCGACCGATGCAGCGCGACCGCTTCGTGCCGACACCGGGCGTGAGCGCCGCCCGCGACGGCATGGTGGGCCTCGGCACCGGCACGGGCCAACAGTGGCTCGACTTCTGCGCCATGGTGGAGCACCCGGAGTGGGCCGAGCAGCACGCCCACTTCATGAACCGCGCCGCACTCGTGCCGAAGATCGCCGCGTGGACGTCGGAGCGCACGGTGGAGGAGATCCTCGACCTCGCCACTGCGTTCCGTCTGCCGAACGCGCCGATCGTGAACGGTGCCGACATGGCCGATGTCGAGCACCTGCGGGTGCGCGACACGTTCGTGCGCAACCCCCGCGACGGCGCGGTCAACCCGCGGCCCGCGTGCCGCTTCGAGACCGTGCCCGTTCGCACGGCCACCCCGGCACCGGCGTTGGGCGAGCACACGGGTGACACCTTCGCTCCTGCCACCGATGCAGCGTCGCGCCCGGTCCGCTCGTCGGCCTCGCTAGGCCTGCCGTTCGCGGGGCTACGAGTCCTCGACATGACGGCGTTCTGGGCCGGGCCGCTCACCGGCCACCTGCTCGCCCTGCTCGGCGCCGAGGTGGTGCACCTCGAGGCGATGAAGCGTCCCGACGGTGTGCGCTTCGTCGGCGGTGTGCCCCAGACCGAGGAGCACTACCTCGAGCGCAGCCCCATCTTCGCCGCGCTCAACACGAACAAGAAGAGCCTCGCCATCGACACCCGCTCGCACACGGGTCTGGATCTGCTGAAGCGTTTCCTCGCGACGTGCGACGTGGTGGTGGAGAACTACACGCCACGGGTGCTCGACCAGCTCGGGCTCGACGCCGACGCGCTGCGGGCGATCAACCCGGGCCTGATCACGGTCCGGATGCCCGGGTTCGGGCTCGACGGGCCGTGGCGCGAGGTGCCCGCGTTCGCGTTCGTCATCGAGGATGCCTCCGGCTTCACCTGGCTGACGGGCCACCCCGACGCGCCGCCGATCGAGCCGTACTGCATCGGCGACCCCAACGCCGGCCTGCATGCCCTGTTCGGCCTGCAGCTCGCGCTCGCTCATCGCGACCGCACCGGCGAGGGTGGGCTGGTGGAGGCGGCGATGCTGGATGCCGCGCTGAACGTGACTGCCGAGCAGGTGATCGAGCACTCTGCCTACGGCGCGCTGCTGATGCGCGATGGCAACCGCGGGCCGCTCGCCGCGCCGCAGGGCGTGTACCAAGCAGCGGGGCCCGACGAGTACGGCGGCGACGACAGCTGGGTGGCGATCGCGGTAGCGACCGACGAGCAATGGCGCGCGTTGGCCGGCGCGGTCGGCGAGCCGGAGTGGGCGACGGACCCAGGGCTTGCGACGGCGGACGCCCGACGCGCACGTCACGACGAGATCGACGCACGGCTGTCGGCATGGTGCCGAAGCCGCCTGGCGCACGAGATCGTCGCTGTGCTGTGGCCCGCTGGTGTGCCGGTGGCGCCGGTCTCACAACCTCACCGCCAGGTCGATCTGCCGCCGCTGCGGGAGCGCGGGTTCTTCGAGTCGCTCGCCCACCCGGTGATCGGCGACTCGCGCTATGCGACGCTGCCGATGACGTTGCCGCAGAAGCCGGACCGCTGGCACCATCGGCCCGCCCCGCTGCTCGGCGAGCACACGGTGGAGCTGCTCGCCGCCATTGGTCTCACCTCTGACGAACTTGCAGCACTTGCCGAGGAAGGTGTGATCGGTGGAACATCCTTGCCAACCTGAGCGGCCGCTCACTCAAGCGGAGGAGTCAACGAGCTGATGGCACTCGAACCTGCGCCCTTCGACATCGTCGAGGCGTCGCGCTATCTCTGGTTGGGCCGTTGGGATGTCTCAGCCGCGTCGGGGATGACGGTCTTCGCGGCGATCCTGCGTTCCTACGAGACGCTCAAGGAGCAGGTCGATGTCGTGGTGCGCCGTCACGGCCTGACCTTCGCCCGTTACGAGGTGCTCGCGTGGCTTGCCAACGACCCCTCCCCGTCGCAGACGCTGAGCTGGATCAGCAAGACCTTGCGCATGCCGCCGGCGACTCTGACCAACGTGATCGACCACCTGGAGGGCAAGGGCCTGGTCAAACGTGTGCCGCACCCGTCCGACGCGCGCACGACGCTGGCCGTCACGACCGAACGTGGCCGCAAGTTGTCCGACCTCGTCACTTCGCAGCTGAACGGCGAGGTGTACTCCGACATCGCCCTCTCGATCGACGACCGCGACCAGCTCACCGACCTGCTGCGCCAGGTGCGCGCCGGCGGCAACGACTTCGATGTCGAGCACAGCGCCGAGCGCATCCGCAAGTACCGCAGCCGCCTTCCCGACGAGTCGCCCGAGTAGCTCTGTAGCACCCCCGGCGTACGCTGGGCTTGCACGTCAGATTGCGCAAGGCGCCAGGGTCATCCGGTCAGAGGGTGAGGGTGTCTAATGAATAGACGTGTGCTGTGAAGCCGGTAGACACACGCAGGCTTGCGCAAGATCCTCGAGGCCAAGGGTTGCACCACGACCCTCGCCAAAGGGTCGCACGAGAAGTGGACGACACCAGGTGGGCTCTCCGACACGATCGTTGCCGGTGAGCCCGAACAGAGCCGGGGTTGATCCGCAACATTCAGCGAGTGTTCGAGCCGGAGTTCGGGTCCAAGTGGCTGGAGAAGGAGTTGCAGCGATGATCAAGGTGAGCGTCGAGCACGACGGCTAGAACTGGGTGGCCATCCCCGAGTGCGGGGGAAGCACCTCTGCGCGGTGCATCGAACAACTCGCTGATCGAGTGTGCGAAGTCGTCGAGCTGATGACCGGCAGCGCGGTCACGCCTGACCAGCTTCGGCTCGACGTGCACGTT